>NZ_CP130886.1:1212682-1819023 GCF_030622045.1 Planctellipticum variicoloris | reverse complement strand
TCCGCCGGACGCCGGAGGCGACATGACCCGCGACAACTCCGACGAACCGGATGACCTGCCCGACCCGCTGGAGCGGAATCTCCTCTGGCGGACGCTGCAGGTCATTCTGCAGAACGTGTTGTGCTTCTGGCTGGGGTATCGCGCCCGCGGGATGGAAAATATTCCCCCGTCCGGCGGCGGGCTGATGGTCGTCAACCACCAGAGTTTCCTCGATCCCGTGCTGGTCGGGCTGCCTCTCCGGCGACCGATCAGCTTCGTGGCCCGCGACAGTTTGTTCAGAGTTCCGGTGCTGGGCTGGGTGCTGAACAACATGTATGCAATTCCGATCAATCGCGAAGCCGCCAGCACCGCCAGTCTGAGGGAGTCGATCCGGCGACTGAAGCAGGGCTTCCTGGTCGGCATTTTTCCCGAGGGAACCCGCACGACCGACGGATGCGTCGGCGAACTGAAACCCGGCTTCCTGGCCTTGATGCGGCGCTCGAAGCAACCGGTCTATCCCATCGGCATCTCCGGCGCATTTGAAGCACTGCCACGCGGCAGTTTCATGCTCTGGCCACGCCGGGTCCGCGTGATCTACGGGGAGCCGATCTCCGCCGAGACGATTGAAAGTTACGGTCGCGACGACGAGGGCCTGCTGACGGTCGTCCGTCTGCGACTGATCGCCTGCCACCGTGCCGCCGAAGACTGGCGGCTGGGACGCGAAGCTGCGGAAGTATGACCCCGTCGCTCACCTTGTCCGGAAATTCGGCTCAGCGAGCGGGCTGAGCAAGCAGGCCGGGGCTTCGCGAAGACGCTCCAGCCGCCGGCCACCCCTTGCGAACTCCGAGGATGGTCCTCACTCCGGCCCTGTTTCACCGCGAACTACGGGCGAGAAGTCGCGAGCCGCTCCTCGTCGTTCCTCGTTGCAATGTTTTCTTCCGTGATTTCCGCGTCCTCCGTGGTTCCCTCTCTCCGTCTTCATTCGAGTCCATTTGTGTCATTCGTGGTAAACTTCTGGCGTTGAACGCCGTCACTCAGACAGGGCAGATCATGTCACAACGCATTCTCAGCATCTCCGGTCTGCGGGGCCTCGTCGGCGACGGCCTCGATCCCGAATACGTCACGCATTTCGCCGCCTCCCTGGGAACGATGTATCAAGGAGGGACGGTGATCCTGTCGCGCGATGGCCGCGGCACCGGTGAAATGCTGCGGCACGCCGTCCTCGCCGGCCTGCTGGGAACGGGCTGTCGCGTGCTGGACCTGGGCATCGCCAGCACGCCGACGTGCGGCGTGATGGTCCAGCACCTCGGCGCCGCCGGCGGACTTCAGCTCACCGCCAGCCACAATCCCATCGAATGGAACGGCCTCAAGCCCTTCTCACCCCTCGGCGGCGTCTTCGACCAGGCGCTGGGGCAGCAGCTCCTCGCTCAACTCGAACAGCCCCCGTCCTACCGCCCGTGGGACGGCCTCGGCTCGGTCGAGCTGTTGCCCCATCCCTCGGCAGTTCATCTCGACAAGGTGCTGCGGCTGGTGGACGGCGAACGCATCCGCCAACGGCGGTTCAAAGTCGTCCTGGACTGCAATCACGGCTCGGGCGCCGTCTTCGGTCCGCGGCTGCTGGAAACGCTCGGCTGCGACGTCGTCGTCATGGGAGGGAGCCCCGACGGTCAATTCGCCCATCCCGCCGAGCCCTTGGCGGACAATCTCTCGACGCTGATGGACGCCGTCCGCCACAACGGCGCCGACGTCGGCTTCGCCCAAGACCCGGACGCCGACCGGCTGGCGATCGTCGACAATACCGGTCGCTACATCGGCGAGGAGCTGACGCTGGCGCTCTGCGTCGACCTGATCCTCGCCCGCACGCCCGGCCCCGTCGTCGTCAACGGCTCCACGAGCCGCGTGACCGCGGATCTTGCCGCCAAATACGGCTGCGCATTTCACCGCTCCCACGTCGGCGAAGCCAACGTCGTCAGCAAGATGCGCGAGGTCGCCGCCGTGATCGGCGGAGAAGGGAACGGCGGCGTCATCGAGCCGCAGGTCGGCTTCGTCCGCGACAGCTTCGTCTCGATGGCCTACGTCCTCGACGGACTCGCCGGCCGGCGGACGGCGCTCTCCGACTGGGTCGACGAACTTCCGCAGTACACGATCATCAAGGATAAGCTCCACTGCCCCCGCGAACGGGTCGCAGCGGCCTGCGCGGCCCTCAAACAGGCCTATGCCGACGCGACGGTTTCCGAAGGCGACGGCCTGCGGCTCGACTGGCCCGATCGGTGGGTGCAGGTCCGCGCGAGCAACACCGAGCCGATCATCCGCGTCATCGCCGAAGCCCCCGACGGGACGCTGGCCCGGAGCCTGTGTGCTGAGGCGGTGGAGCTCGCGAAACGGGCGGTGCGGTAGGGCCGGGCGCGCCCGGCCGTCTTTTGAATTCGAACTGCCGGAAAGAAAGAGAAAGCAGGCTTCAGACCGGGGCTTCGCGAAGACGCTCCAGCCGCCGGCCACCCGAGGCGCAGACCTGCAAATCGGCGCACGCGTTCGCCAGGCCACAATCCGGCTGGCTGGTGGCCTGCCCTGCGTCAGCGCAATCCGCGGCGGAACGCCCCCGGCCGTTCGCCGGTCTGGCGGTGAAAGGCATCGTTGAAATACTTCTCCGACCGAAAGCCGGTCAGCCGGGCGATGTCCCGCAACGACAGCGACCGGTCGGCCAGCAATTCCCGTGCACGCAGAATCTGCAGCCGCAGAATCTCCGCCTTCGGCGTCCGGCCCAGATACTTTTTGAAGGACCGCTCCAGCATGCTGCGGGAGATCGGCAGGTGCTGCAGAATCTCCTCGACCAGCATCCCCTCGCAGGCGTGGGCTCGGACATAGCGAATCGCTTCGGCGATATCGGGCTCGTCGATCGCCAGCGCATCCGACGACCGCCGCGGAATCAGACCCCGCGGCGGAATGACCAGGCGTTCCTGCGGCGGAGGATCCCCCTGCATCCAGCGATCCAGCCGCAACGCCGCTTCGTACCCGACGCGATTTCCGTCCGGGTCGATGCTGCTCAACGGCGGATCGGCCATCTGGCACAGGACCGGATCGTTGTCGACGCCGACCACCGCCACGTCTTCGGGGACGCGGAGCTGCAGCTTCCGGCAGAGCTCCAGCAGCTCGAAGGCCCGATCGTCGAAACACGCCAGAATGCCGACCGGCTTCGGCAGTTCCGCCAGCCACGCCGCCAGTTGAGCATGGTCCTGCTCCCGATCGGTCGTGCGCGGCCGCGGCTCAAAGATCCGGCAGGGACGACCGTGCGACTCCGCGACGGCCAGGAACGCTTCGCCCCGTTCGGCGCTGAACAGCTTCAGCGCCGACGGCACGCCGCAGAACGCGAACTCCTTCAGCCCCTGATCGGCGAGGTGCTCGTACGCCAGCCGCCCGATGGCCGTGTTGTCGACAATGATCAGCGGCAGGCCGTCCACCGACAGGTTGCCGCGCAGGTCGATGACCGGCACCCCGAGCGCCATGACCGCCTTCGCCATCGCGGGATGATCGACCCGGACGAGAATCCCGTCGCCGCGCCATTTCCTCAGCCAGCGGGGCGGCCCCTCTTCCAGCCCCCGCGGCTCGAAGTCGATCGTCCACTGCGCCTGCTGCCGCGCATAGCGTCCGATCCCCTCGATCAGCGCGCGACCGTAGGCTCGCGACGATTCGATCAGCACGGCGACCCGTCGTTTGGCGTCAGCAGGCACGAAGTCCCATCTCCGTCGACGCGGAAGTTTCGGGAATCTCTCCCGAAAAACAGGATACCGTCTCCGAGCGCTCTCCGGGTAGACTAATCGTCGTCCGGGAGGTCTGTCAGCACTTTTCTGTTCGGAGTCGACGGCGTTCATGAAAGTTCCGGCCCTGCTCTGTCGTCGACTTCCGCTTCTTCTCCTTCTCGTCGCCGGACTGCCGCCCGCGTTCGCCGCGGAACCGGCGAACGCCATCGACTACCTGCGCGACGTCAAACCGATCCTTGCCCGCTACTGCTTCGCCTGCCACGGTCCCGACGAGCACGCCCGCGAGGCGAATCTGCGGCTGGACCGGCGCGACGGCCTCCTGGCGCGCATCGACGACCGATCGATCGTCGCTCCCGGACATCCCGAATCCAGCGAGCTGGTCCGCCGGATTCTCAGCACCGCCGATGACGTCCGCATGCCGCCGGCATCGGCCGATAAGTCGCTGTCGCCGGAGCAGCAGCGGGTTCTGGAGCGCTGGGTGGCTGAAGGCGCGAAGTGGCAGGAGCACTGGTCGTTCGTCGCTCCGGTCAAAGCCGTCCCTCCTGTCGTTCGACAGGCGGAGTGGCCCGCCGGGGAAATCGATCGCTTCGTCCTGGCCCGCCTGGAAGCCGAAGGACTTTCCCCCTCGCCCGCTGCCGAAAGACACCTGCTGGCGCGGCGGGTGGCGCTCGACCTGACGGGTCTGCCGCCGTCGCTCGAACGGGTCCGGGCGTTTGTGTCCGACGAGTCCCCGGACGCCTACGAGCGGCTGGTTGACGAATTGCTGGAGTCCCCGGCCTACGGCGAGCGCTGGGCGCGCGTCTGGCTGGATCTGGCCCGCTACGCCGATACCAAGGGCTACGAAAAGGACCGTACGCGGACGATCTGGCGCTACCGGGACTGGGTCATCGAAGCCTTCAATGCCGACATGCCTTACGACCAGTTCACCCGCGAGCAGATCGCCGGCGACCTGCTCCCCGATGCAATGCTGGAGCAGCGGCTGGCGACGGCGTTTCATCGCAACACGCTCTGCAACGACGAAGGGGGAACCGACAACGAAGAGTTCCGGGTCGCCGCGGTGAAGGACCGGCTGGATACGACCTTTCAGGTCTGGATGGGGCTGACGATCGGCTGCGCCAAGTGTCACAGCCACAAGTACGACCCGATCGCCCAGCGCGAGTATTACCAGGCCTACGCTTTTCTCAATCAGACGGAAGACAACGACGAATACGACGACCGTCCCCTCTTGCCGACGCCGACGGTCGAACAACAGCAGAAACAGTCCGAATTGAAAGTCCGAATTGCCGAGCTGACGCGGCAATTTCAGTCTCCGACTGAGGAATTGAAAGCCGCTGCAGCGGCGTGGGAAGAGGAAGTCCGGCGGCGCGCGGGCTGGTCGACCCTCGACTTCATCGAGACACAGGCGGCCAGCGGCGTGAAGCTGGTCCGGCAGGACGATGGCTCGCTGCTGGCGGCGGGCGAGGGACCCGCCACGGAATCGTATACGCTCACCGCGGAGCCGCAGCCGCAGGAACTGACGGCCCTCCGCCTCGAAGTCCGGCCCCATCCTGCGCTGCCTCGCGGCGGCGTCGGCCGCTCCCGAAACGACGGCAACTTCGTGCTGTCCGGTCTGTCGGCCACGCTCCATCACGCGGATGGAACCGCCTCGGAGCTGAAATTCGCCGGCGCCGAGGCGGACTTTGCACAGCAGAATTACCCGGTGGAGCACGTGCTGAAGAATCCCGATCCGAAGAAGCACGGATGGGCGGTCTCGCCGCAGCAGACGCAGGCGCATCGAGCGGTCTTTCGACTGGAGTCGAGAGTCCCCGTCCCGGCCGGCAGTCGACTCGTCATCCGGCTCGACCACAAGTTCGAATTCAGCTATCCCGGTTTCAGCATCGGCCGCTTCCGACTCGGGACGACGTCAGACCCCGCTCCGGGGCTGAACGACGATGTCCCGGAAACGATTCGCACGATCGTCCGTCTCCCCGTCGGCGAGCGTTCGGCGGGGCAGGTCCGGGAGCTGCTCAGCTACTACGCCGGGATTTCGCCAATCACCGCCGACCAGCGGAAGCAGATTGCCGACGCCAAACAGCAACTGGAGGCGATTCCCGTCCCGCAGACGCCGGTCATGAAAGAACTGCCGGAGGACCGACGCCGCACGACGCACCTCCACAACCGCGGCAATTTCCTCGACCCCGGCGACGTCGTCCAGGCCGCCGTTCCCGGCGCATTTCATCCCTGGCCCGCGGAAGCGCCGCTCAACCGGCTCGGTCTGGCGCAATGGCTCACGGACCGGCAGAACCCGTTGACTGCCCGCGTCGCCGTCAACCGCGTCTGGGCGCAACTTTTCGGGACCGGGCTGGTGGAGACTCAGGAAGACTTCGGTTCACAGGGGCTCCCCCCTTCGCATCCGGAGCTGCTCGACTGGTTGGCAGTCGATTTCATGGACCGCGGCTGGTCGTTCAAGAAGCTCTGCAAGACGATTGTGATGTCGAGAACGTATCAGCAGTCGTCGACAGTCTCGGCGGAGCTTCGCGAGCGGGACCGCTTCAACCACCTGCTGGCCCGCGGCCCGCGGTTCCGGCTGGAGGCTGAAATGATCCGCGATACGACGCTGGCGGCGACGGGCCTGCTAAGCTCCAAACGCCTCGGCCCCTCGGTCATGCCTTACCAGCCCGAGGGCATCTGGAAATCGACCTACAGCACCGACAAGTGGGAAACCAGCCCCGGCGAAGACCGCCACCGCCGCGGGCTTTACACCTTTATCAAGCGGACGTCTCCCTATCCCGCGATGACCACGTTCGACGCCCCCAGCCGCGAGCTCTGCACGGTGCGACGGATCAGCACGAATACGCCGCTGCAGGCGCTGGTGACGCTGAACGATCAGGTCTACATCGAAGCGGCGCAGCACCTGGCGCGCCGGATGATCGCCGAGGGGGGCGAGACTCTCGAAACCCGCGTCGCGTTCGCCCTGGAGCGGACGCTGCTCCGCCCGGCTCAGCCCCGCGAGATGCGGGTGCTGGCGGAGCTGTACCAGAAACGGCTGCAGCACTATCGAACCGCTCCGGAGGAAGCCGGAAAGTTCGCCACCGATCCGCTCGGCCCAGCTCCGGCGGGTGCGGACGTCGCCGAACTGGCCGCCCTGACGGCGGTCTGCAACGTGATTCTGAATCTCGACGAGTTTCTGACGCGAAGTTAGTTCGGTTCCTGTTTCAGGGAATGGCGTTTCACGTTCGATAACGGGTGGCCGGGGCTGGACCGAAGGGAAGCCCCGGTCTTGATGCCAGAGGCCGAAAGACCGGGGCATCGCGAAGACGCTCCTGCCCCGGCCACTCGCATGCGACTAAGTCCTCAAGCAACCTCATCCATTTCGGATCACTGCCGCCATGCTGCCGCTGTCTCACGAAATTGCGCGTGCCGCCACCCGCCGGCATTTCTTCCAGAACTGCGGCGTCGGTCTCGGCGCGATGGCCCTGGGGTCGCTGCTGGCCGGCGAGAGGCCGGCGGCTGCGGCAGACGATGCGAATCCGCTGCGGCCGCGACAGCCGCCGCTGCCGGCGCGGGCCAAGCATGTGATCTACCTGCACATGGCCGGCAGCCCGAGTCAGCTCGATCTGTTCGACCACAAGCCCGCCCTGAAGAAGTACGACGGCCAGCCCTGCCCGAAGGAATACCTGGAGGGCAAACGCTTCGCCTTCATCCGCGGCGTGCCGAACATGCTGGCTTCGCCCTTCTCGTTTCAGAAGCACGGGCAGGCGGGGATCGAGCTAAGCGAGTTGTGGAAGCATCTGCCGGAAGTCATCGACGACGTCGCCGTGGTGAAGTCACTCAATACCGAGCAGTTCAATCACGCTCCGGCTCAGCTCCTGCTTCATACGGGGACGTCGCTGCTGGGAGGCGCCTCGATGGGCGCCTGGTCGACGTACGGACTCGGTTCCGAGAACGAGAACCTCCCCGGTTTCGTGGTCCTGACCAGCGGCGGCAAGACTCCCGACGCCGGGAAGAGCGTCTGGGGGAGCGGCTTTCTGCCGTCGGTTTACCAGGGGGTCCAGTGTCGCTCGCCGGGCGATCCCGTGCTATTTCTTTCGAACCCGGCGGGGCTCGATCGAGCTGGCCGGCGGGAAACGCTCGACGCCCTGGCCCAATTGAATCAGTTTCAGGCGGAGTCTTTCGGCGACGCCGAAACCGTCACCCGGATCGCGCAATACGAGCTGGCATTTCGCATGCAGATGGCGGTCCCGGAGGTGATGGATATCTCGCGCGAACCGCAGCATATTCTCGATTTGTATGGCGCGGTGCCGGGCTTTGTTCCGGAGTCGGATGCGGCGGCCGATCCGCGCGTCGCCTACAAGGGGGGCGATGCCGCCTTCGCGAACAATTGCCTGCTGGCTCGTCGACTCGTCGAAGCGGGCGTCCGCTTTGTGCAGCTCTACGACTGGGGCTGGGACCACCACGGCGTCAGCCCCGGCGAAGACATCACCAATACGCTGCCGATCAAGATTCAGCAGATCGACCGCGCGCTGACGGGATTGATCAAGGATCTCAAGCAGCGCGGGCTGCTCGATGAAACCCTCATCGTCTGGGGGGGCGAATTCGGCCGGACGCCGATGGCACAGAACTCCCCCAAACAACCGTTCGTCGGCCGGGACCATCACCCGTATGCCTTCACCATGTTGATGGCGGGGGGAGGAGTCCGTGGCGGACAGACTTATGGTCAGACGGACGACATCGGCTACTACATCACCGAGAACCCGATGACCGTCCGCGACCTGCAGGCGGTCATCCTCGGCCAGCTCGGCCTCGACCCCTGGAAGCTGACGTACCCCTGGCAGGGCCTCGACCAGCGATTGATCGGGGTTGAAGGAATCGCCAAGGCTCCGCCGGAGCTGGTCGGGTAAGGCCGCAGGGTGGGCTGTGCCCACCGATTCCATGATCTTCGCAAGGGAATGGTGGGCACAGCCCGCCCTACAAGTGACGCCACCTTCGACATTTGACATTTCGAGCGAATCGCCGGAGGAAGAATGGCCGGGCGGGCCCGGCCATTCTTTGCCTGGGCACTTTCCGATTCCTTGACGGCCGCGACGCGATTCCCGACCCTACGCCGCATGGACCTCCACCTCGACGATACGATCGCTGCTCTCGCCTCCGCTCCGGGAGGCGCGGCCCGCGGTATTCTCCGCATCAGCGGGGCTGGGACCGCCGCCGCGTTGCGGATGCTCAGCCCCGATTTTGCCGCCTCCCCGCTCGCCAGCGCCCGGCGGGCGGAGAGCGCGCCGCTCGACATTCATGCCCCGTCGATTCGTACGCCGATCCCCGGACGCGTTTACTGGTGGCCCACGAAACGGAGCTACACCGGCGAGCCGCTGGCGGAGCTGCATCTGCCGGGCTCGACGCCCCTCCTTGAAGCGGTTCTCGGGGATCTGCTGCAGAGCTCGACCGGCGTCCGCGGCGCCCGCCCGGGCGAATTCACGCTCCGCGCATTCCTGGCGGGACGCATGGATCTCCTACAGGCCGAGGCGGTCCTCGGCGTGATCGACGCCCACGATCACCGCGAGCTCCAGACCGCCCTCTCCCAGCTCGGCGGAGGACTCTCAGGCCAGCTCGGAAAACTCCGGCACGATCTCATCGAGCTGCTCGCCGATCTCGAAGCCGGCCTGGATTTCATTGAAGAGGACATTGAATTCGTCAGCCGGGCCGAACTGACCGCCCGCGTGGCGGTCGCCCGCCATGTCGTCGAGTCCCTGTGCGAACAGGCGGCCGACCGCCTGCAATCCCGCTGGCGACCGCGGATCGTCCTCGCCGGACTCCCTAACGCCGGCAAGAGCACGCTCTTCAATCACCTCTGCGGGACGGACGCCGCGATCGTCTCGGCGGTGGAGGGGACGACGCGCGACTTCCTCATCCGCCCGGTGTCGTGGCAGGGGCTCGACTTCGACCTGATCGATACCGCCGGCTGGGAAGCGACGCTTGAAGGGATCGCCGCAGCGGCGCAATGGCAGCGGGCCGACCAGACCAATCGGGCCGACCTGCTCCTCTGGTGCACGGCCGCCGACCTCGACAACGACCAGCGCGACGCCGAAGAACAGCTCTGGCTGGCTCTGGCGGATGGGTCGATCCCGGCGATTCGCCTCCTCACCAAGGCCGATCTGGCAAAGTCCCCGCCCGGAGTTCCCGAGGCGCTTCCGGTCAGCATCCACAACGAAGCCGGGCTTGCCGAGCTCGCGGCGAAGATGACGCAGAAGCTGACTTCCTCAGCCGCCCGCGGCCCGCAGTGGCTCGGGATGACCGCCGCCCGCTGTCGCGAAACGCTCTCCGCTACCGCCGCCGCCCTCGCGCGCGCCGAGGATGTCGCGAGCCAGCCGACCGCCGGCGACGAACTGCTCGCCGTCGAGCTCCGCGACGCTCTCGACGGACTCGGCCAGATCCTCGGCGTCGTCTACTCCGACGATCTGCTGGGCCGCATCTTCAGCAAATTCTGCATCGGCAAATAGCCGCCGGCGAAGCTGGCTTGCGCTTCGAATCAGGAAGAAGTTTTACCGCGGAGGCGCGGAGGACGCGGAGACCGAGAAGATCCGGAAAGTGAAAAGTGAGTAGTGATGAATGAGTCGTGCAAAATGAAGGAGTCGCCACCCGGCAGCGGATCACGTTCTCCGTCACTTTACACTCATCACTACTCAATACTCACTTTTCACTCTCCTGATTTCTTCTCCGCGACCTCCGCGGCAAATCCTCCTCTTCCGGAGCATTTCCTCACGTCGCGTTCGAAGCCCGCTCCTGATGCCGGGCCAGCGCCGCACCGATGAAGCCGTGGAACAGCGGGTGGGCCTGCATCGGCTTCGACTTGAACTCGGGATGGAACTGCACGGCGACGAACCACGGGTGAGCCGGGATCTCGACGACTTCCACAAGCTTCCCGTCCGGGCTTTTACCGCTTTGAGCTAGCCCGGCATTGGTGAACTGGTCGCGGTAATCGGGATTGAATTCGTAGCGGTGCCGGTGCCGCTCGGAGACTTCGGGCACGCCGTAGCAGCGGGCCGCGAGCGACCCTTCGGCGAGCACGCAGGGCTGGGCGCCCAGCCGCATCGTCCCCCCCTTGGTGGTCACCGACTTTTGCTCTTCCAGCAGGCAGATCACCGGGTTGCCGGTATCGGCCGCGAACTCCGTGCTGTTGGCGTCCGGCAGCCCGAGCAGGTTGCGGGCGACTTCGATGACGGCGATCTGCATCCCCAGACAGATCCCGAAGTACGGAATCTTCTGGGTCCGGGCGAACTGGCAGGCCCGGATCTTCCCTTCGACGCCGCGCATGCCGAAACCGCCCGGCACCAGAATGCCGTCCACTCCTGCCAGCGCCGTCGCCGGGTCCTGGCGTTCGAGATCTTCCGCTTCGATCCGCTTCACGACCACTCGCGTGGAGTGAGCGATTCCGGCGTGATCGAGCGCCTCGTAGATCGACTTGTAGGCGTCGCGATGTTCGATGTACTTGCCGACGACCGCGACGGTGACTTCGTGCTGCGGATTCTTGATCCGATGCACCAGGTCTTCCCAGTCATCCATGTTCCCCGGACGCGTCTGCAGCCCGAGCCGGTCGACGATGAGCTGATCGAGCCCATGTTCCACCAGTCCGACCGGAACCTCGTAAATCGAGAATTCCTTGTCCATCTCTTCGATGACCGCCTTCTTTTCGACGTTGCAGAACAGCGCGATCTTCTCGGCGTTCTCCCGACCCAGCGGCCGTTCCGTCCGCACAATCAGCACGTCGGGCTGGATGCCGATCTCGCGGAGCTGCTGCACGCTGTGCTGCGTCGGCTTGGTCTTCAGCTCGCGGGCCGCCTTGAGGTAGGGCACCAGCGTCAGATGGACGAACAGACAATTTTCCCGGCCGATATCGAGCGGGATCTGACGAATCGCTTCCAGGAACGGCAGGCCCTCAATGTCGCCGACCGTCCCCCCCAGCTCGGTGATCACCACGTCCACGTCGGGACCGGCGAGCTTCCGCACCGAAGCCTTGATCTCGTCGGTAATGTGGGGCACGACCTGTACAGTCCCCCCCAGATATTTCCCCTGCCGCTCCTTTTCGATGACCTTCAGATAAATTCGGCCCGAGGTGTAGTTGGAATCGCGCGACAGCGGGCTGTTGGTGAAACGCTCGTAGTGGCCGAGGTCCAGGTCCGTCTCGGCCCCGTCGTCGAGCACGTAAACCTCGCCGTGCTGATACGGGCTCATCGTCCCGGGGTCGACGTTGATGTACGGGTCGAGCTTCTGCATCCGAACCCGCAGGCCGCGGCGTTCCAGAATCGCGCCGATCGAGGCCGACGTGAGACCCTTGCCCAGAGAACTCACCACCCCGCCCGTCACGAAAATATGCTTCGTCATGCTCGAACCAGTCCCCCGCTGCCCGTCCGTCGAACGTCGTCCGGCGGCCGGCAGTACATCCGACCACGACTCCCGTTCGCAAACGCACCCTCCGCGCAGACTTCAGACGGATCGGGTGCGTGCGACGAAGCGAGCATAATCGTCCGGCGTATCGATGCCAACCGACCGGTGTTCGACGACCGCCACCTGAATCCGGATGCCTGCCTCCAGAGCCCGCAACTGCTCCAGCTTTTCCCACTGCTCCAGCGGGGAAGAGCGAATTTGCGGCCAGATACTCAGAAACTCGGACCGGTAGGCATAAATTCCCACGTGGAGCAGCCAAGGGGACGCGGCGGCCAGCACTTCCTCCTCGTCACGATCCCGGACGTGCGGGATCGGCGACCGACTGAAGTAAAGCGCCTGACCCAGGTGCCCACAGACGACTTTCACGCAGGACGGCGCGTGCAGTTGTTCGAGCGAGCGAATCGGCGTCGCCAGAGTCGCCATCGGCGCGGCTGAACACGCCTTGAGCGCCCGAACCACCTCATCAATATTGGCGGGGTCCAGCTCCGGCTCGTCCCCCTGGACGTTCACAATCAGCCCGGCGTCCTGACCGCAGCGTGAAATCACTTCGCAGATCCGGTCGGTCCCGCTGGGATGCTCGCCCGTCAGCTCACATCGAGCTCCAAAACCGCGGGCGACCGCGGCGATTTCCTCGCTGTCGGTCGCGATCAGTACGTCGGTCAGTTCGCTCGACTTTCGGGCCGCCTCCCACACATATTGCAGCAGCGGCTTCCCGGTCTCCGTCAGCAGGAGCTTGCGCGGCAGTCGCGTCGACTGCAGCCGGGCGGGAATCACTCCGTAAACGCGCATCGTTCGTCCATCCTGTGGTAAAGACATCGGCCGGGTCCGCACGGATCTCGCGGGCAGAATCGCGGCTTCGCGATGTCACGTCAACTGACTGGAATCCGCCAGCCACGGACCGGCCCTCCCGCGCAAGACAGCGGCAGTAGCGGGGTTTATACGTACACACATGATTGACAACCATGAGAGAACTGGCTTACTCTCGACAACTCCAGAGCGAGATTCGATCTGGAGCAGTTCATTTCGCGGCGATTCAGCCAATCCCGGGCTCAGACCCGTTGTCTTGATTTCCCTTCCCCTGTGCTTTGCCAAAGCTTGGACTTCGGGTTGAGCGAATAGCGAGCAGGGAATAGCGAATAGCCAGAAAAGGCGAATCTAGAGCGACTACCTCCGGCTATTCCCGACTCGCTATTCCCTATTCGCTCTCCAGGAGCACCCGCAAACGTGGCCGTGACAAAACACTAGGGAGATTCCCGGAGCCAGCAGCCTTTGAGCGACGACTCGAATTCCCATGTGTCTCTCGAAGCCGGTACCGCCGGCCTGCTGCAGGCCGTCGCTCGCGGTGCGCCCATTATTTTGTGGTCCGTCGATGCCGAGGGCATCTTCACATTCGCTGAGGGGCGAGCGCTCGACGGGCTCGGACTGAAACCGGGACAGGGTGTTGGCACTTCGATCTTCGAAATGTTTCCCGATCGCCCGGACATTCATGGCCGGATTCGCGCCGCCCTGGCTGGGGAAACCCAGCACACCACCACGCAGATCGGGGAGAACTTCTACGAAACGTGGGAGTTCCCCGGTCGTGATCCTTCGGGAATGATCACCGGCGTACTCGGGGTCTCGACCGACGTCACGGAGCGGGTCCGCGCGGAGCAGGAGCGGGGGCGCTCCCAGGAGTTGTTCCGGACCGTTTTTCTCACGGGCGCCGTCGGCATCCTGATCGTCGAAGAAAGCAACGGATGCGTGATCGACGCCAATCCGGAATGTCTGCGGATTTTCGAACGCCCCCGCGAAGACGTCATCGGACGAACCACGGTCGAACTGGGGCTCTGGCCTGACCCCGAACGCCGGCTGTACTGGAACCGGACGCTGCTCGACCGTGGAAGCACCTACTCCCGCCTGCATCGCATTACGACGGGGAGCGGACGCCAGCGGATCATCCGCTACTGGGGCCGACTGGTGCCGCAGCAGGAGCGGGAATGCATCGTCGCGCTGATGTACGACGCCACCTCGGAATTCCGTCTGAAACGCCGACTGCGCCGCAGCCGCCAGCTCTACCGCACGTTGACCCGCTCCTCCCCGGTTGGCATTTTTAACGCAACGGCCGGTCGCGGCTGGAACTACGTCAACGGTCGCCTGTGCGCGCTCGCCGGCGCCGATTCCGATGCGTTGAAGGGCGAGGGATGGCTCGATCGCGTCTCCGCCGTCGACCGCATTCGCGTTCAAAATCTCTGGCAGAGCTCTCTTCGCACGCACGAACCCTTCCGGGACGAGTTTCGCTTTGTCAAACCCGACGGGGAAGTCGTCTGGGTCTATGCCGAGGCGGAGCCGCAGGACGGGCGGGCCGAAGGACATGTCGTCTGGGTGGGAACCGCCACCGACATTACCCGGCGGATGATCGCCGAACAGCAACTGCGCGAAGCCAACGAAAGCCTCGAACAGCGGATTGCCGAACGCACCCAGGAACTGGTCGAAGCCAATGCGGCCCTGCGGACGGAAGCGGTTCAGCGTCAGGAGACCCTCCGCGCTCTGGAAGAATCCGAGGCCCGCTGGCGTTCTCTGGTGATGCACGCTCCCGATTTTATTCTGCAGGTCGACCGGGAAGGTACGATCGCGTTTGCCAACCGGATGTCCCCAGCCACGACCGCCGAAACCGTCGTCGGAATGTCGATGTTTGACTTCCTGACCCCCGAAGTCGCCGACGAGGTGCGAACGATTCTCGCAGACGTCTTCTCCCACGGAAACGCCCATCACACCACGCTGCCGGTCAATGGCAACCACGGCGTCACGGGCTGGTACTCGACAATGTATTCCCCGGTCCTCGACGGCGACCGCGTCGACAGCGCTCTCGTCTCTTCGCGCGACGTCACCGCCGAGAAGCAGGCCGAAGCCGAACTTTCGCAGGTCCGCTCGCAAGTCGCCCATGCGGCCCGCGTCAGTGCGGCGGGCGAAATGACCGCCGCCATCGCCCACGAATTGAATCAGCCCCTCCTGGCGATCGCCAACTACGCCGCCGGATGCATCAATCGTCTCTCCGGAGAGAACCTGCCCCGCGAGCAACTGTTAGGGCGCCTCGAAGAAATCCGGGCCGCCGCAGTCCGCGGCGGCGAAATCATTCGCCGTTTGCGGGGGTTTGTCGAACGCCGCGACGACGAGTCGAAAGTCTGCGACCTGACTCTGTTGATCCAGGATGCGATTCGGCTGATCCAGCCTCAGGCCAGCCATCGCGCCGTCCGCTGCCGGACGATCATCGAGGCGCCGTTGCCCCCCGTCCGCGTCGACCCGATTCAACTCGTTCAAGTCATCGTCAATCTGGTTCTCAACAGCATCGAAGCCATGGACGAGACCCCGGCCGATCGGCGCGTCGTGCGCGTCTCCGCCGGCAGCGATCGAGATCGCGTCTGGTGTTCCGTTTGCGATTCGGGACGCGGCATTCCGGCAGAGCTTGGCGAGCAGATCTTCGAACCGTTTGTGTCGACGAAAGTTTCGGGGATGGGGATCGGGCTGTCGATCAGCCGTACAATCATCCGAAGTCAGGGCGGCGAACTTTCCGTGCAGTCCAACGGCGCCGAACCGGGCGTCACGTTCACATTCTTTCTTCCGCTGAGCAATGAGGAGCACAACTGATGGACGCGGAATACGAACCCCGGCCGGCGACGGTCTTCGTCGTCGACGACGACACGTCCGTGCGCGACTCTCTGCGCTGGCTCGTCGAATCGGTGGGGCTGAAGGCGGAAACATTCAGCGACGCTCACGATCTTCTGCACAAGTGCAGTCCCGAGCGGCCGGGCTGTTTCGTGCTGGATGTCCGCATGCCCGGCATGAGCGGGCTGGAGCTCCAGGAGCAGCTCGCGTCCCGCGACTTCCGTCAGCCCGTCATCATCATGACAGCCTACGGCGACGTCCCGATGGCGGTCCGGGCCATGAAACGGGGCGCCGTCTACTTCTTCGAAAAGAATTCCAGCAATCAGATCCTGCTCGAACAGATTCAGGCCGCACTGAAAGAAGACGACGACCGTCGACGCGTCGAAGACGCCGGCCGCGTCGTCCGCGAGCGGTACCAGAAGCTCACCGCGCGGGAGATCGAAGTGCTGGATCTGGTAACGGCGGGACTTTCCAGCAAGGAAATCGGAGTGAAACTGGGGGTCAGCTTCAAGACCGTCGAGGCCCACCGCGCCAAGATCATGAAGAAGATGGAGGCTGACAGCGTCCCCCATCTGATCCGCATGTACGTCGCCGCCACCGGAGCCGCCCCGCTGGCGCCGATCGCTGCCAGTCGAAACGGCGAAGCAACCCACGCCTGACCGGCAGGCCCGTCCTTTCTGCCCGCCGACAGAATCTATGCCACGGCTGTGTCGGCTGTGCGATCGCTCCGATTCCCTGTGAAATACATCACGGCCGACGCGGCCGTGACACACGGAATCAACATGTCAACAGCCTGCAGTCCCCGTTTCGCCTCCCCGCGGATTTCTGCGGGACGGGTTGCTCTCACGCGACTCCGCCCGTCAAGATAGTCGACATGGACGACGCCCTTTCCGCGGTGGGAGAAGGCGTCGCCCGACGACCCGCAACGGGAGAAACGACGTGCTGCGCTCAGTCCGCTGTCGACTTGTGCCTGGGCTGGTCATCCTCGGAAGCCTGACCGCGCTCCGCGCAGCCGATCCGGCGCCCCTGCGCCCAACGCAGCGGACTGCCATGGAAGACGTCGACCGACGGACCGACGAACTGCGGCTCGTCAACAAAGCGCTCTGGGAGTTCGCCGAAGTCGGGCTGGAAGAAAAAAAGTCCTCGGCGCTCCTTGTCGAAAAACTGCGGGAAGCGGGCTTCGACGTCCGCGTCGGCGTTGCCGGCATGCCGACCGCCTTTGTCGCCAGCTACGGCTTCGGCAAGCCGGTGATCGGGTTGCTCGCCGAATATGACGCCCTGCCGGATCTCTCGCAAAAGGTCCAACCGACCCAGGAGCCCGTCGAAGAAGGACGTCCGGGCCACGGCTGCGGACACAGCGGCCTCGGCACGGGAGCGCTCGGCGCCGCGCTCGCCATGAAGGCCGCCATGCAGCAGCACAATCTCAAAGGGACTCTCCGCCTGTTCGGCACGCCCGCCGAGGAAACGACGATCGGCAAAGTTTACATGCTGCTCGACGGCGCGTTCGAGGATCTCGACGCCTGTCTCCACTGGCATCCCGCCGCCAAAAACGAAGTCTGGTACGGCAGCACCAAAGCCCTGATCTCCGCCAAATTCACCTTCACCGGCGTCGCGGCTCACGCTTCGGGCAACCCCGAGTCGGGACGCAGCGCCCTCGACGGCGTCGAGCTGATGAATCTCGGCGTCAATTTCATGCGGGAGCACGTCAAGAGCGATGCCCGCATGCACTACGTGATCACCGATGGCGGCGGCGCGCCGAACGTGGTTCCGCCGCACGCCACCGTCTGGTATTACGTCCGCGCCGACGATCATCGCGACGTCGAACGGTACTACGAATGGGTGACCGAGATCGCCCGCGGCGCCGCGATGATGAGTCGCACAAAACTGCAGATCGCCATCGACACCGACTGCCACGAACTGATCCCCAACACCCCCCTCTCCGAAGCCATCCAGAACAATCTCGAACGAGTCCCCCGACCGCAGTTCACGGCGGCGGAACAGGAGTTCGCCCGACGAATTCAGGAGACGCTGGCGCAAAGTCCCGCAGGCTTCAACGTCGGCTTCGACGATCGCGTGCATCCCCTGAACCCCGGAACGGAGCTCGGAAAAGGGTCGACCGATGTCGGCGACATCAGTTGGTTCATCCCCACCGGCGGCCTCAGGGCCGCCTGCTTTGCCGCCGGCAGCCCCGGTCACTGCTGGCAGAATGTCGCCGCCATCGGCAGCACCGCGGGGGACAAGGGAATTCACTACGCCGCCCGCGTGCTGGCCGCCACGGGACTCGATCTGCTCGAAGATCCCGAACTGCTCGCCGCCGCACGCGCCGACTTTCAGCGGCGGATGAAGGATCGAAAATACACCACCCTGATTCCCAAGGGGCAGAAAGTTCCCAGCCGCATTCGCTAAGGGCGATCCCGCGCCCCTCCGGTAACGTCCCTCTGTCTGAGCCCGCCTCCACACACGACTTCCATCCCACGTGCTCAATCCCGAGGTCCGCGTGCTCCGCCCGCTCCCGCAGCCCCCCCCGCCCGAATTCCCGACGGCTCGGTTTGCCGCGTTCCTCGGCGTAACCGCTCTTGCCGCTGGCCTGACCGTCCTGTTCTGGGGCTCGCTCTGGCAGGGAGACGGACTGGTGGGCGGCGACCTGTACTCGTACTACCTGCCGCAGAAGCAGTTCCTGGCCGACGAGCTGCACGCCGGCAGAATCCCCCTCTGGAACAATCTGGTCGGACAGGGATATCCGATCCTGGGAGAAAGCCAGACCGGCCTGCTCTACCCACCGCACCTTGCACTCTATGCCGCCATCCGCGACGTCAATACCGCCTATAACGTCAATCAGATCGGCCACTACGTCCTCGCGTTCGTAGCCGTCTGGGCGCTGGCCCGACGGCTGGGACTGCAGTCCGGTGCCAGCCTGCTGGCGGCGCTCGTTTACACCTACGGCTGGTTTCCGCCCCGGATCTGCCTCGAATGGGCCATCATCGGCGGCGCCTGGCTGCCCGTGGCCCTCTGGTGCTGCGAGTCGGGCCTGCAGACCGGGCGATGGAGATACGTCTGCGGGCTGAGTCTGGCCCTGGGCCTGCAACTGCTGGCCGGGCACTATCAGTTCGCCTTCATGACCCTGCTGCTGGTCGCCGTGTACGTCCCCCTGCGCATCTTCCGCCCGGACTGGACGAGCGCGTCCCGTCCCCCGGAGCAGGAATCGACCGCCCGTCGTTGCTGGAAACTGGCGGCCTGGAGCGCTGCCGTTGTCCTCGGTCTGGCGCTGGCGACCATCCAGCTCCTGCCGGGCTGGGAGCTGCAGGGACTGAGTCAGCGGACCGTGGCCGGGCAGCACTTCGATCCCGCCGAGAACTCGATCCCCCCCCTCTACTGGTCGCAGCTCCTCGGCCCCTGGTGGTACAGCCCGCAAATCGACCTCGATCGGTCCCTGCGGGAGCTGCGCTCGGGCGCGGTCGCCTCGCAAACCAACAAGGTCGAAGCCCACCTCTATGCCGGATTGATTCCCTTCTGGCTGGCAGTCCTGGGTCTGATCCGCCCCGGACTCCGCCGGGAACTCGCCGCACGGGGAGCCCGCTTCTGGGGGCTGGCGGCGCTCATTTCGCTCATTCTGACCAGCGGCTGGTTGATGCCCTGGCTCCAGATGGTTCCCGGCTTCGGCTATTTCCGCGGACCGGCGCGGTATGGGGTGATCACCACCCTGGCGCTGGGGCTGCTGGCGGGCCTGAGCTGGGACGCGGTCACCCGCCGCTGGACGTCGACCTGGCGCGGAGCCGGCATCGCAGTGGTCCTGGGCGTCACGACCTGGGAATTCTGGTCGATCAGCGGCATCGTCACCTATTGCGTCACGGTGCCGGTCCCCCCCATCGAGCATCGCGAGGCCAGCCCGGTGCGCGAGCTGCTCCTCGCGAGTCCCCGGCCGGTCCGCGTCTGGGCGCCCGGTCCGAACCTGGTCACGCTGCTGGGCGTGTCCCAGACGCCGGTCTACCTCGGCCTGGGACCTCGCGAATACTACGATCCGAAATTCACCATGCCGGAGGATTCCTTCGCCGATCAGGGACCAACGCCGTTCGGCGGCCGCCGCCTCAGCCTCGACCGAAAAGAATGGCTGAGACAGAACGGCGTGACCCACGTCCTCTCCTTCGAGCCGTACGCGGAGCAGCCGTCCGGACTCCAACTGGCGTGGACCGGAATGGATTCCCTGCTGAATCCCGCCTGGGCCAGATTCCGTGAGCCGCTCTGGCTCTACGAACTCGTCGATGCGCCGGGCCGTTTTCACTGGGCCGCCTCCGACCACGCCGAGGGCGTCGAACTGACCGAAAACACGGCGGAGCGCATCCGGCTGACCGCCAGGACCGACGGACTCCGGACGCTGGTGTGGGAAGATCTCGGTTATCCGGGTTGGGAAGTTCTGCTTGATGGGAAAGCTGCGGAAGCAGAACTGAAGGAACTCGAACGACGCGTGAAGATTCCCGTCGGCGAGCATGAAGTGGTTTGGTGTTATCGACCTCGAACCGTATATTGTGGCGCGCTCATCAGCGGTCTCGCGATGCTGGTCATTGCCACCGCAGGCCACATCCGCTTCTGGCACGCCGAACTGACGGAACGGATGTTGCAGCGACTGGGGCTGCTGAGTGTTCCGCCCGATTCCGGCGACGCCGGTCGGACGGGACGCCTCCTGTAACTGTTTGCCGGAAATCCCGGACCTGGAGACCGAACCATGAAAGCTGCCTTCGTCCGCAAGACGGGCGCCCCGGACGTCATCGAGTACGGCGATCTCCCGCAGCCCGAGCCCGGCCCGACCCAGGTGCTGATCAAAGTCGGCGCGACCGCGATCAACCCGATCGACACCTACGTCCGCCAGGGAGTCGTGAGCATGATCACGAACTTTCCCTATATCCTCGGCTGCGATCTCGCAGGCGTCGTCGAACAGTGCGGCGCAGCCGTCACGCGGTTCCGCGTCGGCGACCGGGTCTGGGGGAGTAACCAGGGGCTCTTCGGGCGACAGGGAACGTTCTCCGAGTACGCCGCGGTCGACGAAAAATGGCTGTACGACACGCCCGATGGAGAATCGGATGCCGATGCCGCCGCCGGCGCGCTGGTCGGATTGACCGCACACCTCGGCCTGTTTCTCCACGGCAATCTCAAACCGGGCGAAGTCGTCTTCGTCAACGGCGGCTCGGGTGGCGTCGGCTCGGCGGTGATTCAGCTCGCCCATGCGGCCGGAGCGGCGGTCATCGCCACCGCAGGCTCCGACGCCGGTCTGGAAACCTGCCGCAATCTCGGTGCGAACCTGGCCATCAACTACAACGATCCCAACATCGACGACCAGATCCGCGCCTTCGCCATGCCTCACGGCGGCGTGCAGATGTGGTTCGAAACCCAGCGCGAACCCACCTTTGACCGGACCGTCTCGCTGATGGCCCCGCGCGGTCGGATCATCCTGATGGCCGGACGCGCCGCCCGCCCGGAATTCCCGGTCGGCCCCTTCTACGTGAAAGATCTGCGCGTCATTGGCTTCGCCATGTTCAACGCCTCCCCGGAAGAACAGCGGACGTCGGCCGAAGCCCTGAATGCGCTCTACCTGCGCGCCCAGTGGAAACCGCAAATCGGCGCCACGTTCCCGCTTTCCGAGACCGCCGCCGCCCACCGCCTGCAGGAAGACAACTCCCTCCACAAGGCCGGAACCCTGCGCGGCAAGATCGTCGTGATTCCAGGCTGAGCGGGCTCGTTTCAGCCGCGCGCCGATTCAGCAGTGCTCGCGCAGCATGGACGTCAGATAATCCCACACGCCGTCGCTGTCGATCCGGCGGACAACATCGACGTTGGGCTGAGGCTGCAGTCCGCGCCGATCGAAGACCGTCATTCCCCGGGTCAGTCGGCCTTCAAGCTCCACATTGACGTGGGCGGGACTCCGCTCGAACAGCTCGGGACGCGCCACAATCGACAGCGCCGCCAGTTCCTGCAGCGGGGCTGCTTCCAGCCCCAGCAATTGATGATGCGCCCGCAACGTATACGGCAGCAGCGACTGCAGCAGTCGCCCGGTCGGCGTCCGCGGGGAGAACTCCAGCCGGTCCAGCCCGCCGAACCCCAGATGAATCGATCGGGTCGCATCCAAGGGAACGACGGTCTTGCGGACCGGCGCCGTCAGCACCGTCTTGGCCGCTTCGGGATCGAGAAAACAGTTGATCGAAGCGGTTGGCGTGACGTCGCCCGGCGCTTCATAGGTCCCCGTGAGACAGACCAGCCCCCCCAGCTTTCCAAGAAACTCCGGATCCCGTTTGATCGCCAAGGCCACATTCGTCAACGGCCCCAGACAGAGCAGTTGGACTTCGCCCGGATACATTCGCGCGAAATCGCACAGCACCTTGGCCGCCTCGCGCGGATGATGCAGGTCGGCCGCGCATTGCGGCCAGTCGCCGAGCCCATATCTCCCATGCACATCGCAGAACGGGCGCGCCGCACTCGATTCCGCCCAAGGCTCCTCTTCGTGCTCGCCGACCGGCTCCGCCACTCCCAGCCGGGGCCACTTCGGCGGATCGAGCGTCTCCAGCAACGTCTGGAGGTTGCGCCCGGCCTGCAACCCGGTGACGCATCCCCGCACCGCCGTCAGCGCCACGACATCGAGCTCCGGATCCAGCAACGCCAGCAGCACCGCCAGTGCGTCCCCGATTCCCGGATCGGCGTCGATCATCAGCTTCTGAACCACGCGTCGGCCGCCTTGTCTGAGGGGCAGGTGAGATCGCCCGCGCCGGCCCGTGCGGTTGGCGATCAGTCGAGACTCAGTATACTTCGCTTTCCCGATCCCCCCAACGGTCGACTTTGCCGACTCTGGATTTCTTCCCAATCCTTCGTTTTCTTCAGAATGAGCTGCTCATGACGCCCCTGCGCTCCGCGCTCCTGCAGCTTCTGGCCGGTCATCCGGTCGCCGAAGACGCCATGCAGGCCGCCATCGGCTGCCTGATGGACGGACAATCCAACGACGTCGAAATCGCCGCCTTTCTCACCGCCCTCCGCTGCCGCGGCGAGACCGTCGACGAGCTCGTCGGCGCCGCCCGCGCCATGCGAGATCGCTCCACCCGCATCCCCTGCCAGGCCGAAGGACGGCTGGATACCTGCGGAACCGGCGGCGATGACCTGCAGACCTTCAACATCAGCACCGCCGCCGCCATCGTCGCCGCCGCGGCCGGCATCCCCGTCGCCAAGCACGGCAATCGCAGCGTTTCCAGCCTCTCCGGCTCGGCGGACGTCCTGGAAGCCCTCGGAGTCAATCTTGCACTCACGCCGGCGCAAGTCGCCCGGTGCGTGGACGAAATCGGCATCGGCTTCTGCTTCGCCCCCCTGCTCCACGGGGCCATGAAACATGCCGCACCTGTCCGCAAACAGCTCGGATTCCGGACCATTTTCAATTTCCTGGGACCGCTCACCAATCCCGCCGGAGCCGACTTTCAACTGGTCGGAACCGGCTCCGACGAGCGCGCCGCCCAGCTCGCCGACGCCCTCTCGCGGCTCGGCGCCCGGCGCGCACTCGTCGTCTGCGGTAACAACCAGCTCGACGAAATCAGCCTCTGGGGGACCACCCGAGCGTTTCTGGTCGAACGCGGACAGCGACCAGTGGAACTCACCTGGACCCCCGCGGACCTCGGCCTCCCCCCCTGCTCCGTCGCCGAAATTCAGGTCTCATCGCCCGCCGCCAGCGCCAGGATCATCCGCGATCTGCTGGCCGGACAGCCCGGCGCCGCGCGGAATATGGTGCTCGCCAATGCCGGCGCCGCCCTGTGGATCGCGGGCCGCGGATCCGACATTCGCGCCGGAGTCGCCCTGGCCGCCGAAGCCATCGACTCAGGCCGCGCTGCCGCGGTTCTGGGCCGACTGGCGGAGACCAGCCAGAAACTGGCGGAAGCCGGGAACCTGGGCAGCTCCTGAACTGTCCGAAGTACGGGATGTGCTGCGGATTTCCGCAGGCTGACCTGCCTTGCGGATCAGTGGTCGCTTCCTATAATCCAATCAGAGGTTGCGTCAAACTTGAGCAAAATCTGCCAGGTTTTCGCAAGCCTCGCAAACCCTGCAGCCGTTGCGACGGTTTCCAGTCGAGGTGCCCGGTGAGGGAGTGGTTTCGCAACGTCTGGTACGCCATCAGCACGCTTTACAGCGGCATGGCGGTCACGTTCCGGATCTTCCTGGAAACTTACCGTCGCAAGACCTTCACGCAGGTCTACGAGTACCCGGAAGTCCCCGTCCCGGTGAAAGCTCGTTATCGGGGTTTCCACCGATTCGACCTGACGACCTGTATCGGCTGCGACAAGTGTGCCGCCGCCTGCCCGGTCGACTGTATCTACATCGAGAAACAGAAAAGCCCTGTCGGCAAAGGGTTTCGTGTCGACGGGTTCACCATCGACTACTCAAAGTGCATGTTTTGCGCCTTGTGCGTGGACCCCTGCCCGGTCGATTGCATCTTTATGGGGTCCAACCACGACCTGAGCTGCTACAGCCGCGACGGTTGCCTGGTCGACTTTGCAAAACTCCCGCTCGAAGTGGCCTGGGGCCAGGCCACGCTGAACCCGACAGTCGTTTCGGAAGCGAAGGTCCTGGATCAGCCGGTCTGGATTAAGGGCGAAGCCTCTCCCTTTGAAGCGAATCTCGAAGACTCCAGTCGGTCCGAACCCGTATAATCAATCGTGTCCTGATTCGTCTTTCCCTGACGCATACGGAGCAGTGGATGAGTGCCCGAGCCCTGCAGGCCAAACAATTTACCGTGGCGTCAGCCAACCGGACCTTGCCCCTCGTCAGGGCCATCGTCGCGGACATCGTCGAACTTTATAAGGACGTCCGCGATCGCGAACTTCGGCTGCAGGATCTTCGTCGGAACCACAAGCGGCGAAACAAAGAGGCCACCGACATGTACACCGAGGAGGTCGAACAGATTCAGGCCGACCTCGAAAAGGACATGGAACGTCTGAAAGGCTTCGTCGGCGAACTGGAGCAGCTCGGCGTCGAGTTCAAAGACTACGATCAGGGGCTCGTCGACTTCCCGACCACCATCAACGGCCGCGAGGCGTTTCTCTGCTGGAAGCTCGACGAAGCAGCCGTCGAATTCTGGCACACCGTCGACAGCGGCTTCCAGGGGCGCGAACGCCTGCCGGACCTCGACGTTCCTCCCGTCAGTTCGACCAACTAGTCGACCAAACACGCCGGGCGGGGCGCTGGTCCCGCCGTTCCTTCGACGCTCAGTCTGTGCTCCATGACCCAGATCCCCGGCCACTTTTTGATCTTCGCGCTGACCGGGCTGGCCCTGCTGCTGGTGCCGCTGCTGATCGGCGCACTCCTCAGGCCAAAGCTCCCCACCGCCGAAAAAACCTCGATCTACGAATGCGGCGAACCGGCGATCGGCAGCAGCTACATTCAGTTCGACCTGCGGTTCTACGTCGTCGCTCTGCTGTTCATCGTCTTTGACGTCGAAGTCGTCTTCTTCTTCCCGTGGGTCGCGGTCTTCGGCAACACGATGCAGCTCACGGATACGACCCTGTCCGAGGGGCAGCGGATCGCTGCCACGGAGCGACTGCTGAGCCTCCCCGCCGGTCAGCTCGACGCCGCGGCGGCGCTCCCCGCGGACGCCGCTCTCCGGTTCGGCTGGATGGCCTTTGCAGACCTGCTGGTCTTCTTTGCGGTGCTGCTCGTCGGATTCGCCTACGTCTGGAAGCGCGGCGACCTCGACTGGGTCCGGGCGCTCAGCCGACAGGTCGCGGCGGGAGGTTCGCGTCCGTCCGTTCGCCCGACGGCCCTGCACCGGTAGGACGACCATCAGCTACAGGCGACGTCGCGCGGCGGGACCGGACGTTTCCGGGCAGAGGCACAGAACGAATTTGGGAGGGGTGAGGTTTGATCATGGACATCGCGGCGATTCATCAACGGCTGCTCGGCCGCTTCACCGACGGACAGATTCTGAACTGTCAGTCGGAATCGCGCGATCCGTGGATTGAAGTCGCCCCCGCCGCCATCGCGGAAGTCTGCCGGTTTCTCCGCGACGACGCCGAGCTGCAGTTCGATACGCTCAGCAATCTCTGCGGCGTCGACTGGCTCGAAACCGACCGCAAGAAAAAGCAGCTCGCCGATCCCCGGATCGAAGTCGTCTATCACCTCTTCAGCCTGTCGCTCCGCCACCGGCTGGTCGTGAAGGTCAAACTTCCCCGCTGGAAGAACGACGTCGCAGGACAACTCCCGGAAATCACCAGCGTCACCGGCGTCTGGGCCATCGCCGACTGGCACGAGCGCGAAGCCTACGACCTGGTCGGCATCCAATTCACCGGCCACCCCCGCCTCCGGCGAATCCTCTGCGCCGAGGACTGGGAAGGCCACCCGCTCCGCAAAGACTACGATTTCCCGCTCGAATACCACGGGATCCGGGCCAGGTAGGCAGGATCCGAAAAGACGAAGAGTTTTCGCCGCGGAGAAGCGGAGAACGCGGAGGGAGGACGAGAAGAAGTGAGTCGTGAGAAATGAAAAGTGCACAAGGAAGTTGCGATGCGGTTTGGCAGCCCCCCATGTCCGTCGCACTTTGCACTCATCACGACTCAATACTCACTTTTCACTTTCCTCAAAATCTTCACCGCGTCCTCCGTGTCTCCGCGGTAAACCTCTTCCGCATTTCAATTGAGAGGACCGCCCAGTATGAGTCTCGTCGCGGAAGATCCCCGGATTGTCGAGTTCGACGTCCGCACCGATGAGATGCTCGTCAACATGGGGCCGCAGCATCCCAGCACCCACGGCGTGCTCCGGCTGCAGCTCCGCACCGACGGCGAAGTCGTTCACGAGGTCACGCCGCACATCGGCTACCTCCATCGCTGCGCCGAAAAAATCGGCGAGAACCTCGCCCCGGTCCAGTGGATTCCGTATTCCGACCGCATGGACTACCTCGCCGGCATGAACATGAACCTCGGGTTCTCGCTCGCCGTCGAGAAACTGATCGGCATGGAAGTCCCCGAAAAAGCGATGACCCTCCGCGTGATCATCGCCGAACTCGGCCGGATCGCCAGCCACCTGGTCGGCATGGGCGCCTACGGCCTCGACCTGGGAACCTTCAGCCCGTTCCTCTACGCCTTCCGCGAACGGGAGATGATTCTCGACCTGTTCGAAGAAGCCTGCGGCGCCCGACTGACCTACAGCTACCTGACCATCGGCGGCGCCACCCACGACCTGCCGCAGGAGATCACCATCCCCCCCGGCCTGGCGGCAATGACCGAACGCGACCCGACCGAGCAGATGGCCTGGACCGACGCGGTCCGGCTCTTCCTGGAATGGTTCGAGCCGCGGATTCAGGAGTATCACACGCTCCTGACGCGGAACCACATTTTCATTCAGCGGACCGCGGGACTGGGGATTCTCGATCGCGAAATGGCCATCAGCCACAACTGCACCGGCCCGGTCCTGCGCGGCAGCGGCGTCGACTTCGACCTCCGCCGGGACGGAGAACCGATCTACACCCGGATGTACGCCGGCTACGACTGGTCGGTTCCTGTGCCGCCATTTACGGAAGCCCCGCCGGAAGCGGTCGTCGGCGACAACTGGTGCCGGTTCTACGTCCGGATGCTGGAAGTCGTGCAGTCGATCAAACTGGTCCGCCAGGCGCTCGACCGCTATCCCCACGCCGAGGGGACGCATCGCGTCCCGTTCAAGCTGGGAGCGAAGCTGCCGGTCGACGAGTGCTACCTGGAAACGGAATGCCCGCGCGGCCAGCTCGGGATCTACCTCGTCGCCGACGGCGACCCGAACCCGGTCCGCTGCCGCGCGAAAAGCAGCAGCTTCTGCAACCTGTCGGTCATCGAGCCCCTCTGCCGCGGCGTCCTGATCGCCGACATCCCGGCGATTCTGGGCTCGCTGGACGTGATGATGGGTGAGATTGACCGGTAAAGGGGATGCGAAATCCAGTCACTGGGAATGACGGGTACTGCAGCCCGGAAACGTATGCCCGAGAGACTTGTTGCCCCTTGACGACGGACGTATCATGCGACCACTGTCATTGTGGCCATGATGCCATTCACCAGGGTTCCGGAGAACTCTCGTGCGTCATCCCAACAAGCACATCCAGGCGGCCATCCAGTATGCTGAAGAGCATGGATGGAAAGTCAGGAAAGGGGGCGGCCATGCGTTTTGCGTTATCATGTGTGGAGCGGGAATTCGCGGCGCCTGCCGCAAAAGCGTTTGGTCAACTCCACGCGATCCTGAAGGTCACGCCCGTGAAATTCGACATTTTGTGGATCGCTGCACCCATATCGCGGACGACGATTCGGAAACAGAGGAATGAGGGAGGCCGAGATGGCATCGCCGACGTTCGAGTTCACGTTGTGGCTGGCTGACGATCCTCGCGACTTACTCGACTGGTCCAACGCGCTGTATGACGCCGGCGCCGACGATTCCCACCCCGGCGTTTGCAATGGGGAATTGTACGCGACATTCCATCGCAACGCAGCGACGATGGAGGACGCGATCCGCTCGGCCCGGCGGCAACTGGATTCGATTGGCCTGCATGTGACTCGGTGCGAGATTCCCGAAGCTCAGCTTGCAGTGTGGGCGTAGTCAACGTCAGTCAAAGACCGCGGTGCTGAACCTGATCTCCAGTACGAAGCGTAACGCCGAACGTGACAGGCTCGAAGTCTTTCGAGACGATCGGCGCGCGACACGGTCCAGACCGCCGACTTGAGATTCATCCAGCACAGATTCGACGCCGATGCCGTCGCGGCGTTGCCCGAGTAGTCCACAGCCGCCGCTCACTTCCCCCGTCCCAGCACCTCGATCCCATACCCCGGCGCCAGCTCCAGCAGCTTCGCAATCTCCTCCTCCGTCGGCGGAGCGGCCGTCGTCGTCCCCGTCAGAAGCGGCACGCCGATCTGAACAAACATCTCTTCCAGTCCCGCCGGTGCGATCGTGATCAGCATCTTCGCCGGCCGGTCGCTTTCGTTCCGGAAGGAGTGCGGCGTGCCGATCGGCAGGTTGGCGAACGTCCCCGCCGTCGCCACCAGCCGCTGATCCCCGATCTGAAACGTGATCTCCCCTTCCAGCACGAAGAAACCTTCCTCCTCCCGGCTGTGGACGTGGGGCGGCGGGCCGCCGCCCGGCGGAACGATCGACTCAATTTGTGCATACTTCCCGCCCGTTTCCGCCCCGGTGGCCAGGAAACGGCAAACGTCGCCGACCACGGCGATCGTTCGACCTTCGGCATGCGAGCGAACAACAGGAGGCATTGTCTGGCTCCGGAATAAATGCGGCGCGGGCGACGACGCGGTTCGATCGCCAGAATTGATCTGGGGATTTCCGACGGTGTTAATATTCACACATCGGCCGCACGTCAATCGTCGCGGGACTTCTCCCTCCGGGATATAGTGAGCGGGGTTCGCGAGACTGCGTCGAAACGAACTCCCGCTCCTCTCCACAGAGCGGCCGTGTCACATGTCGGATCGGGCCATGCGGGATTCTCGCAAGGCGACGCAGCAAACCCCTCCAGGCTTTTCGAAACGAGAGACGTCCATGAAATCGACAATCCGAAGTCTCATCGGTCCAGCGCTGGCCGGCGCCGTCATCCTCACGTCGCTCACCGGCTGCGGCCGGAAAGACGACCCGATTTCGACGGCCGCCAAGGCGGAAAAAGCGGCCGGCATCGCAGCCCCCGACCTCGCCGAGACGAAGGCCATCGCCGAAGCAGGCTTCATCTACGGCCTGCCCCTCGTCATGAACTACGCGATCATGCACGAATTCTGCGTCGATAAAAACTCCGGACAGTACAAAGGACCGTTCAACCAGATCAAAAACGACGCCCGCGTCTTCACCTACGAAGATACGGCCGTCGTGACGCCCAACAGCGACACCCCCTATTCGATGCTCTGGCTCGACCTGCGCGCCGAACCGATAGTGATCTCCGTTCCGGCCGTCCCGAAAGAGCGCTACTACTCCGTGCAATTGATAGACGGCAATCTCTACAACTACGGCTACATCGGCAGCCGCGCCACGGGGACCGAACCGGGGGACTACCTCGTCGCCGGTCCCGAATGGAAGGGAGAAACGCCCGCGGGAGTCCGGCAGGTCTTTCGCTCCACCACCCCCTTCTCGCTGGTCATCTTCCGGACTCAGCTCTTCCAGGCCGACGACATGCCCAACGTCGTGGAGGTGCAGGCGGGCTACAAGTCGCAGCCCCTCTCCGCCTTTCTGAAACAACCGGCGCCACCCGCCGCGCCGGAAATCGACTTTCTGCCGGCAAGTTCGAAGGGCGTCAAAGACAACTTCTACGACTACCTCGATTTCGCCTTGAAGTTCATCCCCGAGTCGCCGGAAGACAAGGAAATCCGCGCCAGGCTGGCACGCATCGGCGTCGGCCCGGGCAAGACCTTCGACTTCAAAGATCTGACGCCGGAGCACAAAGCGGAAATCCTGCTCGCCATGAAAGAGGGCGAGGAGAAGCTCGAAAAGTACCTCGCCTCCGCGTTGAAGGACATCAACGGCTGGAAGATCTCCTCGCCGTTCGGCGACCGGGAGTTCTACAAGGGGGACTGGCTGCTCCGCGCCGCGGCGGCCAAGGCCGGCATCTACGGCAACGACTCGATCGAGGCCACGTATCCGATGACTCGCGTCGACGCAGACGGCGAGACGCTCGACGGCAGCAAACACAATTACACGATCAAGTTCCCCGCCGGCGACCTTCCGCCGGTCAACGCCTTCTGGTCGGTGACCATGTACGACGGCAAGAGCCAGTTGCTCATCAAGAACCCGATCAACCGCTACCTGATCAATTCGCCGATGCTGCCGGATCTGAAAAAGAACGAGGACGGCTCGTTGACCCTCTACATTCAGAAAGACAGCCCCGGCCCCGAGCGGGAATCCAACTGGCTCCCCGCTCCGAATGGCACGATTTATCTCGTCATGCGCCTCTACTGGCCGAAGACGGAAGCCCCGTCCATTCTTCCCGCCGGCAAAGGAACCTGGAAACCGCCGGGAATCCAGCGGGTGAAGTAGCCGGGAACTGCGAGTGCACTGATCGGCCCGGCGGGAAGCAGACGCTCCCGCCCATTCCGAACCCGCCGAAACCACTCGTACCGATTCTCTGAAGATTGCGGACGGCTGCTCGGCGGGGTCAGTATCATTTATCCGCTACAGGCGTTGCCGTCGCCGCAGTCTTCCCCACTTGCCGGAGCGACAACCGTTTGGCGCGCTGGCTGTCGGAACCAATCGGTAGGATCAGTGATCACTCAATGCGGGTGGAGGAGACCACCCTTTAGTTCCGCGCACGGCCGCGCACATCCGAGCGGGAGCGTGACGTGAAGCAGGTCAAGTACGCGATCATTTGCGCCGTGCTGCTGGGGAGCGGGTGCTGGGTTTCGCAGGGGGCCGCTCAGAACCCGGAAACCGGTTCCGCGGCCGAGCTCGCCGCGATCCGTGCAGGATCTCAGGCGTTTACGGCCGCATTCAACGCGGGCGACGCCAAGGCCGTCGCGGCCCTCTGGACAGCCGATGGCGACTACAATGACGAATCCGGCAAGAAGTTCGCCGGCCGGGCCGAGATCGAACAGAACTACGCTAGATTCTTCGCCGAGAACCCCGGCGCCCGTCTGCGGATCGTCATCGATTCGCTCCGGCTGCTCAGCGATACGGCCGCCATCGAAGACGGTCGAACCATTCTGGAGTCTCCGGCGCAGGGGGCTCCCGCCGCCGGAAAATACACGGCCGTGCATGTCAAGGTCGACGGCAAGTGGCTGATGTCCACTGTCCGCGACAGCCGGATGGAATCCCCCTCGGCCTATCGCAACATCGCCGACCTGGAATGGCTGATCGGAGTCTGGGCCGCCGAAGAGCACGGCCAGAAATCCGAGTCCGTCTGCCGCTGGATCGCCAACAAGAGTTTCGTCGAACGGAAGTACTCCGTCACGCACTCGGACGGCGCCACGCTCTCGGGCCTGCAACTGATCGGCTGGAATCCCCAGGCGGGACACGTTCAATCCTGGAACTTCAGCCCGGACGGCGGAAACGCGATCGGCGTCTGGTCTCCCCTCCCGGACGGCTGGTCCGCCGAAGTCCGCGGGATGACTGGAGAGGGCATCCCCACCGAAGCGGTCGTGCTTCTGCAACGCCTGGATGACAACGCCTACCTCTGGAAGTCGGTCCGTCGATCGGTCGGCGGTCAGCCTTTGCCCGACACCGAAGAAGTCGTCCTCAAGCGCCAGCCCGCAAAGTAGTCCTTCGACGCGAGTTCGTCCCAGTCCCCGAATCGCGACCCGCGCCGCGGAGAATCCAGCATGCACCGAAAACTCCTGGTTGCCACGTTGAGCCTGAGTCTGATCGCCATCCTCGGCCCGACGCTGAGCTGGGGCCGGGGCTTTGGCGGTGGAGGCGGCGGCTTCCGCGGTGGTGGTGGAGGCGGTTTCGGGGGTGGAGGCTTCGGCGGAGGTGGGGGCGGCGGTTTCAGCCGTGGCGGATTTGGCGGTGGAGCTGGTGGCGGCTTCGGCGGTGGAGGCGGATTTGACCGCGGCGGAGCGGGCGGTTTTGGAGGAGGCGGCGCCGGCGGCGGATTCGACCGTGGCGGGAGCTTCGGCGGCGGAGCAGGAGGTTTCGATCGCGGGGGAGCCGGTGGTTTCGGCGGCGGTGGCTTCGGAGGGGCCGGTGCGGGTGGCTTCAACCGTGGCGGCGCCGGCGGTGCGGCGGGCGCTGCAGGCGGGGGATTTGATCGAGGCGCCGCTCAGGGCGGCGCTTTCAATCGCTCCGGCGCTGGCGGTTTTGGAGGCGAAGGACAGCGCAACAACCTGCCCGGGCTGGGTGGCGACGGCTACAATCGTTCGGGCTTTGGGCAAGGGGCGGATGGCGGATTTGGCAATCGCTTTTCCTCACCCGATCGCAGCCAGCTCAACAGCTTTCTGGGACTGCCGTCCGATGAAGGCCTCCACAACCTCGGAGGCAGCCAGCAGTTCGGCGGGAACAATTTCGACGTGAATCACGGCTCGTACGAAGGCCCGCGCGGCGGAACGGCCACCGGGACCACAGTCACCGGGCCGCAGGGGAATACCGTCGGACGCGGTGCTGCGGTCGGTCCCGACGGCGGCGCAGTCGCCGGTCGCGGCTTTGAAGGGGCCGGCGGCGCAGCCGGGTTTCAAGGGGCGGCCGTCGGCCGGAACGGAGGCTTCGCCGCAGGGGGCGCAGTCCGCGGACCCGATGGCGGAGTCGCGGCTCGCGGCATGGCGGTCGGACCGAACGCCGCAGGCTTCGTTCGAGTTTCGCCCTCAGGGCGCTACACCTGCGCAACCGCCGTCCGTGGCAACTTCGACCATTGGGGCGTCTATGGGACCGGTTGGTATACGAACCATCCGGGCGCCTGGTTCGCCGCGGGCTGGGGCGCCAGCGCCATCTGGCAGGCGGCGACCTGGGGCTCGGTGGGCGACTGGATGGGCTACTATCCGCCGGCCCCGATCTACTACGACTATGGCAACAACGTCACCTACCAGGACAACAGCGTCTACGTGAACGGTCAGAACGTCGGCTCGTCCGAAGACTACTATAACCAGGCGGCCAGTCTGGCGGCCGCGGGAACACAGGCCCAGGCGCCGGCCGACGGCCAATGGATGCCGCTGGGAGTCTTCGCCCTGACGAAACCGGATCAGTCCAAATCCGACGTCACCATTCAGCTCGCAGTGAATCCGCAGGGCGTGCTGCGCGGCAACTACACCGACAACGCCACCGGACAGTCGCAGGTCATCCACGGCTCAGTCGATAAGAAATCGCAGCAGGTCGCCTTTACGATGGGAGACGACTCGACGAAAGTCATCGAAACGGGCCTCTACAACCTGACGAAGGACGAGGCGCCGGCTTTGATTCATGACGGCAAAGATCGCACGGAACAATGGCTGCTGGTCCGGTTGAAGCAACCCGACGCCGGAACGACGTCGAACTGAGCGCGTCGCTGCGGCCGACGCAGAACGTCTCCCAACGGTTTCTACCGGCGGCCCGCAACGCAGCGACGACCCGAAAACCGCTCTTCCCCAGTTCCCCGTTCCCCGCTAAAACTCCCGCGCGGTCGGCATGGATTCCGAGGTCGCGACAGTATTCCAGGGGCGAGTGAAATGCAGTGTCCGCGTTGCAAGACGCACGACGTCTACCTGAGCCGCAGTGCCAATTCGAACCTGCTCTCCTTCGTGGTGGCGACCGTCCGCTGCCACCGCTGCTGTTATCTCTTCACCGTTCCACGCTGGTCGGCGGTCGAGAAAACCCCGGACGAATCGGCCGCGCATCAGCAACAGAAACGCCGGGCGGCGTAACGACGAATTGCCGCGATACGGTCCGGGTGGCCGGGGCAGGAGCGTCTTCGCGATGCCCCGGAGTCCATTGCCCTTGAGGCCTCCCATCGGTCCCCTGCGCATCGGCGCAACCAAGAGCGATTGGACAACGAACCCCAGTCGTGTCTTCCTGACTCCGGACCCAGCTACTTTTTCGCTTCGTCCGCGCCGAACCGCACGTCCTGCAGCAGCGAATACAGGACGATGTTCGTGGCAATCCGGACGGCGTCCTCCGGAACATAGCCCGGGCAGCTTGCGCTCGACTGACGTTCGAGCGCGCAACTGATGTCGTACTTGCTGTAGATCACCACGTACCGACCGTCGACTTCGATCCCTTCGAGGAACGGCTCACCTTCGCGGACCTCGCTCAGGAGCGGGCCGTTCGCTTCCCCCGGCTCCGCCCCGCGCCGGCGGACGCGCTTCAGGTCGTGGCCGATGCGATCCGAGAACAGCTCGTGCGAAACCGGAATGCGGTCAAGCCGGCGGTCCGGATAGAGCTGCTCCATCAGTTCGCGGAAGCTCTTGTCGAACGGCCTGGCCCCGCAGCAGGCATCCGCAAACAGGACCCCTCCGCGCGACAGATAGAGCTTGAGCTGCTCGCGCTCGGGTCCGCTCAGGTCGAACCGGCTGCGGCCGTGCATATAGACCAGCGGATACTGAAACAGGTTTTCGTCGGTGAGGACCAGGTTCTGCGGTCGAACGGCGGCGATGCCCCCCGCGGTTTCGTTGAGAGCCGTGAGCAGATTCTTGAGGGCCTGCGGGGCAGTGTCCCAGCCGCCGCTGTGGCGGATCTTGGCGATCTCCAGCAGGCTCCGTTCCACGCGATTGAGGTCCTTGTTGCTGGCGATCTTCGGAGCGTCGAGTTTGGCGGGAGGCTCGCGTCCGGTCGCATAGGCGATCACATTGATGCCGATCTGCGTCGACCGGATGATCCGCGCCTTCAGACGCGGGTTGCGCTTCGGCGGATCGTGACGAGCCCAGTATTCCCACAGACAGCCGAGATCCTCGGGGCAGTAAATCACCGACGTCCGGCAGCCGAAGTCGACCCCCAGCAGTTCGACCCCTTCCGGCTGCAACGGGTACTCGGCCCGATAGACCGGGTGGTCGTGCGGCAGGGGCTTCAGCTCGGATTCGCCCGGCGGCAGAATGCGGGGCAGCAGCTCGCGAAAGCTCTGCTCGAAGCCGGCGCTGCCGCAGGTGGGAGAGACGAACAGAAAACCGCCGTTGAGCAGGTACTCCTGCAGCAGCGCCTCTTCGGCCTCGGTAAACGAGAGGGGCTGCTCGCCGCTGAGGAATAGAACCGGCGCCTGGAGGAGATCGTTCACGCCCCCCCCGTCAACCGCCCTGGCGATGTCGACTTCCTGGGCGGTGAGGAGCTGGGGCCAGCGTTCGAGGCCGCTGATCAATTCCACGAGGTTGCGGACGTCGCGGGGATGGCGGTTCCAGTCGTCCCCGGCGATTTCTTTCTGCTTGATGACGTCCCGCGGCCCGTGCTTGAGCTTGTTGACCAGGACCGGGGCGAGCCCCTTGGAAAGAAACAGGAGCGAGAAACTCGTCGAAACCACCGGGCCTTGCGACTCGTTCCAGGATCCGTCGTTGATCTGCATGACGGTCAGTACCTTGGCCCCCTGGCGGTACCAGTCCTGATCCCCGAAGAACCGGCGGCCGGTCAGCCGCCCGGCCCGTTCCATCCCGTAGAGATAATAAAGGAGCCAGCTCCCGTTCCCCGGATTCTGCGTCACCGAGAAGTGATTCGCCATCCATCGGACCGCCCGGTCGGTGGCCTTGTCGGGTTCGCGCACCTGGCAGCAGGGGGGGAGGCCGTCGGGGCCGATCCCTGCATCGTCCTGCAGCATCTGGCCGATGATTGTGGTCGAAGACAGGCCGGCGACCGTCATGCTCCCGCTGCTCGACTGGCGATCGCCGTAGGCCCAGCCTCCGTCCGGATTCTGCCGGCTCGACCAGTAGCCCATCGCGCGAACCCACGTCTCTCGATCGATGGGAATGCCGGCCTCCGCCGCTTCGCGCAGCCCCAGAATGGCGAACTGGGCGTTGCTGGGGTCCCCCCCGCTCCGCGAAGTATAGCCCCAGCCCCCCGTGTTCGGACCCGCGGTGATCTGGCCCTCTTCCAGACGCTGAGCCAGCCTGGCGATGCGCGGCAGTTCGCTGGGATCTTTGGCGGCGACCAGCGCCATGATCATCAGCGAAATCTCATAGGTCTGTTTCGGTTCATTATCCACCGGAACGCGGCGCAACGCCTGGAGCCCCTTCCGGACCACCGGATGATTGGCCGGCACATCGGCATTGAGCAGCGCCAGGAGGGCGAGCGACGTGATCCCCACAACATGCTGATCCGTCGATCCCCATTCGCCGTCGAGCGTCTGCTGATTGGCAAGAAACTGCACCCCGCGCTGAATGGCGCGATCGACTTCCTGCTTGGAGACGTCCGCGGCCAGCGCAGGGCCGGCCGCCTGAAGCGCCGCCACCCAGACAACGATCAGCGGCAGGCGCCAGCGTGCGAGGATCGTCATCATCAGCTCCACCAGTTTCTGCAGTCGACACCACTGCCAGCCGCGGGCGGTGATTTCCTGCCCGCACAATCATATCTCGGCTGCGACGGCGGGCGAAGGTGAGAAGTCCCATCCAAGGCCTGTTTCCCGAACCGGGTGGCCGGGGCAGGTGCGTCTTCGCGATGCCCCGGTCTTGAGTCGCAATCGAAATCAGCGGCCACGCTTGTGAGGCGCGCGTCCGGTCCCCTCCCCCTCCGTCTGTGGCGGGCGAGGGTTAGGGTGAGGGCCTCTTCGCAGTTTTTCCGGAAGGAAATGCGCCTTCACTCTGGCCCTTTCCCACCTCAGAATGCGGGAAAGGGGACCAGACAAGGACACGCCGTTTCAGAATCGCGACCGGTGATTTATACGCCACCCGTCACCAGCCCCCAGACCGTCTTCAAGAACGGCGGAGCCGCCTGCAGGGTGAAGTAACCGAAGAACGCGCACGACCACACCAGCACCAGGAAGCGGACCGGCCCGATCGACAGGCTCCGTGAGAGGATCTTCGTATTCAAGTAGAGCAGCAGCAGCGAGTAGAGGAACATCACCGCGCCGTTCATCGCCGCGGCGAGCTGCACCTGCAGCAGCGGCTCGCGAGTCACAAACAGCAGGATCAGCGAACCGAGCAGAATCTCGCCCCACAGGAACAGGCTGTAGAGCCGGCTGACCGTCCAGCCGGGATGGTTCAGCAGATAGTTGACTTTGACGATATCCGCGGAAATCCGAGCCGTGCCGTCGAGCACGCCGAGCTCGGTCGTCAGCAGAATGGCCACGCCGGCGATCAGATACGCGTAGCGCAGGAAGACGCCCAGCGGCCGCTGGCCAAGCAGCTCCGCCTGGCCCCAGACGAATTTCATGCCGCTCCCCAGCCCAGTCGCATCGGAACGGAGCACCCCCTGCTCGTCGTACAGCAGCGAATAGGCGATCAGCGCCAGCAGCGACAGGCAGACGACGCACGTCCCGAGAAAACTGATGCCGTGTTCGATGTTCGCCGCCCGCCACCAGCCGCGCCAGCGCTGCATGTTTTCGGGCGTATGGTGAAAGTGGAAGCCGGTCTCCGCCGCCGCCTCTTCCTGTCCCGTGAGCGGGCTGACGATCCGGCCGAGGTACTGGCCCATGCCGTACCCCTTGTCCTTGATATAGCCGCTCTGCCCCAGATTCAGCGTTCCCCCGGCTCCGGCGAAGGCCAGCGCTCCGAGCAACTGCATGGACGTCAGCCCGGTCGCCTGCAGATCCGGAAACGAGCCGACGCTGGCCACCCCCCGACCGAGCGCCACCCAGGCGTCCGGACGGATGACGGCGCAGCCGATGATCGTGGTCAGGATCAGGATCAGGCCGACCAGCCACATCTGCAGTCGTTCGACAGTGTTGTAGACGATCGGACCGGCGGTCAGGATCGCCCCGCAAGCGACCAGGCTGCCGATGCTCAGCAGCCCCGCAGGCGACAGCGACGTCCCGGCGATCAGCGGCTCGGTCCCCCCGTCCGGACCAAGCAACAGCCCCAGAAGCAGTTCTGAAGCGGCCGTGGACCAGCCCGGAAAGGCCCAGGGAACGATGTTGAGAATCAGAAAAATCCACGCCCACTGCCGGCTCAGACGGCTGAAGCCCGTGATGGCGCTTTCGCCGGTGACCAGCGTCCAGCGCTCGATCTCCATGTTCACGAAGAACTGCGTAATAACGCCCAGCAGGCAGGCCCAGAAGAAAACGAAGCCCGAGTGATAGACGATATTCGGCCAGAGAATGTACTCGCCCGATCCCAGCGCCAGGCCCGCCAGGATGATGCTGGGGCCGACCATCCGCCGCCAGGGCAGGGGTTCGGGAAGCTCGCGATAGCGCAACGGGGGCAGATGCCGGTGCGGAATGACATCATCCGGCACCAGCTCTTCGGTGACGCTCATTGTCGGTCGATCCCTGCGGGGCGTTCGTTGAAATCACGAAGCCGGCAGGATAGTCGATCCGCGCAGCAGTGAGAACCGCCGCACGCAAACAGGGGCGGCGGTCGGTGTTCAGGGAATAAGCACGAAGAAGCCACGCGGCGGGAGCGATCGCTGCCTCCCGCCGCGCGGCTTTCCGCATCATCAGGCTTCGTCGAGGAATGAGCGGGCCAGCTCCTCCGCAAAGAAACCCGAGATTACAGCGCGGCCTGGGCGGCCTTCTGCCGACGGCGGAAAGCGCCGAGGGCCAGCGGAACCAGCATCGTGCCGAACATCGCGATGGACGCGGGTTCGGGGGTAACCGCGTCGGTGCGCACCGTCGGAGGTGCTTGCAGGGTCACTGCGGCGTTCAAAGTACCGGTTTGCCCAGCTTGGAGGAAAATCACAGAGACATTGGCCTCTGTTGTTTCTTTTCCCGCCAGCAGTCCAGTTCCACTTGGCGTGAATGCGCCAGTGAATACAAACCCGCGGAAGGCCCCATCGTTAACAGTTTGGATGCCCGATGAGGCTACAAAACTTCCAAAATCAGCGCTCGTAAACTGAAAACCACTGAGATTGGCAACGTCGACAATCACGTTCAGAAACGTCTCGCTAGTAGACGGCGCTAAAGGATCCATCGGGTCAACGTTGTAGACAGCGAAGTCGCCCATACCGTCGACTTCTTTCGAGCTCATGTTAAACTGAAAGCTCTCGAAAGTCGTCAGATTTGCTCCAGTTGGCAGCGGACTTACCGCTCCCGAGTTAAAACCAATCGATCCCATGATCAGAGCCGCCTGAGCGCTGGCGCCGGTCGAAAGAAACGCTGCCGTCGTCAAAGCCATCAAGAACTTCTGCATCCTAATCACTCCATCGCTAAGGAAATGCTATTTGAAACCGATGGCCCGCTACACTTTCTACATCGCTGGCGCAACGCCCCGATGCACTCGAGTTCTGCCTGATGACAACCGATCAGCCTCGCGGATCCCGCGCGACGCTGTCGACACGTGAACGATCCTAGCGACGTTTCCCCGTCTCGCAAGACAGGTTTCGTGAAACTTCTGCATGCTTCTCAGGATTCGCAAACATCGCCCAATTCCCATTCGTTGGTGCGTAGTTCGCAGGCGGAAACTGGGTAGCACAGCGAATTCGGGTCAACCTCGTGCCGTCGCGATTCGTCACTGCAAGAGCTGCGGCAATCTGCCGTGCACGGCTGCGGTCTGGCGGATGACGAGCAGATGACCAAGCGGAAACATGAATCCCCCTTCGCCATCGACCTGTTCCCAGCTTCCCAGCTCGGGGTTATTCTGCAACTGTTGCATCAGCGCAGTCATCGTATTCATCCCATCCAGACGATGACCGACCTGGTAGATTCGGGCAGTCGTCGTCTGGTCCGCCCGTGCCTGCGTCGTAACAAATTCCACTTCCTCAACCGCCCAGCGCGCGAGTCCGTGGGATTTCAACGCTTCATCGAGCATGGAATACCGCGCTCGCTTGTCACCCGGGTGCTTTAACAGCACCTTGTCGAGTTCGATCCCCTCGTCATTCAATGCGTTGACGTCAATCTGCCAGCCCAGTTTTTGCTCGCCGAGAACCTGTTTCAGGAACTCCACCAGCGGTATCTCCCGGGCCGGTGAATCGAGCGGCCCCCGAAGTGCATCTGCAATCCGTAAGCCGACACGATCGGCGGCGGTTGGAATCGGCTTACGTCCGCGCGCATGAACAGCCAGATCAGCGACCAACTGACGGATCTCTGAGTGACCCCGGCTGGACTGTTCGATAACCAGCCCTTGAGGAGTCAGGTCGCCAATGCTTCCTCCGCGACCATCAATTTCCTTCCAGCGCAGACCCGTCACACCCATCAATCCGGACTTGAGGGAATCGACATCCTCGACGAGGGGCCCCCAGCCGATCGTCGGGTAGCGAATCGGATAGAGGCGTTCATCATCTTCTTCCTGCAGGACGACTTTCAGCTCTCCTCTGTCAACGGCAAAGACCAGTGGACTTACGGCCCGCAGTCGATTCAGGGCCGAACCTAGCGTCGTACCCGCGACATGAACCATTACTTTCTTCTGATCACATTCGCGCTCAGTCACTTTTGGAGACAAGGCCAGCGTCAGCTTATGCCGCTCCGCGAGATCTTTCAGCACGTCGCCGATCGTCGCATTGTCGAAATCGAGCGACGTCTTCTGCAGCAGCCGGCGGTCGGTCTGAGCGGAAGCCGGGTGCGCCAGGCCGACAACCATCGCGAGCACTGCGATCGAGAACTTCAACGGGGTTACGAGAAGTCCCATGCCGTCGTCTCCGGTCTCGAAGAACTGAGTTCCGTGGACTGAGATCGAGCGATCATCGTCCTGTGAACTGACCTTGTAGCACGCCCGCGGCCTCTCTGCCATTTCTTAACTTCATTGCGTCCTCGACACCGCGAAGGTCCCGTCGAATACCCCGAAACGCACTGACCGAGCCGAACTCGCCCCAAGCTCAAACCCATTCTTCCCCATCCAGCGCTCGCCGACAGGATATCGTGGCCAGCGGGACCGGGATTACCTTGAAAAACGAGGATTCGGCGACGACCTTCCGATTTCCTCATTGACCCTCCGGTGACACAGCCATATCGTTCATCGACGATCAACGATTCTGGAGTTCCCATGCCTCCCGTAAATTCAACAAAACGCTGTTGCGACGACCAGCCCGCCACGCTGCCCTCCGACGTTTCCGCAGAACGCCTCGCGGCTCTGGCGTGGGCGCTCGCCCATCCCGCACGCGTCCGGATCTTGCGGCTGCTCGTCAGCCGCACGACCTGCGTCTGCGGCGAAATCGTCAGCGAGCTTCCGCTGGCGCAGTCGACCGTGTCGCAGCATCTGAAGATTCTGAAAGAATCCGGGCTCGTGCAGGGCGAAGTCGACGGCCCGAAGGTCTGTTACTGCATCAACCGCGATCAGCTTCACGAATTGAAGGCCCTCGTGGCGGGCCTGTAAGTCCCGATGTCCCGGAGCAATCCCCCCACGCGGATTGCCGATTCTGACCGAGGAAGAAGTGAGCATGAAACACGTCCAGATCTACGACAAGCCGATGTGCTGCTCGACGGGCGTCTGCGGCCCGCAGGTTGACCCCGTCCTCCCCCGCTTTGCGGCAGACCTCGACTGGCTGAAATCACAGGGGCACCAGGTCGAGCGATTCAACCTCGCGCAGCAGCCCGATGCATTCATCGCCAACCCCGACGTCCATCAACTGCTGGCCACCCAGGGAACCGACTGCCTGCCGCTGGTCGTCGTCGACGGCGCCATCGTCAGCCGCAAAGGCTATCCCTCTCGCGAAATGCTCACCATGTGGGCCGGTCCGGCGGGTGCCGCGACGGCCACCTTGCCCGTTGTGAAACCGTCAGGCGGTTGTTGCGGCGGCGCCGCCTGCGGCTGATGGCGGCAGGGTTCTCGTCGGTCTTTGCGAGAGGTCACCATGGAATTCGTCGAACACGCCACGCGGAATCTGTTCTTTACCGGCAAGGGTGGCGTCGGCAAGACGTCGCTGGCCTGCGCGACGGCGGTCCGCCTCGCCGATGCCGGCCAGCGGGTTCTGCTGGTCTCCACCGATCCCGCGTCGAATCTCGACGAAGTCCTCGGGGTCCAGCTCGGTTACCGACCTTCGCCCATTCCCGCAGTCCCGGGTCTGTCGGCGATGAACCTCGATCCCGCCGCGTCGGCGGCCGAGTACCGCGAGCGGATGGTCGGCCCCTATCGCGGGCTCCTCCCCGCCGCGGCCGTCGCCAGCATGGAAGAACAGTTCTCCGGCTCCTGCACGCTGGAGATCGCGGCCTTTGACGAATTCTCCCGGCTGCTGGGCGACGCCTCGGCCACGTCGGAATTCGATCACGTGATCTTCGACACCGCCCCGACCGGCCACACGCTGCGCCTGCTGACCCTGCCCTCCGCCTGGTCGGGCTTCATGGAGACCAACACGACCGGAACCTCCTGCCTGGGGCCGCTCGCCGGCCTGCAGGCGCAACAGAAGCTGTATCAGTCCACCGTCGAGGCGCTGGCCAATGCCGAAGTGACCACGCTGATCCTGGTCACGCGTCCGGAAGCCGCCGCCCTCCGCGAAGCCGCCCGCACGAGCGGCGAACTCGCCGGGCTCGGCGTCCGGAATCAGCACCTCGTCGTCAACGGCGTCTTCCAGGCCACCGACGTCGCTGATCCGCTGGCAGTGGCCATGCAGGCTCGCGGCGAGCAGGCCCTCGTCGAACTGCCGGAGGCCCTTCGCGAACTCCCTGTGACGCAGATTCCCCTCACGTCCGCGGGTTTCGTGGGCATCGAATCGCTCCGCAATCTGGGCAATCTCACCGATCTGCCAGCCCCGCCGCCCGTAGCGGCGGAAGAGGCGCCCGCCGTCTCGGTCGGACTCGGGTCGCTGCTGGAGGATCTGACTGCCGCCGGTCACGGCGTCATTCTGGCGATGGGCAAAGGAGGCGTCGGCAAGACGACCGTGGCGGCGGCAATCGCCGTGGCCCTTGCCGAGCGCGGACTTCGCGTGCATCTTTCGACGACCGATCCCGCAGCGCATCTGTCGGGCGCGATGGCGGGCGAAGAATTGCCGACGCTGACCGTCAGTCGGATCGATCCGCAGGTGGAAACGGCCCGTTATTCCGCCGAGGTTCTGGCCACGGCCGGCGCCGGGCTGGACGACAGCGGGCGGGCGTTGCTGCAGGAAGATCTGCGATCCCCCTGCACCGAAGAAATTGCCGTCTTTCGCGCATTCGCCGAGGCCGTCGACGAAGGTCGCGATCATTTTGTCGTCCTGGATACGGCCCCCACCGGCCACACGATTCTACTGCTCGACGCGGCCCTGGCATATCACCGCGAAGTCACGCGTCAGTCGAGCCAGATGCCCGACGCCGTGGCGCAATTGCTTCCACGCCTGCGCGATCCGGAGTTCACAAAGGTTCTGCTCGTGACGCTTCCCGAAGCGACCCCGGTCCACGAAGCCGCCCAGTTGCAGCAGGATCTCCGCCGGGCGCAGATCGAACCGTGGGCTTGGGTCATCAACCAGAGCCTGACCCCGCTGACCGTGACCGATCCCGTGCTGCAGAGCCGTCGGCAGCACGAGCGAACGTATCTTGACGAAGTCACCGGCAGCCTGTCCTCGCGGACGGTTCTGCTACCGTGGCACGCCACGCCGCCGACCGGGCTGGAAGGGCTGCGGTCGCTGGTGGCGGGATAGTTCCTCACCCCCCTCACCCCGTCACCGGCAGATCCATCAACTGCCGGAACCGCTCCAGCACCCGCTGCTTGAGCGGACCAAACTCGACCCGATCCAGCCGGCCGCTGTCGACCAGCTCAAACGCCTTCGTCCGGGCTTCTTCCAGCAACTCCTGATCGCGGACCAGGTCCGCGACTTTGAGCGGCAATGCTCCGTGTTGACGCGTCCCCAGCACGTCGCCGCCGCCGCGAAGCTCCAGATCGGTCTGCGCAATCTGAAAGCCGTCCGCAGAGGCTTCCAGCGTGGCCAGACGTTTGACGGCGTCGGGCTGATCGACGCTTGAAAACAGGAAGCAATACCCCTGGAACCGGCCCCGGCCGATTCGCCCCCGGAGCTGATGCAACTGCGACAGCCCGAACCGCTCCGCCTGCAGAATGACCATCAGCGTGGCGTTCGGGACGTCGACGCCGACTTCGATCACCGTCGTCGCGACGAGCGCATCCAGCTCGGCGGCGCGGAACCGCTCCATCACATCGGCCCGCTGATCCCGCCCGAGCTGACCGTGCAGCAGCCCGACGCGGAAATCTTTCAATTCGCCCGCCGACAGATTGCGGAAAACCTGCTCGGCCGCCGCCGACAGCGCCGGCGTTTCGTTGTCGAGCTCGGCTTCGACGCGCGGACAGACGACATAGATCTGCCGGCCCTCGGCCAGTTTCCCCCGCAGAAACTCCCAGACTTTGCGCTCCGCTCCCGGTCCCGAAATCCGGCTGGTCACGACCTTCTGGCGCCCGGGCGGCAGTTCGTGGATCGAGGTCAGATCGAGGTCGCCGAACTGCGTCAGGCACAGGCTCCGCGGAATCGGCGTGGCGGTCATCACCAGCACGTGCGGCGTGGTCTCGCCCGACGCGAACTTCGCCCGCTGCATCACGCCAAACTTGTGCTGCTCGTCGATGACGACCAGGCCGAGCTTCGCAAACTCCACGTCCTTCTGAATGATCGCCTGCGTCCCGACCACGAGCTGCACCGCACCGCTGCGGATCCCGGCGAGCGTTTCGCGCCGTTCGGCGGCAGTGAGCTGCCCCGTCAGCAGCCGGCGTTCGACACGGCTCTGCGCCAGCAGCCGTTCGATCGTCTGCCAGTGCTGCTGAGCGAGGACTTCCGTCGGAGCCATCACCACCGCCTGCTGGCCGGCGGCGACGGCCGCCAGCATCGCGTAGACTGCCACCGCAGTCTTCCCCGCGCCGACGTCCGCCTGCAGCAGCCGATGCATGGCCTGTTCGCGTCCCAGGTCGGCGGCGATGTCCCGAATCGCCTGGTCCTGGCCGGCGGTCAGTTGAAACGGAAACAGCCGGCGGATGCGGGCGTCGATCTTCGACGTCACCGGCAACGGCACCGCCTTATTCTCCTTCCGCCAGTAGCGCCGACGGAGGGCGATGCCAAGCTGAAACTCCAGCAGATCCTCGTAAAGCACCCGCCGGAGCCCCGCGCGGTATTCGTCCATCGTGGCCGGCTGATGAAGCTGCCGGACGGCGTCGGCCATCCGCGGCAACTGCAATTCGTCGCGGAGGGCTTCCGGCCACGGATCGGGGAGCAACTCGACGGCGTCTTCGACCGCATGCTGAATCATCCGCCGGAGCTCGTGGAGTTTCAGCCCTTCGGTCAGGCGATAGCGGGGGATCAGGCCGCCATCGGCGGCGGTGTCGTCTTCTTCGAGAAACTGAACTCGGGGATGCGAAAACTCCCAGCGTTTCTGACGGAATTTCGGGGCCGCGGAAAAGAGGACCCGCTGGCCGTCCTGGAACTTCTGCAGCATCCAGGGCTGGTTGAACCAGACGCCGCGGGCGTAGCCGCCATCGCACTGCAGCAGGATGGCGGTCATCGTCTTGCCGGTCGACGTGAGACGGGAATCGCGGTCGACCACAACGCCGCGAACGGTCTGCAACTCCCCTTCGACCAGTTCGAAAATCGGTTTGACGTGCGTCAGGTCGAGGACGTCCCGCGGCAGGTGCAGCAGCAGGTCTTCGACGGTGAAGATCTCCAGCTTCGCCAGCAGCTCAGCGCGCGCCGGCCCGACACCCCGCACAAACTGCACGGACTGTTCAAGCGGCGACAGCGCTGGGGGCGTGACGGACGTCATGGCGGCAGGGAGCATCTCCTGCACAAGTGATGACGAAAGCAGAGGGAGTTTTCAACCGCCGGAACCGAGCCCGACCGAGCGATGATCGAGTTGGACCGAATTGAACGGACTCAACCGGCAGTCTCAGCCGGCTGAGCCGGCCGGCGGGAACCAGAAGGGAATGCCCCACGGGACAAACAGAATCGCCAGCAGAGTTCCGGTTGCTTTGACTGCCGAACTCTCGCCAAATTCGAGACGCGGCAGAACGCCACCCGACCACGAACTCAAAACGTCCCACGGCGTAGTCGAGAAGGCCTTCCCCGTCGCCGGCATGACCAGCACAATGACTGGAAGGACGACGGCGGACAGCAACGCGCCCCCGGCAAATGATCGGGATCGGCGCAGGTACGCGATACTCCATGCGAACCATAAGAGCAGGAAGAGTGCGACGTAATCCATGGAAATGTACTGCGTCTCGAAACCAGCACGTTCCATCCAGCCTGCAAGACTTGCGACGAACTGAAAGCTCTGACTGCAGGTCACGACCACAAGCAGCCAGGCCGCAGTCGTTCGCAGATAGGAATGGCCGTACCAGACTGAGCAGGGAATCCCGATTGCGGACATCACGATCCCTCCAAACAGAGTTCCCCAGATGATGCGACCCGCTTCAAAGGTCAGTCCACGGAACAATTCGGCGTCAAAACTGGCAAACAAGACGAGCCGAAACGTCAAACCGGCCAGCATCGACAGAGCCGAGAGCACAAAAGACATCAGCACGGCGCGCAGCAGTACGCTCTTGCGACCACGGAGAAACCAGGGCTCACGCAGCATCGGCGGCATTCGGACTTCCATTCAGGAGACTGCCGCCAGGATTCTGGCACACCGGCGTCACCGCTGACAGATCAAGTCCCCCTCCCTCGCATTTCCTCCGTGCCCTCAGTGTTCTCCGTGGTTCCAGCTCCCGGTCTTCATTCGCGCCGATTCGTGCCATTCGTGGTTGCTTCTCTTCTCGGACTTTCTCTTCTCCGCGTCCTCCGCGGCTCTGCGGTGAAATCTTCTTCCTCTTCACCCCCGTGGTTCCAACTCCCGGTCTTCATTCGCGTCAATTCGTGCCATTCGTGGTTGCTACTCTTCTCGGCTGTTCAATTCTCCGCGTCCTCCGCGTCCTCCGCGGCTCTGCGGTGAAATCTTCTTCCTCTTCACCTCCGTGGTTCCAACTCCTGGTCTTCATTCGCGTCAATTCGTGCCATTCGTGGTCGCTACTCTTCTCGGCTGTTCAATTCTCCGCGTCCTCCGCGCCTCCGTGGTGAAATCTTCTTCCTCTTCACCTGGCAGTCAGCCCCTTCCCCAACTTCCTTCGTGCCTCCGCGCGATTCCCCCGCTACAATCGGCCGCGTCGTTCGATCCATCTGCCGTTGTTCTGCGGGAGAGTGCCGCCGTGCTGACCGGAATTCGTGTTTGCGTCTGTCTGGCGATTGTGGGGATGGCCTGCGCGGCGAATGCCGCCGAGCGGACCGCATGGACGACCTCCCGCGTCGTCGGAACGCCCGAGCCGCCGCTGCCGTTCAAGACCGAGAGAGTCTACCCGAACATCAGCTTCGACCATCCGGTCCTGATCGCCTACCCGCCGGGCATCGACCGCATGGTCGTCGGAGAGCAGGCCGGTAAGCTCTGGTCGTTTGCGCTGAAGGACGTCGCCACGAAAGAACTGGTGATCGATCTCAAAACGGCCCTGAAACCTCCCGAAGGCCAGACCGTCGACGCCTTCTACGGGCTGGCCTTCGATCCCGCGTTTGCCGAGAACCGGTATGTCTATCTGTGCTACGTCCTCAAGGGTAAAGGGGACGAGGTCCTGCCCGAAGGGTCGCGCGTCTCCCGCTTCCGCATGGCGCAGCTCGATCCCCCGCAGATCGACGCCAGCAGCGAGACCGTGATCATCTCCTTCCTCGCCGGCGGACATAACGGCGGCTGCCTGGAATTCGGCCCCGACAAGTATCTCTATATCACGACGGGGGACGGAGCCGGGCCGAATCCGCCCGACCAGTTGCGGACGGGACAGGACTGCTCGGATCTGCTCTCCTCGATTCTGCGGATTGACGTCCACAAAACGTCTGGAGACAAGCAGTACGCGGTGCCGGCTGACAACCCGTTCGTCGGCCGCGAGAACGTCCGGCCCGAGATCTGGGCGTTCGGTTTCCGCAATCCGTGGAAAATGACCTTCGACCGCAAGACGGGCGAGCTGTGGGTCGCCGATGTCGGCTGGGACCAGTGGGAGATGGTTCATTGGGTCGGCAAGGGAGGCAATTACGGCTGGAGCGCCTTCGAAGGCCGACAGCCGATCCTGCCGGATGCCACAATCGGCCCCTCGCCGGTCGTTCCGCCACTGATCGAACTGCCGCACGCCATCGCCGCGAGCGTGACTGGCGGCTATGTCTATCGGGGGAGTAAGTTCCCGGAACTGCGCGGCGAGTACATCTTCGGCGACTGGGAATCGAAGCTCCTCTGGACCGTCCGCCGGGATTCGCAGGGACTCGGCGTCCTGAAGGACCTGGCCGACACCGGTCTGCAGATCGTGGCCTTCGGCGAAGATCCCGCCGGGGAGCTCGTGCTGGCCGACTACGGCCAGGGAGTGATTCACACGCTGGCGCGGAATGAGAACGCGGGAAAGCCCTCAAACTTTCCGCGGAAGCTGAGCGAAACCGGACTCTTCGCCGACGTTCAGCAGCAGCAACCGGCAGCGGGAGTGCTGGCGTTCGACGTCAACCAGCCGCAGTGGTCGGACTATGCCACTGCCCGGCGCTGGCTGGCGATGCCGGGGACCGACCCGATCGTCTGGCATCCAGGGGATGTCCCCATCCCGAACAGCATGTTCACGCGGCAGCAGGAGTTCCCCGCCGGGACCGTGCTGACGAAGACGCTGACGCTGGAAATGGAAGCCGGGAAGCCGGCGTCGGCCCGCAAGATCGAAACGCAGCTCCTGCACTACGACGGCCGCGACTGGCGCGGGTATTCGTACGCCTGGAACGACGATCAGACGGACGCTGAGCTGGTTCCGGCCGAGGGCCAGGAAAAATCGCTGGTCGTGCGGGACGAGCGCTGGGCGGGCGGGAAGCGAATTCATCAGTGGAGCTTCACCGGCCGCCGGCAGTGCCTGTCGTGCCACACCCCCTGGGCCCAACAGGCCCTGGCATTCAACCCGGCTCAACTCAATCGGACCGTCGAACGCGACGGCCAACCGGTCAATCAGCTCGCATGGCTCGAAGATCACGGCGTCTACTCCCGGATCGACGGCAACAAACAATCTCTGGCGGCGCTCGATGAGGCAGCGCTTGCGAAAGTCCCAAAGCTAGCCCGGCGGGACGATCCGCACGCGACTGACGCCGAACAAGCCCGCAGTTACCTGCACGTGAATTGCAGCCATTGCCACCGGTTCAACGGCGGCGGAGCGGGGAGCTTTGAACTGCTGCTGAAGTTCAAAGACTCTGAAATGCACGCCCTCGACGAGCTGCCGCGGCAGGGGAATTTCGACATTCCCGATGCCCGGATCATCGTGCCAGGCGATCCGGCGAAGAGCCTGCTGTATCTCCGGATGGCCAAGTTCGGCCGGGGTCGAATGCCGCACCTGGCGAGTGAATATGTCGACGAGCAGTCGCTGTCGCACATCGAGAAGTGGATTGCGGGGCTCGGCCAAGCGGACACGAAAGCCAAGCCGCCAGCGGACCCGCTGGCCTCGCTGGAAACGGCGTTGATGACCGCCCGCAAGCTGGGCCGTTCCGAGTTGCCCCCGGCAGAACGGGACACACTGCTGGCGGCGGCAGTGAAGCATTCGTCGCCGGTGATTCAGGACTTGTTCGCCGGCTATCAGCCCCCCGAACGCCGGCGGATCACGCTGGGCAGCGTCATCCGCCCTGAGACAATTCTGCAGCGGACGGGGGATGTCGAACGGGGCGAGAAACTGTTCTGGCTCACCGCCGGCATGCAGTGCCGCAATTGTCACAAAGTCGGCGAACAGGGGGGCTCGACCGGCCCGGAACTGCGGGAGTCGTCCGAGAAGCGGACGCGGGTGGAGATCCTGGAAAACCTGCTTGATCCCTCCAAGGTGATCGACCGCAAGTACGTGACCTACGTCGTGCAGACGGACGACGGCAAGGTCATCACGGGACTTCTGGTCCGCCAGGACGCCAAAGAAGTTGTCCTGCGCGACGCCCAGGGGAAGGACATCGCAATTCCGCGCAACGAGGTGGAAGTCCTGCAGCAGAGCCCGAAATCGCTGATGCCCGAAGGAATGCTCCGCGACCTGACGGCCCAGGAGGCCGCCGATCTGCTGGACTATCTCGTGGCCCTGAAGACACGCACCACGCCGCCGCCCAAGCCCATTGAGACCAGTCGCTAATTCAACCGGGTGGCACGTCCCTGAGTCTTCGAAGGGCGTGTTCTTTGAGATCGCCGAAGGCCATGCCCTTCGCAAAGCCTCAGAACGTGCCACCCAACGCCGTCTCCCACGAGACTTCTTCCTTTCGACATTCCGCTTCCTTTCGACATTCCGCCTTCGACATTCGACATTCGACGCAAGGACCACGCCGCATGCTCCGCCTGCTAAGCTTCACCTGCCTGATCGCCCTCTCCTCCCCGCTGATCGCCGCCGACGTCTCCGATCCGCGTCCGCTGTTCCTTGAAGGCTACGCCGGCGCAGTCAGCTACGCGCCCGGCGAAACAGTCAGCCTGCACGTGTCGACCTCGGCCGCGAAATTTGGCGTTGAAGTGATGCGTCTCGGAGCGAAGGCTGAAGTCGTCCACACGGTCGCCGATGTCGCGGGCCAGGAATCGCCCATCCCCGAGAACGCCTCATCGCACGGCTGCAACTGGCCCGCGCTGGTCTCGTTTCCCATTCCGGACACGTGGCGTTCGGGCTATTACCAGGTGACGCTGAAAGCCGCCGATGGAGGCGGCAAGTTCGTCCAGCGCAACCGTCGGTCGGTCGAGAGCAGTTGCTTCTTCATCGTCCGTCCAAAGGTCCCGGCGCAGCAGACGAAGATCCTGTTTCAGCTCGCGACCAATACCTACAACGCCTACAACAACTGGGGCGGTTTCTCCCTCTACGGCTTCCACGGACGGGCCAACGTGCAGGGGCATCGAGTCTCGTTCCTGCGCCCGCCCGCCAGTCAGTTTGGCAACTGGGAACAACCCTTCGCGGCATGGGCGGAGAGCCGGGGTTACGTGCTCGACTACTGCGCCAACGAGGATCTGGAATTCCATCCCGAATTGCTCAAGGACTACAAGCTGGTGCTGAGCGTCGGCCACGACGAGTATTGGTCGAGCGGCATGCGCGACCGGCTGGAAGCGTTCATTGGGACCGGCGGCAATGTGGCGTTCTTCAGCGGCAACACCTGCTGCTGGCAGGTCCGGCCGGAAGACAACGGAACGGCCCTGGTCTCCTGGAAGCAGCGCTGGGTCATGGATCCCGTGTTCGCCACGGGAGATCAGCGACTCCTCTCGACCGCGTGGAGCCATCACCTGGTGAACCGCCCGGAGAACCAGCTCACGGGGGTCGGTTTCCTGTTTGGCGGCTACCACCGCAGCCACGGTCAATACATGGACGGCAAGGCCGCCTTCCAGGTCCATCACCCCGAGCACTGGCTCTTTGCAGGAACGAACCTGAAGACCGGAGACGAATTCGGAGGTAAAGATACCATCGTCGGTTACGAATGCGACGGTTGTGAGTTTACGCTCAAGGACGGCCTTCCCGTCCCGACTCATCGCGACGGGACACCCGAGGGGTTCGTGATTCTCGGAAGCTGCCCGGCCCGCTGGCATCCGGACGACGCTCTGTGGTACGACAGGTTTCCCAAGGACCGCCAGGGAGCGGCGATTCTCGGGACGTACACGCGCGGCGGCACCGTCGTCACGACGGGGACCACCGACTGGGCGCACGGTTTGCGCGGCAAGGATCCTGCCGTCGAACGGATCACAGCCAATGTTCTCGATCGGCTCGGCGGGCCGGCCTCCGGCCAGTAGGCCAGGACGCAGGCCGCGGAACCCAACAACTGCACGTCCGAACCGATCATTCGCTCTGGGAAACGGTCCGGCCGGGGCGGTCGGCCGGGATGTGCAAGATTTCTCGAAAACCTTTGATAAAGGCATGTTGCGTTCCCGGTGCGGGAAACCTATAACTTCTGGTCCTCCGTGAAACCTCTGGAAAACCGGCCGCGCGGTGGCCATTTTGCCAAGGATGTCCTTTGGACCTGGGCGACCTCGTCAGCGCGATCCGGATCGTCGAGCTTCCGGCCAAAACCCGGCCGACGGCCATTCGTACGCTCGTTCAGGCCGCCAACTGGGAAGACGAAGGGATCGCCCCGGAGAAGGTCCTCGAAGCCATCGAGGAACGCGAGACAGTCGCGCAAACACTTGTGGCAAATGACTTTGCGCTGCCACACGCCTTCATCGACTGGGACGGCGACTTCCGCGTGGTCCTCGGCCGCAGCCGTCAGGGGATCGACTATGGCGTCCCCACTGGTCAGAGCGTCCGGCTGATCGTGCTGCTGGTGCTGGGGCGAAAGCTGCTGCAGACGCACGTGGAAGTGCTGGCAGCGCTGGCCGAGCTGCTGAAGGCCCAGGAATTCCGCCAGCAAATCATCGACGCCAAAGACGCCAAGGCGATCGACGCCCTGCTGCTGAACAAGGCCGGCCTGACCCCCGATCATCGGCCGGCCCGGCAGTCGAGCGTCCCCCGGCTGACGCAGACGATGATCAAGCAGGGCTTCCAGCTCGTCGAGCAGGTCGGGGCGCAGGCGCTGCTGCTCGCGCTCGACAAGCTCGAAAACGTCCCGTGGGACACGCTCGGCAACTGGAAAGGCCGGGTCCTGCTGATCACCACCGAGCACAGCGACGACTTCGAGATCACCCGCGAAGACACGTACGCCTTCGAGGTCCCGCACGCATCACTATCCCGGATGGATCGCGCGAATCTGGGCCTGCTGCTGGCGGCTTCCGCCGGACTGCTGACGGACAAACTCAGCGTCGTCTGCGTGACCGGTCCGGACGGCCGCAAGCTCGACAGCATTACGATCACCAAGCCCGAGACGCACTTCCGGGCGATGCTGTCGGAAAAGAATCGTCGCGGAAACAATATCGTTCGCCCGGCGGTGATCCTGCGAATCCTGTCGCTGGCCGTCGAGCTGGCCTCCGAAGGCCGCGAAGCCCATCCGGTGGGGGCGATGTTTGTGATCGGGGACTCCCGGCAGGTGCTGCGGCACGCCCAGCAGCTTGTCCTGAACCCGTTCCACGGCTATTCCCGCCAGCTCCGCAACGTGCTCGATCCGAGCCTGGCGGAGACGATCAAAGAGTTCGCCCTGATCGACGGCGCCTTCATCATCCAGGGAGACGGAACCGTCCTGTCCGCCGGCACGTACCTGATGCCCAAATCCGCGCCCGGCGGACTGCCGGCGGGACTGGGCGCCCGGCATCAGACGGCGGGGGCGATCACCCACCACACGCAGGCGATGGCGATCACCGTCAGCCAGTCGACCGGGACGGTCACGGTGTTCCGCAACGGCAGCATTGTCTTTACGCTGGAACGGGCTGGTTCGACGCGGTGGTAGCGGGAAGAAGTGGCTGGTGGTTAGTGAAGAGAAGCAGAACTGACTGTGGGATGCGGTCGGCAATTGGTGGTCGAAGAGCCCGCGCATTCGACGTCGAGACTGAAGTTCCGCCTCTTGAGCCCCGCAGGGGCGCCGGGCTGTAGCCACGGGTGAAACGGAGTCCGCCGTAAGGCGGATGGAGTGCGACCCGTGGGACAACGCGACCTCCGCATGCAACCGCCCCGGATCGGGGCGGCGGAACGGAAAACGGAAGTGTCGGGCCGCGCACAACCTCTCTCGCCCCGCACGCGCTCTGAGGGTCGTCTTGCGGCTGGCGGGTTGCATAAGTAACCTGCAATGTATGAATGCACTCCCTCTGACGCGACTGGCGAGTTGTCTGCTGGCGGGCTTCCTCGTGGGCTGGTCGGCCTGCGGAGGATCAGTCCGTGCCGCTGAGCCGCCGGACTTTGCGACCGAGGTCGCCCCGCTCCTGGCGACGCGCTGCTTGACCTGCCATGCCGGCGATGAACCGCAGGGACAGCTCGACCTGTCGACGCTGGCCGCGGCCCGGAAGGGAGGCGAAAGCGGATCGGCCCTGGAGCCCGGTTCGCTGGCGAAGAGCGCTCTCTGGGAGCGGGTTCACGCTGGAGACATGCCTCCCAAATCGCCGCTGCCGGTCGCCGAAAAAGAATTGCTGAAACGCTGGATCGAAGCCGGGGCTGCCTGGTCGATCGACAAGCTCGATCCGCTGGCCTACTCCGGCGAGAACCGGGCCGGTTACGACTGGTGGTCGCTGCAGCCGGTGATGCGACCGGCCATACCGACCATCGACGGCGTCTCCGCGGAACCGATCGACCGGTACATTCGGGCGAAGCTCGCCGAGCACGAACTGGCTCCATCGCAACCCGCGGACCGCGCGACGCTGATCCGGCGGCTGTCGTTCGATCTGCTCGGACTGCCGCCGTCGCCCGACGAGCTTCGAGCGTTTGTTGACGATCCTGCCCCCGATGCGTACGACCGGCTGGTGGATCGCCTGCTCGCGTCGCCCGCCTACGGGGACCGCTGGGCGCGGCACTGGCTGGATGTTGTCCGCTATGGCGAAAGCAACGGCTTCGAACGGGATCTCCCCCGGCCGGATGCCTGGCACTATCGCGACTGGCTGATCGAATCATTCAACGCCAATCTGCCGTACGATGAGTTTGTACGTCGGCAGCTCGCGGCGGATGTCGCGGACTCCGAGAATCCCGACTCGTGGCGGGCCGTCGGATTTCTCGTCGCCGGGCCGCACGACACCGTGCTGCCGGTTGTCGACCGGATGCGGCAGCAGATGCGGCAGGACGAACTGGAGGACCTGGTCGGCACGGTGGGTCAGACGTTTCTCGGGCTGACGGTAAACTGCGCCCGCTGCCACGATCACAAGTTCGATCCGATCTCGCAGCAGGAGTATTACCAGCTTGCCGCGGCGCTGGCGGGAGTCAATCACGGCGAGAAGGACATTCAGCCGCCGGCCGTCCGCCAGCAGCTCGAAGCGTGGCAGCAGGATATTGCGTGGCTCTCTTCGGGGCTGAAGACACAGACGGACGAATTGCGCCGGCTCTGGCAGGAACGCCATCCCGGCCGCGAGGCGGCGGTCATTCCGTCCCCGGTGGCGAGCTGGGATTTCACGGCGGGACTCAGCGAACAGCAGGGAGGGCCGCCAGCACGGCTGCATGGCAAGGCGGAACTGACTCCCGAAGGGGTCGCGCTGTACGGCGGCGAGGACTACGCGTCGACGCCGGCGCTGGGGACAACCCTCGTCGAGAAGACGCTCGAAGCCCGCGTGCGGCTGGCGAACATCGACCAGCGCGGCGGCGGGGTGCTGAGCGTGCAGACGCTCGACGGGAATGTCTTTGACGCGATCGTCTTCGGCGAGCAGGAATCCGGGCGCTGGATGGCGGGCAGCAACGGCTTTGTCCGGACGCAGTCGTTCGGCGGCGTCCGCGACGGCCAGGCCCGCGAGAAGTTCATTCATGTCGCGATGGTCTATGCGGCAGACGGCACCGTCACGTGCTATCGGGACGGGATTCGCTACGGCAACCCGTATCGCAGCAACGGACCGCAGCGCTTCGAAGCCGGCGGCTGGCAGGCTTTGATCGGACTGCGGCATGGTGGTCCGGGAGGCAATCGTCTGCTGGAAGGGACGGTCGCGCTGGCGCGGATCTATAACCGGGCGCTCAGTCCCGAGGAAGTCGCCGACCTGGCCAATGCGGGCGGAACGACGGTCACCGAAGCTGAGCTGCTGCCGCTGCTGAGCGAAAAGGACCAACAGACGCGACGGGAGAATCAGACCCGACTGCGGTCGCTGCGCGAGGAACACGCGGGACTGACGAAATCCGGCATGATCAAGATGTATACGCTGCAGACGGCGCAGCCGGGCGTGATGCACGTGCTGCGACGGGGCGATGTGTCGCTGCCGGGTCCGCAGGTGGTCCCGGCGGGGCTGCAGGCGCTGCGCAACGTCGATCCCAGCTTCGGGCTGCGGCCCGATGCGCTGGAATACCGCCGGCGGCAGGAGCTGGCCCGCTGGATCAGCGATCCCCGCAATCCGCTGACGGCGCGGGTCTTCGTGAACCGGCTGTGGCAATACCACTTCGGAGCAGGGCTGGTCGATACGCCGAACGACTTTGGCTTCAGCGGTTCGCGGCCGACGCATTCGGAGCTGCTCGACTGGCTGGCCGCGGAGCTGGTCGAGTCGGGCTGGGACATCAAGGCCCTGCACCGGCGGATGGTGCTGTCGGACGCTTACCGTCAGGAATCGCGTCCGCGCGCCGATGCCGTGGCGGTCGATGCCGGCAACCGCTGGGTCTGGCGGATGTCGCCCCGGCGGCTGGAGGCGGAAGCGGTGCGGGATGCGATGCTGGTCCTCGCCGGCGAGCTGAACGATACCCTCGGAGGGCCGCCGTTTCTGGATGTGAACTCGTACTTTTTCAAGGGGACGCAGTTCTACGATCCGATTGACGTCGACACGGCCGATGCTCGCCGGCGTTCGGTCTATCGAATGTGGGCTCGCGGCGGTCGCAACCCGCTGCTCGATACGTTTGACTGCCCCGATCCCTCAACGCTCACGCCGCGACGGTCGGTGACCACGACGCCACTGCAGGCCCTTTCGCTGCTCAACAACAGCTTTGTCCGGAGAACGGCGGAACGCTGGGCGTCTCACCTGCAGCAGACCGAACCCGATGCACCGGGGCAGATCGCGCAAGCGTACCAGGCGGCCTATGGACGGAGCCCCGCCGACGACGAAGCGGCCGCCGCACTCGGTTTCGTAGACCAGCAGGGACTGGCCGCATTCTGCCGTGCCGTCTTCAACAGTTCGGAGTTTCTGTATGCGGACTGAGGACGCGGCTTTTTCCCGACGTAGCCTCCTTTCCTGGTCATCGCGGGGCCTTGCCGCGACGGCGCTGGCGGGGCTGCTGACCGACGAACAGCGGGCCGTGGCTGGGACCGATGGGGAAGCGGCCGATCCGCCGCCGCACCTGGCGCCGCGCTGCCGGCGGGTGATTCACATTTACCTGTGCGGCGGGTTGAGCCATCTCGACTCGTTCGACTATAAGCCGGCCCTGGAGAAATACCACGGCAGGGAATTGCCTTCGTCCGAGAAGCCGGAGACGTTCTTCGGCCAGATTGGACTGCTGCGGAAAGCCGACTGGGAATTCCGGCAGCGGGGTGAAAGCGGGTTGTGGGTCTCGGAGCTGTTTCCGCACATCGCCGGCGTCGCCGATGAACTGACGGTGATCCGTTCGATGCTGGCCGATTCGGCGAATCACACGCCGGCCACGTTTCAGGCCAATACCGGTTTCCGGCTGAACGGGTTTCCGGTGGCCGGTTCGTGGATCTCGTACGGTCTGGGCTGCGAAACGGAGAACCTGCCGGCGTTCGTGGTGCTCCCCGATCCGCGCGGGTTCCCGGCGGGGGGGACGATCAACTGGACCAACGGTTTTCTGCCGCCGAAGCATCAGGGGGTGGCGTTCCGCACGAAGGGGACGGCGATCACGGACCTGTTTCCGTCGGGCGAGTTCTCGCCGAGCCAGGAGACGGCGACGCGGGAATTTGTGGATCTGCTGAATCGCCGGCATCTGGAGCAGCATCCCGAGGCGGACCTGGAAGCCCGGCTGCACAGTTACGAGCTGGCGGCCCGGATGCAGCTTTCGATTCCGGAGGTCTCCAACCTGGCGGAGGAGACCGAGGCCACGCAGGCGGCGTACGGTCTGCAGCGCGAAGAGACGGCGGACTTCGGGCGAAGCTGCCTGCTGGCCCGCCGGCTGCTGGAACAGGGAGTGCGGTTCGTGCAGCTCTTTTCGGGGGGCTCGTTCGGCTCGCCGCGGATCAACTGGGACGGTCACGAGAACGTGCGGGAGAACCACGGGCAGGAAGCGCTGCGGATCGATCAGCCGGTGGCGGCGCTGCTGCGCGATCTGCGTCAGCGGGGGATGCTCGACGACACGCTGGTGCTCTTCACGACGGAGTTCGGCCGGACGCCGTTTACGCAGTCGGCGGCGAACACGGTCGGGGCGGGCCGCGATCACAACATGTACGGTTTCTCGGTCTGGGCGGCCGGCGGCGGTTTGAAGCCCGGCATCGCGTACGGAGCGACGGACGACGTCGGCTGGAAGTCGGTGGACAAGGTGGTCCACTGGCACGATTTCCACGCGACGATGCTGCACCTGCTGGGGATCGACCACGAGCGACTGACGTACTATCACAACGGGATTCAGCGACGGCTGACGAACGTGCACGGGCACGTGATCCGGGAGATACTGGGGTAGCGTGGGGTGAGTGCTCAGTGCTGAGTGAAAGAGAAGAGCGGTTGGGCGCGTTTTTTGTAAAGTCGGACCATGCTTCCGCTGAATTCGCCTTTGTTCTGGGTGGTGACGATCGCCGTTGTTCTTGGCATTGCGGTTTATATTGTGATTCAGGCGAAACGAGTTCGGCCGCGTCTGCGAGATTTCTTTGACCTCGTGCGGAACCCGGAGCTGTGGGACGAATTCGAAGCCTCATCCCGTCAGACTGCGCAGATGGTTGCCAAAGCCCAGACCTGGGACGACGAAACCGTCGAGGGCGCAGTCTGCCATTTCCTGTTCGACGTTCCGAGCAGCCGCGACGCATGGACCGAGCGGCAGGCGTTGTGCAGCATTCCGCAGAGGACGACGCCAACTGTTCTCAGATTGCTCAAGGATCACTCGCTGTATCCACGATTCGTCCGTCCGACCGGAAAGTTCATTCTTCCAGAGGCGCCGTTCAACCGGGCCTGCGAGTTGCTGGGCGATTCCCCATCTGCGGAAGTCATTCCAGCCATCGAGCCATTTGCGACGGACCCCGATCACGGGATTCGTCGGGATGCAGCCCGCACTCTCGCGAAGACCGGATCCGCCGCGGCGATCCCTCTGCTGCGCACGTCGCTAAACGATTCCGATGAGCATGTGCGTGGGGCGGTGCTCAATGCCCTCTTCTGGCTGGAGAAGCGCGATGCTGACGGCGAGCATCCTTTCTCCGCTCTGTTCGACGATATCCGCGGGCTGCTGGACGATGGACTCAACGCCCGCGACGCCGCGGGATCGCTCCTACGTTTCGATCGTCGGCGCGCGACCGAACTGTTTCTTGCGCCGGACGTGTTTGCTACAGATTCATCGGTGCTGCCGCCTGCTCTCAGAGCGCTCGTTGACCAGCGGGTCGAAGTCCCCCGCGACCGGCTGCGTTCGCTAATTGACGAACTTCTCGATGGACCGCAGGAATACCCCGGGGCGTGGGTACTCTCGGATGCGCTGACACTTCTCGGCCAGCAACGCCAACTGGAAGACCGAAAACTGCTCGAAGATCTCTGCGAACAGACCGACGAACGCATCGCCGAAGGGGCTGCGCAAGGGCTGCTGGCCTGGGAGCAGGTAGAAGACTATCTGGACCAGATCCGGCTGATGGAAGAGAACTGCGGGTATGCTCGCATGCCACAGTCCTTCCGCTATTGCCTGGCCGTCTTCGAATGCGACGCGGAAATCGCAAATGGAGGGCTGGCGCAGTACTTCGTGAACAGCGCCGGCGATCATTGGCGCGACGCACTGGCCGGACTGGAGGCGATGGGGGCGACGTCACAGCGACGGGCTTTGCAGGGGGCTATCGAACTGTTTGGCAAGGCTGGTCCGTCGACTGACCGGCGACGCCGCCAGTCACAGCTCAGCCAACTCTACCAAAAGAGAAATGATGTGTTTCGCCCCTTGGAAGCGGAGTTTGACAAGGGTCCGATTCCACCGGCGGCGCGGCTGGCCCGATACGTTGCTGCGCATGCGGACGAGTTTCGCCGGATGGGTGAGAGACTGTCGTGAGTGCAGATGAGCTGGCGTTGTGGCGGCGATCAGCAGCGGCCGGGCGCGTCCGGCCCTACGGGCTGACCAGACTTCGCTCAGAAAAACCCGCCTCCGCCCCCTCCACCCATGAAGCCGGCTGGCTGCGGCGTCTGCTGGTCCCGTCGAATCGCCTCGATCTCCTCAGTCGTCAGGCATTCCAGGCTCCGGAGATGTCCATCGACGGCTTCCGCATCGACCGGCACGTACCAGCGGTACGGATCCTGATCGGCGGACGTTGACTGCAGTTCGACGGTTCGACGTGCCTGCGAATCCGGAGCGTCGGCAAACACGATCCCCGCTTCTTCCGATGCGCAGAGTTTGAATTGCCACGTCGATGATCCGGTCTCGTGCGCGTCCAGAAGCAGCAGTTCCGTGGAAATGACTTTGCACGTCACTCCTGCAGGAACGACGCCGTTCCATTCCTGCCGGTCAAGGTTTTCAATCACGACCGGCGAGCCGATGGCCTTCTGCACGATCCGCCACTCCGCCGAATACTCCTCGCCGTCCGCCTGGCCGTAGGGATCGACGGCCCACGTTTTGCCGGCAGGATTGACCAGTATCGACCGTCCCCAGCGCTGCTGTGCCGGAACTTGCCACAGCCTGCCGTCAAGTTCGCGACCGACTTCTTCGAGCCTGAGCGCCAGCCACAATTCGCCCGACGCCTTTGCCAGCGCTGGCAGTTCGTACTTCAGTTGAACCCGGGCTTCCTGCGGTTCGCGAACGACCGGACAGACGAGGGTTTGTTCGAAGTCGCGGCCGGGCTGGAGAACAACGTGGGGCATTAAACTGCGGAATCCGTTCTCCAAGAGAACTTCGATGTCGTAACTGCCGACGTGAAGGAGTCCCGAGTCGACCAGGCCATTCGGTTCGATCGGGAACTTGAGCGAATCCAATGGTTCCGCTCCGCGAGTCCCGAACGGCATACCAAAGATCTTGACCGTTCCGCGAACCGCCGACCCGTCTTCGGCCTTCAACCGCAGCCGCACACGGCGCCAGGTGAGATCGGGGGCCGACTTGAGAGCCTTGAGTTCTTCACCGAGGGTCTGGAGTTTTTCAGCCAGCAGCAGATTGGCCTCGCGCGCACTCTTCGCAGACGCCTGCAGAGCTGCGGAGGTCTGCCAGACCAGTCCGCTGAAGACCGTGAACATCACGGCTGCGAGGCCGAACGCGGCGAGGATCAGGCGTCGGGACATGATCTGTTCCTTGAGGGCGTCGAACCAGAGTTTGCGGACGAGTTTCGCGGGATCGCCGAATCGTTTCAGAACGTCACGCCAGGCCTGTTGCGGATCGGGGGTGTGCCGCTGCTCTTCTTCCCAGGCGGACTGCAGGTAGTCGCGGACTTCGTCGAGGAGGTCCTGCCGGAGAGTGGGCGGTTCGTCGTCGCTGCGACGGGGCAGTCGGGCCAGCAGGGATTCGTCGTCGAGGTGGTCCATGAGCGGAGTCTCCCGGTGCAGGCGGGCGGTTCAGGCTCCGAAGGCGACGCGGGGCTGCAGGCCGAGGACGCCGTTGACGCCGGCCGAGAACTCCTGCCATTCGGTCCGGCGGGCGGCGAGGTTTTTGCGGCCGGCGGGAGTGAGGCGGTAGTATTTCCGGCGGCGGCCCTGATGCTCGCCCCAGGAGGCTTCGAGGAGTTTCTGGCGTTCGAGGCGGTGGAGAGCCGGGTAGAGGCTCCCTTCCTTGAGGTCGAATCTACCGTTCGAATCGGCGAGGACCTTCTGCAGGATCTCATAGCCGTAGGTCGGCTGGCGGGAGACGACTTCGAGCATGAGCATCTCGACGGTGCCGGTGATGAGCTTCGTATCCATGTCGGTCTCCGATACTTGACTGGGCTGGGTATAAGCCTAGGCGAGTCAGGTATGGAGGTCAAGGAGAAAATGTCGAAATGGAGGAGCCAAGTGCTGAGAGCCAAGTGACGGAGAGGGGATGGCGGGAGGTGGAGGCGAATGCAGTGCAAAATGAAAAGTGAAAAATGGAAGAGAGCGCGCGCGGGGGCGCCTGGCGGAACATGGGAGTTCGCTTGCGCTGAAGTGGGATTGCCGGCCTGGGCGGAGCGGGGTTCGGTGCTGGCCGTTCCCCGCTCCACCTTTCGGCTGGCTTCGATCAGGTCGATCCCGTGTGGTCACACGTCGGGAGGACTTGACGCCAAGTGTCCGCGCACACGAGGTGCGCCCCGAGAACCCTCCTTGCGAAGGGCCCGGTGCAGGCCCTGACCCGGCCCGCGCGTCAGGAGAGATCGGCTCGAGCGCCTGCGGTTGCCCGCCGGCGTGCATGCATCTCGTCACTCACCCGACAAGAGGACACGCTGGCACTGGTACGGCGGTCGTGCAAGACCAATCGGCAAAGAATTTTCAAGTTTGCGGATTTTTCGGCGGCTTCGCGGATGGAGAAATTGAAGAGGAAGAGGATTCACCGCGGAGCGGCTGTGTTGTTGGTCAAGGTGGATTTGTGAGATTTACGCATTTTGGAGTCCGTGGTTCCAGGCGGTGTCGGATTTGATCATCGCGTTGAGGATGGTCAGGAGTTTGCGGATGCAGGCGGTGAGGCAGACCTTGCTTGGCTTACCGGCGTCTTTGAGTCTGCGATAGAACGGTCTGATGACGGGGTTGCAGCGTGAGGCGGTGAGTGCCGCCATGTAGAGAGCGGAACGGACGGAGGCTCTGCCGCCGCGGATGGATCTGAGTTTGGAGGACTTGCCGCTGTCGCGGTTGTAGGGGGCGACGCCGACGAGTGCTCCGACCTGCTGGCGGTTGGCGTCGCCGAGTTCGGGGAGTTCTCCGAGGAGCACGGCGGCTGTCCGTTTGGCGATGCCTGGGACGGAGGTCATGAGTTCGACGCGGCGTTTGGCATCGGGGTCGGAGTCGCAGAGATCGTCGATCTGTTTTTCGATGGCAGTGATGCGTATTTTGAGCATGTTTCGGGTTTGCTCGATGTCGTCTTTGACGGCCTTGTCGCGAGCGGCTTCGAAGTGATTGGACTCCTGGACGTGGAGGTCGACGAGCTGCCGTCGGCGAGTGACGAGTGCGTGGAGTTTGAGCTGGAAATCGGAGGGTTTTTCGGTGATCTGGAGTTCGGCGACCTTGGAGTAACGAACGAGGACGCGTGCGTCGATGGCGTCGGTTTTGGCGATCCATCCGGCCCCTGTGGCAAAGGCGCGGACGCGGATGGGGGGCACGACGGCGACGTGATACCCGTGATCGTTGAGACAGAGGAAGGCGTCGAAGTGATAGGTGCCGGTGGCCTCCATGACGACCTGGCAGCGGTCGGGTGGGGGGAGCTGCTTGAGGAGTTTCAGGAAGCCCTTGAGGTCGTTGTCGACGGCCAGGAGGGAAGAGGAGTCGGACATGGCGACATCGAGTCGTGCCTTGGAGACGTCGATGCCGATGTGGATGCGGGGGTCGATGGCGTGTTCCCAATCTCGTAAATGCGAGCTCGGAGAGTTTCGAGAACGCTTCCGGCTCAAACGGCTGTTCGGGCTGGTACGACCATGCCGACGACGATCCAGCTCCGCGGCGGGCTCTGAGGCCCCAGACGCGATCGATCTGTCGCCGGCCGCGGGGGGGGCCGCTTCGTCGCTACGCTCCGAAGCGGCCCCCGCCGCGTGTCCCATGACACCACACGGGGTAGATGGATTCAACATACGAGGCGCGGAGGACGCGGAGAAATGCGGGAGAAGGGACCGGAAAGTGAAACGGGAGAACTTGACCTCGTTCCCAGGCTCTGCCTGGGAACTTCGCCTTTGGACGCTCTGCGTCCTCTTCAGTTTTCGCCTGCAAAGAGGCAAAGAGCGAGGCAGAGCCTGGGCTGCGCGAAATCCGTCGTTTTCAGGGGCAATTGGCCTCGGCGAATCGTCGCGTTTTTGTTCCACTGGGCTTTTTGTTCAAGGAGGAACGTCATGACCTGCGAAACCAGCGAAACAGCCGTCGCCCGGTATTCGTCGCCGGCGGGCAAGTTGGTGCGGTTCTTCGAGCGGAGTCGCAATCGGTGGAAGGCGAAGTCCGGCCAGTGGAAGCGAACCTGCAAGCTCCTGCAGAACCAGACCCGCGCCGTCGAGAAGAGCCGCGCGATGTGGCGCACGCGGGCCGCCGCGGCCGAACGCCGCGCGGCGGACCTGGAACGTGAGATCGCCGCCTTAAAATCCGGGCGCTGACCGGGTCGCCGACGCAGCCCCTGGCCCCCTCCCGGACGCCGTCCGACCGGCCCATCATGCGTATTCGGCAGCGGCCATCGGCCTGACGTTGCAGTTCTGTCTGGCCGGAGCGGTCAGCTTTCGCGGCTGCCGGGCGGTGGTCGAACTGCTGCGGGACAGCCTGCCCCAGTTCCGGGGGGCTCCTGCGGCCAATACTGCGGAAGCGTGGCTGCTGCGGCTGGGACTGCACGAGTTGCGGCGGCCCAAGGAATTCGCCGCCGACTGGGTGTTCCTCGTCGACCACACGCTGCAACTGGGGTCGCGGAAGTGTCTGGTCATCGCGGGGCTGCGATTGTCGGCGTGGAAAGCGCTGACGGCGCCGCTGACGCACCAGGATCTGACGCTGCTGGCGCTGCAGCCGGTCGAAAAATCCAGCGGCGAGATCGTCCAGCGGCAGCTCGCGGCTGCGGCCGGGCTGGTCGGCGTGCCGGCCGCCATCCTCAGCGACGAGGGTTCGGATCTTCTCGGCGGCGCTCAGCGTTTCCGCGAACAGCACCCGACGACGCAGGTGCTGCACGACATCGCCCACAAGACGGCGATCGTGCTCAAGCACGAACTGCTCGCCGATCCGCGGTGGATCGCGTTCGTCAAACACTGCGGGCAGACGCAGCCACGGGTGAAGCAGACGGAACTCGGACACCTTGCTCCCCCCACGCAGAAAGTCAAAGGGCGTTACTTGAACTTGGGGCCGCTGATCGGCTGGGGCGCCCGCATGCTGCGGCTGATCGACACGCCCGCGGCCGAACGTCCCGCGGGTCTCGACCTGACGCGGCTCGAGGAGAAGTTCGGCTGGATCCGCGACTTCCGGGAGGCGCTCGTGGACTGGAACGACTTGCAGGCGGTCAAGGACCACATGCTGGAGTTCCTGCGCGTGGCGGGCTACCACGCCGCCGCCGGCGAGACGCTGCGCCGGCAACTGGAGACGGTGGCCCGAACGCCTGCCGGTGAGCGTGCGGCGGCGCGGCTGGTGGAGTTCGTGAGCGAGCAGTCGAGCGGCGTGCTCCCCGGACAGAGTCTGCCGGCCAGCAGCGAAGTGCTGGAATCGCTGATCGGCAAGGGCAAGCGTTTGCAGGGCCAGCACAGCCGCGGCGGCTTTACGAAACTGATTCTGGGGATGGCCGCGTCGGTCGTGCGGATCAGCGAGGAAAAGATCTGCGAAGCCCTGAACGCCGTGCGGCATCGCGACCTGCTCGCGTGGATCGACGACCACTTAGGCAAGTCGCTGACAGCCCAGCGCCGCCAGGCCCTCCCCGTCCTTCCAGGAACAAAAGCCGGATCAACCGGGACCGCCAACAATTGACGATTTCGCGCAGCCCAGGCAGAGCCTGGGAACCAGTGTGGCTGACTTTCTCTCGCGCTTCTCTGCGTCCAACGCGCCTCAGCGGTAAAACTCTTCTTCCGAGATCTCACCGGGCCGGTTTGCGGTGGATTGTGACGTGACCCAGGGCGGGCCAGAGGGTTCGCTGGGATTCGCCGCCGATCTCGCCGACCGAGACGTCGTACAAATGTCCGATTTTCAGATCGGGGAGCACGAGCCGGACCCGATCGCCGGCTGCGTTGACCGTCGCGGACTGGACCGCCGCCGTGTGCCGGCCGCTGTCGGGCGTGGCGTACGATCCGCCCCAGAGCCGTGTGTAGCCGGCTACTTGGTATGCGGCCACGTCGCCAGCGAGCTTGCGGTCGACCGGCTGATGGAAGACCAGTTCCAGGCCGTCGGGTGTCGTCAGAATATTTTTGAGGCCGTTGGGGAGATCGTCCGCGGGGACGAAGCGGACGATGGAGCCGACGTTGAGGCCTCCCAGCCAGCCGCTGTCGCGGATTTCGCCGACGCAGAACTCGCCCTGCGGTCCGAAGGCGATCGAGAGGGGTCCAGACAGAGTGTCGCTCGAAGTTTCCGGGCCGGGGCGGCTGAAGGGGAAGACGGCTCCCTGGCGTTCGCCGTCGACCAGTTGCGTCGTCAGCCGGATCAGGAGCCGGTTGTTGTATTCGCAGCCGAGGATATCGCCGGCGTAGCGGGGGGCCGCTGCGGGAATTGTGGCGATGCCGTTGACGCTGCGCGTCCAGTCGTGCGGAATCCAGACCGCCGGCGGCTCGGAGGGGGCGCTTTTGTCGGGATCGTGCAAGGCGGGCACGCCGTAGCGCCGGCCCAAGCGGACGGCGTTCAATTCGTTGAAGACGTTCTGCTCTCCCTGCTGGTCGGTGGCGAGGAGTTCGCCGTCAAGCGTGAGAGCGAGGCCGGTGGCGTAGCGGAGGCCGGTGGCGACGGGGGTCATCTGCCCCGAAGGGGTAATCCGCAGAATATTGCCGCGGAACTGCGAGCGGGCGGCGGGGCGGCCCTTCTGCGTATAGTCGCTGCCGAGGGCGACGAGCAGGTCTCCCTGGTCGTCGCGGACGATGCCGCAGGTCCAGTCGTGATAGTTGTCGGTGTAGCCCCAGCCGGTGGCGACGACTTCGCGGAGGTCGGCCCGGCCGTCGCCGTCGGTGTCGCGCAGGCGAAGGAGCTCCGGTTTGTGAGCGACGATGAGATCCGGCCCGTCGGCGATGATGCCGTAGGGGGCGGCGAGTCCTTCTTCGACGAGAATCAGCTTGTCTTCGAGGCCGTCGCCGTCGGTGTCTTCGGCGAGGTAGACGTGCCCTTTGAGTGAAGTGAAGGCGAGCTGGCCCCGAGAGGTCCAGGCGAATGCGGTCGGCATGATGGAGCGAGGGAGGGGCAGACGGATGCCGCGATATCCCGGCACGTCGGTTACCGGTTGCGGTTCCGGAACCAGTTCGGGGAGCGGCGTATAGGGCGCCGACTGGGCGGCCAGCGTGCTCCGATAGTGGACTTCCAGGGGAGTTCCCATGGCGATCAGCGCGCCCGACAGCTCGGTTCCTTTCAGGACTTCCCACCGGGCCGGGGCTGCGGCGTGAATGGAGATCGCGCCGAGGGCCGCCGTGGCGGCGGGCTCCCGGAAGGCGAGTCGCAAACCGGCGGGGGCGTCTTCGAACGCAATGCGGCGCGCCCAGCCGCCGCCGCCGTCTGCGGCCAGGAATGGCAAGGCCCGCCAGCTCTCGGCAATCGTCATTTCCCCAGCGTCCGCAGTCAGCTTCATGCGATAACGCAGCTCGACCGATTTCGAGCCGTGATCCACGCGGTAGTCCAGCAGCCGGATGCTGGCGGGTTCCCCGTTTGCCGGGCCGAGCACCTCGCCGGTCGTTTCGCGCAGCAGGACAAAGTCGCTGCCGCCGGTCCAGCCTTCGGCGACCGGGGCTCCGGCGAGGTCCCAGAACCAGCTTTTGCCTTCCGTCCGCTGGCGGGCGAAGTCCCCGACGGTCCAGCCCCGCAGGGCCAGCCGGTCGAGGTCGAACAGGATCGCATGGCCATTGTCGAAGCCCGCGGCGAAGGCGCGGGGAATAGACGTCTTTAACGCTCCGTTGTTGATAGTCATCACGTCGCGGACAATCCGAGGAGACTCGCCCTTCGCGACGGTCCAGAACTGTTCCAGCACGGCGGGATTGCTGGGAATCGACAGGCCGGGATCGTTGCAGGCCTCCCAGATCGCGGCGAGCTGGGCTTCGATGTCTCCCGCCAGCAGCGTGGCGTGGGGACGTTGATAGGAGGGCATCTCGACGCCGGGGGTCACCCGCAACGGCGAACGCGTCCAGCGGAAGAAGAACTCCGGTCGCATCCGCTGGACGATTTCGAAGAGGTTGGAGCCGCGCGTTCCGCGGGCGACGTTTTTGGGCTCGTAGTCTTTGAGCCGATGGCAGGCGATGCAACTGAAGCCCTTGCCGCCCAGCAGCTCGCGGCCGGCGAGCAGTTGTTCGGCGTTGCGCTTTCCGGTCTCCGCAACGGGATACTTCGGACTGGCTGGCGTGGGGGTGGGAATGCGGTCGTGGCCGATCAGATAGGTCGACAGGGCGGCGAGGTCAGCGGCGGAGTGCTGAAACTTCGGCATGCGCACCTTGAGCCAGTCCATCCGCCGTTTCTGCTCGCCTTTGACGCTGAGAATCAGCGCGGCGTCTTGCATGCGATCGCCCAGGGCGGTCAGCGACGGCGGCACGAGCAACTGGGCGTGGCCGTCGAGTGACTCATCGGTCCGAGCGATGTCGGCGGCGATCGCCGAGAGTCCCTTCTGGCCGTTACGGTCGTGGCAGAGGAGGCAGCCCTTGCTCGTCAGCAGGCGTTCGCCCCGGAGAAACGGCCCCGGTTGCGGCGATTCCATCGTCCATGAGGCGACATAGGCCCGGACGGCCGCTTGATCGACGCCGGCGAACTTCGGTTGGCCGGGCTTGGCAGAATTCGCGGAAGTGCACGCAGAGTCCCAGTTCACGTCCTGTCGACGCAGGCTCGGGGCCGCTGTCGCAGTGACGTTTTCAATTTGATGGCAGCCAGCGCAGCGTCGCGACGCCAGCAACTCACGTCCGCGCTGGACAGCGTCTTTTCCGTCGGGGACGATGTCCTTCCATGCAGAAGTTTTCTGCGGTTCCGGGATCAGCGCGGCGGCGATCTGCTGCCGCTCGGCGTCGCTCAGAGTGAAGACCGGCATGCGATGGGTCGCATTTAACTTGGCGGGATCCTGCAGCCAGGTCAGGAGCCAGGCCCGCGTGCGGCGGTGAGCGATCTCGTCGAGGGCCGGGCCGCCCCACGGGGAGTCCTGCCCAACTTTGTTCCACGTGTGACAGGCCAGGCAGCCCGTGGAGAGGATCAGCGCCTTCCCGGCAGCACGCTGTTTGTCATCAGCTTTCTTCTCGCTGGCCTTCGCCAGTTCCACATTCCGGCTTTGGGCGGCGAGGGCTGCCAGTATGTCCTGAGCTTCCGCTTCGGACAGACCGAAGGCCGGCATCCGGCTCCCCTGCCCCGGCATTTCCTTCCGTGTCAGGTGCTTGACCAGCCAGGCGGGATTCGTCCCGGCCTGGAGTGCGTCGAGCTTCGGTGCGGACAAGACCGGAACATCAGCGCCGCCGTCATGACAGGCCTGGCAGCGGAAGCCTTCAAATTGGTCCCGCCCGCGCGCGACGGCCTTCTGGACGGCGTCGGGAGCGGTGTGGTAGAGGGCATGCGCCGGCAGGGGTTCGAGGGGAAAGTCGTTCGAGGACCAGGCGACCTGGAGCGTCCCCTGCCCGCCGGTCCGTTCGTAATCCACGACGACGGGCCATTCGCCAAAGCGAAACGGCAGCTTCGGTCCGGAGACCCATTGCGGTGTTGCGGATTCCGCCTGCAGGACCACTTCGTCCCGGACGCGGAGGGTCAGTTTCCCTTGCAGCCAGGCATGGAACTGCAGTTCGCCTTCGCTGCGAACCAGAATCTGACCGGCCCAATTCGCACGGAACGGCCCGGCGGGCAGTCTTGCATCTGGCGAGTCCGCTCCCCACGCGAACGCGAGGTCCGGATCGATCCGTCGGATCTGTTTCGAACCGACGGAAAGCTCGGCGATCAGCCCTGGTCGGGAGTCGTCGTCATCGTCGTCTTGCGCCTGGATAGAGACTGCCGGTAACAGGAATACGCACGTCAGGCTCGCCAGGACCCACCAGCAGCGCGGCATCGTTCACCTTTCCGACTTCGTTCGCATGTGTCGTCGTCGATGGGACTGTACCGCGCGGCGCGGATGATCTCCAATGTGCCGACGGGTGGAGAAGATCTCTCAGTAATGACGCAATCCAGGAATGTCGAATGTCGAAGGCGGAATGTCGAAAGGGGAAGTGATCACCCAGGCATGTTCTGTCCTGACGCAATTGATGCTTTACGTTTGACGCTGACGTTGTCTGGTTGAACAATCGGTTGCGACTCCAAATGTACCGCTGCTGAAATCTGCGACGTTGCCGGGAGATCGAGTCCATGTCTGTTTGCCGCTGGCTGAGGCTGTGTGGAGTTGCGGTCGTGGTGACTGCCGGACTGGTGTTGCCGGCCTCTGCCGCCGGGCGGGCGTCGCGCCCCAATATCGTGCTGATCTATGCCGATGATCTCGGATACGGCGATATCGGCTGCCAGGGGGCGACACGGGTCAAGACGCCACACATCGACCGGATTGCGCGCGAGGGGCTCCGCTTCACCGACGGGCATTCTCCGTCGGCGACGTGCACGCCGTCCCGCTATGCGATGCTCACCGGCGAGTACGCCTGGCGGAAGAAGGGGACTGGAGTTCTTCCCGGCGACGCCCGGCTGATCATTGAGCCGGGGCGGCCGACGCTCCCTTCGATCCTGCAGCAGGCCGGCTATCGGACGGGGGTCGTCGGCAAGTGGCACCTGGGACTGGGAACGAGAAACCTCGACTGGAACGGAGACATCCAGCCGGGGCCGCTGGAGATCGGGTTCGACAGGTGCTTCCTGATTCCCGCCACCGGCGACCGGGTGCCGTGCGTCTATGTGGAACAGCGGCGGGTTGTCGGACTCGATCCGGCCGATCCGATTCAGGTGGCGTTTGGCAAGCCCCTCGGTAGTGAACCGACCGGCAAGGCTCATCCTGAGCTGCTCAAGGTTCATCCGAGTCACGGCCACGACATGACCATTGTCAACGGCATCAGCCGGATCGGTTACATGACCGGCGGCAAGGCAGCCCGCTGGGTCGATGAGGACATGGCGGACACGATCACTGCGAAAGCCGTGGAATTCGTCGAGCAGCAGCGGGATCAACCGTTCTTTCTGTTCTTCTCGCTGCACGACATTCATGTGCCCCGCGTGCCGCATCCGCGGTTCGTCGGAAAGACCGACATGGGGCCGCGCGGCGACTGCATCGTGCAGGCGGACTGGTGCGTGGGGGAGATTCTGGCGGCTCTCGACCGGCTGAAACTCGCCGAGAACACGCTGGTGATCTTCAGCAGCGACAACGGACCGGTGGTGGATGACGGGTACAAGGACGACGCCGTACAGAAGCTGGCCGATCACAGGCCGGCCGGTCCGTGGCGGGGTGGGAAGTACAGCGCATTCGAAGGGGGGACGCGGGTGCCGCTGCTGGTCCGCTGGCCGGGTAAGGTCCAGCCGGGGGTTTCAGAGGCCCTCGTCTGCCAGGTCGATTTTCCGGCGTCGCTGGCGGCGCTGACGGGGCAGAGCTGGAACGTGGAAACCGGGCCGGACAGCGTGAACGTGCTGCCGGCGCTGCTGGGAGAATTACCGGCGGGACGCGACCATCTGGTCGAGCATGCTGGTTCGCTGTCGTTGCGAGTCGGAACGTGGAAGTTCATTCCGGCGGGCAAAGGGGCGCGCGTGAGCGCCAACACGAACACCGAGCTTGGGAATGCTCCGGAGCCGCAGCTTTACGATCTGGCGAGCGATCCGGGCGAGACGACCAACGTCGCTGCTCAACATCCGGAACGCGTGGCAGAGATGGGGCGGCGGCTGGAGGGGATTCGGTCGCAGGCGCGCTGAGGTCTTGTCGGGCACTCTACTGCGTGCCGAGTTGCGTGCCCATGTGGCGCGAGGATCATTGCCGGGACCGCATGTCCCACAGCACTACGAAGACGACGCCGAGCGTCGGAAGATTGCGTTCCCAGGCGGAGCCTGGGAACGAGTTGCTTCAACGCTCGACGCTCAACCCTCAACGCCCCAGGAACGGAAAGAGCTGGCGGATTTCGGCGTCGTTGGGCTGGCGGCCGTATTCGCAGATCTCAAAGGCTTCGGCGTACTTGACGGCCTTGCCCTGCTCGTCGCCGTACCACTTGATGAGCGTGTCGCGGAACCGGTTGGCTTCGCCTCCCTGGCGGCCTTCCCAGCGCTGGCGAAGCCAGGCCTTGCGGGCGACGGGGTCGGCGGCCGGGGGAACCTTGGCAACGTACTCTTCGCTGCCGCTGGCGCCCCCTTCGTAGACCTGCGATTCGAGCTCGTGAACGGCTTCGAGCTTCTTGTCGAAGACCGAATCGAGCGACACGGCGATGTCCGCCTTGAAGGGATAGGGCTTCTTGAAGCCGTCGCTGGAGTAAAGAAAAACCGGGTTCTTCTTCAGCACGGGGGTGTCCGGGCAGATGAAGGGGACGGTCACCATGAAGGCGGCGTCCTGAACCAGCACGCCGACGTAACGGTGGTCGGGGTGGTAGTCCCAGGGACGGTGGGCGATGACGATGTCGGCCCGCCAGTTGCGGATGACGCGGGTGATCTTCCGGCGGTTTTCGAGGTTGGGTTCCAGTTCGCCGTCGTGGATATCGAGGACCTCGGACTCGGCGCCGAGGAGTTTGTCGGCCGCTTCCACTTCCGCCCTGCGGCGCTGTGCAAGGGGGCCGCCGGCCATCTGCCAGTGGCCGATGTCGCCGTTCGTGACCGACACCAGCTTCACATGATGCCCGGCCTGCGCCCAGAGGATCGCTGAACCTCCCGCTTTGAATTCGGCGTCGTCGGGGTGCGCACCGAAGATGATGATCCGCAGCTTGCCATCGTCGACGGACTCGTCAGCGGCCAGGCAGGGGACGGTCAGCAGAAGCAGGGCGATCAGGCAGCGAGCGACGGCAGACATTCGAGGTGGCCTCAAAAATGGAAGATTTCGGAGAAGAAATCCGGAGAGTGAAAAGTGAGAATTGAGTAGTGATGAGTGCAAAGTGCACGGAGCACGCGATTCACGGTTCAGCGACATCTCTTCCAGTTTGCACGACTCACTCATCAATACTCACTTTTCACTTTCCGTAATCGACACTGGTGCCCAGGCTCTGCCTGGGAACCGGAGGATTGCGAGGCTCCGCCTCGCTCTTGGCCGTCTTGCTGGTGCGAAGGGAAGAGGACGCAGAGCGTCCCAAGGCGACGTTCCCAGGCGGGAGCCTGGGAACGAGGTCAAAGGGTGAGTCGTGCAAATGCAATGATCAACGATGGGGCGACGCTTGCCCGTTTCCATCACTTTGAACTCATCACTACTCAATACCCACTTTTCACTTTCCCGAGATTTCTCGTCTTATCTCCGCGTCCTCCGCGCCGCCGCGGTGAATCCTCTGTTCATGCCAGCAGCGGCAGCAGCGGGCGGCCGTCGGCGATGGGCATCGGACGCTGAAGCTGGTCGTGAATGATCGTTTCCGGGTCGAGCCCCAGCGCGTGGAAGATCGTGGCCGTGATGTCCCCCGGGGTGGCGGGGTCGGAGTGCGGATAGGCGCCCGACCGGTCCGAGGCTCCGTACTCGCGGCCTCCCTGGATGCCGCCGCCGGCCATCAGAACCGTTCCGCAGGGGGGCCAGTGATCGCGACCGGCGTCGCCGTTGATCTTCGGGGTGCGGCCGAAGTCCCCGGTCCAGTAGACCAGCGTGCTGTCGAGGAGGCCGCGCGATTCCAGATCGGTCAGCAGAGCAGACAGGGCGCTGTCGGTCTCCGGCAGCCGGCTCCCTTTGAGGGTCTTGAAGTTGTCCTTGTGGGTATCCCAGCCGCCGATCCCCGCGGAGTAATACACCGTAACGAACCGCACGCCGGCTTCGACCAGCCGGCGGGCGAGCAGCACGCTCTGGCCGTAACGATGCCGGCCATAACGATTGCGGACGTCGTCGGGCTCTTCGTGGAGGTTGAAGGCCTGTTGCGTGGCGGTCGAAGTGACCAGGTCGATGGCCCGCTGCTGGTAGTCGCTCAGCCCGCGGATTTCCGTGGCGCTGTCGGCGAGCTGGCTCAACTTGCCGAGGGCCGCGAGCGTTTCGCGGCGCTGGTTGAGCCGGCTCAGGTCGAGCCCTTCCGGCAGCTTCAGCTCGTTGACGTTGAAGTTCGCATTGCTGGGATCCTTGAGAATCCAGAGCGGGTCGTGCTTCTTTCCCAAAAATCCGGCGAACTCGCCCGGCGTGCGGAACGGTCCGTCGGCGATCATCGACGGCAGCGAAACCGATGTCGGCGTTCCCGTTGGCGCCGGCTGGAAGTAGTCGACGATCGAACCGGGATGCGGGAAATCATTCGCGGAGGCATTCAGAGTCACGATGTCAATCGGCGACTCGCGGCCGGTCAACGAGACGTACGCCCCCGGGTTGTGCGACGAGCTTTTGTGGTGGACGCTGCGGACGAGCGAATACTTGTCGGCCAGCTTCGCGAGCTGCGGCAGGTGCTCACAGATCCGTCGGCCGGGAACAACGCTCGCCACGGAGTCGAATTCGCCGCGGATCTCGGCAGGAGCATCGGGTTTGGGATCGAACGTGTCGAGGTGGCTGGCTCCGCCGAACTGGAACAGCAGAATCACGCTCTTCGCCGTTCGCGCGCGCGACGGGGCTGCGGATTCCGCCTGCAGCAACTGCGATTGGGACAGGAGCCCGCCGAGGGCTCCGACGCGCAGCAGCGTTCGGCGCGTCCCTTTGAGGGACTCAAACCCCGGGCAGCCGGAGGTGTTCGATCGCGACATTCCCGTCCTCGTCATCCGTTGGAATCGTGCAAACTCAGTCACCTGCTGTCGCATCAACACGGGTGGATGTGTATGATACGTCGACCGGGTGCAGAGTGCTACTCCAGCTTTTCGCCACCCGGAACCGCCAATGATTGTGCTCGCCGAGACTCTGCCCTCCCCACCGACATCCGGGTGGCCCGGGCTGGACCGAAGGGAAGCTCCGGAGTTGTGTTCCGCGGCTTCGCGAAGACGCTCCAGCCCCGGCCACTCGTGCCGGAGTCGACCGATGCTGACGATTGCTGCCCCACTGGTTCTGTTGTCGCTGCTAGGTGCGGACAGTGCTCCGCCCAGTTTGCGCTACGACGTTGAGCCGGTGCTGACCCGGCTCGGGTGTAACTCGGGGACCTGTCATGGCACGCCGACCGGCAAGAACGGGTTCCGGCTCAGCCTGCGGGGCTTCGATGCGGCGCTCGACCTGCAGACGTTGACCCGCGAAAACGCCGGCCGCCGGATCAGTCTGACCGAGCCATCGCAAAGTCTGTTGCTGCTGAAGGCCGTGGCCGCGATTCCTCACGAGGGGGGCCGCCGACTGCATGTCGACAGTCCGGAGTACCGGATCCTGCTGGCGTGGATTGCGGCGGGCTGCCCCGACGATTCCGCGGACCGTCCGTCGCTGGTCGGGCTGGAGATCAGCCCGGACGTCGCGGAGATCGCGGCGCCGCGGACCGACCAGGCGCTTTCCGTCACCGCGACGTTCAGCGACGGCAGCACAACGGACGTCACCGGCCTGACCCGGTTTTCGGTCGGGGAGCACTCGCCAGCCGTGGTGGCCCCGAGCGGAATCGTGACGCGCGAGCAGCCGGGCGAGGTGACCGTCGTCGCCGAGTATGCCAGTCGGTTCGCGTCGTCCAAGCTGCTGTTCCAGGAATCTCGTCCCGAATTTCGCTGGCCCGATCTGCCCGAGCAGAACTTGATTGACCGGCAGATCTTCGCCCGGCTCAAGCGGCTGCAGATCGAGCCGTCGCCCGTCTGCAGCGACGCCGAATTCGTCCGCCGGGTGCATCTCGACGTGATTGGCCGGCTGCCGACGCCCGACGAAGTCCGGCAGTTCCTGGCAAGCGCGGATTCCGACCGCCGGAGCCGGCTGGTCGATCAGCTCCTCGACAGCCCGGAGTACGCGGACTGGTGGGCGATGAAGTGGACCGACCGGCTCGGCGGCAACAACCGGTTTACCGGGAAGTGGGGCGCGCTGAAGTATCACGCGTGGATTCGCTCGGCGATGGCGGAGAACATGCCGGAAGACGAGTTCGTCCGGACGCTGTTGACGGCCAGCGGCGCGAACTACGAGTATCCCCCGGCGAGTTTCTGGCGACGGCTGCGCGTCGGAGGAATTGGCGCCCAGGTCGACCCGCTGCAGGCGACGGAAGAAATCTCGCAGCTCTTTCTCGGCGTCCGGATTCAGTGCGCCCGCTGTCACAATCATCCCGGCGAGCACTGGACGCAGAACGATTTCTACGGGCTGGCCGCGTTCTTCGGCGGCGTCCGCTTCAAGGATGGTCCCTACAACAATCACGCCTACGACAAAGAGAACACGGTCTACGCGCTCGCCGATGCGGCGGTAATCGACCCGCGAACGGGGAAGCCCGCGGCCCCGAAGTTTCTGGGGCAGTCGGAGCCTGCGCAGAACGTGGCGCCCGACCGGCGGCAGTCGCTGGCGCTGTGGCTGACGGCGAAGGAGAATCCGTGGTTCGCCCGCAACAGCGTGAACCGGCTGTGGTTTCACGTGTTCGGACGGGGGCTCGCCGATCCGGTGGATGACGTCCGGCTGTCGAATCCGCCATCCCACCCCGAGGTGCTGGACGAGCTGACCGCAGAGTTTCTGCGCACGAACTTCGACCGGAAAGCCGTACTGCGATTGATCCTGACGTCGACGGTCTATCAGCTCAGCTCGGCAACGACCGCGACCAACGTCGGCGACGACCGGTATGCGTCGCATTATCCCGTGCGACTGCTGCAGGCCGAGCAGTTGCTGGATGCGATTTCGGATGCGACCGGCGTGCCGGAGAATTTTCCGGAGATGCCGCCCGGACTACGGGCCGTGGCGTTGCCGGATGGCGAATACAAGCATCCGTTCCTGGAAGCGTTCGGCCGCCCGGCCCGCGCGCTGGCCTGCGAGTGCGAACGGGACCCGCAGACGAACCTGTCGCAGGCGCTGCAGCTTGTGGGCGGGGCGCTGGTCAACGACAAGGTCCGCAGCGCGAATGGACGGGCGGCGAGGCTCGCGGCCAGCGACCAGTCCGCCGAGGCGATTCTCGCGGAGCTGTTCCTGGCGACGTTCGGCCGGCCGCCAAGCGATGCGGAAGTCAACCTGCTGGCGGGACCGATCGGCGCGGCGGGGACCGAACGGCGCACCGCGGTCGAAGATGTGCTGTGGACGCTGCTGAACCACCGCGAGTTTCTGTTCCAGCATTGAGAACGAAGATTTCACGCGACGACGCAACATCAGAAATGTCGAATGTCGAAGGTGGAATGTCGAAAGACGTCGAGAGTCCAGAGACGAGCGTCAGAATCACCGGCATCGATTCTGAAACAGTGCGTCTCTTCGTCTTGTCCCCTCTCCCGCTGTCTTCAGTGGGAGAGGGCCAGGGTGAGGGTCTTCGAAGAGGTCGGAGTGCCGTCCACGGAGAAAAGAGGCGCGCCTCATAATCCTGACCGGCAATTGAGAGGCGGAGAAGACGAATCATCCGACCCTCTTCTCTGGCGATAAGCGACAAGCGATCCACCGTCCGCTATTCCACGGTCGCGATTTCCCCCAGATTGGCGCTGCCGAGGGACTTCAGAACGGCCAGATCCATGTTCTCGGACAGGAACCGGACGGCGCCGTCCCCGAAGACGAAGTGGCATCCGCCGGTGTGCTCGCTGCCGAAGCTGACGTCGTTGGCATACCACGACGTGAACTTCCGCAAATGCATGTGATACTTGATGTTCTTCGATCCGCCCGTTCCGCAGCCGTTCACTCCGCGAAACCAGCACCGGTAGATATTCGCCTTGTTCCACGAGAGCTCCCCGACCAGCAGAGTCTGTGACATGCCGTCGGTCACCTCGCTGATCCGTCGGGCTTTGTCCAGCGTCAGGATGCCGGTCGTTCCGAAGCCGCCGTGCGTGTTCGGCCCTCCCTTGCAGCGGGCCGCCTCCGGGTAGGTGCCGTCGTTGCCGGGGCCGCCCGGATCGAACGTCGGGACGCCGTTGCCGCTGGGGTCGTCGGTTCCGCCGCGCGTTCCATCGGGATCGTTGCTGGGCCCTCCGGTAACGCCGCCGGGGAAGTTATTCGGACCTGCATAGGAATTCGGCCCCAGGGGTCCCAGAACGCCGTAGTAGTGCGTGGTTTCCGTGGGACGGACGGGATCCACGGTGTTTCCATCGCGCGGATCGGGCCAGCGCTCGCGGGGGCTGAGGGTGACGCTGCCGCTCGGACAGAGAAAGGTTGGAATGCGGACCGTGCAGAACTTGCCGTTGGGGGCCAGAGCGTAGACGGAGCTGACGAACTGGAACTGCTGGTACAGGGGCGCCTGATCCATGTCGGGCAGAATGTAGACGTGCCAGCTCACCTGGCCGTTGTAGTCGGTGACGCCGATCGGAAACGTCGTGTGCCGATCGTGATAGTTGTGGAGCGCCAGGCCGATCTGCTTCAGATGATTCTTGCACTGGGTCCGCCGGGCGGCCTCGCGGGCCTGTTGAACCGCGGGCAGCAGCAGCGCGATCAGGATGGCGATGATCGCAATCACGACCAGCAGCTCGATGAGTGTGAATCCTCGGCGCATGTAAGAGGTCCTTTGCTGGTCGCTGTGACTGCGGGAACGGCCGGCCAGTGGAACGGCGCGAGTCTAACGTTCCGGAAAGCCACGCTCAACCAGCATTCCGCGATGAAAGTCGCGGCTTCGCCGATTTTTCGCATGGCGATCCATCGATATCGCAGCGTGTCGACACGTGGCGATCTTGCCCGGCCGACGAAATGCCGAGCGCGGCCCTCGGCGCGTTGAACCGCGCTGTCCTCCGGTCGGGCTATTGCGGTGCGCCCGTTTCGTCGTCCACAGAGTTTGGCGGTGCGGCGTCGATGTCGCGTTTCGCCCCCTTCAACACGACGTCCGCCACCACCAGCCGGTGGTCGGCGCCGTGGCTCCGGCCGACCTGACAGTCGACGATGCGCCAGTCGCTCGAACACAGAATATGGTCGATGCGGATCCACGGCGTATGGTCGGGCCAGCGTTCCCCTTCGACGCAGGGCGCCGTGTAACCCCAGCCCCAGCCGGCCAGCGTGAAGGCGTTCTGCAGATCGCCCCAGTAACGCCGGAGGATCGGACTGGTCGACGGAGCGTTGAAGTCACCCGCAATGATTCGCGGGCGGCCTTCCACGGCAGCGTCAACAGCCCGGCGGAGCGATCGCATTTCGCGACGACGCTTGTGTTCCCATTCGCTGACCTGCCGGCCCCACTCGCCCGACTGGATGCTTTCCCGCGAGGGATTCGCCAGACCCGGTCGAGGCGTCATCTGATGCACGTCGACCACATGCATCGGTCCGGCAGGCGTCGCGACCTCGGCGACCAGGGCCGCCCGCCGATCGAATTCGTCGAGGTGGATGTCGGCAATGAACTTCACCGGAAATCGGCAGCCGACCCTCAGATTCCCCGCAGCGACGAACTGCCAGCCGGGCAGCGCCTCTTCCAGAGCCGGGAAGGGTCGCGACGCTTCCTGCAGGACGAGCAGATCCGGCTTGAGGTCCAGGATCTCCTTGAGCCGCGCGTCGAAGCCGTCGCCGAAGCCCTGCACGTTGCAGGTGATGACCCGCAGCGGCGGACCGGATTGCGGACTCCGTTCCAGCAGCCGATGGACGGGAACCACGAAGCCCATGATCGGACCGGCGACGACCCCCATCGCAATCAGATGGAGCATGACGGCTTTGCGATCCCACGGCAGCGACAGCAGCCCGAGGATGGCCGGCGGGACGCAGAGGAGCGACAGCGGAGCATAAGTCAGAGCGGCTCCGACCCACCACGTTTCGCCGATGGCCCAGAGAATCGCCCAGACGGCGCACATCAGCCAGAAGTCGAGCCAGCCGAGCGTCCGGAGGATCCGCGAGCCTGTGCGCTTCGGCGCGGCGGGGCGAGGGACTGTGGGTGTCGACCGACGTCGAGTCATACCGGACGGGCATCTCAAAGAGGGAAGACACGCAGTTACGAACGGGCAATCTGCTCCAGCGCACGGTCGGCAGCCTGCAACGTGGCCTGGAGATGCTCTTCGGTCAGGGCGGCGGAGACGAAGTTGGCCTCGTACTGGCTGCAGGCCAGATAGACGCCGCCGTCGAGCATCGCGTGGAAGTAACGGGCGAAGCGCTTCGTATCGCTGTGCTTCGCCACGTCGTAGCTGGTGACGACCTCAGGATTGAAGAACAGCGTGAACATGCTGCCGATCTGGGGAATCGTGTGCGGCAGGCCGTATTTGCCCGCCAGGGCCGACAGGCCGACGCAGAGGCGGGCCGTGAAAGTCTCCAGAGCGGGATAGGGATTCAGCTCCTTCAGCGCGGTCAGCATGGCGATCCCCGCCGCCATGGCGACCGGGTTGCCGGAAAGGGTCCCCGCCTGGTAAACGGGGCCGACCGGCGAGACCGAATTCATGATGTCGGTCCGACCGCCGTACGCGCCGACCGGCATGCCGCCGCCGAGAATTTTTCCCAGCGTGGTCATGTCGGGCCTGATGCCGAAGCGTTCCTGGGCTCCGCCGAACGCCAGGCGGAAGCCGGTCATCACTTCGTCGAAGATCAGGACCGCGCCGTGCTGCCGGCAGACGCGCTGCAGCGTCTGCAGAAACTCCGGCGTGGGAATCACCACGCCCATGTTGCCGACGACCGGTTCCAGAATCACTGCGGCGATTTCGCCGCCGCGACGGCTGAAGGTGTCTTCGAGTTGCTGGCAGTCGTTGTAGGGGAGGGACAGCGTATCCGCCGTGCAGCCCGCGGGGACGCCGGGGCTGGACGGGACGCCGTGCGTCAGGGCCCCGCTGCCGGCCTGCACCAGGAGGCTGTCGACGTGGCCGTGGTAGCAGCCGGCGAATTTGATGATCACGTTACGTCCGGTGAAGCCGCGGGCAACGCGAATAGCGCTCATCGTGGCTTCCGTGCCCGAATTGACCATCCGGACCTTTTCGATGGAAGGGACGGCGGCGATCACCAGCTCGGCCAGAACGGTTTCGCTTTCGCAGGGAGCGCCGTAGCTGGTCCCTTTCTGCAAAGACGCCTGAATCGCGTCCATGATCTGCGGATGGCGGTGGCCGAGGATGTGCGGCCCCCACGAGCCGATATAGTCGAGATAACGATTGCCGTCGATGTCGTAGAGGTACGGCCCGTCCGCCCGATCGATGATCACCGGCGTCCCGCCGACGCCGCCAAAGGCGCGGGCCGGGCTGTTCACGCCGCCGGGGATGACTTTCTGAGCCCGGGCAAAATGGGCTTCGCTCTTCACGTGAGACAGGGGCATGCGACAGAACCTCGGGATGCGGGCGGACTTGTCGTCGGCTCCGGGCCGACCTGCCGACGATAATAGTCGATCCCGGCGCGTGAGGCGACGCCGGCGCGGGTGGCCTGGAAGAGAAGAACTCAGGAATTGAAGCACGTTCGCCGAACCTTCACGGCCTCTGGCTTGTCAAACGCAATTGGCACCCCGTACCCTCAATCATCTTCCGCCGGAATCGGACTCCCGCGGAATCCCTCAGCCCCTGGATGGTGCGGGACTTCGGGATCTTCACGACGGTCCCGGGCCGGGCTTCAGGCGGTTGACGACGAACAAAGGATGGCGACTGTGACCGCCGGATCGGCTGCTCCAATTCGACAGACTGCAACGCCGGGCGGATACGCGGAGCTGCTGGCGATCGCCGTGCCGCTGATGCTCAGCGCAGGCACGCAGTCGCTGATGCACATTGTGGACCGGATCTTCCTGACGGGACTGTCGTCGGCCGCGCTCGCCGCGTCGCTGCCGGCAGGCATCCTGTTCTGGTCCTGTTTGAGCCTGCCGTTCGGGACCGCGTCGTACATCAATGCGTTCGTGGCCCAGTACGAAGGAGCCGGACAGCGGGACCGGGTGATTGCGTCGGTGGCGCAGGGCGTCTGGTTTGCGATTTTCGCGGGCCTGCTGCTGATGGGGTTCGCCCCGTTCTCGCAGGCGATCTTCGCGCTGATCGGGCATGAGGCCCGGATCGCCGCGCTGGAGGCGGAATACTTCTACTGGCTGAGCCTCGGGGCGATCCCGGCGCTGCTGTCGGCGACGCTGTCGAGCTTCTTCAGCGGCCGGGGTCAGACGCGCGTCGTGCTGGCCGTCAACATCGCGTCCGTCGCGGCCAATGTCCTGCTGGACTATGCGATGATTTTCGGGAACTGGGGGCTCCCCGCCTGGGGGATCACCGGGGCGGCGATCGCCACCAATCTCGCGAACTTCCTGGCCTGTGTGGTTTATGCCGGGCTGATGCTCCGGCCGTCGATCGAGCGGCAGTATCACGTGTTGCGGAATCTGAGTCTGGATTTCGACCTGCTGGCGCGGCTGCTGAGGTTCGGGCTCCCCAGCGGTCTGCAGATGTTTGTCGACGTCGCCGGTTTTACAGTCTTCATGCTGATTATCGGACTGATCGGCGAAGCCGAGCTGGCGGCCACGAACATCGCGTTCAATCTGAATACGCTGGCGTTCATTCCGGTGGTCGGAATCGGGATTGCCGTTTCCACGCTGGTCGGCCAACGGATCGGCGAAGGCCGACCGGACCTCGCCGAAGCCAGCACCTGGCGGGCGTTTTCGCTGGGGGGGGCGTATATGGTCGTCTTCGGGGTGATCTATATGGTCCTTCCCGATCTGCTGCTGTGGCCGTATGCCGCCAGCGCCAATCGCGAGAGTTTCGACGGGATTCGGAGCACGGTGATCGTTCTGCTGCGGTTCGTCACGCTCTATTCGTTCTTCGACGCGATGGCGATCATTTTCGGGTCCGCGATCCGCTCCGCCGGCGATACGCGGTTCTCGATGATCGCCACGGGAAGCTGCGCCTGGTTCCTGATGGTCCTGCCGACCTGGCTGGTCTGGAAGTGGTATCGTCCCGATCTGATTCTGAGCTGGGCGTTCTGTTCGGCGTACGTGATTGCACTCGGGTTTATCATGCTCGCCCGCTTCCGTCAGGGACGCTGGAGGAGTATGAAGATCATCGAGCACACCGCCGCGGAACCGGGCTACGAGCCGGCGAATGCGGGGGAGGCGCATGTCATCGGGACCGCGTTTGCCGGAGCGGTCTGCGAGTCTCCGCAGGCCGAGGTCTGATCCCGGCTCGAAAGGGAAGCCGGCGATGTCGCACGATTCGCCGAACCGCGACGCGGACGAACGCGCCGCCGCGATTCGATCGTTGATCAAGGAACTGCGGACCGAAGGGATTCGGTCCGACAGCGTGCTGCAGGCCCTGCAGACCGTCCCCCGCGATCAGTTTGTCCCGCCGGAGTACGTCGCCGCCGCCTGGCGGAACACGGCGCTGCCGATCGGCTCGGGACAGACGATCAGCCAGCCCTACGTCGTAGCCCTGATGACGGAGGCGCTGGAACTGACCGGCGACGAGACTGTTCTGGACGTCGGCACCGGCAGCGGATATCAGGCGGCGGTTCTGGCCGGCCTGTGTCGCCACGTGGTCGGCGTCGAACGCATTCCGGAGCTCGTGACGGGAGCGCGAGAGAAGTTGCACGCCCTGGGGCTGAGCAACGTCGAAGTCCATGAGGGGGACGGCTCGCTGGGCTGGCCCGATCAGGCGCCGTTCAAAGGCATCCTGGTCGCAGCCGCCGGCCCGCGCGTCCCCGAGGCGCTCTTGAAGCAGCTTGCGGACGGCGGACGGCTGGTGATTCCAGTCGGCCCACCGTCGCAGCAGGTGCTGATGCAGTACCGCCGGGAGGGGGAGACGATCCACTCCCGGCAGCTCACAGGTGTGCGGTTTGTGCCGTTGATCGGGGCGGAAGGGTGGGCCGACGGATTCGGCGAGGATTGACTTTCTGCAATTCTATTGCGAAATTGCGATAAGTCTCCAGCGGATCCGGCTTGCATCGCGTAGATTGCGTGAGCCCCGCGGGAGTTGCTTGCGGGACTGGGACGCATCGACGAAGATCCCGGACCACGATTGTTCCGGCTCGAAGCCACGAGGCAGGACTTCTGCATGAGTCTGCAGCTCCGCAATATCCGCAAGACCTACCGCGAGCCCGGCGGCGGCGTCATTACCATCCTCAATATCGCCGAGTTCCAGCTCGCCGTCGGCGAACAGGTGGTCCTGGTGGGGCAAAGCGGCGGCGGTAAAACCACGCTCTTGAACGTGATCGCCGGCATCACCATGCCCGATGCGGGCGAAGTCAAAATCGGCGGCGTGGACATCACCAGGCTGCACGAGTCCGCCCGCGATCGCTTCCGGGCCGAGCGGATCGGCTACGTCTTTCAGACATTCAATCTGCTCCCCGCCTTCACGGCTCTCGAAAACGTGCTGCTGGGGATGAGCTTCGGCGGACGGCCTGTGAATCGCGCCAAAGCGTCGGAGCTGCTCGATCGCGTGGGGCTCGCGCATCGCCTGCACCACAAGCCCGGCCAGCTCTCCGTCGGCGAACAGCAGCGGGTGTCGGTGGCGCGGGCGCTGGTGAATACGCCGCAAATTCTGCTGGCGGACGAGCCGACGGCCAATGTCGATCCCGCTCACCAGCAGTCGGTGCTGGATCTGATCCGCGACACGTGCCGCGAGCACGAAGTCGCCCTGCTGATGGTGACGCACGCCCCCGAAGTGGCCGGGCAGTTCGAACGCGTCGAAAAGCTGTCCGATTTCAACCGGCCCGGGACCTGAGCATGAACCTGCTGACCATCGCCTGGAAGAGCGTCCGCCAGCGGTCGCTCTCTTCGACGCTCACCGCCTTCAGCATCGCCCTGGGCATCATGCTCATGGTGTCGGTGCTCGTCATCTTCGGCGTCGTCGAAAGCACCTTCAGCCAGCGCTCGATCAACTACGACCTGATCGTCGGCCCCAAGGGAAGTCCGCTGCAGCTCGTGCTGAGCACGGTCTATCACGTCAGTCCGCCCATCGAGAACCTCCCCTACAAGTTCTACAAGGATCTGCAGAAGCGGCCGGAAGTGAGCGTGGCGATACCGATTGCGTTCGGCGATGTGACCGAACAGGGGAGTTTTCCCATCGTCGGAACAACCCCTCAATTCTTTGAGCTCGACTACGCCCCCCGACGGCCCTTCCTGGTCAACGGCGACTTCGTGCGCAAGCCGTTCGACGCCGTCATCGGCCAGCGCGTCGCGCGGGAGAACGGGTGGACGCTGGGGACGAAGTTCAAGCTGGTGCATGGCGGCGCGGATACGGGTCACGTGCACGATGAAGAGTTCGAGGTGAAGGGAATTCTGGCGCCGACCGGTACGCCTCACGATAAGACGGTCTACGTGAACCTCGAAGGGTTCTACATGATCGAGGGGCACGACAAGCCGATCGGCGAAGCCATCGAACGGGAGCGGAAGTTCTTCGGCCTGTCCCCGCTCAGCAAGGAGGAGCTCGCCGCCCAGGTCAAGCGGCTCGGCGGACACGATCACGAAGGCCATGACCACGCAGGCCACGACCACCAGCACGCTATTCCCGACGTGCAGAAGGAAGTTACGGCCGTTCTGGTGCAGTGCAAGACGCAGATCGCCGCCAACCTGCTCGCCGGGGAACTGAAGAAAGGCTACCAGGCGATGGGCATCAACCCGATCATGCCGATGCAGCAGCTCTTCAACGACGTCCTGGGTGGCGTCCGGACGCTGCTGATCGTGCTGACGGGGCTGATCGTGATCGTCTCGGGGATCGGCATCTTCGTCAGCATCTACAACTCGATGTCGGCCCGCCAGAAGGAAATCGCCATCATGCGGGCGCTCGGCGCCCGCCGGACGACGGTCTTCGGCATCATCCTGCTGGAGTCGATCCTGCTCTGCGTCGGCGGCGGCCTGTTCGGCCTGCTGCTGGGCCACGGCCTGGTCTTCGCAGCCGCTCCGCTGGTGGAAGCCCGCTCGGGAATCCTGATGGACCCGCTGGCCTTCGATCCCTGGGAACTGGTCCTCTTCCCGGTCCTGCTGGGCGTCGGCTCCTTCGTCGGCTTCCTGCCGGGCATGGCGGCCTACCGGACGGACGTGGCGCAGGCGCTGTCGGGCCAATAGGTCTGCGGGACGGAAAGATTTCACGCAGAGCCGAGGAGCGGAACGCAGAGGTGAGCGGGCGGTCGCTGGAACCGCTCCCGCCATCGTGCGGGATCGACCGACTCAGGTATCGATGGACGGTGCCCAATAGGTGTCGACGGATCGTCGGATGGACGGTGCGTTGAATCCTTCGGGATCCTTTTGCAGACACAACAGAAGAAATTCCCGGATGGCGTCGCGCTGAGCCGGCGACAATAGACTCAACTGCGATCGGCGGTATTCCGACAGAACCCCGAGCTTGAAATCCATTTCTTGTGGCAGCGTGCCCTCGAGATCCACAAGTAGAAACGCCGGCAGATGAAACCGCATTCCCGCCGGATCAAAGAAACTGAGACTGCTGTTGCACCGGTTTAACGTCCCTGCGGGGATTGCGGACCAATCGTTTTTCTCATCTTTGGCCCGGTACTTCGCGAGCGTTTCGCCACATTCGTAGTCGTCCATTCCCTGCGCCTCCAGCAAACCAATGCCGTCGCCCAGCGTGACGCCTTGAAAGGCTTCGCGAATCAGGTCGGCGACGCGGCGTTCTTCGTTGGTCATCGGGAGACTTTCTTGGCACAGGCGGAGCCATGCGGGACCGGCCGCCCCTCAATACCACTTCCGCTTATCCACCAGCGTCGCCGGCGGTTCCCCCCGCACGAACCGTCGGACGTTCTCCAGCAGCGTCTCCAGATGCCGTTCCGCAATCCGCGGCGACGCGGCCGCCACGTGGGGCGTGATGATCACGTTCGACATGCGCCACAGCGGATGCTCGGCAGGCAGCGGCTCAATCTCGCAGACGTCGAGAGCCGCGCCCGCAATCTCGCCGGCCCGTAACGCCTCGGTCAGGTCGGCGAGATCGACAATCGCACCCCGCCCGATATTCACCAGGACCGCGCTCCGCCGCATCTGCTGAAACAGCGGCCGGCGGAACAGCTTGTACGTCTCGGGCGTCTGCGGCGCCGCGATCACCACGTAGTCGCTCTGCGCGAGCAGTTCGGGCAATCGTTCGACCGGCCAGACCTCGTCCAGCACGCCCTCGACCGAACGTCGCTGCGGATCGACGCCCCGCAGCGACATGCCGAAGCACTTCGCCCGCTGGAGAATCTCCGCGCCGATCGCGCCGACGCCGACGACTCCCAGGGTGAGGTCGCTCAGATGCTGATGGGCGGCATCGACCGGCGTGGAGGTGCCTGGGGCGCTGACAAAGTCGGTCACGGCGCTCTGATCGCCCACCGGCGCCCAGGTCTGCTGCCGCAGGTAGACGTGCAGATTTCGCGCAAAGCAGAGGACGAGTCCCATCACGTGGTCCGCGATCACATCGGAAAACAGCCCGCGCATGTTGCTCAACTGGCAGGGATGTTCGACCAGTTCCGGAAACAGATAATGCTCGAGGCTCGCCGTGGGAGACTGCACCCAGCGCAAGTGCTTAGCCGCGCGAAGCAGTTCGGGAGTCAGCTTGCCGAAGAACGCGTCGGCATCGACGATCTCGCACACAGCGGTTGCGGCATCGGCGGCGTTGACGACGGTCATCGGTCCTGCAGCCGTCACGATGCGCGCGAGACGCGAGTCATTCACGGCAGGCGAGATCACCAGCTTCATGGGAGTCCTTCGTCGATTCGAAAACATCATTTTCCGCGGGGGAAACATTCGATGGCGCGATATGCGCCGGGGCAATGGCGCGGGGGAGCTCCATGACCCGCGAAGCTCTTGCGTCTGTCCGCATGCACTTCGCGGCAAGCCGTAGAGCGGTTCGAATTGTCCGGCAAGTTGAGCAGCGATCCGCGGCAAGAATCAAGTCCAATCTTCCGTCCGCGCGCGCTTCGCGCAAACACGATTGCCAATGCGAAATCCGACTTGCTCTTTGCGAAGCCCAGAGGCAGAATGTCGCCCCATGCTGCTTCCCCGAAGCGCATCCCTTCTTGTCGTGCGGGCCGTTAGACGAGGACTCCCGATGCAGGTCATTTCCCGCGGTGTTGACGAGAGCCTGGTAATTGGCGACATGGTAGTGACGGTGCTGGAGGTTCAGCCTACTCACGTGCGCCTCGGAATCAGTGCTCCCGACGCGATCCCGCCCTACTGGGAAGAGACCCTCTACCTCGAAGATTCTATGGAAGCCTGCGAGTCCGAAGTTCTGGCGTATTCCTGAGCTCGCGGGGCGGACGCTGCGAACTCCCCGGCATCTGGTAGAAGTACCAGTCCCTCAAGAGCGCCGGGCGGCGATCGCTGCACCGGTTGAGCCTGAGAGCGAGACTCGCCGACACGACCTGCCATTGCCCTCCTCCGCAATTTCACCGCGCCCCGGCGTGAGCGATGCGCCGGTCGAAGAGACGGGCGACGACCTGTCAATTCGCCCTCGAGCGGTGGGATGTGTCAGGGATTGCGGCAGAACCGCCGAGCATGGATCTGGAGAGTTACCCCGCCCCCGCGGGAGCACTCGTCGGGGAGGAACGCAGGCTCGGCGGAGGACGGGGGGCTGGGGTCGGGCGTCTGCGACCGCCTCCAGCGAATGCAAACGGGCTCAATTCTGGGGGCTCGAAGACTCCACACCAGCCACCCGCCGGCAACGGATTCCTCCAAACACACAATCGACGTGTTCCTCAGGCGCGGCAGCCGGTTGAATCCGTGAGGCGTGCAGGCCAGGAAACGCCGGCCGCTCTGGCGCAGTCCGACATCAATGCGGCCTGCAGCGGGCGGAACGAGACGATCGAAGCAGATCGGCGGTTCAAACGCGGCGACGCCAGCGTTCCTCACCCAGCCTCTGCCCCTCAGAAATCGATCCGGATCGAGTACAGCCGCGAGCGATCGGAGCGAATCCGCAAGTCTTCCAGCAGCACGGCGAGATCGGGCGCCAGCAAACCCCGCCGCGCCGGATTGGCCTCGGTCACGGTCACCGGCTTATCCAGGTCGATCAAGGACTCGTTCAACCACACCGTATTCCACTTCGACGGGCTCTTGACGTGAATCGTGTTCCCGGGCGTGATATTCACCTCCAGCGTCATCACCCCCGGAAACCGAACGCCTGCCGGAAGCGGCAGAATGACGTTCTTCGCCAGCGCCTCCGCCCGAAAATTGAAATACTCGTTGTCCGTCCGCCGCAGACTGGAAATGGTGAACTTCTTCGGCTGCGGCCCCCGCCGCCGGCTCTCCATCCAGTCGAAGATTCGCGGCAGCTCATCGGCGAACAGCTCCAGTCCCCGCCCGATAAACTGCACGTAAACCATGTCGAACAGCGTCCCGTGCAGAAAGCAGCGACTCAGCACCGCCGAGTTCTTCGAGTGAGTGCTCCGGTCGAGCTCGCCCGCAACCACGTACCAGCCGGTATACTGCCCGTTCTCCCGCAGATACGTGGCATACTCGCCGCAATAGCCGCAGATCGGAATCACCCCGGCGAATTCATCCGGATGGGCGAAGCCCAGATCGAACGCCGCGTCCCCGCCCATCCCGTGCCCCGTCAGAAACACCCGATCGGGATCGACCGAAAACCGTCGGCGGGCATCCCGCAGACTCTCCAGCACGACTCGCTGGGCCGGAATGTCGTAGTCGTAACTCGTCCGCTCCTCCCCCAGATAGTCGGGGGCAATGACAATAAATCCCCGTCGCTGCGCCGGCCCCTGCGACCCCGGACTCCCCCCCCACCACTGCAGCGTCTGAGCCAGCGTCCGCCCCTCCGGCCGCAGCACGACCAGCAGCGGATACCGATGGTCCCGCGAATACTCCGGCGGCAGCAGGACCCGGTACCGGATCCCGCGATCCTTGTCCCCCGCCGGAGAAAGCTCCACCAGCGACTGACCCATCTCATCCGCCGGCGGAGCTTCCAGCCACGGCGGCAGCAATGCAATCAGTTGCTGAATCGACGCCGTCCCGATTCCTTCCAGCTTCCGGATTTCTCCCAGCAGATGCTCGTGATCGTGCGGATGAACCGACCGCAGGTACTCCAGCACCAGATGCCGGGCGTCCCACAGCCGCACCGCCTGATTCAGATCCGTGACCGCGTTCGACGGCCCAACCACCCAGCCGGAATAGCCCAGCGCCAGCTTCTCCCGCGGAGTGAGCTGCGGGTCCTTCTCCGCGCGGAGAAACGGGTCGAGCCGGGAGAGCGTCTCCAGCGAAAGCTCCTCGTTCACAACCGAACGCATTCCCTGCAGGCGATCCATCAGCTCGGGCTCGTCGATCCGCGAATGCAGATCCCCCAGCAGCAGCTCCGCCTTTTCGAGCGAGTTGTGAAGGAGCGCGTAGCGCCCCAGAAACTCCTGAACCTCCGCCCGCACTTCCCCCCCGAGCGGCTGCCGCTCCAGCGCCCTGGCCTTCGATTCCGCCAGCTCGTGCTGACCCGCGGCATGCCGACGATTCAATTCGCCCAGCACATTCCGCCCGAAGCTCTGCAGCAGCAGCTCCCGCGCCTCGCCGACCCGTCCGGCCAGTTCGGGGAACTCCCTCCCGATCGCCTCAAACTCCGAGAACGCCTGATCGTACATCTCCGCCTGCGCGAAGAACCGCGCCAGCGCCAACCGGTCTTCGACATCCCCCGGCTTCAGCCGCTGTCGAAGAATCGTCTCAATCTCCTGGGCCGGCAGCGTGCTCGTCGCCACTCCGTAAACCCAGTTGTGAGTCAGCGACGAAATCGTCACGTGGCTCGGCGAAATCTCCGTGATCCCCTGGATCACTACCGTCGCTCGCCCGTTGCCCGGAAACTTGATCGATCGCTGCCCGAACTCGTTGAACGGCTCGAGCTGCGAGAGCCCGGCGACCGAGCCCACGCTGCCGTGCTGCGATGTCCGCTTCTGGTCGATCCGGAATCGCTCTTCGACCGCAGGCAGAAACTGTTTGTCGAAAGACTCCACCTGCCGCTGTGAAACGTAGTACCGCTGCCAGTCGTTCTCGACCATGACAATCGGATAAGCCTGGATATTCTCGTCGTCAGCCGCCCCCTTCCCGGACCCCAGGGACGTCAGCCGCACCACCTTCCCCTGCAGCCGCATCCCGTTCTTGAGCTGGATCTCAGACGCTTCGCAGGACATGCCCCACGCGGCCGCGCCGCAGATGACGCCGAAAATGGTCGAGAGCCGGACCACAGTGTTGCCACCCCCTCCCGCCGCCGCAGGAAATCCCGATCGAGCGATCGTCTCGCCCACCGGCGGTTCCCGCCGGTCCCTCCCCGCCATGATCGCTCACCCAAGTTTTGCAGATCGGCGGCCCCATCGCCAGACTTTCAACATTCCCCCGGAGATTTCCGCCCCGTTCCCCGCAGCGCAAGTCTGCCAGCACGTTGCGCAAGCGCCGGCAGGGGATTCAGGCCTGGTACGACCACCTGATCGGCACGGGCCTGCTGGAAGGGAAGAACAACAAGATCAAACTTCTGCAGCGGCAAGCGTTTGGCGACCGCGACAAGGAGTTCTGCAAACTCACACTCCTCCGCCTGCACCGCAGTCAGAGCGCATTCGCCGGATGAGCCAGTCTTGTCCCCTCTCCCGCTGTCTTCAGTGGGAGAGCGCAGGGTGAGGGTCTTCGAAGTTGTCAGAGAGTTGTCCACGGCGAACGGAGAAAAGTCCGCGCGCCTCACCATCGTGGCCGGCGATTGAACAGCGCGTTGAAGAATTTCAGCAAATCGCCCGGACAGGAATGTCGGGGCCGCCTTCTCGGACGAATTCTCTTCAGGTGGGACAGACATTCCTGTCTGTCTCCAAGTTCTTCAACAGGCTACCTGGCGCGGCTCCGTTCCGTGGGGCCGTTCCAGCCTTCATTCTCCTCCTTCCGCATCCAGCCGCAGCCGCGCCTCTTCAATCTCCGCCCGCTGCGCATCGCTCACCTCCGGGTACTTGACATCCAGCCTGCCGATCTCGCGGGCCAGAATATGAGCGACGGCGGCCCGCGTCACCCATTTATGGTCCGCGGGAATCACGTACCACGGCGCCCATCGCGTGCTCGTCTGCTCCAGCATCTCCTGATACGCCTTCTGGTAGTCGTCCCAGAACGCCCGTTCCTGAAGGTCCGACGGCGAAAACTTCCAGTGCTTGTTCGGCTCGTTCACTCGCTCCAGAAACCGCTTCCGCTGCTCGTCCTTCGACACGTTCAGGAAAAACTTGATGATCCGCGTCCCGTTCCGCGACAGATGATGCTCCATCTGATTGATGTCTTCGTACCGCCCTTTCCAGAACTTCTTCTTCGACGGGTCCGCATCCGGAATCCGCTGCGCCGCCACCAGCTCCGGATGGACGCGCACCACCAGGACCTCTTCATAGTAAGACCGGTTGAAGATCCCGATCCGCCCCCGCTCCGGCAGCGCGCTCATGCAACGCCACAGATACGTGTGATCCAGCTCCATCGCCGACGGATGCTTGAAACTCGTAACGCTCACCCCCTGCGGATTCACCCCCGACATCACGTGCTTGATCGTGCTGTCCTTCCCCGCCGCGTCCATCGCCTGAAAAATCACCAGCACCGACCACGTGTCCGAGGCGTACAGCAGCTCCTGAGCCTCCGCCACCTCGCGAACGCTGGTCTCCAGCAGCTTGGCGGCAATGTCCCGCCGCTGCTCCTCCGGAACGTCTTCATTCCCCTCCCACCCCGGAGAATGGTCGCGCAGCCGAAACTTCTTCTCGGGGACAACGCGAAAGCGGTCGACGAGCCGATCGAGATCATTCATGCGGACCCCCAGATATGGATTTGAAGACGGCAGCAGCCAGACAGGACTCGCCAGCATAAGCGGATCGCCCCCCCGAATGCACGGGCGGACTCGCTCGATTGCCCCGCCGCCTCGCGCCGCGGTACCGTGAACGCCGATTCGGGGCGGGAACGTCGCCGCCCCCGCCCAGCTCCAGTTCCATTCGATTGCCGAGAGGACTCCCGCATGCTGCAACGTCTCAAGACCCGTGGAAAGCTTCTGGCCGCCGGCGCCGCGCTCGTCGCCCTCGGAACTCTGATCGGCCGTGCACAGCAGGACTCTGCCGACAGCCCGTTCGCCACCCCGACGATCGACATCGGCATGTGCGTCAGCGACGCCGAAAAGTCCCTCGCCTTCTACAAAGACGCCCTCGGTTTCCGCGAGGCCCCGTCGTTCGACGTCCCCGCCCAGTTCTCGACTGACACCGGCCTGTCGAACAACCTGCCGCTCCACGTGCACGTGCTGACCCTCGGCGAGGGACCGGGCGCGACGAAGCTCAAGCTGATCCAGACCAGAACCTCGCCCGGCGCCCGCGTCGACCAGAGCTTCATCCACTCGACCTACGGCATCCGCTACCTGACGATCGTCGTCAAAGACGTCAACGCCGCCGTCAAACACGCCGCCGAACACGGCGCCAAGCCGATCGCAAAATGCCCCCAGCCCCTCCCGGCCGGCTTCCCCGAGGGCCTCGCCCTCGCCAACTTCCGCGATCCCGACGGAAACCTGATCGAACTGGTCGGCCCCTGGAAAAAACCGTAAGTCGCAACGTCCCCGCGTCGTTCGCCCGCAATTCAGGCCGTCAAAGCAAAAGTCCCCCGCAGCCATTGGCCGCGGGGGACTCTTTTTTTTGTGAATGCCGCGTTCGTCGAACGCACGACAACTTCGTCGCCAGGACGCCCGCCGTTACGGAACGGCCGCCCCGTTGATGATGATCGTCCCGTTGATCCCCGTCGGCGGGAACCGGTAGGTGTTGAAGAAGTTCGAGTTGTTGAAGTTGATGATGTTGTTCTGAGTGCCGAACAGATTGACCGTCCCGATCACAGACTCGATCACGATGCCCTCTTCGAGAGCGCCGCCGTTCTGCCCGTTCATGTTGATCAGGTTGTTGTTGACTGCCAGCGTCGTGCCGGGCCCCGACGCAAAGATCACGTCGATCGCCGTGTCGCCGTCTCCGTTCATCGTCATCTGATTGTCGTAAATGCTCGCGAACGTGTTCGGAGCGAAGTTGAATTGCATGCCGATGTTGTTCACGACGGTGTTGTTCGTCCCCAGGGACCCGTTCAGGTTGAAGATATTCCCCACTCCCGTATTGGCGTAGCTCCCCACGAGCACGGACGACGGGCCGCTGGTCGCGACGTTCAGGCCAGTGTTGCCGCCCAGCGATCCCCCGAACTGATTCGACAGGATCTGGATGTCGGACGTCGAGTTATTGGATTGAGCCCGGATGTCGAGACCGGTCGACAGTCCCCCCGTCGTATTAAAGATGTTCCGGGTGAACGAAGCCTGGAGCGGCCCGGCCCAGACGAGCTCCACGTCCGTCGACACCGCCTCCGACGACGAAATGGCGTTGCCGTCGACGACGAGCGTCAGCGGCGATGCGTTGTTGTTGCCGCTGATGAAGATCACTTCGTCGGTGTTGTCGCCGGCGCCGTCGACGATCACGTTGTTCGTAATCGCCCAGTTGTATCCCAGAATCTGCGTGGCGTTGATCCGCGTGTAAGTGTCGTCGAGCGTGGAGCTGCTGATCGAACCGGTCAGCCGGATTTCGTTGTTCGGGCCGGCCGTCGATCCGTTGTTGCTGAGCCTCGAGCTGTCGATCGCGACGAGCGGCACATCCGCCACAACGATGCCGTGATCGAGGTTGCCGGTGAAATCGCCGTTGAAGACAAAGAGCGATCGCGTGTCGGCGACGTCGATCCCGGAGTTGAGCGAGAGGCTCGATTCGATGTTGCTGAGGCTGATGTCGCCGGAGTTGCGGACGAAGATGTTGCTGGCGAAGCCGCCGGACATGACGCCGCCGCTCCGCAGCACTCCCGACGCCCCCGTAATCGTAAACGCCGCCGGCATCGAAGTCGGGAACGATCCGTTCGTCGTGACGGTCGGGGTCCCCACGCCGACGTTGTTGATCAGATTGATCGCGCTGGTGTAGCTGAAGACGTCGACGCTGTTCAGAGTCACGTTCATGACGGACTCCTGAATGTTGATCGCCGATTCGGTGTTGGCGTTGGTGGTTGCGGTGAACGCACCCCCGCCGATCGTCAGACCGCCCGTGCCCGTCACCAGGTTCGTGGTGAAGTCCGTCGTCGTGGTTCCGACGTTGAACGCAAGCAGACCGGCGCCGAAGACGGTGTCGACGCTGAGCGAGCTGAAATTGACGCTGGCGGGGTTGTCGAAGATCGTCACGCCCGAAGCGTAAGCGATGTCGGGATTCGGGCCGTTGGGGTCGGGCAGGGTCTGGCTGCTCGATCCGGTGACGTTCGAGATCGAAACCGTCTGGAAGGAGATGTCGCCGGTGTTGTCGTGGATCAGGATCGCCGGTTCGCGAACCAGAGTGTTGGCCGTTCCGTCGATCAGCGTGTTGCCGAGGAACGAAACCAGGGACCGGTTGTTCCGGACCACGATCGCGTCGGTTCCGTAGCCGGTGATGCTCAGCCCGTTGAACTGCACAGTGGCGTCGTCGTCCTCGATCAGCACGCCCGTATCCGCGTTCGTAATCGCGGTGGTTCCGGTGACAATGAAAGACCCCGAGTTGTTACTGGCGAGCAGCGGCGTGCCGATCAGGATGCCTTCGACGGAACTGCCATTGATAGAGATGTCCTCAAATCGGGCGTTTCCAGAGTTATTCTGGTATTCGAGGGCCGGCAGGATCGAGCTGCTGGTCGTCGTTGCGTTGATCGTCAACGTGTCCCGGAACGCGAGGCTGGACGCGTTGTTGAAGTACCCGAATCCGCGTTCGTTGCGGCTCGAAATGTTCACCGGCTGGGCAAACAGCACCGTCGTGCCGACCGGCTTGTCCGTGATGAGGATGGCGCTGCTGTCGCCGGTCCCCGCCGTCGACGAATTGCTCACGTTGACCGTTCCGCCGAACGTCACGTTGCCGGCTCCGCTGAGCACCTCGATCGCGTTTTCCGGAGAACCGGCGATATTCGTGTTGCCGACGATGACCGATCCGCCGGCATTGTCGATCAGGATGCCTTGAACTCCCGACGTGTTGATATCGGCCTGCGTCGTGCCGCCGTCGACCATGACGACGGAACTGGCGAGTCCTGGAGACGTGCCCGAGACCAGCAGGCCGTAGCCGGTGCCGCCGGTCTTATCGATGATGCCCTGTGCACCGGAGCTTGCGTCGTCGACGAACAGAATATTTCCCGAACCGCCCTGAATGTTCAGGGCCGTCTCGGTCGAGTTGAAAATCCGATCGCCGCGCATCTGAATCTGGCCGATGGTGTTTTCCAGATGGATGCCATCCAGAGCGGCGTAGTTCACGTCGGTCTGGCGAATGGTGACGCCGCCGACGGCATCGCCGAAGATGCCGTGACCCGTCGGGCCAAGCAGCGGATCGTTCGGATCGCCGATGATGAACCCGCTGAATTCGGCGTTGTTGGCGAGGGTGACTGCGTCGCCCGGAGAGCTGAGGAACGTGGGTCGGTTCGGCAGATTGGGTTGTGCGCGAGGCAGCTCGATCGAGCCGAGTCCGCTGACGACGACAAAGTGCCGGACGCCGTTGCCTTCGCCGAGAACCCGCACGCCTTCTTCGAGGGTGACGGCGCTGTTGGGGCCGCCGTTGTAGACGCTGTTGGCGTGGACATAGATGATGTCCCCGCCCGCCTGCGCCTGCGCCTCGGCGATCGTCTGGAACGGATCCTCGACCGTGCCGTTTCCTCCGGCCGGGGCGTAGCTGGCCACATGCTCGAAGAAGTAGGGGTTCTGAGTCGTCGGGTTGATCGCGATGATGTTCGTGTCGATGATCGTGTCGCGGGAGACGACCACGTTGTAATTGCGGCGGACGCGCGTCGTCATGCGGTCGAAGGTCGACTTGGGTTCGTCGTCGGGCTGGCGGTATCCGCCGTAGCTCCAGGATGCGCCGAAGATCACGTTCGTGTCGAAGACTTTATCATGGGTGACTTCCAGGGCCAGCGATGCGCTGGGAGTGACGTCTCCCTGCAGGCGTCCTTTCCAGCCCCAGGTACTGATGGTCTCGTCGCTCTCGTAGTGATACCAGCCCGCGAAGAGCCGAACGTCGTGATCGGTCAGGAAATCGCCCAGCAGCGGGACGCCGACTTCCATGTCGACGCCGCGAAGAGCGTTGCCGATGATTCGCTGCTGATCGAAGTAGAGATAGTTCGTGATGAACTTGGCGCTGTTCGGGACCACGGAGATATCGAGCTGCTTGTTCGTGGCGCCGGTGGGAAAGTAGGCGTTGACTCGGGCGTCCCAGAACTTTCCGTAGGTTTCGAGGCCGCCGCCGAACTGACGAAAGAGTCCGCCGCTCGTGTTGTCGTAGTCGAAGAAGCCGTTGACCCCGACGATCCGGTCCCAGGCTGAAATGTAGTGTCGATAGCCGCCGCCGACGTTAGCGCCCCAGTTGTCTTTGGTAGACCGGAATCCGCGCAGGTCGCCGAAGACCATCGCCTCGTCAAACAGGAATCCGTAGGGCATGAATTCCAGGGGGATGAGGGTGTCCTCACGGCCGATCGCCGGCCCGGTTTCGACACCGAGGCGGAAGACCGCTCCATAGGCTTCTCCGCGGCGCCCGGTAAAGCGGTCGCTGAACAGGAAGCCGCCGTCGTCGGTCGTGACGGGCGAGCTGTCCTGGCCGAACGCCGGAACGGCCCAGATCGACGCCAGAATCGCCAAGCCGGCCCAGAGGGCCTGCCGGGCGAGCGTCAGGAACTGGATTTCACGTCTGCAATTCGACGCGTGCATCGATACCACCTCTGCAGGGACGGGCGGCGAGAACTCACGTCCCGGGACCGGACGCGAGGGCTTGACCGAAACTGATTGGCAAATCGGGAAATGAGGCTGGGGTTTTAGTTCCGCCGAATTTGACGATCAATCCGAATTGCCGGCAGATCATCAGCAAATCGGTGGAATCCGGAGGAGATTCGACGAGTCGGAATGGTCATCGGCAGGAGCTGCCGATCCGATGTCGTTCCACGCCATCGCGCCGCCCGGTCCTGCGATGAATTGGTCGTCGATCGCCGTTTTTTCGGCGTTCGGGCGACCCGAAAGTCGGTCCCCGATCCACCGGGAGAGGTGACGCTGGATTTTGAGACGACTACACTTACGACGTCCGCTCCACCGCTCATCAAGGCGCAAAAATGGCGACGGCCGACTTTCGCGATCGACTGCTGAAGTGCCTGGGCGGCGACTGGCCTGCCCCCGTCCCGCTGAATGTTCGGCTTCGTGAAACGCTGCAGCGGGAGGGGGTGCGGATCGAGTCGCTGTTCTACGATGTGTTTCCGGGGGATTCCATTCCGGCGCTGCTGCTGATTCCGGCGGGCGTCGATGCGGCGCGGCCGGCCCCGGCGATCGCCGTCTGGCATCAGCACAACGGGGAATGGCATCTCGGGAAGTCGGAACCTGCCGGGTTGGCGGGCAACCCGATGCACCACACGGGTCTCGCGCTGGCCCGGCAGGGATATGTCGTCCTTTGCCCGGACGCGCTCTGTTTCGAAGAGCGCCAGGATTCCCGGCTCAAGGGGGGAGAGTTCGAGCGTTTCGAGTTTCTGAGATACACTTTGGCCGGCCAGTGCATGGCCTGGCGGAACATTCTGGATATGAAACGGTCGATCGACTTCCTCGCGAGCCGACCGGAAGTCCGGGCCGATCAGATTGGCTGTTACGGTCACTCGATGGGGTCGACTCACACGTGGCTGGCGGGTCCCTGGGAACCGAGGATCAAGTGCCTGGTCGGAAACTGCTGCCTGCCGACATACAAAGGGATTCACCGCGAGAAGCTGCTGCACTGCTTCCCGAATTTCATTCCGGGACTGCAGGCGTTCGGCGATACTCCCGATATCGCGGCCCTGATTGCTCCCCGACCGCTGCTGTTGAACTTCGGCGAGCTGGATCGGGGGAGTCCGATTGAAGACGTTCGCGAGGCGCTGCCGAACATTCAGCGGGCCTACGACAGCATGCACGCCGGCGACAAGTTCTCGGCGTTCATTGAAGCCGGGGCGGGGCATGTCCTGTCGGAGGGGATGTGGGAACGAACCCTTCAGTGGTTCGGTCGCCATCTGCCAATCCCGGCCTGATCGGCGGAGGGTCGATTCCGGGAAAGAGAGTCCACAGGGGGAGTTGCGGGTGCTGATCGATCGAGTGGTAGAAAACGTGTCCCGCCTCGTTGCGGCCCCTTCCGTCAGCATCGACTCCAATCGCGGGGCCGCGATGGTTGCCGCCGACCTGCTGGAGTCCGCAGGCTTTCAGGTGGAGGTTCAGGAGTTCGCCGATCCGTTCGGCGTTCCGAAGTTCAATGTTGCCGGCCGGCGGGGAGCCGGGGTCGGCGGACTGGCTTATTTTGGCCATACGGACGTTGTGCCGGTTTCGTCCTGGTCCTTTGCGGGGAGCGGTCCGTTCGAGCCTGCTGTCCGCGAGGGCCGACTCTACGGTCGCGGCAGTTGCGATATGAAGGGCTCCGTCGGCTGTTTCATTGCGGCGGCGAGTCAGGTCGATGCGGCGAGCTTGCGGGCGCCGGTCTACGTGTTCTGCACCGCGGATGAAGAGGTGGGGTTTCACGGCGCCCGACATCTGGTTCGTCATTCACCGCTGTATCGCGAGGCGGTGGCCGGTCGCGCCGAAGGGCTTATCGGCGAGCCGACCGAGCTGGAAGTCGTGCACGGGCACAAAGGCATTTACGGAATGCGAATTGTGTCCCGCGGCCGAGCGGCCCATTCGAGCACCCGTGGCGGGCTGAACGCCAATCTGGCGATGATTCCGGTGCTTGCGGAAGCGCGGCGGATTCATGATGAAACGCAGACCGATCCGCGCTGGCTGCACCCGGAGTTCGATCCGCCGTGGATCAGTTGGAACATTGGCATCAACGACCACACTCCGGCGGTGAATATCACTCCGCCGCAGAGCGTCTGCACCATCTACTTTCGTCCGATGCCAGGCCAGCCGCCCGGGGAGCTGATCGAACGAATGCAACGCGTCGCGGCGTCGGAAGGGGTGGAATTGACGCTTGAGTGCCAGGGAGATCCGGTTTACACGGATCCCGCCGCGCCGTTCATTCGGCGGCTTCTGGCACTTGCCGGGCGGTCGGCGTCGAAGACTGTGGCTTACGGAACGGACGGGGTTGCATTCACCGAGATGCACTCGCTCGCGGTGTTTGGACCGGGGAGCATTCAGCAGGCTCATACGGACGACGAGTGGATTGCCCTGGAGCAACTCGAACGAGGGGCGGCGATCTACGAGAACCTGATCCGGAGCGTCTGCTGAAGGGCTGAGAACCGTCAGCGAGGCGTCTTTCAGTTTTCCTCGCTGAAGCAGTAGAGGGCTTTGTTCGACCGAAGGTAAATCCGCGAACCGATGACCGCCGGACTGGCATTGAACGGCGTGTTGTCGCCGGCAATCCGGTTCTGGGCAAGAATTTCGAGCTTCTCGTCGGCGGACAGGACGAAGACCCCTTTTTCGCGAGTGACGACGTAAAGGCGTCCGTCGGCGATGAGCGGTGATGCGAAAACGGTGGCGTCCGGAAGTTGGCGCTGTCCCGCGAGCTGGCCGGTCTCGCTCACGAGCGCGGTCACGCGACCGTCCTGTCCCACGAGGAACAGACGCCCGTCATGCCACACCGGGGAGGCGTATTCGGGGCTTTCTTTGCATTTCCAGACGCGATGCGAATAGGTCACGTCCCCTTTGCCCCCCGCCCGGATCGCCAGCACGGTGCCTTCTTTGCCACCCGCAATGTAAATCACGCCGTCCTGGGCAACGGGGCTGGTGTAGACGGTTTCCTTGATTCCGTCGGCCCGCCAGAGTTGCTCGCCGGTCTCGGGATTGAGGCCGACAATTTCATCGGGGCCGCTGAGAACCAGTTCTTCCGTCCCTTCGGCGGTCTGCACCAGCACGGGGGCGGCCGCCGAGGCCTTTGCGACCGGATGCGACCAGACTTCGTTGCCGTCCGAGTCGAGGGCAACGAGTCCTTCGCCTTCGACCGAAGCGTTCAGAATGATCGTCGAACCATAGGAAATTGGCGAAGACCAGCAGCCGAGCTGCGTCAGCTTGTTCCCCAGGGGCTTTGTGCCGATGACGGTTCCATCCGATTCGACGGCGCTCAAACCGACGTGGCCAAAGTAGGCAAAAACGCGCTGGCCGTCGGAAATGGGGGTCGACGAGGTATAGCCATGCTTCGCGATGAATCCGTTGAGCGCTGGAGACTTTTCGTCGGTCCCGACTTCGGTTCGCCAGCGTTCCTCGCCGGTGTCGGCGTCAAGACAGAGGATGTACCGTTCGACGCTGGCGGGGCGGCCCGCCCGCTTCGGGTCGACACCGACGGCAAGGTATTCGGTCAGATACAGGTCGCGTCCCAGAATCACCGGGCTGGAGGCCCCTGCCCCCGCCAGCGGGGCCGCGAAGACGAGATGTTCTTTGGCAGACCACTTCACGGGCGGTTTTGCGGTCCCGGACCGGCCCGTTCCCTCTGGTCCGCGGAACTGCGGCCAGTCTTCGCGGGAGTCCAAGGGTGGCGCGTCCCCCGTCGTAGCGGGAATCGTCGGGGACGGTGTCACCGGCAATTCGGGCGTCACGGGCTTGCGCGACGCGACCGTCGGCGATGCGGTTGACGGAGTGGCCAGTGGCGTTGTCGGACGGGGGCCAGGTGACGGAGAAATGAACGGAGGAACGGCGGTCGGAGGGACCAGGGGCGTTGTCGTCGCAGGGGTGGGAGCGGAATTGGATGCTGCCGCCAATGTTGGAGCGGGCGACGCCTGAGGGGAGTGCGCCATGCCCGGGCTCGCCGTCGAGACGGCCGGAGATACGGGGGCAACGGTCGGCGTTGCGGGGGTGGGAGCAACGACGGGGGCGCCGGCGGACGAGCCGCCCTCCCCGAAGGGATTCTGCTGGGCGGTCGGGAGGGGTTGAGGCCCTCCGCAACCGGCTGCGAACACGATCGTCGCCAGAACGGCCAAGCGGGCGCGATAACGTGCCATGTTTCGGGAGCTTCCACGGGACGGAGAGTAGAGCAAGGTCAACTACTGGCGGGCGACGCAAGAGGTGTTCACAAAATAACAGATGAACAACTCCGGAGCAAGCAAAAGTTCCGAACTCGCCGCTCAGCCCGATTGACCGGTCTGATCGGACGATCTCCTGCAATGCGTCCGTCAGCAGGGAGTCACCTGACGTAGAGGCGTGAATTGGCGGCAGAGTTCCCGTTCAGTTCCTGTTTTCGAAAGTTTTCAACGTACAGTTCAGTCTCGGAGATCTGGAATTTCGAGCGGATATTCCTCGAAAATCGAAAATCCGGAGCAGATCTCAGTTCCGCGAGAAGATTCACTGATGGGGATTTTTTCAGGGAAGGTGGACAAGGTTCGACGATGGCGGAAACCGACTGGGCGCAATTGATCGAGGAGTCGCTGGCCAGCTTCACGCTGGACGTCCTTCCCACGACTCTGCAGCTTCCGGCGTTGCCCCTGGCGGTGACCCGATTCATCGCGGCGTCTCAGCGGCCGGATGTCGATCTGCGGGAACTGGCCGCGATTGTCGAAACCGACACGGGATTGACGGTCGAGCTGCTGCGCAATGTGAATTCGGCGTTTGTCGGATTGAAGCAGAAGGCGAAAACGGCCCGGCAGGCCCTCGCCCTGCTGGGGCTGCGTCAAAGCAAATTGCTGGTGGTGACGGTCGGGGCGCAGGCGGCGATCCGCGCCCGGCAGTCGAAGTTGATCAACCAGACCAGCTTCTGGAACACCAGCCTGCAACGGGCGATCTTTGCGAGGGAAACTGCGAAGATGCTGAAAAGCGACCCGGAGGTAGCGTTCGCCGGCGCTCTGCTGCAGGACTATCTGCTGCCCGTTCTGAGCAACGAATTCTTCGATCAGTACCTGGCGTTTACGACGCAGCGGGACGATCTGCCCGACTGCATTATCGAGTACGAGCAGCAGTCGATCGGCTGCGACCATGCTGTCGTTGCGGCGGCGATGGCGCACCGCTGGAAGCTGCCGGATGAGCTGGTCTGCTGCGTGCTGTTTCATCACCGGGGCCTGCGCGTGCTGGCCGACCCGCGACTCGCTCGGACGTCTGTCGCCGCGGTCGCGCTGTCGGCCCTGTTGCCCGATCAGCTCCGACAAAGCCTGTCGGGGCTGGATCAGCTCGCGCTGCTGGAGACGAAGTGGCCGGCCTTTCGGTTCGAGGAGCTGGTCGAGACCGTCGATGCGCAGCAGGCGGAGATCGGCATGGGGGTCGGGAACGACTATCCCCTCATGCGACGGTGTCGGCAGTTCCTGGAACAGCGTCCGGCCGCCGAGGCGGCGCCGGCCTGACTCCGTTCCAGTCGGCCGTCGCGGAATTCCGAAGGGGATTCGTGATCCGTTCCGACGGTACCCGCGTTTCCCGCGGCGATCTCGCGAAATTTCTCACGATTGGCGTCTGTCCTCAAACGCTGGCGTGGACTGAGCGGGACAGATACAGTGCGGCGGGTCGGGTGTGCGACGAAGCGGCCGGTCCGTGACCAGGAATTCACCCCGAGCGTCCTCGTGAGGAGACGGAAACGTGACGGAGTCCAAGCCCGCCAGCGGCAAAGCCATGAAGCCGGTCTTCCTGATCTCCTACCCGAAGATCGTGCTGCTCTATCCGACGTTCTTGACGGCGATCATCGCGGGGATCGTGATGCTGGTGGTCGGCGAGACCTCGAAGACCGCCGAATGGCTCGGCGTGATCTTCCTGTGGATGTTCGGCGTGAACATCGTGGTCCTGGCGTTCGACTTTCCCCGGACCACGTCGCTGACGCTGTTCTTCCTGATCATGGCCGTGGTTCTGGGATTAATCCTGACAGCGACCTCATTTCCGAGCTTCATGCCTTCGGTCTACGACCTGCTCACCAAGATCCGCCCGCATGCGAATGCGACCTTCTACTTCTGCTTCGCAAGCATTCTGGCGATGATTTATCTGGTCGTCTTCGTCCTGGTCCGGTTCGACTACTGGGAAGTCCGTCCGAACGAATTGCTGCACCACCACGGTTTCATGAGCAATCTCGAACGGTTCAACGCTCCGAACCTGCGGATTACGAAGGAGATCGACGACGTCTTCGAGTACATGCTGTTTCGCAGCGGGCGTCTGATTCTGCAGCCCAGCAGCGAGCCCAGGGCGTTCGTGCTCGACAACGTGATGTTCATCAATCGGCGCGAGGCCGAGATCACGGAAATGCTGGGTTCTCTGCAGGTTCGGATTCGCACGGACGAGGTTCCGCCGTCAACGACTACCGAGCCCCTGTAGCCGGCGAAACGGCTGCAAGTTCCCCGCCCCGGGGACTTTGACGGTTTTTCCGGAATTGTCGCCAGTCGGCAAATTGCTCACGTCGATATACCAGACAGGGCGCGCCCGGCGGAAGCCGGCGCGCACGGGCCACGTTTTTCCGTGACTGTCTGGGGCCAATCCGTGTTAACGCTGCCTGCCGCCCGGCGGTCTGCCGTGGAACGTCTGGTGTTTTCCGGTCTGATTCTCGGCGGCGGCCTGCTGTGGGGGCGAGTCATTGCCGAGACGACCACCGGTTCGGCTGCGCGTTCGGCGACGGCGCGAAGCGATGTGAGCAGCGTTCCGGGAAGGGTTGCGGTCGATATCGACTGGCGGCTGCTGAATCACGATCTCGCGAGCCTCGCGCCGACTGGCGCCGGCGCGGACGTCCCAAGGGCGACTCCGGGAGGCCGCTGATCATGTTTGCGGGGCCGCAGCGTCCGTTTCATTCCGCGATCGGCGCCATGGTACTGGCGATCGGCGTGCCGGTTTTGCTGCTCGCCAGCATGCCGCTGTTCCCGCAAACTGCGCGGACGAGCGATTCTCGGCTGGCGCGGATTCCGCGGTTCCATTCCCGACAATCCAGTCCTCCGCCGCTGCGGGACGTGACGCCGGCAGAACCGGCTGCGGACATCCAGATTGCCGACCGGACCAGCCCGCATCTTTCCGGCAGCGTTGCCCTGTCGGGGGATGCCGCCCCGGCCGCAGAGGTCCCCCGAGCGGCCGGTTCACCGCCGCCTCGCGCCGGAATTCGAATCGCCTCGCGCGATCCGGACTCAGTGGAGTTCGATCCGGCACAAGAAGCGACGCCGGCGGTTCCGGTTCCGGACTGGGTCGCCGACGTCGAGCCGCTGGCGGAATCGCCGGTGGCGAGGCCCGAGTCGGCGGATTCGCGGCCCAGCGTGACGCTGGATGTTCTGCCGTTTGATGTACGGTCCGCCGCAGCGCATTCGTCCCGATCCGACGACGAATGGCGCGATCGGGTCAAGTCGCTGGAAACGCGGCTGGACGCCGTGTTCTCGGATCGGCTGGAGCAGCATTCGCGCCAGTTCGAGGCTGTGACGCGGCGGCTCGAACGCTTTGAAGAGGAACGTCGGCTGCAGGTGCTGGAGAATGGCCTGCAGGAACTGCGGACCGCGGCGGAGCAGAAGACTCCGGTTGTGGAGACGGCGCCCCAGGCCATCCAGCTCGACAAGTCGGCCGCCGAGCCGCCGCTGTTCGATCTGGAGGCCCGGCAAGCGGAGACGGGCGAGGTGTTTCGACAGATCGCGCTGGCGGTCGGGGTGGAGATTGTGGTGAGTCCGGCCGTCCAGGGGCGGGTGTCTGTGATTCTGAAGCAGAAGTCGCTGGAGGAACTGCTCGCGTTGCTGGCGAGTTCGCAGTCGTGCGTTGTGGAGCGGGACGCAGCGATCTGGCGCGTCCTGAGCACGTTGGAAGCGGGGGCGCGGGCCAGTCGTCTGCCGGAGCCGGAGGCTCGCACGTTCGTGCCGCGTCACGTCAGTGCGCGGGAGCTGGCGGAGTTTTTGCGTCCGATGCTGACTCCGGAGGTTGGTCAGATTTCGGCGATGGAGGCCGGTCCGGCGGTGGATGAGACGGCGGAGCCGCACGGGACGCTGCTGGTTCGCGATCGGCCGGAGGTTATGTCCGAGGTCGAGCGGATGCTGCGGCAGTTCGACGTTCCGCTGGTGGAGGTCGACCTGACGGCGCAGGTTTTCAGCGTCGATCTGACCGGGGCGTATGCGAACGGCGTCACGCTGACGGGGCGGGAGCTGGTCAAACGGGTGCCGATTCCCTGTCCGATCTGCGGCGGCAGTCACGAAACGGTCGCGGCGTTGACGACGGTCGAGTCGCCTGCGGGAGAGTTTCTCCAGGCTCCGGGCGGGCTGAAATATGCGTTTGTGAAGGGGGACGGTCGGGCTGTGGTCGCGATGCTGAGTCACATGGCGGCGACGCATCCGATCGGAGTTCCGCGCGTGCGGGTTCGCAATCGGCAGCCGGTGGAGCTGGTGCTGTCGAGCCTGGCGCCGCTGGCGGCAGGGGAAGTCGACGGGACGGAACGGCGCCTGCGCGTCCGCCCGGCCGCGCTGCCGACGGGAGAGTTTCAACTGGTGATCGAGGAACGCCACCCTCATCCGCATTCCGGGACGGCGGTGCTCTCGGCGGATGTGAAGCTGCGCGAGGGGACGACGGTGCTGGTTGGCGGGATCGTCGAATCGGCGGGTTCTTCCAATCGAGAAATCCTGATCCTTTTGACGCCCCGAATTCGGGGAAGCTGGCCTGTGGCCGAGGGGCCGCAGGAATCCTCCGTCAGGAAATAGGCGGACTTCTGGCAATCGCGGTCGGGCCCGGTCGTGCGCCGGGAAAGTTCATCGTCCGGCGGTACGCTCGGTTGTCGGTGGTCGCGGGGCTTGCCACACTACGCGGCTGGCGGGGTTCACCCGGACCGGGTTTTTCGTCAGCCCGGAACTGGCCGCCAGTCGACCGGCGGCAAGAATGGCCCGGTCGGCCTTCGCGTTCCAGGATGACATGTTCATGTCGCTGCCCGGTTTCAGCGTTCGCAATTCGGTGCTCGTCAACTGCCTGATGCTCGTGATCCTCGCGGCAGGGGGCATCTTCGCCATCACGTTGACGCGGGAGTTTTTCCCGGAGAGCCGCCCCGACCGGGTGATGGTCTCGATGATTTACCCCGGCGTGCAGCCGATGGAGATCGAGAAGGCCGTCACGATCAAGGTCGAGGAGGCGCTGCGGGACGTGGACGGCGTGGAGAAGGTCGAGTCGACCATTTCCGAAGGGGTCAGCACGACGATCGTGACCCTGTTTAACAACGTCGAGGACGTGGACGTCGTCGTCCAGGACCTGAAGGCGGAAATCGATGCGATTCCCGATCTGCCGCGCGACGTGGAGAGCACGAGCATCCGTAAGCTGAAGCCGCGGCTGCCGGTGATCGGCGTCGCAGTGTACGGCACCGGCGACGAGGCGGCGCTGAAGCGGGCGGCGCGGGACCTGCGGGACGATCTGCTGCGGATTCCCGGGATCACGGACGTCGACCTCGGCGGAGTGCGCGACGACGAGATCAGCGTCGAGGTGCGGCCCGATCGGCTGTACGAGTTCGACGTGACGTTTGAGGAAGTCGCCGCGGCGATCCGACAGACGAACATCGACGTCTCCGGCGGGACGCTCAAGGGAGAGCGGAGCACGATTACGCTGCGGACGCTCGGCGAGCAATTGCGGGGAGTCGATCTCGAAGAGATTGTGGTGCGGACCAATGCGGACGGTCGGCAGATCCGGGTCCGGGACGTGGCGCTCGTCGCCGACGGGTTCGTCGACGTCGACGTCGAGAGCTGGTTCAACGGCCAGCGCTCGATCAACTGCATGGTGTTCAAGACCGGCGACCAGGACATTCTGCAGATTTCCGAATCGGTCAAGGCGTACGTGGCGGGGAAGCGGAATGAACCTTTCGACCCGGTCGGCTGGAACGCGGCCTGGGAGTCCCCGTGGTACTGGCGTCCGGTCGCCCTGCTGGCGACCGGCACGGTGCGAGCCGTGAATCTCATGGTCGGCAAACCCGACCCGGTGAAGATCTACGAAGTGAGCCGGCAGACGCCGTTTGCCCACGAATTCAAGCTGGGGCTGCATACCGATCTGGCGCGCTTTCTGTCGGGACGCATCGATCTGATGGTCCGGAACGGGACGAGCGGGCTGATTCTGGTGGCCGTTTCGCTGCTGCTGTTTCTGAACTGGCGGGTGGCGTTGTGGACGGCGCTGGGGATTCCGGTGTCGTTTCTCGGCACGTTTGCTGTGATGTGGATGATGGGGGTCTCGATCAACCTGATTTCGCTGTTCGGACTGATCATCGTACTGGGGATCATCGTCGACGACGCGATCGTGATCGGCGAAAACATCTATCGCCATGTGCAGGAGGGGATGCCGCCACGGCAGGCTGCGATTTATGGGGCCGAGGAGGTGATGTGGCCCGTGATCGTGGCGGTCACGACGACGATCGGGGCGTTTTTCCCGCTGATGTTTCTGGGCGGGCAGATGGGGGAGTTCTTCAGCCAGTTGCCGCTGGTGATTATGGCGGCCCTGTCGGTGTCGTTGCTGGAGGCGCTGGTCATTCTGCCGGCGCACCTGATGCACCTGCCTCCCAAGACGCTGCCGGGGGTGGAAACCAGCCGATTGCATGAGACCTCCCGGCAGCGGTTCTTCCGACGGCTGGCGGCCATTGGCGAGCGGTTCTCACACGGTCGAATCGTACGGGCCTACGACGCTTTTCTGCGGCTGGCGTTGCGCTGGCGATACGTCACGGTCGCCGTTGCGCTGTCGACTTTGATCGCGTCGGTGGGCCTGGTGGTGGGGGGCGTCGTGGAGTGGCAGTTCTTCCCCCGCATGGACAGCGAGACGCTGATCGCCGTGCTCGAAATGCCGATCGGCACGCCTGCCGAAGCCACGCGGGAACGACTGCGGGATCTGGATGAGAAAGTCCGGCAGGTGCCGGAGGTCATGAACTGCCAGACGACCGTGGCGGCGGCGATGAGCGTCGGAGCGGCCGGCGCCACAGGAGCTTCGGTCAGCTCTCACCTCGGTCAGTTGATCATTGAATTGCGTTCGGCGGAGGAACGCGAGCATCGCAAGGAGCGATCCAGCGACGAAATCCTGAAAGAGCTCCGGGAGTTTTCGGCGACGCTGCCGGGCACGAACTCCGTGGTGTGGGAAGGACTGTCGGGCGGACCGGGTGGCAAAGACATCGAGATCCGCGTCGCCGGACCCGATTTCGACCTGATCCTGGGCGCCGGCGAAGAGTTGAAGCAGGTGCTGGCGACGTTTGCCGGCGTGGTGGATCTGGACGACGATTTCGACCGCGGGCAGCGCGAGCTGCAACTGGCGCTGCGGGAATCGGCCCGGCCAACAGGGATTAACACCTCGCAACTGGGCGAACACGTCCGGTCGGCGATGTACGGCCGGGAAGCCCGCCGGCTGACGCGAAATCGGGAGGACGTGAAGATCATGGTCCGCTACCCGAAGGACTTCCGCGAGAGCATGTACAACATCGAGTCGATGTGGATTCCGACGGGATTCGGACAGGGAACGCGGGGCTGGGTGCCGTTGCGGGAAGTGGCGGAGGTGACGGAAGCGGAGGGTTTCAGCACGCTGCACCGCAGTCAGCAGCAGCGGTCGGTGAAGGTGCTGGCCGACGTCGCGGAAGGGGCCAGTTCCGACGCGATCGTGGCGCAGATCCGCAAAGCCTTCGCTGAGAAGATTCAACCGAAGTTTCCGGGAACGTCGATCGAGTTTCTGGGGAACGTGGAAGAGCAGGCCAAGTCGCTCGGGTCGCTGTTTATTGCGCTGCCGATCGCCCTGATGATCATTTACATGATGATCGCCGGGCTGTTCCGTTCTTACTATCAGCCGGTTGTCGTGATGCTGGCGATTCCGTTCGCACTGCAGGGGGCGATCATCGGGCACTGGGTGACCGGTTATGCGGCCACGCTGATCAGCGCCATCGGCTTCGTGGCCCTGACCGGGATCGTGGTCAACGACGCCATCGTGCTGGTGGACTACGTCAACGTGCGGATTCGTCAGGGGGTGACGCCGTTCCAGGCGAACCTCGAAGGTTCCCGGACGCGGCTCCGAGCCATTTTTCTGACCAGCGAAACGACGATCGCGGGCCTGCTGCCGATGCTCTTTGAAACCAGCTTCCAGGCCAAGTTCCTGATCCCGATGGCGGTGACGATCTCGTTCGGACTGCTGTTTTCGACGGTCCTGACGCTGCTGATCGTGCCGTCGATCAACATGATTTTCTTCGACGTGCTGGGACTGCTGGGAGTGGCGCCGCTGCCGGACGACGATCTGATCCCGGCCGCGATTCCCGCCGAGGCGTAAGGAGAGCACGAGGATTCCCACGGAGGCGCGGAGGACGCGGAGAAGATGTGGGGAGAAAACTTTCCGCAACGGGGCAACGCGAAAGATGGGATATGTCAGCCACGGCGCCGCATGACGTTGAGCGAGAAATGAAACTGAAGGCAGCGTGTGACGCTGACGCCGATCTCGTGTACTGCATCAAGCGGGACGCCTACTCCGAGTCCGCGACACGCGCGTACGGCACGTGGGATGAGGCCTTCCAGCGCCGGTTCACGCGCGAGCATCTTCCGAGCACCCGTCTGATCGTTGTCGATGACGCCGTCGTGGGCTGGATCGCAGTGAAGCATTTCGAGGGCGAGGATGAGATCATCGATCTGCACGTCCTGCCGACCCATCAGCGTCGCGGGTATGGTCGCGCGGTGCTCCAAGTCGTCATCGACGAAGCGGGATCGCAGGGGAAGGCCGTAAGTCTGCACGTGTTGAAGATCAATCGGTCGCGCCTGCTTTACGAACGACTGGGATTCGCGGCAACCGGCGAGACTTCGACACATGTTGTCATGCGTCGGATGTCAAATCAGGCTGGGTGAGACGGCTTCGGCTTCCGCTACGGATGCCAGATGCGATCCCTCAGGCCGACCCTTTCAACGAAGCGGTCGCGAGAGCAGGCAAGGCCCGGACCGGGGCATCGCGAAGACGCTCCTGCCCCGGCCACCCGACCGGCGGTTTCGACGACCGACGAAGAAGGGCTTCCCCAAATGCACCAAGGGCGTCGATCTTGCGATCGACGCCCCCGATGGCTTGCATGGCATCTGCTGGACCGGAGTCCAAATTCGGCCTACTCGGCGTCGATCGGCAGCGGCACGGACTTCTCGGAACCGTCTTCCGTCCGAACGGGAGCTGAGGCCGGCAGGTCGCTGCCGGTCCGGCTCCCCAGGCGGAAGCTCCGTTCTTCCAGAATCAGGCGGGCCGCGTTGCGGAGGTCCTGGTCGTCGAGACGGTGCAGGTTGCCCAGTTCGACCAGCGGCTGCAGCATCCGCATCGCCTTCGAAACCGTGGTTTCGAGCATGCTGAACTCGACCAGGCTGCGGCGGATCTCGCCGAGCACCTGGATCTGCGTGGCGAACTCGTCCTGGAAGCCGACGAGGACTTCCAGCGATTCAATCGCCGCGACGATCCGTTCCGACTGCCCGCTCAGCTTCGCCTGCATGTCGAGGAGCTGATCCACGCTGGTCTTGGCCTGCGCGATCTGCAGGGACTCGTCATTGAGCGTGTCCTGCAGAGCAATCAGTTCGCCGGCCCGCTGCTGGGCGGCTTCGGTGGAGCCGACGCCGTCGGCCAGGCGCTGTTCGAGACCGATCAGTTGCTCTCCCACCGACTGGGCCACTTCCAGTTGTTCGGCCCCTTCGAGGAGGGTCGACTTCAGGGCGACGAGCCCCTTCAGTCCCAGCCAGGTCTGATCGAGCCCGTCGATCTGGCTGCGCAGATCCTGGCCCATCGCGACGAGCTGCTGCAAGGTCGCCTGCGACTGCTCGACATCGGTGGTCTGCGCCCTGGCCAGCTCCTTGATTTCGACGAGCTGGTTCAGAGCCGAGATCGCCGGTCCATGAGTCGGCTGCTGGTCGACGAGCCGCTGGCCGATCGTCTGCAGTTCCGTCAGGGACTTCTCGGCGGCGGCATTCACCGCCCCCTGCTCGATCAGGCGGCTCTGGAGCCGTTCGATCCCGGCGATGGCGCTGCCCGATTCCTCCAGCCGAGCCGTTTCTTCCAGAACGTCGGTTCGCAGAGCCCGCACCGACTGCAGAGCGGTCCGGGCGTCGACGAGCTGGCTCTTCTGCGACCGCAGGCTCGACAGCAGCGTGTTGGCTTCCCAGACTTCGTCGCCCGTTCCGACGAGGAGCTGCATCCGCGACTCGACCGTCGCCAGGTCCTTCTTCATCTGCTGCAGTTCAAGGCCCAGCGGCCGGGCCACCATGAAGTGCAGTCCCACGAAACCAATCGCCAGACCGGCCACGAGCATGGCCCAGGACAACTTCTGCTGCTCGGCGATCTGAATTTCGATCGCCTTGAGTTTGCTGCCTTCTGTCGTGTACACCTTGTTTCTCCCAAGATAAAGCCGCGTCGAGGGCTAACCCAGTCCCTCGAAGCGATACAACCCGTAGTTCCCGAGAAGTCACTGGATTCGACTTCTGCCGCCCACAATCCACACACCTCCCTGTATCGCCAGTTTGACGGCGGGAGTTTTCGCGGATTGCGAAGTCTGCGGAACAATTCACAATCAGGTAAAGTGATCCGTTGCCGACCGGGCGCAGCCGATACGTTCCGTCCGAAGGTTCATCCGGCGCTGGAAAGTCTCGATCAGGCGTTCAAGTTTTTCACGGTCCGCAACGACAGACCGCAGCACCGTCGCCAGAGAGATGTCATGCAAGACGCTGCAGCGATCCGCATCCGCGATGCGCAATTCGAGGACTGGCCATGCATTGCGGACTTCAATCGCCGGCTGGCCTTTGAGACGGAGTCGCGCGAACTGGAGCGGTCAACGGTCGAGGCCGGAGTTCGCGCCGTGCTGACGAATCCTCAGCGCGGGCGATACTTTGTTGCAGAATGCCGCGGAGCTCCGGTGGGCCAGCTCATGTGCACCCACGAGTGGAGCGACTGGCGGAACGGGGATTTCTGGTGGATCCAGAGCGTCTATGTGGCCGAAGGCTATCGCCGCAGGGGTGTGTTCCGCATGTTGTGGGAGCACGTGCGTGCGGCCGCGGCCTCAGATCCGGAGGTCGTCGGACTGCGACTCTACGCCGAGCAGCACAATGAGACAGCGCTCCAGTCATATGAACGACTGGGGCTGGACCGGACAGGCTATCTGGTCCTTGAGCACATGCTGCGGCCGCGCCTGAAGGGCTGAGCCGCAGAACTGCGCCCTCCAAATGCAAGCAACCTCCGGTGATGGCCGGAGGCTGCCTGCTGATGGCTCGCTTGAAGGGAGAGGCGAGTCAACGGATGGGACTGCTGTGTCGAGAGTTCCAGACCATCGCCGCGGAGGGAGCGGGGACGAACATCGACGTTTTTCGAGGGATCGAAGCGGCGTCATCCGGCCGGGGGACGGGTTTCCCCGAACTCGGTTCGTAGGGCTGTTCGCTGGAGCGACGCGGCGTAATCGTCTGCCATTGGCTCCCCGACGGTTCGGCGGGGAACGCGAAATCGGTCGACAGCGACGCCGACTGCGGCGTCGGGACCGACATGGCAGGCATCATCGGGAGGGCCGTGGTCGAGACCGGAGCGGCATAGGTCGGCGAGATTGCACCGAACTGCGGGTAGGAGGAGATCGCCGTTCCAGGGGGGCAGGGAGATGCGGGGGGGGCGACCCAGGCCGTCGATTGCACGGGGACCATCGCGGTCGAGACCGTCGGCACCCGGCGGGTGACCTGGTAGGGGACGCTGCGGGTCTTGACCTGCTGGGACATCACAGTCTGAGCCACCTGCTTTGTGACAGGTTTCGGGACCCAGACCATCTGATATCCCCCCTCATCGACGGTCACGTTGCGGCAAGTCGTGACGGGAACCTGTTCGACGTACTGCTCATGACGGACGTGCGTCTCGGTGACATCGCGGTAACTGACGACCGGTTGAGGGCAGAGCTGGGTCTGCACGACCGGCTGAGCGCAGACGGGTTGAACCGCAGGACAGCAGCACTTAATGCGGGGGTGCCGACAGCGCCCGCAGCAGTCGGCGGGGTGACCCATGACCTGCGCGGCGACCGGCGAGATTCCCGCCAGCCAGCACGTCGTCAGACCCAGACACATCAGCCCTGCACGCCACATTGTCACGCTCCTTGCGGGAAAGGCTTCCGGCACACTCACAGGCCCTGTGCCGGAACTCCATTCCTTAACTTCCGTTCTCTGAATCGGAGTGGTGAGTCGCATTCGTCCAGAGAATTCCCGTCAGAATCAATTTTTTCGGCAAGATCGGCGGAAACGACGCAGACTGCCGCGCGGTGAGTGGGAACCCCTGTTTTTTGCGGCAGACTCCGGGGTTGGCGGTGACCTGGACGTGGAAAACCTCCGAACTTTCAATTCGGAGTTCATCAGGCATTGATCTTGCGTTCGACAACAGACCGACCTATTTTGATGCGTGCATGAATGGATTTTGTGCATGCGTGCGCGTCAACCGGTCAGGAGGAGTCTGATCTCTGATGCAAATTCTTCGGGCCTGCTATCGATTGTCCCGCCCGTGGGGAATCTGTGCGAGCTTCGCTGTCCCGCTGCTCGGCGTTGTTCTGGCCGGGCTGAATTCCCGGGCAGCGGCGGAAGAGTTACCGAGCCCGTTCTCCGGAATTCGTGGTTCGCTGGTGATCTGCGGCGGGGGCAAGCTGCCCGAGCAGGTTTTTGAAGAGTTCATGGAGCTGGGGGGGGCCTCGCAGGCGCGGATGGTGGTGATTCCCACCGCCAGCGTGGTTGCGGACTCGCCCGAACTCGACTCCCACATGGATGTCTGGCGACAACGTCAGCCGGCGACCTTTTCCGTTCTGCATACTCGTTCTCGCGCAACCGCGGACCTCCCCGAGTTTTCTCAGGCCCTGCTGGAGGCCACCGCCGTCTGGTTCATCGGGGGGGATCAGAATCACCTGACCTCGGCCTACCTCGGCACGCTGGTGGAACAGCGGCTGAAGGAACTGCTCAATCGAGGAGGCGTCATCGGCGGAACCTCGGCCGGAGCAGCGATCATGTCCCCGACGATGATCAGCGGCACGCGCGATCAACTGCGGACCCAGCCTGTGCTCGATGCGGGCTTCGGCTTTCTGCCGGGGTGCGTGGTGGATCAGCACTTCGTCAAGCGAAACCGCGAGCCACGACTCCGGAACGCACTCCTGGCGCGGCCCGGGCATGTGGGGATCGGGATCGACGAGGGGACCGCGCTGGTCGTTTCCGGAAGGTCCGTGCGAATCGTGGGGGATTCCTGCGTCAAGCTGTACCTCCCCGAGACGGGCGGTCGCGCTGAGCTGGTGGAAACCTTGAATCCGGGGGCGACATCCGATCTGGCGGCATTCTGCAGAATCGGCGCAGAACCGCCGCGCGCCGTGGAACTTGCCTCGACGCCCGATCCCAAGGCGAGCGAGCCGATGCTGGCGGACGGCGGAGCAACCGGCGACATGGCGGTCAAGTAGGCCGAGTCGCACGCTCAGGGGAGATGCGATCCAGAGGTGTGGACTGGGAATTTGAGCCAGCCCGCACTCCAACTGCGGACGCAGTACCAAGATCCACTCTATGCCGACGGCGGATGCAGTTCGGGCTTCAGCCAGACCCAGGCCTTGCCCAGCCGGCCGCCGTAGTTGCCGGCGGAGATCTTCACCAGGCCCGGTGTCGTCACTGCCGCGGTAATCGCGGCCTGCGTGGCGCGCGAGACGGTTTCCAGGTCGTGCCCGTTGATGATGATTTCCATGATCGACTGGACGCCCGGGGGAATCTGGGACTCGGCTCCGAGCTTCTCCCGCAGGGTCGGGCAGAAGGGGTGGTTGGTGCTGGCGAACAGGAACTTGTAGGCGCTCCCCGCCTTTGAGCCGCTGGCGGCGATTCCGCCGGGAAACGGCATGATCGTGCCGGGGACCTGATTGACGGCGGCCACGCCCCGTTCGGTCGCCTCCAGAGCGGCGTCGACGGATTCGCCGAAGAACCAGAGATTCCCCCCCATGATGCCGTCTTTGAAACCAAAACGGCGGTCGAGGACGAATTCGCCCCCCATGATGGGAAGAGCCCAGAGTTTTCGACCGAACCGTTCGGTGCGGTACTGGTATCCGTCGCCGAAGAAAGCGATCTTGCGGCCGAGTTTGAAGTACGGGTCGGTGTCGAGCCGATTGAAGCAGGCCGTTGTCGGGCAGGTCAGAATGTTCTGGCTGATGCGCGCCAGGAGTGACCGTTCCAGGGCTTCGACCCGGTCCTTGCGGAAGCGGGGGACATGGAACTGCAGGATGGCACCCGGCCGGCCGTCGGGGGTGGCGCAGGACTCGTCGCCCCCCGGCCCCACAAATCGGTCAACCGCGGCTTCGCAATCGCAGAGGATGCTGCTGCTGGCGTGCCCGGTCGCCGCGTGGCAGGCATGCGCGAGCCACTTGGGATCGCGGGCCGTCACGAGGATCTCGGCGTAGAGGCTGCGAAACGCTTCTGCGTACGTATCCTCAATCTCGGCACGATGTTCGGTCACAGCCGGCTCTTCCTGACAGTGAGGGGAGAATCCAATCCGCGTCCTGGCGGCTACTTGCCGCGTCCCCGCCCGGGATAGGTGGCGGACTCGGTCACGACCTTGTCCATGAAGACGTCGTGTTCCTGCATCGGAATCTCGTCAAACATCTGACAATCGAAACTGAGAGCCACGAGCGGCGTGTCCGGTCGGGCGTCTTCGAGCATCCGGTCGTAGTAGCCCTTGCCGTGTCCGGTCCGGCCGCCGCGCTGATCGAACGCGACACCGGGAACCATGATCAGGTCGACGTCTTTGACGTCGACCCGTTTGGCGGGGAGTTCGCGCAGTTCGAGTTTCGGCTCCAGAATCCGGTACATGCCGGTGGAGAGTTCGTCGAGCGATTCGAGGTGGAACAGTTCGAGTTCGTTCCCCTCAATGCAGTAGGGGACGACGATTTTCTTGCCGCTGGCGAGTGCGTCCTGCAGGCTGTGGCGGGTCCGAACTTCGCTCCGGACATCCAGATAGAAAACGACCGTCTTCGCGGACTGATACTCGGGCAGCGCCATAAATTTTCCGACGATCTGCTTCGACAGCTCGTCTTTGTTTTCGAGGGCATTTCGGGCCGCGTGGGCGGCTTCGCGAATCTGCTGCTTGCGCTGAGCCGGGTCAGTTATGGCGGGAGAGGTCATCAGCAACCGTCCTGATCGGGGAAGGGTTGTCGGGGGAGAAAGCGGCCACATCGTACCGCGCGAGACTGGCGGGGCAACCACGCACGCGCAGATGAGGGCGATGTCACTATGCCGCCGGGGCTGGAAAGCGCCCCATGGCTGACCGGTTGGCAGAATTCAACATGGTGCTGACTCGCCACGCTCAGAACTGAGGATGTTGCGAAACGGCAACATTTTCGAGGCCGCTCCGGGGTCGGCTGGCATGGCCGCAAGTGATTTCGTGATATCGTGTTGCGGCATTATTGGCGTCGGGGCGTCGGCTTTGGCCCGGCCTTTGCGTTTGGGGTGTTCCGTCAGGACGGCACCCGATTCTTCAGGACGCATCCGGTTCCCGAATAAGGCCACGACGGCATGTCAGCACTCCGATATTTCAAGCGGATGAAAATCGAACGCCAGGGCGACGTACTCCTGCTGCACATCGGCGACATGGATATCTGGGACGGCGCCGATCTGGCGTTGCTGCGCGAGGGGCTGACGAAGCTCATCGAGCAGGACAAGGCCCGGGAGATCGTCATCGACATGCGGTACGTCAAATACATCCCGAGCGGTTTCTTCGGGATGCTCTTCGACTGGCAGGAGAAGCGGGACGTCTGGTTCGGACTGACTCCTCCTCAGCCGAACGTGCAGCGGATGCTCTGGTTCCGGCAGTTCTTCGAGAAGACGGACGAAGGCTGGTACGGGTTGCGGAAAGACCCCCTCGACATTCACGACGTCGTTACGATGCCCGAACCTGTCCTCGTCGAAGCCGAAGAGGTCATGTAGTCGCTGAGCTGGCGAACGCCGGATCCTTCCGCAGTTCTAGCTGCTGGAAATCCTGAAATACTGCGAAGCCAGCCAACCAGCGACAATGACCAGTCCGTCGGCCCCGCCGGGCGTACGCTCAGTTACCTGCTCGTAGTGCCTGCGTCTCGCGCAGCGGCTGACGGGAAACTGGCCAGAGGGTTGCGGGAAAGCCTTTCAAAAACTTCGGGAAACCCTCATCACGCGATCGCAAAACCGCAGTTGGGGCCGCGAATCGCCTGATTCGTTGTCAATTTTGCCTGCGGCTTCTCCTCCGGCATGATCCTTGCTTTGGCTGAGAATACCTTCGCTCCGCGGTTGAGATTCCGCGTCGCTTCCGGGTGTTTTCCCTGCCAGGAAAGGATCAGCCGATGTCGGTCGCCGCCACACCCGCCGTCCGTGCTCCCGAGGCTGTGCTCAGCAGTCGAGCGGTCTTTGAATATCTGCTTCTGGGCGATCTGCGGCTGCTGCTCGAAGAGCCGATCGGACCGGAAACCAATCGCTGGCTGCTGGCGACGCTCGACATGATCCTGGCCTCCCGCCCCCGGCCATCGCACACCACCATTGCATCCGCGCTGATGCGGAGTCCCTGGGAAGACGAGTCCGAGCGATTCAGCCAGGAGCGATCGACCCTGTACGAGAAGCTTCAGCGACTTCGCGACCGGATTGCCCACCGCGCCCCTTACGCGCTGCTGGCCAACGAGATTCGTTGCGACCTGACGGATCTCATGGATCGGTAAATCGAATTTTTCTTCGGAAGAGGCCAGTTCCCGGCGAGGAACAGGCCTGCTCCAAGTCTCCTGCGAATGACCTGGCATCTGCGAGCCGGCCCGGAAGACCACTTCCGGGCCGGCTCGCTTTCCTTGGGTCACCTGGCGCGGCCCGCATTCTTCCCGCGTGCCGGGCGCCTGGACCGACGGCGTCAATCGCCGAACTGGCGGCGATCGGCCGAAGCTCCCTTGTTGACCGCGGCCAGATTCCCTAAAATTTTCCAAGATTGAGACTTGCAGCGCTTCCAGGGATTGCGAGGCGCTGTCTTTCACCGGCCCGGACGCGCATGAATCGGATCGCGGTACTTGGAGCGACAGGATCCATCGGCACCAGTTGCCTGGATGTGATCGCGCACCATGCGGATCGGCTGCAGGCCGTGGCGCTCTCCGCCAACGGTCGCTGGCAGGATCTGGCTGTACAGGCGCAGCAGTTCCGGCCGCGGTGGTGCATTATCTCCAATCCCGAACTGGCCGGGGCCGTCGACCGCGGGGCGTTTCCGCGCGAAACCGAGCTGCTCTTCGGGGCGGACGGGCTGGAGTTCGTCGCCAGCCATCCCGATGTCGATTCCGTGGTCTGCGGCATTGTCGGCGCTGCGGGGTTGCGGAGCGCCTGGGCGGCGACCGAGGCCGGGAAGCGGGTGGCGATCGCCAACAAGGAAACCCTGGTCGTCGCGGGGCCGCTGGTGATGAGCCTGGCCGCCCGCACCGGAGCGACGCTGATTCCGGTCGACAGCGAACATAGCGCGGTCTATCAGTCGCTGCTGGCCGGCCGTGGTGAAGACGTCCGACGAGTGATTCTGACCGCCAGCGGCGGTCCGTTCCGCGGCTGGTCGCGGGAGCGACTCAAGGACGTCACCGTTGCACAAGCACTGGCCCATCCGACCTGGACGATGGGCCGGAAGATTACAATCGACTCCGCCACGCTGATGAACAAGGCCCTGGAGCTGATTGAGGCGCGCTGGCTGTTCGGGCTGACGCGAGAACAACTGGCGGTGGTCGTCCATCCGCAGTCGGTGATCCATTCTCTGGTAGAATACGTTGACGGGTCGGTCGTCTGTCAGCTTTCGCCGCCGGATATGAAGCTGCCGATCCAGTATGCGCTCTCCTGGCCGGAACGGTGGGAGGGGGTTTCCCCGCGGATGAACTGGCAGGAGGCGGCGAAGCTGGAGTTTTTTCCGCCGGATACCGACGCTTTTCCCGCGCTGGAGCTGGGATTTGAAGTCGCGGGGCGGGGGGGCACCTGCGGGGCGGTGCTGAATGCGGCCAACGAAGTGGCCGTCGAACGGTTCCTTGCGGGGAGCCTGAGTTTTCTGGACATCCCGGCGGCTTGCCGCCAGATTTTGAACGCACACACTTTTGAACCACAACCCACGCTGACCGATCTGCTGCGGCAGGATGCGTGGGCTCGACAGGAGATGATGCAGTGGAAAGTTTGAGTCCCCTGCTGCTGGCAGCCATGTCGCTCGAATCCCTGATGGGGAACATTCTCAACATCCTGTGGGTCGCCATCGGCCTGGGGATGGTGATCTTCTTCCATGAACTGGGGCACTTCGCGGTCGCCAAATGGTGCAACGTGAATGTCGAGCGTTTCAGCATCGGCTTCGGGCCGGTGCTGTTGAGCTGGAAGTGGGGCGAGACCGAATACGCGCTGTCGCTGATTCCCTTTGGCGGCTACGTCAAGATGCTGGGCCAGGACGACTCCGACCCCTCCCAGCTCACCAGCGAAGAGCTGGCCCAGGATCCGCGGTCCTACATCGCCAAGAACGTCTGGCAGCGGATGGCGATCATCTCCGCCGGCGTCACGATGAACGTCCTGACGGCGATTCTGTTCTTCGGGGCCGCGTACTGGCTGGGAGTCCAATCCTCCCCGCCGATCCTCGGCGACGTCCGGGTCGGCATGCCCGCCTGGCAGGCCGGTCTGGACCGGGGGGACATCATCCAACGGTTCAACGGCGAACGCGTCACCTCGTTTAGCGACATCGCGCTGGGAACGGCGCTCTCGTCGGGAGATGTCAAACTGCAGGGATTGCGTCGCGACGGGAAGACGCCGTTCGATATCGTCGTCCATCCCGATACGTCAGGGCGTCGCCCGCAGATCGGCGTCGATCCGACGATGGATCTGGTGGTCCCCAAGTTCCTCGATCCGAAGGCTCCCGTCGCGCAGCCGGGAACGGCCGCGGCCCGGGCGGAACCTCCGTTCCAGTCGGGCGACCGGCTGGCCGCGGTCGACGGGCATCCCGTCGAGAGTTTTGCGCAGTTTCAGGAGGCGCTGGCGCGGCGGACGAACGAGGACTCCGAGATTCTCGTCAAACGCCCCGTGAAAGAGGGCAGCAAGGAGACCGAAGATGTCACGATCAAGATTGGCACCAACTACTTCCGTCGTCTGGGCCTGAGGTTCGACTGCGGACCGATCGTCGCCATTCGCACCGGTTCGCCGGCCGATCAGGCGGGACTGAAGGTCGGCGACAAACTGGTCAAAGTCGACGGCCGGGATATCGGGAACGACATCGATCCGCTCAAGCTGCCCAATGAATTCGCCGACGGGTCCGACAGGTCGATCGAGGTGGTGGTCAACCGCCAGACGCCTGACGGCCCCCAGAAGCCGCAGACGCTGACGGTCAAGCCCCAGGACAAGCCGGCCTGGACCGAGCCCCCCTACGGACCGGGATCTCCGATCGCCATTCCGGCGCTCGGAATGGCCTTTCATCTGATTCCGGTGGTCGTTTCCGTGGAACCTGACAGCCCGGCGGAGCAGGCCGGGATCAAGCCCGGCACGCGCATCACCAAGTTTGAGTTTCTCTCCACGGAGCCGGCGACCGCAGAGTCCAAGGAGTCCGAGGACCCCAAGACGATTGTCCTGGAAGATCCGAAAGTCGCCGACGCCGCGAACCGGATCGGCTACGCATTCTGGCTGATGCAGTTTCGTCCGCTCCAGCAGGTGAAGCTGACCTTGCGGGAGAAAGACGAAACCAATCCGCGAGAAGTCACGCTGACGCCGACCGAAGACAAGTCGTGGCGATTCCCGCCGATCGGGCTGGCGATGCAGCCGCTGCAGCGAGAAGAAAAGGCCAATGGCCCCCTCGACGCTCTGCAACTGGGGGTGCATCATACGCGGAAGTCGATGCTCAACATCTATCTGACGCTGCAGAACCTCTTTACCGGCCGGCTGTCTCCGAAGGAGCTGCATGGTCCGATCGGCATTGCGGCGGCCGCCTACCAGATCGCCGAACAGGGGATCGCTCCGCTGCTGATGTTCCTCGGCTTCCTGAGCGTCAACCTGGCGGTGCTGAACTTCCTGCCGATTCCCGTGCTGGACGGCGGCCACATGGTCTTCCTGCTGTGGGAGGCGATTTTCCGTCGTCGACCGAGCGAGAAGGTGCTGATCGGGGCGACGTATGCCGGCATGATCATGCTGCTGGGCCTGATGGTCTTCGTGCTGTACCTCGACATCTTCGTGCATCCGATGTCGGCGAACTGAGCGGCAGACAGCGCGGCCTCGACAGATAAGGATCGCCCAGAGTCAGAATTTTCGTACGACGGACACTCGTGTCCGTCGTATTTTTGTTTCCGCCCAGCCGGTGTCAAGAATGAGGTCAACGGACGTGGACGTCCATCGTACGGCTGACACCGTCATCGTGAAATCCGGTGCGACTTCTTCGGCTTCGGCCAGTCCGCTCCCTGATCGATCCAGGCACGGAGCAGGCCGATCTGCGTTCGGGTCAGCCGGTCCCCTTTCGGGGGCATCACGACATCCGGATCGAGGCCGCCGACGTACTTGATCAGCAGGCTGTCGGCGCTCTTGCCTTCGATCCAGGGGGGGCCGCTGTCGCCGCCATTGAGGGCTTCGTCCCGGTTGTCGAGGCGGAGGCCGCTCTCTTTCTTCTGCTCGCCGTGGCAGTCGACGCAGTGCTTCGCGAACAGCGGCTGGATGTCTTTGGAGAATTCGATCTTGCGTTTCGCCGGCGGCGGCAGATCGTCCGCCCGGGCTGAGGCGGCGAACGGAACCGTCAGCGCCAGGGCAAGGCCGAGAAACCTGTGGCAGGGGGTGGTCAGTCGCATAGGGCGCTCCGATCCGGCCGTTTCGAAAACCGCAGTCGACGGGGCACGCTGTTGCACGAAAGTCTGCCGCAGTCCCGCTGCGTGGACACATCCAATCACGACATGCTACAACCCAAAGCGACGCTTCGGGAGGGGATGAGCATGCCACCAGTCAGCAAGATTCGTCGCGAACGAGCACTGCGGGCTGCCGAGGGATATCTGCTGCTCGACATGCCGTCGCATGCCCTGCGAGAGCTCGGCACCATCTCGGACTGGCCCGGGAGCGCGTTCCAGTTCCACAAGGTCCGGGGGGAGGCCCGGCGGGCGCTGCAGGATCATGCCCTGGCGGTGGTCGATCTGGAGCTGGCGCTCAACGGCGAGCCGACCGACCTCGACGTGCTGATGTCGCTGGCGTGGTGCTACAAGCGGACCGAGCGGCTGCCCCAGGCGATCGCCGCGATGCAGCAGGCCTACCGACACCATTCGGAAGAGCCCGTCGTGCTTTACAATCTGTCCTGCTACTACGCGTTGAGCGGCGACAAGGGGCAGGCGCTGTCGTGGCTGGGTCGCGCGTTGCGGATGGAGCCGTCGCTCAAGAAGCTGATTGCGGATGAGACCGACTTCGACCCCATTCGCCAGGATCCGGACTTCATTCACTTCATGGCGCTGGTGCGTGAGAGCCGCTAGGGCCCCGTGGTGCTGTCGCGACTTGGATTCAGGGAATAGCGAGTAGGGAATAGGGAATAGCCAGAAAGTGGCAAGACTTACGCGTCTTCCTCTGGCTACTCGCGATTCCCTATTCCCTGCTCGCTCTCTTGGAGCACCCTGAAAAGTGGTTCTGACGATGGATCAGGCGATCAATCGTCGCGACGGGACTGCGCTCCCATGATGTGAATGACGTAGTAGAGGACCTGCAGAATCGATTGCAGCGTGGCGGCGACGTACGTCCAGGCGGCGGCGTTGAGGACGGAACGGACGACGCGCGAGCCGTGGTCGTCGACGACGCCCATGTCGGTCAGCAGGCGCTTCGCCCGGTTGCTGGCGTCGAATTCGACCGGCAGATTGACGAGCTGGAAGACCGCCACCGCGGAGAACGATACGATCCCCAGTGCCAGCAGGGCTGGCGCCCGCATGATAAAACCGATCACCAGCAGCACCATTCCGGCGCCCGGTCCCCACATGGCCGCCGGGGCGGCGATGCTTCGCAGCGCGAGCGGGCCATAGTGATGGGCGTGCTGGAGGGCGTGTCCGACTTCGTGGGCTGCGATCCCCACGGCCGCCAGCGATCTGGAGTGGTAGACGCCGGAACTGAGCCGGACCACGCGCGCCTGCGGATCGTAATGGTCGCTCAGATGGCCCGGAGTCTCTTCGATCGGCAGGTCGTAGAGTCCGTCTCTGTCGAGAATCATCCGTGCAATCTCGGCGCCTGTGTAGCGGGACGGCTCCTGCATGCCCTGTGCGTAAGCCGAGTGCACGCGCATCTGCGCCCACATCGCCAGCAGAATCGCGGGGCCGAGAATCAGAAAGTACAGGGGATCGAAATAAAACATGGCTGCGGAACCTCCGTTCTGACAAAACGTCTGACGGCTTCCAAAGGATCAATCGCTTTCCGGCGGGGCCAGCTTGCAGACTGACACCGCCAGAACGGCAGTCCGACGTTGTGAGGCAATGAAATGCAATCTTCGTACCGGTTCGCCGACAACGGATGCCCGGCGTCGTAACCGGCATGGCGGAAATGCTTTACTTGCTCGGAATCAACTGTCAGACTGGCGGCCGAATTGTGACCGGTCCCGTCCCTGTGGAGAATCCGGCGATGAGGTTGTGTCGATATCAGACGGGTGATGCTCGCCCTCAGGTCGGGTTCTTCCACGATGACCGACTGGTTCCGCTCAGGGCGGCTGCGGCGCGGTTTGGCCTGACGGCGCGCGACGACGACTCCCTGCTGGACTGCCTGCCGGGTGGGGAGTCGTTCACGGCGACACGGGAGATCTTCGCGGCGCTCGAACGGGACGGCGACGCAGGACGCGAACTCGCACTGCCAACGGCGACGGTCCAGCTCCTCGTCCCGGTGCCGCATCCCCCCAAACTGCTGCTGCTGGCGGGAAACTACGCGAAGCACATCGAAGAGCGCGGCGGGAAGGCCGAGGAACGGGAGCGGACGTTTCCCTATGTCTTCATGAAGCCGCCGAGCACGACGCTGCAGCATCCCGGCGGACCGGTGGTCATTCCGGCCTGTTCGCCGGACTTTCTGGACTGGGAGCTGGAGCTGGGGGTGGTGATCGGCCGGCGGTGCCGGGGCGTCAGCGAAGCGGAGGCGCTGCAGTACGTGGCCGGTTACACGGTGGTGAACGATATTTCGGACCGCCAGTACCGGCCGAATCCCGGCCGGACCAAGCGCGAACGGGACGGATTCTTCGACTGGCAGCATGGGAAATGGCACGACACGTCGTGCCCGCTGGGACCGTGCGTCCTCAGCAGCGATGCCTGTCCCGATCCGCAGACGCTCAAGATGCAGTTGAAGCTCAACGGCCAGGTCGAACAGGATGCGTCGACCGCCGAAATGGTCTTCCCTGTGGCGGCGGTGATCGAGTTCATTTCGCGTTTTGTCACGCTGGAGCCGGGAGACATCATTTCCACAGGCACGCCGGCAGGAGTCGGCAGCTCCAAGAACAAGTATTTGAAGCCCGGCGACCTGCTCGAAGCGACAATCGAACGGATCGGGACGCTGACCAGCCCTGTCATCGCGGAGGCGAAATGACGGCTGCCGTTGGGATCATGCGCGGGATTGTCCTCACGGAGGCCGGGCTGGAGTTTCGCTCCAATCTGCCCGTTCCCACGCCGTTGCCGGGGGAAGTGCTGGTGCGGGTCACGCGGGCGGGACTCTGCGAGACCGACCTGCAACTGGTGCGGGGCTATATGAGGTATCGCGGCATTCTGGGGCACGAGTTTGTGGGGGTGGCGCAGGCGGGCCGTTGGGCTGGGCGGCGGGTCGTGGGCGAGATTAACTGCGCGTGCGACCGGTGCGAGCTGTGCCTGGCCGGACTGCGGACCCACTGTCCGCAGCGAAGTGTGCTGGGGATTCTGGGACACGACGGGGCCTTCGCCGACTTTGTCGCCGTTCCGGAGGTCAATCTGCATCCGGTCGATGATGCTCTGAGCGATGACGAGGCGGTCTTTGTGGAGCCGCTGGCGGCGGCCTTTCAAATCCCGGCGCAAGTCGCAATTTCGTCCGGGCAGCGGATCGTGGTGCTGGGGGATGGCCGCCTGGGAAATCTCTGCGCTCAGGTGCTCGCGCGGATCTGTCCAAATCTGACTGTGGTTGGCAAGCACGCGGCGAAGCTGAAACGGCTGGAGGATCTGGGCCTGCGGACGGTTTTGCTGGGCCAGGTCGAGAGGCTGGAACGGGCCGATCTGGTGGTGGACTGCACCGGGTCGGGAACGGGACTGGAAACGGCGCTGCGGCTGGTTCGCCCGCGAGGAACGGTCGTGCTGAAGACGACTGTGGCCGGCGCGCAGACTTTGAGTCTGGCTCCCGCAGTGATCGATGAAGTCACCATCGTCGGTTCGCGCTGCGGCCCATTCCCGGCGGCGATCGAGGCCCTGGAGCGGCGGGAGATTCAGGTCGCGCCCCTGATCGACGGGCGCTATCGTCTGGAAGACGGTCTGGACGCTTTCGAGCGGGCGGCGACGACTCCAGTGCTGAAGCTGTTGTTTGCAGTGGCAGAATCCGCCGAAACACAGCGGAAAACGGCATGACGCCGGCAAAAAACCCGGCAAACTTGTCTTGGCAGGAATGACACGCCGGGGTATCGTTCCTCTCCCTCGCGACCGGGTTGCGGGGGGCAGGTTGGAATGGGCGTCAGCCACGACGGCGGCCGATTCGACACACCGGCGAACCCCGGTTCTCGGGATTTGCCGGGCTGCTCAAGCAGGGCAAGGAGGCCGCGATGAGCTTGGGACATACACAGCATCAGCAGTGCGACGTCCAGATCCGCTGGATGATCCGGCGGGATATGGCCGAGGTGCTGGACATCGAACGCCAGAGCTTCGAGTTCTCCTGGACCGAGGAGGACTTTCTGACGTGCCTGCGGCAGCGGAACTGCATCGGCATGGTCGCCGAGCGGCAGGAACGCATTGTCGGCTTCATGATCTACGAACTGCTCAAGTCGCAGTTGCACGTGCTCAATTTCGCAGTGGCCCCCTGGTCGCGCCAGCTCGGCGTCGGCAGCCAGATGATGGACAAGCTGATCAACAAGCTGTCCCAGCAGCGACGTCGAGAAATCGCTCTCGAAGTCCGCGAGACCAATCTCGCCGCCCAGCTCTTTTTCCGCTCGCGCGGACTGCACGCCTGCGGCGTGCTCCGCAGCCACTACAACGATACGACGGAAGACGCGTATCAGATGCGGTTCCAGCTTTATCCCGCCGACGATGCGGCGACGCTGTTTGCTCCGCGCAACCGGATCAGCCAGTACCTGCAGGCTGAAGAGCCGGGTTACGACGCGGCATAGCTGCGGTCGCTTTGCAATTCGAAATCAACGAATCCCTCCGGCGGCCTGGGCTGCCGGAGGGATTTTTCGTTGGCTGGAACTGGGCGCGGATCAGAAAACGACACAGCCCGCAGTGGTGACACTGCGGGCTGCGGGTAGCATTTTTGAGAGCGGACAGAGGCGGTCCGCGTGGAATCAGACTTCGAGGAGCAGGCGGACCGGATTCTCGATGCAGTCTTTGATCCGCTTCAGGAAGGTGACGCCCTCGCGGCCGTCGACGATCCGGTGGTCGTAGGTCAGGGCGAGGAACATCATCGGGCGGGCGACAATCTGGCCGTCCTTGACGACAGGGCGTTCCTGAATGGCGTGCATGCCGAGGACGCCGCTCTGCGGCGGATTGACGATGGGAGTCGACAGCATCGAGCCGTAGACGCCGCCGTTGCTGATTGTGAAGGTTCCCCCCGTCAGCTCGGCGGGAGACAGCTTGCCGACCTGCGCCCGCTTGCCGAAGTCGCTGATGGCCAGTTCGATGTCGGCGAAGGTCATCCGCTCGGCGTTGCGGAGGACCGGCACGACGAGTCCCTTGCCGCCGCCGATGGCGATGCCGACGTCGCAATAGTCGTGGTAGACGATCTCGTTCCCCTGGATTTCCGCGTTAATGGCGGGGTACGCCTGCAGGGCCTCGATCGCCGCCTTGACGAAGAACGACATGAAGCCGAGCTTGATGCCGTATTTCTCGGTGAACTGGTCCTGGTACTGCTTTCGCAGCGACATGACGGCGGACATGTCGACTTCGTTAAAGGTCGTCAGCAGCGCCGCATTGTGCTGGGCTTCGACAAGCCGCTGAGCGATGCGTTTGCGGATGGGGCTCATGACCTGACGGCGTTCGGAACGCTCCCCCGCCGACTTCGCCAGAACCGTGGTCGGGGCGGGGCGGGACTCGACCGCCGGAGCAGGGGCCGGCGCCGGGGCGGCGGGCTTCGCGGCCGTCTGGCGCTGGACGTCTTCTTTGAGCAGCCGTCCGCCGGGGCCGGTCGCCTCCACCTGACTGGCTTGCAGCCCGGCTTCATGCAGCGCGCGGGCCGCGGCCGGCATGACGTGCGAGTGAGCTGGTGCCGCAGCCGGCGGCGGAGAGGCCGCGGGGGGAGCCGACGGGGTGCCGTTCGTCGTCGTCGGCACTGCGGACTCGTCGATCAGGGCGATGGTTTCACCGACCGCCGCGACGTCGCCCGGTTGCTTGAGGATCTGGGTGATGACCCCTTTGGCGGTGGCCGGGACGTCGAACGTGGCCTTTTCGCTTTCGATCTCAACGACGTTCTCGTCGAGCGCGACCGCATCTCCGACTTTCTTGCGCCATTCGCCGATAGTCACTTCGGAGATGGAATCACCGACGGGCGGCACCTTGACTTCCACGGACATGAACTCCCTGCCTTCTGTTCTGACTGCGACGAGGCTGCGGTTTCGAAGCGGCGTCCACACGCCTGGGGGCCGCAAACACGGATGAGATCCTTGGAATCGGCCAGCCTCAACGGACCTGGCCGAACGCGCGGGCAATCACCTCGGCCTGTTCGTTGTCGTGACTCTTCTTCGAGCCGGTGGCGGGGCTGGCCGAAGCCGGGCGGCAGACGCCGGTCAGCGGATGCCGACCGTATATCTGATCGCCCCAGTGGCACCGCAGGGTTCGCCAGGCCCCCATGTTTTCTGGCTCTTCCTGAACCCAGTTGACCGGCGTGCCGTTTGGATACTGAGCGAGCAGCAGTTCCAGCTCCCGGTCCGGGACCGGATAGAGCTGCTCGACCCGCAGTATGGCGACATCGTTCCGCTGGAGCTGTTCCCGGCGCTCGGCGAGTTCGTAGTAGATCTTCCCCGAGCAGAGCAGAATCTGACGGACTTCGCTGCCGGGACGATCCTGGAGCTGATCGCCGATGACTCGCTGGAAAGTCCCCCGGCTGAGATCTTCCAGGGAGGACGTCGCCCCCTTGGATCGCAACAGCGACTTGGGAGACATGACGATCAGCGGCTTCCGCCAGCTTTTCAGCACCTGACGACGAAGCAGGTGGAAGATCTGAGCCGGCGTCGTCGGATAACAGATCTGGATGTTATCCTCCGCGGCCAGCATCATGAAGCGTTCGAGGCGGGCGCTGGAGTGCTCCGGTCCCTGCCCCTCGAAACCGTGGGGCAGCAGCATGACCAGGCCGCTGAGGCGGTTCCACTTGTCTTCGGCGCTGACGATGAACTGGTCGATGATGACCTGCGCCACGTTGACGAAGTCGCCGAACTGAGCTTCCCAGACGATGAGACCTTCGGGCCAGTCGAGGCTGTAGCCGTACTCGAAGCCGAGTACGCCGGCTTCGGACAGGCAGCTATTGTGGATTTCAATCGGCGCCTGGTCGGCCGCCATATGGGCCAGCGGCATGTAGGTCTCGCCGGTCTCCATGTCGTGCAGGACCGCGTGGCGGTGGCTGAAGGTTCCGCGCTCGACGTCCTGACCGTGGAGCCGGACCCGGTGGCCTTCGAGCGACAACGTGGCGTACGCCAGCGTCTCGCCCGCGGACCAGTCGAGCCGTTCCCGCCCCTGGGCCATCGCCAGCCGCTTCTGCAGGATCCCCTCCGGCTTCTTGGGATCGCCGCCATTGTGGAGCTTCAAGTTGGGTTTGAAGCCGGCGGGCAGACGCGTGAGCATTTCGAGGATCTCGGCGCTCCGTTCGACCGGTACGCCGGTGTCGACGTCCGCGACTTCGCGTTCGTTCCCGCCGTGATACCCCTGCCAGACCCCGTGCAGCATGTCCCACTTGTGAACGTACTGCGCACTCTTCGCCACTTCGAGTTCGGATTCGAGCTGCTGGCGATGCAGCGAATTCATCCGTTCGGCTTCTTCGCGGGTCACCTCGCCCATCGTCAGCAGATGTTCGAGGTAGCTCTGGCCGACGGGCGGTCGGGCCGCGATCTTCGAGTACATCTGCGGCTGCGTGAACGCGGGCTCGTCCTGTTCGTTATGGCCGCGGCGGCGGTAGCAGTACATGTCGATGACGACGTCGCGGTGGAAGTCGTGGCGGAAGTCCATCGAGAGACGAACGACCTGCGCCACAGCCTCGGGATCTTCGCCGTTCACGTGGAAGATCGGGATCTGCAGCATCTTCGCGACGTCGCTGGCGTAGGGCGTCGATCGCGCCTGCCGGGGAGACGTCGTGAAGCCGACCTGATTGTTGACGATCACGTGCATCGTGCCGCCGATGCGCGTGGCGTCGAGCTGGTTCAGGTTGAGCGTTTCCTGGACGATGCCTTCGCCGGGAAACGCCGCGTCGCCGTGGATCAGGACCAGCAGCACCTTCGAGCGATCCTTGTCGCCGCGGCGATCCTGCTTGGCGCGGACGCGTCCCATCCCGACGGTGTTGACGAATTCCAGGTGGCTGGGATTAAAGCAGAGCGACAGGTGAACCTTCCGGCCGTCCCCGGAGTGCCAGTCGTTGCTGTAGCCCAGATGGTATTTGACGTCGCCGCGGCCGACGTTGAGGTCGGGGTCGAGGTCGGCGAACTCGCGGAAAATCGCCCGCGGGCTCTTGCCCATGATGCTCGCCAGGACGTTCAAACGCCCGCGATGCGCCATGGCGACCACGATCTCCTCGATCCCCTGTTCGGCCGCCTTATAGATGGCCAGTTCGAGCAGCGGAACGAGAGTCTCGGCTCCTTCGAGCGAGAAGCTCTTGGCGCCGAGGAACTTCTTCAGAATGAACTCTTCGAAGACCACCGCGTCGCTGAGCCGCTTCAGGATCCGGAGCTGCTCGTCGCGCGTGAGCTGGCAGCGATTTTCCGTCGCCTCCATCCGGTTCTGAAGCCACTCGCGGACGCGGGTGTCGTCGATGTGCATAAACTGCGCACCGATCGACCGGCAGTAGGTGTTGCGGAGCCACTGCAGAATTTCCCGGAGCGTCCGGAGGTTGGGACCGCCGAGATTCAGCGTGGAAAACGTCCGATCCATGTCGGATTCGGAAAATCCCACGAAGCTGGGCTCCAGCTCGGGGACGGGATCGCGCGGCTGACCGAGCGGATCGAGCTTTGCCGCAAAGTGACCGGTGGCCCGGTAATTCCGGATCAGCTCCTCGACTCGCTCCTGCAGAATCGCGGCGTCGAGCTGCGCCGGCGTAACCAGTCCTTCGCCGATCTGAGGCGGACGAAAAAACTGTTCCGCGGCCTCGTCCGAGTGCCGGCTGGCCTCGGCGACGTGGCGGAAATACTCGCGCCACTCGGGGGAAACGGCATCAGGGGATTTCAGATACTCCTGATACAGGCCCTCAACGTAAGAAAGGTTGGAGCTGTCGACAGCTCCAACCCCGTTGCGTTGTTCAGGCCCGGATTCTTCGCGTGGTGCAGACCGAACGCCGGCCCGCGGAGGTACGAGGACTTCGGACGGACTCATGAGTTTATTTTCTGCGTCAGGCGGGCCAGTTCAGCCGGCTCAATCGAACGACGCTCCCATGCATCGTCATCGAGTCGGAGCGGGCGGAGACGAAACGAATGATCGTCAAATTCATTCGTCTCATTCTACCCGACGATAGCAAAATCCAGGAGTTCGGGAAAATGGAACTTACGACGATTCCCGCGAATTCCCAATTGTGACAGGATTGACAGCCCCGGTCACCGCCGCCGAGCGGCAATCGCTGCCGGTGCGGCAAAGCACTGAATGCAAGACTACTGCCGGACCGGGACGCTCTGACTGGCCATGCGACCGAAGATCATCCGACCGGCGCTGTTCTGCAGCACGCTGGTCACAGTGACATCGATCTCTTTTCCCAGCAGCGCCCCCGCCTGTTCGCAGACGACCATTGTGCCGTCGTCGAGATACCCGACTCCCTGGCCGATCGATTCCCCTTCCCGCATCACGCGAATGCGGAGCTGTTCGCCCGGGATATACCGCGGACGGAGCGCGTTGGCGACATCGTTCAGGTTGATGACTTCCACCCCCTGGACGCTGGCCACCTTGTTGAGGTTGAAGTCGTTGGTGACGACTCGTCCCCCCAGCACTTTCGCCAGAGCCACGATCCGCTGATCGACCGTCAGGCCCGCGGACGTCTCCTGGTCCTTGACCTCATGCATCCGCACGTCGACCTTCGGGTTCTGCTGCAGCTTCGTCAGCACATCCAGGCCGCGCCGACCGCGGGTCCGCCGCAGCTTATCGCTGCTGTCCGCGATGTCCTGAACTTCCTTCAGGACAAAATCGGGAACGATGAGCTGCGTCTCCAGGATGTGCGTATCCATGATGTCCGCAATCCGGCCGTCGATCAGGGAGCTCGAATCGACCACCAGCGGCCGCCCTCCCTTGATTTCGCGAGCAAACTCGACATACGGGATGACGAAGCGGAAATCATCTTTCGTCTGCAACAGCAGCGTGATGCAGATGTAGGGCAGGATAATCAGCGTGGTGCCGACGATCAGGGGCTCGAAGTCGTCCGCAATAATCGGTCGCAGCGCCAGAGTCAGCAGGTAGGCCAGCAGCACCCCGATCAGCAGGCCGAAATAGATCGCCGAGATGAGATCCAGCCGCTTCCGGGGAAAGAGGACGTCGATCAGCGTGGCCGACTGAGTAATCAGCATCATCACGATGAACGCGGGGAACGGATACTCGGCCACGATGGACGGGGGATTGCTCTGTGGCTGCACCATGGCGGCAGCCGCGCCGGCGCAGATGAAGGCGTACAGGATTCGAACGACAATCAACAGCATGGGAGGATTCCCGCTTCAGGCGTGAGGCGATTTCCGAGGACAGAGATTGAGCGCCCTCCTCCTGAAACCACCTTTTCTGGCAAGATCTACGTCAGCAACCCCCGGATTCCCGGAAAAAAATGACCACCGCACCGGAACGACCCTCGGAGTGTCGTCGTGTCGCGACAATTACGCAGCCATCTCTTCCCGCTCGGAAGCGAATTCTTCGTATAGTATGGCTCCGTTTCCGGGATTGCCAGCCTTCGAATTCCGGGACAGCCGCGAATCCTGGCGCCTGTTTCCCCGACGGGGAAGAGTCGGCCCGCCCCCTTCAGTCGACGACGGCGTCGAGCGCCGACAGGCTGACGACTTCTTCGTGCCGGACGTAGACGCGTTGCCGATTGACTCGAACCCCGACACGCCGGCACTCCACGAGATAGTGCTCGCGCGTCGTTTTTGAATCGCGCAGGTCGTGCAGATCCGCGTCCGCGAGAATCAGATAGCGGTGATCGGCCCCCTCCAGCACGCCGACGCAGACGTATGGACTGGCGAGGTCGAGCACCACGTTCCGACCGATGAGTTCGGCGGGAACGCTGTCAGCGGGACTGGTCATCGGCAGAATTCTCCCGGACGGGACTTGTTGTCGGTCCGCCACCACGTCCGACATTTTCCGCGGAACGATGCGTTCCGACAACAGTGTTGCATTCGCTCCCGGAATCTTGTTGACCGCCTGCATCTTGTGACCTAGGGTTCCTTACCCTCGAAAATGCCTCGCTCCCGGCGTCGGAACGCCGCTGATTCCGCGACATTGGACCGGACGTGGAACGTCCTCTCTGTCCGGAATCGGTTCGCTGTCCGACTGGTTCCGTGTTTCCTGCAACGCCCCTCGGACGCGACCGTCCTCTCGGGGCGCCGGGGGAACCGCGCCATCCTCCGTAAGGCGCTGGATGTGCATCTGGCAAGAGAGTCTACGAGACATGAATCAGGGCTCGCTTCTCGTCGTCGACGACGACCGGCCGTTGCTGGAAGCAATGGCCGACTACCTCCGCAGTCTGGGACACCGCACCGAGACCGCCAGCACGGTCCGGGATGCGATGGCCCGGATGAAGGAATATCCGTTTGACGCCGTCATCTGCGACGTCAATCTCCCCGATCAAGACGGCTTCACGCTGCTGGAATGGGGCGTGCAGGCCGTTCCGGAGACCGCCATCATCCTGCTGACGGGCTTCGGCACGATCGAAAGCGCCGTCGAAGCCATCCGGCTGGGGGCCTTCGACTACCTGACCAAGCCCCTCGTCGAGGACGAACTCAACTTCTCGATCCAGCGGGCGCTGGGGCAGCGACAGATCGTTGCGGAGAACAAACAGCTCAAAGCGCAGCTCAACCAGCGATTCGGTCTCGGGAACATCATCGGGCACGATTACCGCATGCTCAAGATGTTCGACCTGATCGAGAGCGTCGCCGACACGCGGACGACCGTGCTGGTGCTGGGCGAAAGCGGCACCGGCAAGACGATGACGGCCCGCGCGATCCACCAGCTCAGCAACCGCCGGGATAAGCCGTTCATCGAAGTCGCCTGCGGGGCGCTCCCCGATTCCCTGCTCGAAAGCGAACTGTTCGGCCACGTCGCGGGCGCCTTCACCAGCGCCAACAGCGACCGCGTCGGCAAGTTCCTGCAGGCCCAGGGGGGGACGATCTTTCTCGACGAAATCGGCACGGCCTCTCCCAGTCTGCAGGTCAAACTGCTGCGGGTCCTCCAGGACCGCGAGTTCGAACCGGTCGGCGGCAACAAGACGCACAAGATCGACGTCCGGATGATCCTGGCCACGAATGCGGACCTCGAAGAGGAAGTCCGCAAGGGCCGGTTCCGCCAGGATCTGTACTACCGGATCAACGTGGTGACGATCACTCAGCCGTCGCTCCGCGAACGACTGGGGGATATCCCGCTGCTCGCCGAGCACTATCTCAAGGAATTCCTCGAACAGACCGGCAAGAAGATCAACGGCTTCAGCGAAGAAGCGATCCACGTCATGCAGCGGTATCGCTGGCCCGGCAACGTGCGAGAACTGGTCAATGTCGTCGAACGGGCGGTCGTGCTGACCAAGAACACGGTGATTCAGGTCCAGGACCTCCCGGACGCGTTGCGGACCGAGGAATTCCACCCGGACTTCGCCGGCCGCCTCGGCAGCGGGGCCTCTTCGCTGAAGGCCGCCCTCGCGTCCCCGGAGAAGCAGCTCATTCTCGACGCCCTGGAAGCCCACGGCTGGAACCGTCAGGAAACCGCCGACTTCCTGGGCATCAACCGCACGACCCTCTACAAGAAGATGAAGAAATATGGCGTCTCCTTCGAGCGCCAATTGATCCCGTAACGGGCCTTGCCCCTGCACCACGACGGGCCGATGCCCCGGGCGGTTTCAATCGTCCCGGGGCATTTTTTTTTGCGCCGCGTCGCAGCTTGAATGTCGAGTTGAGGGAGTAGCGAGTAGGGAGTAGCGAATAGCCAGAGGCAGTTGCTCAGAGATCGCCTTTTTCTGGCGACTCGCTATTCCCTATTCCCTGCTCGCTATTCGCTCCCCTGGAGCACTCTCAGACGAGGGCCGGGTCGCAGACGATGGCGCGATACATCGTCCGGGTCACGCGAAAGCCGACGTCGCGATACAGCTCGACGGCCGGCTCGTTCGCCGCGGTCACTTCCAGCGACACGCGCTTGAGGCCATGCTCCTGAAAACCGAGCAGTGCCCGCTGGACCAGGGAACGTCCAAGCCCCTGGCCGCGGAATTCCGGCAGGACGCCGACGTTCTGCACGGCGCCGGACTGTTCCGAGACCGCCAGGCCCTGGATCGTGCCGCAGTCGACCGGCAGTCCGGCAGCGTCCTCGCTGACGATCAGCCACGTGGCGGATGGCAGAAACGTCGGCTGCAGGGCGATTTCCCGCACCAGCCGCAGGCAGCCGACGAAGTCCCCGAGGCAGGGAAAGACTTCCGAATCGACTTCGTGCTCAAAGGCGTGACACTTCACGCCGGCATGGCGCTCGGCGGTGCTTTCGTTCCACGGGACCCACGCAAAACCTGCCGGCAATACGGGCACCACCAGATCGACCTGTCGCAGGTCGATCTCCATCCGGAACCGCTTGAAGTACCGCAGGGGCATGGTTCTTGGTACGGCCTGCGGCCTTTTGAGAATTGGTGCTTGGAACTTTGATTCTGGGGAATCTGATTCCCGTCCTTCGATCTTTGCCAGTCTAGACGGCAGACGGTGCGTGTCAATTCGTGTTCGTCGGCAATCGGATTCGTCAGTCGCCGACGTCCAACGATTCTCGCGAGGATGAGGCCGGGGCGAGAAGCGACGAGCCAACCTCAGCCGCGACCCAGGTACGCCTGGTCACGTGGCAGGACGATGGCTTCCAGAAAATTGACGTCATCCGGCAAGGTCACCATCGCCAGGGCGGCCCGGGCGATGGTCTCGGCGGACATCATGGGTTCATCGTCTGACTCTTGGCCCGATTCCTGCCGCCGCTCGACCATCACATTTCCCGGATGCAGGCAACTGCAGACCACGCCGAACGGGCGGGCATCGAGTGCGATCGCCTGCGTCAGTCCCCAGACGCCGAACTTGGCGGCAGAGTAAGGGGCGCTTCCTGCGCGCGGCCGCTGGGCGGAAATCGATCCGATATTCAGAATTCGACCTTTCCGGCGGAGCTTCATCCGGCGAAACGCGGCCCGGCTGCAGAGAAACGTCCCGGTCAGGCAGGAGCCGACGACGCGATTCCAGGCCTCCAGCGTCACTTCGTCGAGCGGACCGCCGTCGAAGGCCCCGGCGTTGTTGACCAGGATGTCGATCTGGCCGAACTGGGCGTCGATCTCGTCGAAGAACGCATCGACGTCTTCTTCGACGGAGACATCGGTCGGCCGCGCGAGGACCTCGGCTCCCGTCGCACGGAGCTCTGCGGCCACGGCTCCGAGCTTGTCGGGATTGCGGGCGCAGAGCGCCAGCCGGGCGCCTTCGGCCGCGAATAACGTCGCCAGCGCCTTGCCGATTCCCTGATTGGCTCCGGTAATCGCCACCACCTGACCGGCGAGTTTCGTCATCTGTGACTGTCCCCAATACTCGGATGTCGCGGCGTCATTCTCTGGGGATCAGTCCCAGCCAGTCGCGGTAGAGGAATTCCAGTCGCAATGTGAGCAGGGTGATGCGTCCCATGACCGTGTTGGCAAACGACGCCCCGAACGTGATCATCAGAACCCACACGCCATATCGCGAGGCGACGCCCAGCACCCCTTTGTGCTCGGCGGAGAAGTAGAAGTAGGCCAGGCAGGCCAGCACGCTGACCAGCAGGACGATGTTCCGGATGGAATCCCAGAACTGAAACGCCCGGACCCCTTCGACCTGCAGAAAGACGGCCAGCGGTTCCAGCGTGGCGCGAATCTGGCTGACGAAGTCGGAGTCGAGAAACAGCACCAGCCGCAGGCCCGCGGTAATCCCCACAATGAACGCCAGCGGCCAGCGTGAGAGCCAGGCCATGCCGGGAATCAGCCGGCTGAACAGCAGCAGTCCGAGCAGCATCGGCACCAGGTAGGTAGAGTCGGCCGGCTGATCGGCGGGGATGCCCGGGGCGGCCCAGGCCCGGGCGACGTCCGGCGCCACCTTCACCAGCAGCTTGCCGACAATAACGTCCCAGAACTGCGAAACCGCCCAGTACCCCGCCGACACGCCGACGACGATCGATTCGGCGAACTTGTAGAACGGATTATCGCGATACAAGTACGAGAAGATGCATAGGGTGAAAAACGCCGCGATCCATAGGCCGACCGTTCGGACCGGACTGAAGACGGCCCCTTCCGCGGCAGGGTCGGCATTTCGATACTGGACGATCTCGACAGGCGAACGATCAGGGTCGTCAGCCTTCGGCTCCACCACCAGCACGGTCTTCTCGACGTAGACCTGCCCCCAGGTCTGGTTTCGCACCTGTGCCACGATCGCCCGGCCGGCGAGAAAACCGCCCCCCAGCACCACCATCAACGTCCAGACCCAGACTTTCTGATTCATCGGCCGGTCCTCCGACGATTCCAGAAGTGGAGTACGTTCCCCAGAACGATCAGCCCGATCACCACGCGGTGACCGAAGAGCTGCGGCCCCATCCGGCGAATCCCACGCACGGGGAGGTCTTTCGTTTCGGGGTAGGCCGCCAGCACGGCGGCTTCGTATTCAGCGGCTCCCTTGATCGCCGCCATCAACCCGAACATCTGGTTGGGGAAATAGGGGTAGAGCTGCGGAGCCGCGACCCCGGTGCAGCCGCCGGCAATCGGAATCCGATACGGCGTACCTGCGTACTGGATCCACTCCTTAAGGCCCGGAAATCCCGCGGACAGGGAGACGATCATCGACATATCCTTCGCTCCTTTGACCCCTTCCATGATCGGCAGCGTCCCCAGGGGATTGCCGCGCACGTCGGAGTCGCGGGCGGCGGAAATGTCTGCGGCCAGCAGCTTGGCGGCGATCGCTTCGCCGGGCGCGTAGCCCAGATTGACGTAGTCCTTGCCGTATTCGTACTTCTGGTCCTTGAACTCCTCCTCGACGACCTGCTGGAGCTTCCGGTCCATCAGAGGCGCGCCGGTTGGCCACAGGGTCACGGCATAGACCTTGAGTCGCTTCAAACAGGCGTGCCGCAGCACGGCGGTTGCCATAGGATCGAGTTCGGCCGCTGAGTTCGGGTCGTAATCGAAGGCCAGCAGGATCCGCGAGCCGGGCTCGAGTGCGTCGATCCGGTCGAACATCCGCTGCGTCAGCAGCGTCGGTTTTTCGGGGAAGGTCGCCTGGGTCAAGACGGGGATCGACACCGCCACGAAGATCGCGACGAAGATCCACCTCCGATCGAGCGCGTTCAGCCACTCCAGTACCCGTTGTCCGTTCATGCGTCCCTCCCGCGGGAAGTCTGAGTTCGCCTGAAGTGCATCTCAGTCTCCCGAGCCGAGGTAGGAACGGTCCTGCAGCAGCAGAATCCGGAGCGAAGTCGCCGCCACCCCCAGCGCGATGCCGATCATGATCGCCCGTTGGCCGGCGGTGTTGAACACCGACATGATCGTCATCGTCATGCCGGGGATCGTCAGCCCGGAGAGCCAGTCGGGGAGGAACGAGGTGAGCACGGTGCCGTCATAGGTCCTCCCGAGCAGTACGATAAATGCCGTGACGAGGAGCACAATCGCTTCGGTGTTCTTGGCCCGAAAGGCGCGGAAGGCGGCGGAGGCGACATAGAACGCCAGGAGGGCGAACATGGTGGAGACGAGCGGGCTCATCGCATACTCGTAGATCCACCAGAAGACGCTCCCCTCTTCCATATAGGCCCCCGACCACGGATGGCGGGCCGCATTCTCGGCGGGGGAAACCCCCAGTTTGAGCATTCCGACGACGGAGGTGATCAGAAACGCGGCGATGGTGACGACCGAGTAGCCCCAGCCGGATTCCTGGTCGGACACTTTCTTCAGGTGATGCAGCACGAGGTTCGAGCAGCCATACAGCAGCGAGATGGCCGCGATGACCTGAAACCACTCCTCGGCGGTCTGCTGCCAGGAGCGAAGCGGCGGCGCGAAAAACGCGACGACCATCACCCAGCCCACAATGGCCGCCAGAAGCATCGGTACGAAACGTTTCATAGCCAGCCCCGACTATCCGAGTATGCCGCGTTTGAGGAACTCCACCGCCGCCGTCAGGCCGTCGCCCCCCACCACCGCTTGCGCCGTCACCAGTCCGCTGCCAATCAGCAGCAGCGCTGCCGCGAGAATCTTGCCCAGGTCCTGACCGCGGAGAATCCCTAACTGGTGGGGTTCCCCGGAGAGGTAGGCGGAGGCGGCAAACAGTTCTTCGCCGATCAGCGTGTAGTCGCAGGCCGCCACGAAGAAGGGCATCTGCGAAGCCTCGGCCGTCCCGGCGACCTGGATTGCCCCGATGGAATTCCCGGTTTCCGCCAGAAGCAGGGATTCCGCGAAGAATTTTCCCAGATAGAAGCAGGCCGCCGGCTTCTCCCGCTGCATCCAGCCGCAGACGTAGGCCACGTAGCCGAACTGCTCGTCGGTGACGTAGTAGATGTGATCCTCGGCGTAGGCTTCGGGACGACCCGCCGCCAGGGCCGCCGCCTCGGCGATTTCGCGGGCTGACGTCATGACCAGAGTTCGCGACGTCGGGACTTCCAGTTGCGTGTCGTATTCGGCGGCAGTCCGGGCAACGGTCGACAGGACGGTCAGGCCGGCGACGGTTTCGATTTCGTTGATGTCGACGATGCCGGGCACGAAGAGGACCGGTCGGCCCATTTCCGTCGAGCGACCGACGGCTTCCTCCAGCGCCTGCAGTCCGGCGATCGGCCGGACATAGATCGGCTTGCCCCGCCGGGCCAGTTCCGTGCAGACGACAACCGCTCCGCAGACGAACAGCAGAATACCCAGGAACCCGGTCCGCCCGAAATCGAACCAGTTCACAACAGGTCGCGTCGCGCCGCTGCCGACGACCTCCGCCGAGGCGCTGTTGCCCGGGCCAATCGCCCGGACGGCGTACTGATAGTCCTGCTTCGTCGAGCAATCGGGATCGAGATAAACCGTTTCTCCGAAAGCCGTCAGCGAGCGGCGCTCCTGGAGTTCCCCTTCGGCCCCGTCGGCCGCCGGTTCGGTCCAGCGGCGGATGACTTCGTACTTGAGGACCCGCCGGGGATCGGCGTCGGCCACATCGTCGGGCGAGAGTTGCCAGGTGATTCGCAGTCCGTTGCCGGCATCATTCGGAGCGTCGGCGACGACCACTTCACTCGGCGGCGCCAGCATCTCCTGCGCCTCGGCGGGCAGGCCCCAGGCACAGGCCAGCAGCCCGATCGCCAGACCGATTCCTTTCCCGGCTATGGTCATGGCCTACCCCTCAATCAGTTCGACGTTGGCCCGCGGCACCACCACTTTCGGCCCGGCCTGGAGCTGGACTTCCACGACGCGGGCCTTCGAACCGGACTCCAGCCAGGCCGGCTCGTTCGGCAGTCCGGCGACGGTTCCCAGCGCTCCGAAGCCCGGTTCGCGAATGATCCGGACGGGGACTCCCACTTCCAGCAGTCCTGCGCCGGCGGACTCCGCCGTCAATCGGCCGGTCGCATCATCCAGCGGAATCAGGATTTCCGGCCGCATGACACCCGCGCGGATCTGCGTGGCGCCGTTGACCGCGACGTTGTCGCCGGCGTGACTGCGAAGCAGATCAAAGGTCCGTCGAGCCATCGCGATCTCGCCGAATCCCTCGGTAATGATCAGCGATGTTCCCAGTTTTTCCGTTCCAGTGACCGCGACTCCCAGGTCGTAGCCCAGGATTTCTCGCAAATCCTGGTCGTCCATGCCGCCGGCGATTACGGCGGAGACTCGCAGTTTGATCGCCTTGCGGATGGCGTCACCCGTCATCCGGCGTCCGGCGACGAGGACCTTGCCGGCGTGTTCGGGGCGGATCTGTTCGTCGGTCAAATCGTCTTCCGGGCCGGCTGAGACCGTGACGAGCTCCCCGTAGGCCTCGCCGCCGATGCCGAAAATGCCCTGAATAAATGCCGCGGGAGCCTCGATCACGACCCCTTCGTGCGGCAGCACCTCGACCACCGTCCCGCGCAGATAAGCCAGAACCTCCACGGCGAGCGGCGCACCGCGAAGCAGGACTTGACCGGTGACTTTGGAAATCGATTCGAGCGTCCCGGTCGCCGGAGCCGGGGTCTGAGTCCGGAACAGTCCGAAGATGCCGGGGGACTCTGCGAGCAGGTCGCCTTTTTTGACCTGCTCGCCTTCCTGAAATTTCAGGCAATGAGGGAGTTCCCCGGGTGAGACTCCCAGCAGTCGCGCCAGGTTGACCGGAACGGCGTCGCCGGGCATCAGCGTCCGGGCGACGACGTCCTGCGCTTCGACGCGATCGCCGACGCGAACCAGAACTTCGCCGGCGATCGGCAGCAGCCGGCGGCGACGCCAGACGCCGCCGCGCGACACCATCAATCCCGGAGTGTAAGCCTGCGCCATGCCGTTACTCCTCCGGATACATGCTGATGGCGCTGTTCCACCGGCGGACTTTCCGCCGGGACTCGACGGGATCTGACGGCAATCGGAGCGGCCGGCCCCGTCCGTCGAGGACGATCCCCACTTCGCCGCCGCGAACTTCGCGTTCCAGCGCGACACCCGGTCCCGCACCGACGTTGAAGCGTCGGGCCGGCTCCAGCGTGACTACGGCGGTCCGGTCGGCCGGCAGCGGCAACCGTTTCCAGTCGCCGAAGGCGAGCTCGCCCCGTTCGTCGAGTCCGCCCCCCTGAATGCGGTAACGCAGGCAGACCTCGCCGTCGTGGGCCAGACCCGCCGGGGCAATGCAGGTTCCCAGGTAGACCAGGCAATCTCGCTCGAAGACGTCCATCGCCGCCTGCGGGTGGACCTGCGCCAGCACGCCCAGGTGGGGCATCATGAAGATGCTGTCTTTGGCCAGCCGGGTGATTCCCTCCGGTTCGAAGGCATCGATCAGCATTGCCGCGGTCTGCTCCATCCGGGGCGCATGCGACAGCACGCCGCCCGAGGCCACCAGGAGGTCGAGGGCCATGTTGTCGACGATCGAGCGGTCCCCTGTCTCCTGCGCGAACATGTCTCCGACCGAGCGCTGTTGCTGGACGCCGCGAAGGTCGACCGCGAAGCTCCGATGCTGAATGTAGGACAATCGCAGGGCTTCGCGCGCGACGGCCTGCTCGAACATCAGCGCTTCGAGCGTCTGCGGGATCGTCGTCGGCCGGATCATCTTGTTCTTGACGCGGTTTCGCAGCTCGCGCTCGTTGGTGTCGTACGGCACCCAGCGCAGGATCGACTCCAGCCCCGCTTCGGCACAGACGTTGGAGATGGAATAGCTCATCCCCAGGTTGGCGCTCACGGTGCGATTGAAGACGCTGTGGAAGACGCTGAAGACGTCGGTGGTGGCTCCGCCGATATCGACGCCGACCGCGTTGATCCCCTGCCGTTCGGCGATCGTCCGCAGGATGTCTCCGACCGCGCCGGGGGTCGGCATGATCGGCGTATCCGCCCAGTCCATCAGCTTGTCGTAACCGGGGGCGTGGGCCATCACATGTTCGAGGAACAGATCGTGAATCCGGTCCCGAGCCGGGGCCAGATTCTCCCGCTCCAGAACTGGTCGTACGTTGTCGACGACCGACAATTCGGCGACCTCGCCCAGCACGCGGCGGACGTCGACGGCGGCTTCGCGATTCCCGGCATAGATCACCGGCATCTTGAACTGCCCGCCGAATCGCGGCTGCGGCTTGGCGGGTGCGATCAGCTCGGCCAGTTGCACGACGTGCCGCCGGGTGCCGCCATCGGTCCCGCCGGCGAGCAGGATCATGTCGGGCCGAAGTTCGCGGATGCGCTGGATCTGTTCGAACGGCCGGCGTTTGTCGTTCGACGCGAGCGTCTCCATGACGATCGCTCCCGCCCCGAGGGCCGCCCGCTCGGCGCTGGCGGCGGTCATCTGGCGGACGACGCCCGCGACGAGCATCTGCAGCCCGCCCCCGGCGCTGGAGGTGCTGATATAGATGTCGCAGCCGTCGTTGCCCTGCGACGGGCGGATCAGCAGACCGTTTTCGTCAACCAGCCGTCGCCCGGCGAGTTCCCCGACTTCGGTGGCGGCGTTGATGACGCCCATCGTCACGTCGGCGATGGGCTCTTCGACGGTGGTGGGGGCTTCGCCGCGGAACGTCTGACGGTAAACGCCGTCGACTTTCTCGATCAGAATGGCCTTGGTTGTCGTACTGCCGCAATCGGTGGCGAGGATCACCTGCAGGGAATCGGGATCGATCGGCGGCTTGACCGCTGCGGAGTGCAGTCCGTTTCCCTCGGCCATAAGGCGCTCCCGTCAGGCTCCGTCAACCACCCTGAAACTGCTCGATGTCCGACTTCCTCGGATTCGCGGCTCCCGCATCTGACTGCGGAGAACGACTTTCGGTACGACCCAGAATCTCCAGCCGCCGGGAAAGGTACTCGATTGCCCCGCGATGTTCCAGAAACCGCCCGATTTCGCGAATCTGCGTCTCGGTGAGCATCAGCCCCAGCCACGGCTGCAGGACCGGGAGCGACTGTCCCGCCAGTGAGCCGAGCGGAGCCGAGGATTGCAGCGCTACCTGCAGCGGCAGTTCCATCCCCCGGGCAATCGCCCAGCGACAGACTTTGTCGATCAGTTCGAGCTGAACCGGGGTCGGCTCGCACGGTCCCTGAGGCCCCGTGGCGAAGGCATGCTGCAGCCAGCCCCAGACGCTCCTGGTCACGGCGTTCCCTTTCGAGGCTCAAAACGACCGACGGGATAACCGGTGGCGTAGGAAATCACGAACTCGCCGTTCGCTGTTTGATAACGGACTGCCTCATCCTTCCGTTCGAAATCGGTGGGCGTCATCCGTCGGACGAACGCCTTGCCGTCTGTTCGCAGCACGTCTCCGGCGACCTGCAGCACGATTTCGGTCCGGTTTCCGAGCGGATGACCGGCGCTGGTGAAGACTTTGCCGTCAAGGTCGCCCGGAGTTACGAACCTGGCCTGCACGTCCAGCCGGGCGGCCTGTAGATTGGCAACCAGTTCTTCGGCGTCGGCAAACGGGCACGTCGCGTCCTGCACGCCGTGGACGCAGAAGATCTTCGTCGCGGTCCCGAGCTGACGCATCGCTTCCAGGTGAGCGGGATTTCCGACAAAGCGAAGGGCCTGCTCGTCGGGCGACAAGTAGTTCGGCGCAGCGGGATCGTTGCTGTAACGGGCGTTGAGCGTGCTGCCGCCTGGCAGGTGGAAGGCGATATCGTCGCTGAGCTTTTTCATGCCGCACATGTCGACGATGGCGGTGAATGTTCGCGGGGCGAGCTTGTTCGCCATCAGCGTGACGTTTCCGCCGCCGGAGCCGCCGGTCGAGTAGATCCGCCCGTCGTCGAAGACGATACCTCGGGTCTGCAGCCCGTGCCGGACGATCCAGAGGGCCCGCAGGGCGTCGAGCGCCTGGAGATAGCCGTAATCGTAGGGTTCGGCCGCTTCGATGGCGTCGGCCTTGCCGCTCTGGAGGTAGTTCACGCAGATGGCGACGACGTTCAGCCGATCGGCGAGGGCCTGCGGCGCGGCGGTGCCGACGCAATCCGTGCCTCCCCAGTTGTGCAGCGTCAACATCAGGCCGGTATCGGGTTTGACGCCTGCGAGCATGCCGCCGGGGTAGTGGATCAGGACTCGGACGCTTCGCGGCCCGGGGCGGCGGGGCCATTCCTGCGCGGGGATCTCGACTGCCGCGTTGTTCTGCGGCAGGTCGGGCCAAGGGTCCTGTGCGTGGAGGTTCAGGCCGCAGAGGACCAGCAGCACGGAGAGAGAGATCGCCCAGGGCTTACGCCGCTGGGCGACTTTGATTCGCCCCTGCCGGGGCTCAGGAGCTGTCGCCGGGACGGTCATGGTACGTTCCTGGCTTTGATTCGCATCCATTCGTGCGATTCGTGGTTGTCGCCTGTTGTCCGGCAATGATTGATGATTACAAGACGCCGAAGCGTTCGTAGGCGGCCAGGGCCTTCATGCCGCCGCGAATGGCGTCGCGCGTGACGTTCTCGGCATGGACTTTGTTCCAGGCCCGCCGGATGGCTTCCACTTCCACGGCTTGCGGCACGACGACGACGCCGTCTTCGTCGGCGAAGACCAGATCGCCGGGGCTGAACCGGACGCCTTCGATTTCGACGGGGACGTCGACGTCGATGACCCGCTGGCGATTCTGACTGTCGTAGACGCAGGTTCCGCGGGCAAAGACCGGGAATCCCATCTCTCGAATTTTTGCGACGTCGCGGATGGCGCCGTCGATGATGGCGCCGCCGCAGCCGCTGTTGCCAGCGGCCGTCGAGAGCAGCTCTCCCCAGATCCCCGATCGCATCGAGCCGCCGGCAGCGGCGATCAGGACGTCGTCCGGCTTGCAGGAGTCGACGGCCCGCAGCTCGAGGTCGTAGGGGCGGGGATCTTCATGGGCCATGTCGGCCCAGAGAGTGGTTTTACAGCGACCGACGAGAATCTGGCCGGTCGTGTAGGGTTTGAGAAGAAGACGCGGTGACTGGTGCGGAAAACCGAGAGAATCCAGTGCATCGGACACAACTGCCGCATACAGAGACTCCCGCATCATCGGGAGGGTGATCAGGTCCGGGGCGGTTGCCATTCGAGTTTTCCCGAGTCGGAGTGTTGCGAAGTCCGTTGATGATCTAACATCAAAGCTCGTTGATTTTCCACCAACCGCAGATTTCGACCATCCGGGGAGTCCGCCGTATGTTCCGAGTCGGCATCGTGGCCCTGCTGCAGGAATCGAACACATTCCTCCCCGGCAAGACCACGCTCGAGCATTTCCAGCAGGAGTTACTCGTTCGCGGCAGGGACGTTCGCCAGCACTTTGTCGGAGGGCACCACGAGGTCAGCGGTTTCTTCGCTGAGCTGGAACGCCGGGGAATCGAGGCCGTCCCCATCTTCGCAGCTCGCGCCGTCCCGTTCGGCACGGTCACGCGAGCGACTTACGCCCTGCTGTTGCAGGAACTGCTGCAGGAGCTCGAATCAGCCGGGCGGCTGGACGGCGTCCTGGTCGCTCCGCACGGCGCCACGGTGAGCGAGGATGTCCCCGACGTCGACGGCGACTGGCTCACCGCCGTGCGCCATAAGGTCGGGCCGCAGGTTCCGATCATCGGAACGATGGACCCGCATGTCAATCTTTCGCCGGCGATGGTCGCCGCGACCGACGCGCTGGTTGCGTATCGGACTAATCCCCATATCGACCAGTTCCAACGGGGCGTCGAAGCGGCGGTGCTGATGGCCCGGACGCTGACGGGCGAGATTCAGCCTGTGCAAGCGGCGGCGTTCCCGCCGATGCTGATCAACATCGAACGCCAGTGCACATCGGAATCCCCCTGCCGCGAACTGGTCCAGGAGTTCGAGGCGGTGCGCGGTCAGCGGGGAGTCCTTTCGACCAGCCTTCTGCTGGGCTTTCCCTACGCGGACGTGGCGGAAATGGGCTCCGCCAGTCTGGTCGTGGTCGATCGGGACGTTGCTCAGGCGCAGGCGCTGGCCAACGACCTGGCGAGCCAGATGTGGGATCTGCGGAGCGATCTGCAAGGGCGATTCATTTCCGTTCCAGACGCAGTCGGCCAGGCCGCGGGACTTCCATCGCCGGTCTGTCTGCTGGACATGGGGGATAATGTGGGAGGCGGCTCCCCGGCCGACGGGACCCTGCTGGCCATCGAACTGGAACGTCAGGGGCTGACGCCCTCGTTCGTCTGCATCAACGATCCGGACGCGGTCAGCACGTGCGAGGTGCTCGGTGTTGGAAGCGAGTTTTCGCTGGCGATGGGAGGACGCGTCGATCCGCTGCATGGTCCGCCCTGGACGACGGACGTCACGGTTCTGCAACTCGTCGACGGCCAGTTCGATGAACCGGAGGCCCGGCACGGTGGCCTGACGCACTTTGACATGGGCCGGACCGCGATCGTACGGACCGACAGCGGCCTGATCGTCATGCTGACGTCGCTGCGCACGCCGCCGTTCAGCCTCTGCCAACTGACGGCCTTCGGACTCGATCCGGCCGCATTCCGGGCGATTGTCGCGAAGGGGGTGAACGCGCCGCTGGCAGCGTATCAGCCGGTCTGCCCGTCGATGATCCGGGTCAACACGCCGGGCGTCACAATGGCGGACGTCACCGGGCTCCCCTATCATCATCGCCGCCGCCCGATGTATCCGTTCGAGCCGGAGACGGCCTGGACGCCGTGACCGACTGTCAAAGATCGAAGAGAAGATTTTACCGCAGAGGCACGGAGGACGCGGAGAAAACTAGGGCGTGTGGACATTCCTCTTTCGGAGATTTCCTGGAATTGCAATGATCTTGCGGCTTGAAACTGGTCATGGAGGACCTCGCAGTGCCGCCGCGACATGCTCTCACGGATGAACAATGGGATCGTATCCGGAATTTGCTTCCTGGAAAGCCGGGCGATCCCGGCCGGTCCGGGGAGGACAATCGGCTGTTCGTGGACGCCGTTTTGTACGTGGCCAAAACGGGAGTGCCCTGGCGCGATCTGCCGGAGCGTTTTGGCAACTGGAACTCCGTCTGGCGGCGGTTTGATCGCTGGTGCGAGAACGGGGTCTGGGAGGCCGTCGTCCGGGAGCTCGGCGAACTCGATCTTGAGGAACTGCAACTCGATTCGACATCGATCAAGGTCCATCTGGCCGCCGTTGGCGGCCGACGCGAAGCGGAGGAAAAAAAGAAGACGCGGACCGCCGTCGCGGCGTTGGCCGCTCTCGCGGAGGTCTGAACACCAAAATCCACGCGGCGGTGGAAAAGAACGGACATCTGGCGGCCATGCACCTGAGTCCCGGGCAGGACGGAGACGGCCCTCATGGCCGCGCGCTGCTCGAATCGTTCGAACCCGGACAAATCGAACACGTGATCGCAGATACGGCCTACGACGGAGATGAAACGCGAGACCAGATCCGGAAACTGCAGGCGAAAGCCTGCATCAAGCCCCACAAGAACCGCAAGACCAGGAAGCGCTACGACAAGCAGCGCTACAAACACCGCAACCAGGTGGAACGCTTCTTCAACCGCATCAAACAGTTTCGCCGCGTGGCCACACGTTACGAAAAGACCCTCGAAAACTTCGCCGGCTTCGTCTGGCTGGCGGCGCTCATGGTCGATGTCCTATGAATGTCCACACGCCCTAGGAGCGGACAGGATCGAGAATTGAAGTGCAGGAGGTGCATTAGACCGTGAGAGTTGCATTCGCGGAGCCCTGCCACTGACCACCGGCCACTGCCGACGGACAACTGACAGAACGCCTGATCGCGGACGGAGTTCGACATTCTCGCGTCGCATGCACTGCACAATTCCCCTTGAAGGATGGCCAATGAGTTTCTGGCGCTGGGCTGACGATCTGGATCCGATTCCTGCTGAGGCTCGTCTGACGTTGGGGGAGGGGGATACGCCACTCGTCCGGTCGCGTCGACTGGGGCCGTCGGTCGGCCTGCCGAACCTCTACTTCAAACTGGAATTCACCAATCCGTCGGGCTCGTACAAGGACCGCTTTGCGGTGATGGCGATCGCCGACATGGTGGCCCGCGGCAAGACGACGTGCATCGCCACCTCGAGCGGGAACACCGGGGCCTCTTTGGCGGCTTACTGCGCGCTGGCCGGTCTGAAGTGCGAAATCGCCATCGTCGAGGCGGCTCCGGAAGGGAAGCTCCAGCAGATGCTGGCCTACGGCGCCACGCTTTATAAGGTCCGAGGATTCGGCGTCGACAGCGACGTTTCCGATCGTGTATTCCGTTGCCTGAAGTCGCTGAGCTCCCGCCCCGAAGCGGAGATGCAGATCAGCGCCTTCCACTACTCGCCGGTCGGGATGACCGGCGTTTATACGCTGGCCTACGAGCTCGACGAGCAGGCGCCCGCTCCGTGGGATCACGTGTTCTGCATGGCCGGAGGCGGCGGGCTGACGCTGGCCGTGTCGCGCGGCTTCGCTCACCTGCTGGAGACCGGACGCCTGGCTCGGATGCCGCATGTCGAGTGCGTTCAACCGGCGGGGAATAGCACGATCGCCGGGCCGCTCCGCGAGGGAAAAGACTTTGCGGAGGCGACGCGTTGTACCTCCCGTATCAGCGGGCTCCAGGTCCCCAACGTGATTGACGGGAACGAGGTGATCGCGGCTCTCCGCGTCCACGGCGGGACGGGGCATCTGGTTTCGGACGAGCTGGTCTGGGAGACCCAGAAGCGGCTGGCGCGCGAAGAAGGGATTTTCTCCGAACCGGCTGGAGCGACTGCAGTGGCGGGTTGCCTGCAGGCGGCCAGCCAGGGGCTGCTCGATCCTCAGTCGCACGTGGTCTGCCTGGTCACAGGCTCGGCGTTCAAAGATCCGACCGCCCTTGAGGCGATGACCAGCGATTCGTCGTGCCCGATAATCGAGGTCGCAGAACTCGAACATCGCGTTGCCGAAGCCGGGTAACCGGTTTTGGCGATTCGTTACTCGTCTGCCAGGGGATGCCCTGCAGTCAATTCGCGTGCATCGCTGTTGTTCCGCAATCGGCGGGGCGGGGCGGGATGATCCTCAGCCAGATCCGTCGCCAGGGGATGGGTCCCGGCCCTCAGTCGCGAGACTGAGGGGACGGAGACGCCATCCCCGGACGGACCACCGGAGTTCCGATCGCCCCGGAAGGAGGGACGTCGCGCGAGTTCTCGCGGAGACGTCCCCGGCGGCATTGAGTCGACCTCCGGCGACATCGACTCATAGGCCGCCTGCACAATGCCCGACTGTTCAACAGGCGCTGCCTGCTGAAGAGTCAGGGACTTTTCGAGCAATTGTTCCAGCCGGTCCAGGCGGGCGCTGACCGGATCTGCGGAGGCCGGTTCAGGCGCCCCGCCGGCAAAGGCCATTTCCTGGATGACGCCGTTCTGTTCGTCCCGGATCTTCAGCCTGGAGTCCATCGGAATCGTCGTCTTCCGCAGCATCTTCATCGAGTCGGGCGAGTTCGCCACGATGCCGGAGCTGTCCGACATCCAGACGCTCGATCCCGATTTGGCGGACGTGACGTCGGTGGACTGTTCGATGGTATCCACCACTTTTCGTCCGGGCAGGATGACCGAAGCGGTCTCGGAAAAGATCGGCTGCCCCTGTTTCGGAGTCAGCCGCAGTCGCAGCGTGCAGGAAGTCTGCTGCGACCCCGGGCGAGTGTAGGGGATGAAGACGCTGTAGGCGGCGCCCAGCGACGAATTGGTCAGGTGCATATTCCACGCGCCGCTGTCGAAATCCCAGAGCCGGGGAACCGAGCGTTCTTCCAGTGTTCCCTGATCGTCAAAGACGTAGATCCGTACGTCGCCATCGACAGCCAGGGGCGTCGTATTGACGCCGGACAGGAAGATAATCTGACCGGCAAAGCCCCGGCACGGCAGGCCGTCGGGATCCCGGCCAGTTGAGGGCTGCCACAGGCAGAGGACCTGAACCGCCGGGTTATTGGCCGTTGCACGGGCGATCCGGTCCTTCGACCAGGGGAGTCCGATCGTGGCGCAACCGGACGCCGCCAGCAACAACGGCAGAAGCAGGATGGGGGCAAAGCTGGGCCGGGGAGTCGTCATCAGTCATTCACTTTCGAGTCAGCGCGATTTCCGCGAACCGAAACCCGTGATTCGTGCGGGCGACCTTTCGGCGACCCGGTTATCCCCCCAACGGTTCGTCCGTCACTTCGACTTCTTGGGCGCCGAGAGCCACGGAATTCGAGATCGGGGCGGCGTTGGTGCGGCGGCAGCTCCGCGGCCCTGGGAATTTCCGGTGGAGCTCCGGGCATTGAGCCGTTCCTGCTCCCAGAACTGTTCCTGACCGGAGACGGTCTGGATCGCGGAATCACGGATGGGCTCGCGACGGGCCTCAGGTCCCGGGGCGGGGGGCAGTTCGGCGGGTCCCGGCAGCGACATGGGCGTGCCGTGGATGGCCGGCTCCCATTCAGGAACCGCGCCGGGGGCCGGCGGCGTCGAAGGAATCTCGTACGATTCCGGTCCCGTCGTTGGCGGGGACATCATGTCGAGAGGAATTCCCTCGGCCCCCGGCACCGATCGCAGCGGGCCGTGGACTTCTTCGAGTTCCGACTCGATAAAGTGCATCCGGGCCATTTCGACGTCCTTGATGACCTCGGCTTCGATGTCATCGCGAACCAGTCGCGGCGTCAGGAAGATCAGGAGCTCGGTCCGCTTGGTGGCTCGCGAGTCATAGCGGAAGGCGTAACCGATGATGGGGATATCACCCAGCCAGGGGACTTTTCGCTCGGAGGTTTCGTTTGACGAGGTGATCATGCCGCCGATGACCACGGTCTGCCCGGAGGGGACGCTGACGGTCGTCACCGCCGACCGGATGTCGCGAATTGGCGACTCGATCACGTTGCCGTTGGTCGCGTCGGTGAAGATCGGAACCCCTTGGGCGAGGAACGCGCTCTTTTCCGCATTCACATACATCACGATCTGACCGTCCGGATTGATCCGCGGCGTGACGTTCAGGATGATGCCGGCTTCCTGCTGCGTAATCTGAGGATTGGCGAGACCTTGGGCCGAGATCGTGACGCCGTTGACAATCGGAACGACCTGTCCCTGAATGATCTGAGCCTGCTGGTTATCCAGCGTCCGGATCTGGGGGCGGCTCAAGACCTGGACCCGGCGCGTCGCCGACAGGGCACGCAGCAGGACGCTGACCGCATCGGAGCCCGCCGACAGCACCAGGCCGCCGTATCCGAGATCCCCGTTGGTTCGTCCGAGCGAGAAGCTGCTGAGGGCCTGCGAACCCACGGTCTTCTGATTGTTGGAGTTATTAGTTCCCAGCCCCAGCACGGGATTGGCAAAGTTGAACCCGGGAGAGGCTTCCTGAGAAAGTACCGTCTGCGTCGTCGTTGTGCCGCTACTGGTCTGATTCGTCGTATTCTGAAACAGCGCGTTGGTGATCGTACTGCGGCCGAAGAGGATCGGATCCTGGAAGCCCAGTTCCACGCCGAATTCGTCGTTGTTGTCGAGTTCGACTTCCACCAGCAGGGCCTGGATGACGACCTGCTGCGGGGCGGCGTCGAGCTTCTCCACGATCATCATCACGCTGTCGAAATAGCGGGGAGTCGCACTGATGAGCAGGCTGTTGTTGACGGTCTCGGGGACGACGATCACTTCGCGTTCGAGCTGTTCGACATTGCTGATCAGATTCGGATCGTTCTGACCGAGCTGCTGCTGCGAAGTCAGGAAGTTCTGCAGCGAGGTCGCGATGTTCTGAGCCGGACTGTTCTTCAGCCGGTAGACGGCGTTCTTCCGCGACCGCAGGTCGCTTTCGTCGAGCCGCAGCAGGATGGCTTCCACCACCTGCAGAGCCTCGGCGCCGCCGACGGCGATCACGCTGTTGGTGCGGGTGTCGACGGAGAACTTGAGCGGAATGAGACCGCTGTTGGCGTCATCGGCGCCCGCGATCAGGACGCCGAGTTGGTTGCCGGCGCGCTGCCCCCCCTGGTTGCTCTGGCCCTGCGTCGGAAAGAGCGCCTGGAGTTGCGTCACCATCAGTTGGGCGTCGGCGTTCGCCAGCGTGAAGACCTTGATTTCCGCCACTGCGGACGTCGGCCGGTCCATGGCCCGGATCAGTTCGCCGATCAGTCCCAGGCTCTGTTCCGGCGCCGAAACGAGCAGGCTGTTCATGCGGGCGTCGGGAGTGATGCGAATATCCGCCAGAATTCCCGAGCGAAGTTTTCGCTCGCTGGTGCCGTCGGTCGCCAGAAACTGCAGGACCGCGGACCGGGCGTCCCGGAATTCATCGCTCACCTGTCCGCCGGAAACCCCCTGCAGAGCCCCGCCAGCCTGCCCGCCGGCGTTCGACTGCGGCGGCGCGAGCACGCTTTGAATCGCGGCGTTGAGCACCTGAGCAAGTTCGGTGGCCACGGCGTTTTTCAGCGAGAAGATCTGAATCTGGCTCACGGCCCCCGATTCGCCTTTGTCGAGCTTCTCAACCAGGGCGGTAATCTCATCCAGATCTCGGGGCCGGGCGCGGACGACAATGGAATTGGAACGGGGATCGGCGACGACCAGGGGTTTGGCGTCGAGTCCCTTGCGTTCGTTGTAAAACTCCTTGATCAGCTCCGACACCTTGGTGGCGACCGCCGACTTCAGCCAGAAGACTTGAAACTCGGTCGCCGGATCGACGGGCTGATCCAGTTCCTCGGCGAGATCGAGGATCGAGGGCAAGTCTGCCGCGGGGGCCACAATGAGCACCGCGTTGGGCTTGGAGACCGGAATGACCGCCACCGCCTGGCGGGGTTGAGTCGCCAGACCGGGGAACTTGGCGAGCTGTTCGTAGACCGTCGTCAGCAGCGTCGCGAGAGAGTCGGAATCGACGTTTCGCAGATACATCAGGTGGACTTCGGGAGCCGCCCCTTCGCTGAGTTTTTCCAGCTCGCGAATAACCTGCATCACCTGCTCGACGTCCTTTTCACCGCCGCGCAAAATCAGCACGCCCAGGTCCGGCACCGCTTCGATATTGACTTCGCCTTTCAGGTTGCCGAGGACTTCCTTCTGGATCTTCTCATCCAGCTTCGGGTTGCCGGTCTTTGGCATAGCAGGTCGGGGGGCGTCGTCGGCTTTTGGCTCGGTCGCTTCCGGCGCGGGCTCCTCGCGTTCCTGATCCTGGGCGGCGAAGGCGCGATCGATGCTTTCGTCGTCGTCGAGTTGCGCGAGAGTCGCCCGAGCCGGGGCTTCGCGCCGCGCCCGTCGCAGTTCATTCAATTCGTCGGGAAGTTGCGCGGCGATCTGGCAGACGTACTTGGAGCTGGCGACCAGCCGCGTCGGATGGCCGTCCTTGCCGCCGTCGATCAGCTTCAGCAGCTTGACGACCGCCCGCACATCCTCATCGGCGGCGTCGATCAGGAGCTCGCCGTTCTCTTCATCAATGCTGATCGAAAACTGAATCCGCGGTTCCATGCCGGCGGCGTCATCGCTGGCGACGGCGAAGACGTGGAAAGCTGGCAGTCCGTCGATGCCGCTGTCGTCAAGTTTGGCCCGTGATTTAAAGGCTTTATAGACGGCTCGGGCCAGTTCGGTGGGCGTCTGACGACGGACGCGATAGGCCAGCGTCTGCGAGGACTTGGCCGGCTCTTCTTCAAGCATCGCGGCGGTCACACGCGGCCGGTTCGAGCGGGCCGGTTCGGCGTATTCCTCGTGCTGGACGGTCCGGACGCGCTGACGGGGCGATGCCGTCGCGGATTCGATTTCGGTGGCAGGCGCGGGCTGTCGGCGGAGCGGCTCAAACTTGCGTTGATAGGGAGAGGGGGATTCCAGGGCCTGAGTGGGGGCCGCCGGTGCAAATGGCGGCGGGGCATGCGCCGGGCCGATGACTGCCGGCTGATAGCGCGGCCGGGTCGAGGGAATATCGATCAGGAAGAGGTACTCTCCCTTCTCCAGCAGGCGGAATCCCTTGGGTTCGATTTCGCTGTTGATGATTCGGACGGCTTCGTTGCGGGTGTATTCCCGTCGGTCCAGGCGAGTGAAATTGCCGCTCGGCACTTTTTCCGCAATCAGCTTGGAGCCTGACTGCTGGGCCAGTTCCTGCAACACCTTCTGCCACGAGGCAGCCACGTGATTCAGCTTGACCAGCGATTGCCGGGCTTCTTCGGGGACCGCCGTGGGGACCGGGTCCGCCGCCTGCAGGTTTCCTGCGGGAACCATCGTCAACTGGCTGGCGCAGAGCATGCCGATGACCCAGCGACGGCCGTGATGGACCGACTGCAACCAGAGTCCCCGCAGCGTGTTACGGCGCGATGAGGGTTCTGCAGTCCGTTTGCGGCGAAAGGCTTCCATGCTGATTCCGAGGCTAGAGGCCAGCGGGAGATTTACGAGCGCACTCCGACTCGTACAGAATCTCTAATCCCGCTTATCGGCAGATCCGGAAAACTCACTTCAATCGAAATCCCAAACGCATGTTCCCCATATTCACAGACAGGCAGGCCGAACGAACGGCGGTCGGCGCGGTCGATCGCTTGCCATCACTGTGGTCTCCCGCCGTCAAGAAGTCGCCGCTTGCGAAACTTGCCGCGATCCGACAGGGTAGAACGTGCGTTCCTCAGCGATCCGTCCCCCCTTTCGAAGAACTGTCAGGAGTCACGCATGGGTTCTCTTCAAGTCGTTCCCAGGGCGAATCTTACGAAGCCGTTCGGTTTGCTGGCGTGTCTGCTGACGGTCGCGATTCTGGCGGGCGGCGGGCGGCTCCAGGCCCAGGAATCGGTGCTTGAGAAGTCGCTGGAGATGAAGCTGCCGCTGATGATGGTGAACGCGGCGAGTTTCGACCGTCTCAAGGAGTCCGCCGGAATTGTTCTCCGGCAAGGAGCCCGCGCGGAACTGGAGGAGCAAATCCAGAAATGGATCACCGGAACCCTGCGAGACGTGAACGGCCTTGATCGGACGCGTCCGATGGGTCTGATGTTCTTCATCAAGCCGGGGCTTGCTCCCGGAATGACCACCATTGCCTATCTGCCCGTGGAAGACAAAACGAAGGCGCTGGATACGCTGGCGACGGTGGGCGGGGCCACAGGACAAGTTCGACCTGTCGACGGTCGCTCAGACCGCTACGAGATCGACTACGGATTCGGACCAAGGCCGACCGTGATCCGCATTGAAGGGAAGTACCTGTTCGTTCTCGATCCGACGAGCGAACCCGAGGATCTCGAGCGGGATCTCCCCGATCCGGAAAAGCTCGCGGCCCGGCTGACCGACCGCTACGACGTGGCCTTTTCGATCATGATCCGGAACGTTCCGCCGGCGCTGAAGACGATCTTCCGCGAGTACTTCAAGGCTCAGATTCAGGCCGAGATGCAGCAGAAGGACGACGAACCGGATGCCGCCTACCGCCTGCGTCGAATGAACGGTCAGTCATTTCTCGATTCCGTCGATCGAATCGTGCAGCAGGGGGAAGAAGGGACCATTGGAGGACGCGTCGATCCGGCGACGTCGAAGGCCACGCTGGAGTTTGACATCGCCGGCGCCCCGGACAGCAAACTGGCGAAGTACTTTCAGGACATCAGCGGGAAACGGAGCGCCTTCGCCAATCTGCTGGACAACCCGTCGACTCTGACGCTGGCCGGCTCTTCCATGTTCGATCAGAGGCAGCGCAAGATGCTCCAGGAGTTTTTTGACGCGTCCGAACAGGACCTGGCGACCCGCGCCGCTTCGAATGACCTCGAAAGTCTGCTGGAAGTCACGGGACCACTGTTCAAGGTCTTCCGGGCCGCGGTCGAGAACGGTCACTTCGACGCCATCTTCCAGATGACGGGTGAGGAACCGGAGAAGTACGTCGCCGTTGCGGCGTTCCGTCTTCCCGGCGGCAGCAAGTTCCCCGAGCAAGTCCAGGCGTTCATGGAACGGGCGAAAGAGGCCGGCGCCGACAATCCGAACCTGCAACGGCTGGAGATTGCTGCGGACTCGATCGGCGACGTCCCGGTCCATCGGCTGAAGGTGCCGCTGAATGATCCGAACTTCGCCCGTCTGTGGGGACCGGAACCGCATCTGTATTTCCATGTGACGTCGCAGGCGGCCTGGCTGGCCTTCGGCGGCGACGCGGCTCTGGAATCGCTCCGCCACAGCATCGATCTGGCAAGTCAGCCGGTCGATCCCAAACTCGACCGCCGCAGTCGCGCGCCTTTGCAGTTTGTCACGCATATGTCGCGATGGATTCCGCTGGCGAGCGACGATTCCTCGAATCCGGGGAACCGCCGCGATGTGCTTGACGCCTCCTTTGGTGCCGGCGGGGACGCCATTCGGGCAGACATGCTGCCAACGGACGCCGGGATTCGGCTGACCGTGGAGTTCGAGGAAGGGACGTTGAGCTGGCTTGGCCGAGTCATCGGCATTCGCGTCGACGAACGCGCCGAACGCCAGCGGAATCCGGCGCGGCCGGTCATCCGCCCGCAGGCGCCGGAACAACCCGATTTCTGAAGGTCGTGTGAAGACCTCGTCATCGTTTCAATCAAGCAGCCCTGCGAACTCCGTCGCAGGGCTGCTTTGTTTTTTGATGGGGATGGCGGAGTTGCGAACTCCGGACAAAGTCCGCCAAAAACTCATCGCGACTGCCTCAGAAACTTCATGGTCGCGAGATATCACTTTTCCCAACCGCGGGATTGAGTTCGAGACAGGCGATCCTGCGCGGGTCGGAGGCAAGTTTGAGTCTTCGACTTCGCCTCTGAGACTGCGACGGCGTTGCCGAAACACTTTTTCAAGGCGGTGTAAGTCGTTTCTGATTTGTTGGTTACGCCGAATTGCCGGGGAAACATGGGGGTTCGGCATGCTGAATGCTTCCTGTTTCTCTTAACCTGCTACGAACAGTTTTCAACGCAATGGTCCGTTTGGCAGAAGAATCCGGTTTTTGAGGTCGCTTGCTGAATGCGGACTTTGTGGATCGAAAACGCCGCCAGGGTCAGGAACCGTCGTCATCTTTGTCTTCGCAAGGTCGTGAACCAGAGATCGGCCCCTTGACCAGCCCGCCTGTTTTGCTGCCGAGAGCAACTTCTTATCTCCCACTGTGAAGAGCTGACACGTACGTGACCGGTCTGGAGGAACGTCCTCCGGGGTCGGTGTGCGCTGGCGGTACGTTGCTGCGGATGCATGCCACGTGCCTTCGGCGCTGCGGAATCGGACTGCAAACGAGTCCGCAACTTGCTGTGCAAAGGAAGGTCGTCATGTTGCTGTTCAAGAGAACCGCGAAGGATGCTGGACGCGTCTCGCGGTCTGGATTTCTCGGCATCGAGTGCCTCCGCGAGCTGTGCCTCCTCTGCGGGGGAATCGCAGTCGTCATGGGTCTGATCAATGGGGCCGCGGACACCGGTCGCGATCAGTTGACGACGGCGATGCGGGCCGGCGCGGCGGCGGAGGCGCAGCCGGATCTGCCGATCTACCGCATTGACCTGATGTCGAACCCGAACGTGGTCTGGATCAAGCGCGGGGATGTGGGCATCGAACAGGTGTCGCTCGTCACCGGGCAGGTGCTGGACCGGGTCCCGACGTTCGCCTGCAATGTCGCTGCGTCGGCTCACAGCCGTGACGGGCGAGTCCATGCCTGCGGGACGAATCCCGGCGGACTGACGATCGTTCGCGACGGGATCACGCTGGTGGACGAGCCCGATCCTGCCGTGACCGGTTCGGTGGTCAATCTGACGGTGGCTGCCGACGGCTCGCGGGTCGCCGCTGCCGACGATAAGCAGCGGATTCTCATCTGGAACCTGGCGGCCTCGCCGCCGGACCGACTGGCGATTCGCCTGGAAACGTCTCCGGTGCTGGTGGACTGGTCGGTCGATGGGAAGCGACTGCTCGTCGGCTGCGGAAACGGGGTCGTGAAGATGTTTTCGGCGGACGGCGAACTCGTCTGGTCGCAGAAGCCGGACGATCACCGGACCACCGCAATCGCCTGGTCGCAGGACGGGACTCGAGTTGCCGTCGGTCAGTATGGCGGCAACATCATCGTCCTCGACGCGCGGGACGGCGGGTTGCAGTGGCGGTCGTGGCACGATTCGATCCAGGTCAGCTCCGTGACGTTCGCCCCGGACGGGGAGCGGCTGGCCGCTTCGGGCTTCGATCGCACCGTGGACGTCGTCTCGGCCGCCGACGGGCGGCGCCTGCAGAGGATGCCGGGGCACTACGACATGGTTCGCGCGCTGCAGTTTCTGCCCGACGGGGACCGCATTCTGTCCGGAAGTCTGGACGGTACGCTCCGCATCTGGTCCGCCAGCGCCGGGCGACAACTCCAGAAGATGTAGTGGCCGAGACTGCCTTTTGAAGCGGATTGCAGATACGCGAGGCCGTTCCGAATCGGGACGGCCTCGCGTACTTTCATGGCCGTCGCTTGCTGGTTCACGATGTCGGACTCCGTCTCCGACTGCTTGCACCCGCAGTGCGGAACGCGGATTCGCGGGAAATGCGAACTTGCATCTTGACTCTGCAGACATTCCGACTACATTGTGTGGGTCGGCATCGCGAATCGAACTGATTTCCCTTCGCTTCTTTCCCGTCAGTCTCGCTTGCCGGCGGATTGCGTGTTGCGCGCGGCGCCCCGAATCGCTTTCACGATCCGGGCGTTGCTCTGTTCGCGTCGCACCGCGCATGCCCTTTCATCGCCGCCGAAGACCATCGGTCAGTCACGCGTTTTCAGAGAGGCTGCCGGCAGCGAAGGCGCGCCATTGAGCGCCGTTTCGTCGCCTGAAGTTTCGAAGGAGGATCTGCATGCCGATCTTCAAGCACGCAATTGCCAGAGCCTGCGAAGTATGTCGGGCAGTCGTTTCCGGATTCCGATGTCTGAGGGAGATCTTGTTACTCTGCGGCGGCATCGCGGCAGTCCTGGTGATCGTCGGCTGGTCCGTCGAAGTCGAAGACTGGCAATTAACGACGGCGATGCAGGCCGGGGCGGAGGCGAAAGCCCGTCCGGATCAGCCAATCTACCGGATCGACCTGGCGCCCGATGAGAATGCCGCCTGGATCCGGCGCGGAGACTCAGGCATCGACAAGGTTTCGCTGGCCACCGGCCATGTGCTGGATTCGATTCCGACCGCCGGCCAATATGTTCCCGACGCCGCACACAGCCGTGATGGACGGGTTCATGCCTGGAGCACCGCTCCGAGATTTCTCACCATATCTCGTGACGCCGTCATTCTGGTCGACGAAGCAGAGATCGATACGATCGAGAACGTGTCGTTGACTTCGAATGGATCGCGTGCGGCCGCGATCGATACGTTTGGCAGAATTCTGATCTGGAATCTGACGGAGTCGCCGCCGAGCCGGAATCCCTTGATGCTGGAGGCGATCCCTCAACACGTGGAGTGGTCGCCCGACGGGGAGCGGCTGGTCGCCGGCTGCGGCAACGGACTGGTATCGCTGCTGCGGTCGGATGGCAGGACGGTCTGGGCGCGAAACTATGACCAGCATAGCACTACCGCCCTGGCGTGGTCGCCGGGCGGGGCTTGCGTGGTCGTGGGACAGCAAGGAGGCGATATCATCGCGCTAAACGCGGAAGACGGCGCGCTCCGGTGGCGGTCCCGGCAGGATTCGATTCAGGTGAGCGCGGTAACGTTTTCGCCGGACGGGGAGCGGTTGGCGGTCTCGGGATTCGATCGATCCGTGGTCGTCATCTCGGCGGGCGACGGGCGACGATTGCAGAGGATGCCGGGACATTACGACATGGTGAGCGCTCTGCAGTTTCTCCCCGACGGCGACCAGATCCTGTCGGGGAGTCTGGATGGTACGCTCCGGATCTGGTCCGCCAGCGCCGGGCGTCAGTTGCGAAAGATGTGATTCCTGCTGGCCGGCCCAGTGCGTCGGGTCAGTCGTGGGAGTGTTCGGCTCCCGGGAATGCTCCCGATTTCACTTCCGCGACATAGGCTTCGACGGCCGACGTAGCGACGGCGCGCAGGTCGGCGTATTGCTTCAGGAACTTCGGCCGGAAGCCGTTCGTCAATCCGAGCATGTCGTAGCTGACGAGCACCTGCCCGTCGCAATCGGGGCCGGCGCCGATGCCGATCGTCGGAATGCTCAGCTCGCGGGTCACGCGTGCGGCGATTCCTCGCGGAATCAGTTCCAGCACGATTGAAAAGGCTCCGGCCTCTTCGGCGGCCTTGGCGTCCGCGAGCAGGGCCTCTTCGTCACGCTGGACGCGGGACATTGATCCCAGCTTCCGCACCGATTGAGGCCGCATGCCGATATGACCCATCACGGGGATATCCGCGGCAGCGAGCGCCCGGATGGTCTCCGCCTGCGCGACGCCCCCCTCCAGCTTCACTGCGGCGGCGCCGGTTTCCTTCAGGACTCGACCGGCGCTCGCCACCGCCTGCTGAGGACTGACCTGATACGACATGAACGGCAGGTCGACAATCACCATCGCGTGCTTCGCGGCTCGGACCACGATCTCGCCGTGGTAGATCATCTCGTCGAGCGTCACGGGCAGCGTGGTCGATTTTCCCTGGACGACCATGCCGAGCGTATCTCCGACCAGGATGGCGTCGACGCCGGCGGCGTCGAACATCTCCGCCCACGCCGTTTCGTAGGCAGTCAGGACGGCGAGCTTCCGGCCCTGAGTCTTGGCCGCGACGAACCGGGGGACTGTCATGGGAGACCGACTTCGCACTTCAGACATCATGGTTCCGTTTTGCGACAGCCACGTCGCCAGAGAACTTGCGAACTGACGGCGGGACTCATGTCCGCCGGATTTGAGTGTACCCCGGCGAGACCGACACTCCCACCTTCCGTCCGGAAGCGAATCCTGGACCTCCGCGCAAATTGCGACATTCGATGGCAGGACGGTCAATTCTGCATCAGTTGCTGCAAAAGGCGGCGCAGCAAAATGCATCGCCCGGCAGGAAACGCGTCGACTGACCTTAGAGTTCCCCTGTCACGCCAATTTGGAGGCAGTGATAGTAACCTGTTCTGGGGAAAAGCGTTGCGAATATTTTTCGGAAAAATTTCGACGTGGTGAGTCGAATGGCACGCTGCGTGCAATAGTTATTCTTCCGTCCGGTGGGGCAGGCGTTGGCCCGCACTTGCAACACCGGAAAACCTCGAAGGCGTCCTGAACTGATCCCGGTTCAGGACGCCTTCTTGTTTTGTATCAGCCCAGCTTGACGCGTTTTCCCCGCACTTCTACCGTGCATCGAACGGTTCCGATGCGATTGCCTTTTCGGGCAATCTCGAACCGTCGGGAGCCGCGGAATGGACGGTGCTGAATCCGGTCGGCCGACGCGTGTCCGCTTCGGTGTTGTCGCCGCCGCCTGCGCCATGTCCATCGTCCTCTACCTCGACCGGGTCTGCGTGGGGATCGCCCAGCCGTATATTGCGGAAGACCTGCAGCTCTCGACGGGACAGCTCCAGTGGTTTCTGAGCGCCTTTTTCTGGTCGTACGCGCTCGGACAGGTTCCTGCCGGCTGGTTCAGCGACCGTTACGGCCCCCGGCTGATGCTGACCATCTACATTGTGGCCTGGTCGTTGTTCACCGCGTTTCTGGGCCTTTCCGCGGGCTTCATTTCGCTCGTCGTCCTGCGACTGGGGATGGGGCTGGCTCAAGCGGGTGCGTATCCGACGGCCGCCGTGATCGTGAGTCGCTGGACTCCGATTTCCAGCCGGGCGCGGGCCAGCTCGTTTGTCGCGTTCGGAGGACGGCTGGGGGGGGCGATCGCGCCAGTTCTGACGGCGGCGCTGATCGTCGCCATCCTCCCGCTGGCGATCAGTTCGTACTCGGAAGGTTCGCTCCTGCGGCCCGGCAAGGTGGTTGAGTGGTGCCGCGTTGTCCTGTCGGGCGTTGAGACCGCTGACAGCAAGCCCCCTTCGGAGTCACCGCAGGCGGCAATTTCGCGGCGACTCTGGTCGCTGCTGGATGACTCGGCGCGTCAGCAGATTCGCGTCTCCGCGGCGCTGGAATCCCCGGATGCGGCAAGCCCCGAGCTTCAGCAAACGGTTCGGCAGCTACTCTCGGACCCCGCTTTCTTCGATGACACCTTGTTCCAACAGGTCCGTCTGCAGGGCGAGGCCCGATCACTGGCGAATCGGCTCGGAGCTTCGAGCACGGGACTGTCGCCGGAGGAAACCGTCCGGCTGAATCGGCTGGCCTTTGAGGCGGCGTATCCGGGAGTGGCCTCTCAGGTCTACCGCTTCGGCTGGCGGCCGGTGATGTTGCTCTACGGGGGGATCAGCCTGGCCGTCGCCGGCTGGTTCTGGCTGGCCGTTCGGGATCGCCCGGAGCTTCATCCGCGGTGCAATGCGGCCGAGCGGCATCTGATTCGCCCGGAATCGCTGGCGACGGCATCCACTGCGGCGGCCACCCAGCCGCCGTTTCCCTGGAAGGTCATCGTGCAGAATCTGAGCCTCTGGGGCTCCTGCGGTTCTCAGTTCCTGACCAATGTCGGCTGGTTTTTTCTGGTGTTTTCCCTCCCCGCGTATCTGGCGGAGGTGCACCGGGTTTCGCTGGTCCAGCAGGGCTGGATGACCATGACGCCCGTGGGAGTTGGCATTTTCGGCATGCTGATCGGCGGCTGGTGGACCGATGCGGCGACGCGACGATTCGGCCTCAAATGGGGCCGGCGAGTGCCCTTGCTGATCACACGGGGGACCGCGGCTCTGGGCTATACGATTCCGATGGTACTGGTTGCGCTGGTTTCCCCGGAGACCGGTCCGAAATGGCTTCCGTGGGCCTGCGTCGCCGGGTTTTCTCTGGTGGCGGTATCGACGGACCTGGGGGTCGCCCCGACGTGGGCGTATTGCCAGGATGTCGGCGGCAAGTACACGGGGGCGGTTCTGGGGTGGGGGAATATGTGGGGCAATCTGGGGGCTGCGATGGCGCCGTTGCTTTACGGACTGGTGCTGACGAGCGTCGAAGGGCCTGCCGCCTGGAACGCGCTGTTCGGGCTCTGCATCGGCTCATTCGTCCTGTCGGGCGTGTGCGCTCTGGTGATTGACGCCAGTCGGCCGTTGCCGATCGAGCCGGAAACAGGCGTCGCCTGACTCGGTTGCCGGTCGCTGGTCGGCGCTGCTATCGTTCCTTGGAACCCTCAGCGGAGATGATGTGTCTGACATCAGAGTCCGTTTGTAGATACTTCCTGCCGTGGATCGGAGCGTCAGCGTGACTGAGCGAGTGGTGATTATCGGATCCGGGCCGGCCGGCTGGTCGGCGGCCATTTATGCAGCCCGCGCGAACCTCACGCCGCTCCTGTTCGAAGGAGCGATGACCCAGGAAAACTATCAGAACGGGACTTTGCCGCTGGGGCAGCTCAATCTGACGACGGAAGTCGAGAACTTCGCGGGGTTTCCGGCGGGCAATCTGTCGCAGTTTCTCGATACGGCGATCGCCCCGGATCGCCGGAAGACGATGGCGCCGCATGGCGGGCACGGCGTCAGCGGGCCGGAGCTGATGGAGCTGATGAAGCAGCAGGCTCTCAATTTTGGTACGCGGGTCGAGACCGACGACATCGTCAACGTCGATCTGTCGAAGCGTCCGTTCGTGCTGACGACGCTGTCCGGAACGACGGTCGAGGCCCATTCGATCATCGTCGCCACCGGCGCCCGGGCCAATTATCTGGGACTCGAATCCGAGGACAAGTACAAGAACCAGGGGGTTTCCGCGTGCGCCGTCTGCGATGGCGCACTGCCGCGATTCCGCAATAAGCCGCTAGTTGTGGTGGGCGGCGGCGACAGCGCGATGGAGGAGGCTTCGTACCTGACGAAGTTTGCTTCGACGGTCTACATCATCCACCGCCGCGACGAATTCCGCGCCAGCAAGATCATGGCGACGCGAGTGCTGGAGAATCCGAAGATCAACGTCAAGTGGTTTTCGAAAGTCGAGGAAGTGCTGGGGGACGAGAAGGCCGGGGTGACGGGTGTCCGGATCAGCAACGTGAAGTCCGGGGAGACGGAGGTTCTGGAGGCGGGCGGCATGTTCTGCGCCATCGGGCACACTCCCAACACCGCCTTCTTGAAGGGTCAGGTCCAGACTGACGACAAGGGTTATGTCGTTTACACGGAGCCGTTCCGGACGAACACCAGCGTCGAGGGGGTTTTCGCCGCGGGCGACGTGGCCGACAGTTACTACCGGCAGGCAATCACCTCGGCCGGCACCGGCTGCATGGCGGCTCTCGACGCCGAACGCTGGCTTGCCGCCCAGGGCCACCATTAGACGCCGGCCGCAGATTTGAGTTGTGCTGTCTTTGTCTCCGTGGACGACGCCCCGACATCTTCGAAGACCCTCACTCAGGCCCTCTCCCACTGAAGACAGCGGGAGAGGGGACAAAACTCAAAGACGCACTGTTCCAGAATCGATGCCGCTGATTTTGACGCCGTCCCGGGTAAGTATCCCGGGCTCTGACAGCCACCGGCTTGTCCCGATGCGATGGTGTCGAGCGGACGACTCGTTCGGATTCGTTCCATTCGTAGTTCAACGCACTGGCGGGCAAGCCGCCGGTGGCAAACAGTCCGGTCAGACAGCGACCGGCAAGGAGCTCGTTCGATGCTGACTCAAGCTGGTTGTCTCGCACGTCGTCAACGCCTGTGGCAAGCCCTGCCGGAAACGATGGAGTGGGTGCTCGTCGCCGATCCTCGGCACGTCCATTACTTCTCCAACTTCTGGGTGAATCCGCTCAGTTTTTCGGCGGGCGAACGGGCCTGGCTCGTGCTGGAACGGTCGGGGAAGGCGACGCTGCTGGGCGACAACTTCACCCTCCGCTCGCGCGCCGGCGAACCGGTCGTCGACGACGAAATCATGGTCCGCTGGTACGACCACCAGCACTCTGTCATCAATCGCGATCATGCGCTGCTGCAGGCTGCCGAGCAGTATGCCGAAAAGCTCTTCGGAAGAGCCGGCGCCGTCGAGGCGGAATGGCTGCCGGTCGGCGCTTTCGAACTGCTGGGGCTCGATCACGAGCGGCACTCGGTCCGGCGGGAAGCCGGCGACTCGACGAAACAGCTTCCGGTTGATCTGGGGACGGTGATCCGGCGACTTCGGCGGACGAAGGAAGCCGACGAAATCGCGCTGTTGAAGGAATGCATGCGGGCGGGCGAAGCCGGCCAGGCCCGCGCTCGCGAAATCGTTCGTCCGGGAGTTTCCGAACTCGAAGTCTTCCTGGCGGTCCAGGAAGCGTCCATTCGCGCCGCGGGGCGTGCCGGACTGATCTACGGGGACTTCCGAGCCGCGACTCCGACTCAGCCCAAGGTGGGGGGGCTGCCGACGGATTACAAACTGCAGGCCGGGGATCTGTTTATCCTGGACTACTCCGTGGTTCTCGAAGGCTATCGGAGCGACTTCACCAACACGATCGCCGTTGCAGAACCGACTGCCGAGCAGCAGCACTTATACGACACCGTCATGGCGGCGATGAAGTCGGGGGAAGAGACACTGCGGGCCGGAGCGCGGGCGGCGGATGTGTTCGACGCCACGGAGCGCCCGATTCGCGAGGCGGGACTGGCCGAGCGATTCAAGCACCACGCCGGTCACGGCATCGGCCTCGCGCATCCCGAAGCGCCGATTCTGGTCCCTGAGAGCGAAGATGTGCTCGTCGCCGGCGACGTGGTGACTCTCGAACCAGGGCTGTACGTCCCCGGCATTGGCGGCGTCCGGAACGAGCACAACTATCTGATCACGGTGAACGGCTACGAGCGACTCAGCAATCACGTGATCGCGCTGAAGTAGAGGCCGGGTCGACGAGCGGCAACGTCTTTCGACGCGACAGAAATCGTGCGGCTGCGGACGTCATCGATCGGTGTCAATCGGCGCGATTGTCAAGCGCAAAGAGGGTTGTTTTCGGGAAGCCGCGGAGGTCGTTTTCACGGCGTTTTCTGCCATTGTTTGCCGCGATTGCCAGACTCTATAATTGGTCGCGTCAGTCGCTCGCCACAGTGCCGAAGGAAACGCCGATGCTCGTGAGTTTCGCCCGGCCGGAAGTCGCAGACCTCATGCTGAGGGTCTTTGATCGTCCGCTTCATCCGGAGCTGTTCGAGTGCCACGGCCTGGCGCGTCTGACTCACGAAGAAGGCGTGCTGGAGATTCAGCTCTGCCCCGCCGGCCACCTGCTGACTTTTCGCCGGGGGCGGCAGGTCCTGACGGAAGCGATCAGCGAGCGTCAACAGTCGCTGCCGCAGCAGAAGCGGGTGATGGAGCACCGGCTGCGCGGCTGCCGGACGCAGTCGTTCCCGTGCGCCGGCGTGAAGTACAGCGTGGGCTGCCAGCTTGAGAAGCTGGATGTCGACGTCTTTCAGCGGATGCACGAGGAACTGCTCGAAGACTCGCTGAAGGCGGATCTGGCTCAGATTTACCCGAGCGCCAGCCGGTTTTCCCCGAGCGCCCTGAGCGTGGTGCGGGCGGATATCTGCGACTCCAGCCTGATCGTGCATGCGTTCCATACGTTCCCGGACGACTGCGCCATCGTCAAGACGCAGTCGTTGATCGAGCTGCGGTGAGTTTCGCGGCGGAAGTCGCGGAACGCTGCCGGCGGGTCTGGCCCGAGACCGTCGACCGGGTCATGGGACAGATTCTGCTGCGGCACTTCTTCTGGTACCGCAATCATCCGGCGGCAATCGGAGACACGGCCCGTACATTTCCCGATCTGCTCAGCGGAGATCTGGCTCGCGTCTTTGCGCCGATTCCCGAAGCGCTCGATCTCGCCACTCATCATGCCGCGTTCATTGAACGTCCTTGGGGCGTTGCCGAGGATCTGCGATTCGCCAGCCTGATCGATTCGCCGCATCCTGAGAACAACGTCGTCTGGTGCCGCCGCTGGCGACCGGCACACGAGGACCGCGGCCTGGTGGTCGTCGGCTGCGACGGGATCGTGCAGGTCGGGTGCCGCTGGTTTACCCGTCTGTCGCAGCAACTCACCCCGGCGGGCATCGGCGTGGTCATGATGGACTCCGCCTACAACTTCCGACGCGTCCCGGCCGGCTTTCGTTCGGGGCAACTGATTGTCCACGGCGACCTCGACCATCAACTCAGCGTCGCGCGGCAGAGCGTGCTGGATCTGTGGCAGGTGATCCGCAGTCTCCAGGCCGAAGGCAAACGGGTCGGGCTCGTCGGCTGCAGCTATGGCGGCTGGCTGACGCTGATGGCATCCCTGCTGGCGGCGGATCTCGAATTCGCCATCGCGCTGGCGCCGCCGGTCGACATCGCGGCCCTGCTGGAGTCCCGCAGTCCGTTCGTGCATGCGGTGCAGCGGGGGCTCCAGGCCAGCCCGCACCTGATCGACCGCTGGGAAACGGCGTCCCGCGCCGTACGGCTTCCACTCTGGACGCCGCAGCTTCCGGGCTCCGCGATCACGCTGCATCTGGCGGAGTACGATCGGTTTGTGCCGACCGAATCGATTGCGCGGCTCGCGGAGAGCTGGGGGACTCAGCTCGTCCGGCACCGCGACGCCCACTACCGCATCACGTCGCGAGCCGAAGTCCGCCAGCAGGTTGCGGCGGAAATTCTGCAGAAGTGGCGGCATGTCTGACGTGCGACCACTTTGGTGCGCCTGAAAATTGTGGACTTCCGGCAGCACGTTGCCCAAACGCAACGTAGGGTTCAGCAGACGACGATTTCCGTTCCTGGAGAAGTCGTCGCAGGCAACGGCAGAACTTTCGCCGCGGAGACTGCACCATGCTGGGAACTGTCGCCGACTGGATGAATCCCCGTTTCCCGACGCTTCAGGCGAACGTCACAATCGCCGCCGCCCGGGCCTTCCTGGTCGAGCACGCGGCCCCGGACGCTCTGGTCGTCGATTCCGCAGGCCGGCTGGCCGGTGTGATCACGGACTACGAGATTCTGAAGGCCGAGCTGATCGGCGAGGCCGCGGACACCCCTCTGGAATGTCTGATTTCCCGCGTCGTCTGGACGCTGTCGCCGACGGATGACCTGCACGTCGCAGCCGCGCGGTTTCGCGACGGTCGACACTCGCTGGCAGCCGTGATTGACGGCGACCGGCTGATCGGCGGACTGCGCCGGCAGGATGTGTTGCGAGCCGTGGATCACTACCGCCAGCAACCCGCTCTGCGAGATTGCGTCGAACGGCGTTTCGACACCCCCGCGAATCGATTTGCGGCGCCCGCCGAGCACCACGCCGACTTCGCACCCGCCTGCGACTGATCTGCCGCTAACGGGCGTCATCGAAACGGGTCACGTCGTGGTAACGCCACGTCCCGCCGTTCTGTCGGGCCAGCTTCTGCAGGAAATTTTCCGGCCCGTCGAGCGCAGCGCCCTCGCCAAACTCAATGGAGTGAATTCGGGCGCGGCCCCGATTGAGGTCGGCGACATGCTTGAGATCTTTGGCCGACATCAGCGGCTCACGAGCATCCGTCAACAAGAACAGCACGTCCGGGTTTAACTTGAGGCTCACTTGAATCGCGTTCATACGTTCGGTGCCCAGGTTCGGCTGCAGCGCGCTGATGCTCTGGCGAGCCAGGGTCTTGTAGATGTCCGTGGCGAAGTAGAGAATCGGCTTGTTCTCGCCCTTGAGTCGCAGCGGAACCGCCTGCTCGTTGAAAAAGACGACTTGAAACTGCTGCGCCGAATCGAGCGCCTGCAGGCTGGAGACGAGCGCCGACTTCGCAACCCGCATCGCACCGTGCTCGCTCATGCTTCCCGAGCAGTCGATCACGAAGACGATCCGGGTGCCCTTGTCTTCGACTCCCATGAACGCCGCCCCGGGAGTTCCGGAGGCGATCATCTCCCCGGGAGTGCGCACTCCCCCCGATTTGACGACATCGCGGGCGTCGCTGACCGGGGCTAATGGTGATGCAACGCCGGCCCCGACAAGGGGGCTTGGTGTCGAGCTGGGGAGGGTCTCGGAGGGGACGTTGGGGAGATTGGGGAGTTCGGACGCAACTTTTGCGTGTTGATCGGGTTTCGTCTGCGGTCGAGTTTCCGACGGGTCGCCGGTTGTGCTTTCCCGCGGTTCCTGCTGCGGGGCCTCGACGAACTCGCCCCGCTGTTTGACGACGATTCCGATCTCGCGGGCCGGTTCGTCGCTGAATCCGACGGGGGGGCGCTCCTGGGATTGCAGCCACAGGGCCAGCGCCAGCAGCAACAGCGCATGGACTCCGACGGACAACACCCAGCTCGGGAACATTGTCCAGCGCGGGACCCAGTCCCGAATGCTGGTTGAAGTTGCGGTCCGGGCCGGGCTGGTCAACATGCAAAGGACTCCTGAGGCGATCCCCCCCGAAACTTCGCTCCAGAGGCTTTCTACGCAGGTGCCGGACAGACGTCAACGCGAGTTCTCGGCAGGCGGCGAGGTTCGTCTTCCCGGAAAACACCCTAACAGATACTCTCCGCACGCTTTGCGCAACATTGTTTCACGCGGTCGTCATTCGATCATGCCGCACATCCCGCCAGATCGCGACAGGAATCTCCCGAGCCAGTCGGGCCGCTGGCGGTCCGTCTGGATCCTGGCGCTGGTCACGTCGGCGGGCTGCCAGTCGATGGGTCTGCCGACGGAGTGGGGCGTCGGGCATGCTCCGTCCGCTCTGGAGTCGTCGCCGGAGAATTCGTCGAAACCGGCGGCCGGCGCCGTTGCCAAGGCTGATGGCGAGACCCCGGAACTGGTGGCCCGCTTGCGGCCGATGCTGGCCGACGGCATCTGGTCACTCGATCCCGCCTGGTCGTTGCTCGAAGCGACCACCGATCCGAGCCGCTTCGGTCCCGCGTTCACCCCCGGATTCCGCTGGCGATTCGTTCCCGCGGGACCCGCTGCGGAAGCGGCTCCCGCCTCGCTGATCGCGCAGCAGCGGCCATCCCTGGCGATGCCGGTTCCCACTGAATGGGACTGGCTGTTCCGCGGCGGCAGTCCGCCGACTACGGCGGAGTCGTCTTCAAGTCTGGTGATTCCGGCTCTGCAGCATCTGGCCAAAGAATCGACGGCGGCCGGCATCAATGCCTCCATCCTCCTCTGGAGGAGTTTTCCCGCTCAGGCGATGGACCGGAGCGACGTGCGGGAGCTGCTGGTGCTGACCCCGCCGACCGCGAGCCAGCCCAACCCGGAGTTTCTCAAGTTGCTTCCGCGGCAAGCGGCGCTGGCGGAGGCGTGGAGCAGTTGGCTGGCGACGCGGTCGGGAGATCCCGAGGCTGTCCTGGCTCCGGCAGGTCGCGCCCTGCAGCGTCCGGACCTCTCGGACGATGCTCGAGGGGGACTCTGGCGCGGGGTGGCGCTGCGAATCTCGCCGGCGCAGATTCCGGGGCTTCCCGAGGCTCTGGAAGTGGAAGCGGGCGGGTTCGGCGAAGGGCTGCGGCAGTCGGCTCTGGAAGCCTGCCTGATTCACGCAGCTCGACACTCGGGACTGAAACCAGACTGGCCGCCGCAGCTCTGGCTGACTCGATTCGATCCGGATCCGCGCGTGCGACAGGTCTTCGGTCGCTGGCTGGCGGTCGCGAACCAGTCCGATGCCGTCGCCATACTGGCTTCGCAACGGCTCGACGCCGACGACACCGTTCGTGAAACTGCGATCGCCAGTCTGGGACTGGTGCGGACGGAAGCCGCCCGCCAGGAACTGCATCGGACCGCCAAGAAAGAGAATGAAGCGCTGCGCGCGCGGACCATGCCGGCGCTGGCGACCTGGGAGTTCCGCGATCTGGAGCCGTATTTGCGAGATTCGGCTCCGCGCGTGCGCGCCGCGTGCGTTCGAGAACTGCACCGCTATCCTCAGCTTCCGGCAGTGACGGCGCTCCGCGACGCACTGGAAGACCGCCATCCCGAGGTCCAGTCGGCGGCGCTCGGCAGCATTGCCAGATTGCCCGATACGCTGGCGACGCCCCTGCTGCTGCACGCCCTCCGGGCCAGCCTGCTGACGATTCGCCGCGACGCGGTTCCGCTCCTGCGGACCCGGCTGGGATTCGAGCCGGTCTTCCCCATCGATGGCACGCAGCAGGAACGGGAGCAGGCGCTGGCGGAACTGATCCGGGCGCGCGGCCTCTCGACGGAGTTCTGGACGGCGCTCCCCGGCCTGTCGCAATCCAGCGTCGGCCCCGAACGTCCCGATTCAACGGGGGAGATTCAGGGACTTGTTGAAGAGTACCTGGCCCTGGCGGCGCCGGAAGATGCTGCTCCCGACCTGGTCGATCGGCTGTCCCGCTGCGACGCGGCGTGCGTACCGGTGTTCGAGCAGGCGCTTGCCGGGAGGTCGGGACGGACGGCGGAAACACTCGTGACGGAAATCCTGCCGCGGCTCGATCCGTCCTATGGCGCGCTCCACGATCTCCGGTCTGCGGATGTCGGGACGCGGCGGGCGGCGATGCGAAAACTGCAGCTCGCCGGCGAACGGGGAAGTCTCTCGGAAGCCGTCCTGGCGCGTTTGAAAGAATGCCTGCTGGTCGAACAGGATCGGTACGTCTGGCAGGCGGCGGTGCAGGGAATTCTGCCCGATTCGCGAGAGCCGGCCGCTCAGATCGCGCTGCTGGCGATGCATCATGCCTGGCCCGACATCCGCCAGCTCGGGCTGCAATACATCAGCCGGCGACCGCAGCCGACGTATGGACTCTGGCTGCTGCCGCTCCTCAGCGATCCGCAGGCGGAGATCCGCCTGCAGGCCGTGCGCCTGGCGGGACTTTGCCAGAATCCCATGCTGCTGGACGGACTGCCGGCCGCGGGAGACGCACCGGCGACGCCTGGGCTGCGGAGCCTGATCACGGCGCCGGACGCCGAAATGCAGGAAGCGGTGATTGTCAGCCTGTGCCAGCTCGGTGATGACGCCGGCTGCCAGGAACTGGTCCGTCGCTGTCACGCTCCGGAAACGGAACGTCGGCAGGCGGCGGTCCAGGCCATGGTCCGTACGGGGCGTCCGCAGTTTCTCGATCCGCTGATTCAACTCGCCTGGACCGAGTCGAGTCCTCCGGTCCGCCGCGAAATGCTGGCGGCGCTTTCGACTCTGGCTCCGGCGGACGATCGTCCGCCAGCGATCCGCCCGCTGGACTCGGAGGACCCACGGCCCGAGTCGGCGAGGGTCGAAGAGGAGTTGCGAGCCTGGGCGGAATGGCGGGAACAGCGTCGTGGTGGTGCGAAAACGTCGGCGTTGCGATAAATTGCTGTCTGGCGGCGGATCGTTCCGCATCGCGTCCCGCCAGGAGGGCCAGCGCCGCCCGGTTCACTGACAAGGATGAGACGACTTCATGACTACTGCGAATAACGACTTTCGTCTGGAGTGGCACGGCAACACGGTGGTGATCACCCCGGCGCCGAATGTCGAATCGATGAACTGGGATCTGATCGAGCAGGCGGCGGATATCGTCATGGCTCCGATCAAGGAACAGCAGTCGCCGATGGTCGTCGTCGATCTGAGCGAAGTGAACTACTTCGGGTCGGTCTTCCTGGCGCTGCTGCTCCGTTGCCATACGGCGGTCAAAAACCGGGGGGGAGAGCTGGTGATCTGCGGTGCGAGCAAGATGGCCCGCGAACTGCTCCGGATTACGGCGCTCGATACTCTGTGGGCGATCTACAACAGTCGCGACGAAGCCCTGGCCGCGGTCGATTCCTAGAACGTGGAGCCGTTTGCCGGTCCGGGAGAGTTCCCATGAGTCAGACTGATCCGTTTACTCGTTCCGGCGCGTCGCGCTCGACGTGGATCTGGGTCAGCGTCGTGCTGGTGACGGTGGCGGCCGCCGGTCTGACGGTCGCGGGGCCGCTGTCTCCGTTCCGAAAGCGCGCCGGAGACGTGCAGAGCGTTGAGATCGTGCAGGCGTTTCCTCACGATCCGGCCGCCTTCACGCAGGGGCTGTTCTGGTCCGGCGGGGCCCTTTACGAAGGGACCGGACAGTACGGCAAGTCGTCGCTCCGCCGGGTCGATCTGCAGTCCGGACGAGTCGAGCTGGCGGTTCCGACCGATCCGAAAGTCTTTGGCGAAGGAATTGCGGAACTGGACGGTCGGATCTACCAGCTCACGTGGGAAAACCACTTCGGGCTGATCTACGATCGCCAGACGTTTCAGATTGTCGGTTCCTTCCGCTACGCGGGGGAAGGCTGGGGGCTGACCACCGACGGAGAGCAGCTCATCATGAGCGACGGCTCCAGCACGTTGCGTTTTCTGGACCCCAGGACGTTCGCGGTCGCGAAGCGCGTGATCGTACGCGGGCCGGGGGGGACGGTCGACAAGCTCAACGAACTCGAATTCGTCAACGGCGAGATTTACGCCAACGTCTGGTATTCCGACCGGATCGCCCGGATTTCCCCCAAAGACGGGCGCCTGCTGGGCTGGATCGACTGCAGCCAGGTCTATCCGGCGAGCCGTCGCGGGCGCGAGGATGTCCTGAACGGGATCGCCTGGGATCCCGAACAGGAACGGCTCTTCATCACGGGGAAGAACTGGCCGAAGCTTTACGAGATCAAAGTCGTTCCGCCGCAGTAGCGCTGTCTCTGCGCGCGAGTCGTCAGTCACCTCGGGGGGCGGTGCCGAGCCTCCCTCATCTCACGAAAGTCTGCCGCCTCCATGAATCTCGTCGAAGCGATCCGCAGCCGCCGCACGGTCGGCAGTTTTCGTCCCGATGCGCCGGCTCGCGAGATCGTGCTGCGGGCGATCGAGCTGGCCTGCTGGGCGCCGAATCATAAGAAGACCGAACCGTGGCGGTTCTGCCTGATCGGCCCGGAGACATCGGCCCGGATCGTCGAGCTGAATGCATCGATCGTGGCGGCCGCCAGCGGCCCCGAAGCAGCAGAGACCAAACGTCGACAGTGGAGCGCCGTGCCGGGCTGGCTGGCGGTCACCTGCCTCAAGAGCGACGACGCGTTCCTGCAGGAAGAGGACTATGCCGCGGTCTGCTGCGCGATTCAGAATCTGAGTCTCGCTCTCTGGGACGAGGGGATCGGAACAAAGTGGTCGACCGGGGCTGTAACGCGGCATCCGGAGTATCTGCCGCTGCTGGGAATCGCCCCGGACCGTGAGCGAACCGTCGGATTGCTCTGGTATGGCTACCCTGCGGTTGTCCCGCATCAGACGCGCCGTCCGGTGACCGAGGTCTTGCGCGAACTGCCGTAGAGAGGTTCGAATACACAGGCTGTCATGAGCGAACCCGTCCCGCCCCCCTGCTTTCAGAACTGCGTCCCGCCCGGCGACGAGCGGGAGCGGCTGGTGTGCGGGGATTGCGGCTGGATTCATTACGTCAACCCGAAGGTCATTGTCGGGGCGGTTGTGACGAGCGGGGGAAAGTTCCTGCTCTGCCGACGGGCCATCGAACCGCGGGCCGGTTTCTGGACGATGCCCGCGGGCTTCATGGAAGAAGGCGAATCCGCCGAGCATGGCGCCGCTCGTGAAGTCTGGGAAGAAGCGACCGCCCGCGTCCGGTTGGATGCGCTGCTGGCGGTCTACTCGATTCCGGTCATCAGCCAGGTGCAGCTCATCTACCGGGGCGAATTGACTTTGCCTGGCTTCGCCCCGGGTCTGGAGAGTCTGGAAACCCGGCTGTTCGGCTGGGACGAGATCCCCTGGAATGAGCTGGCCTTCCCTTCAGTCACCTGGGCGCTGCAGCACTTTCACGCCGTCCGGGATCAGACCGCGTTCGCCCCGTTTACAGCCCCGGTCCTGTTTGAGTCCCGTCCGGGGCGGTAGTTCGTACGACTCTTCAGAGAGATTCTGGAATCCATGACGGCACCGTCTCCCGCACGTATCGGCATTGTGACTGTTTCCGACCGCGCCAGCCGGGGCGAGTACGAAGACCGGGGCGGCCCCGCGATCCACGCGTATCTGGCAGAGGTCCTGACCAGCCCCTGGGAGGCGGTCTCGCGCGTCATTCCGGACGAGCAGGCGACGATTGAGGCCACGCTGATTGAACTTTGCGACCACGCGGGTTGCAGCCTGGTGATCACGACCGGCGGCACCGGCCCGGCCCGGCGCGATGTGACGCCCGAAGCCACGGAAGCGGTCGCGGAAAAGTTAATGCCCGGTTTCGGCGAACTGATGCGGCAAGTCTCGCTGCAGAAAGTGCCGACCGCCATTTTGTCGCGGCAGACGGCGGTCATTCGCGGCCGGACGCTGATCGTCAATCTGCCGGGGCAGCCGAAGGCGATCCGCGAGTGTCTCGACGCAGTCTTCCCGGCGATTCCGTACTGCCTCGACCTGATCGAGGCGGCCTATCTCACGACCGATGAGTCGAAGATCGTGGCGTTCCGGCCGAAGAAGTAGTGCCGGCTGCGCCGGCCGTGTTTGACCATGTCTGGCACAGATCGGCAGGCGGGAGCCCAATCTCGTTCGGCACGGTGCTTGCATAATCTATGGCGGCTGGGGGAAGGCGGCGAGGAGTTCTTCGTCGTCGGCCCAGCCGGTCATGTAGAGACAGACCATTTCATACGCTCGACGCGACAGGTTGCCTCCCGTCGCCAGGGCCAGGAGCAGCCCGGCGAGCAGCGAACAGTAGAGCTGGATCTCCACGCCCCGCGTCTTCGCCGAGAGCAGTTGCTGGCAGCCCAGCACCTGCTTCAGAAACCGGAAGAACAGCTCGATCTGCCACCGGCATTCATAGATTAGCACCACCTGTTCGGCCGGGAGATCCAGCAGCGTCGTGGCCAGGATCAGGCCTTCCCGCCCGGTCTGGTCGCTGCGAAGCCGCCCCTGCCTTGCCGAACTTGGTCGACCGGGCACTGGCTCGACGGTGATCCGCCGCACGACGTGATTGGTTCTTGCGGGACTGGCTCCGCTGCCGCCGCCCAGCGCGATCAGTTCATCCGCCACGACCCCCGCGGCGCGATCGGCTTCGGTGAGCGCGGGGAGTTGAACCGCATGACCGTTCGCGTCGTTGACCGGTCCCTCGACCACGCGACCGTCCCCGCGATTGAGCCGGCAGACGTAGTCGCAGCGGGCTTCGACCAGTTCGTTGAACACCACGGCCGAGCGATAGCCCCGGTCCAGAATATAAAGGTCTCCCGGCGCACCGGCGGGTTGCGGTTCGCGGGCCTGGATCTGCTGGAGCGTGACGGCGCGCTCGGAGTGCGGCCCTTTGGCCGGCTCCTCGGTGAGGGTCGAGGCCACGACCCTCTGGTCGTGAATGCGAAGCTGGGTGTGCAGCCGCCACTGGCCTTGAGAACCGCGTCCCAGCCGGGCGGCGATCTGCGGCAAGGCCGACAGCACGGTCCCGTCGACGGCGACGAGACGTTCGACGATCGGGTTGGGAAGGCGTCCCAGCCGACCGCTGCGGCTCACGCGGAACTGATGCCGGGCGAACTGGCGGCGGAGTTCGTGAACGAGTCCTTCCAGGAGCGAGGGATCGAAGACGGACGAGGCCTCGGAGAAGGCCCCGGCCGAGACCTTTTGCCCGCCGGCGAGCTGTTGGACCTTTTTCAGTCCCGAGGCTGCGACGAGCGCCCGGGCGGACTTGAGAACGGGGTTGAAGAAGCCGATCAGGAGGAGCGCGGCATACTGGCTGTAGAACAGCTGCCGGTTGCGAGCGGTGTCGCGTTCTGTCCCGCAGGGAGCCAATCGTTGCAGCAGCGGAAAGATGCGCCGCAGCAGGACGGTCCCGGCCAAAGGACCAATCAGCTCCCGCCGCTCCTCCTCCGTCAGCCCCTTCTCCGCCATCGCCACTCCCTCCGCAGGGAGAAAGACTACAATCTCAATCGGCCTGCGCAAAAAGCGTGCCGAACGAGATTGGGCGGGAGCCTGCCCTACCAGATTGATCACGGCCGCAAGATGCGTGGATCGATCTGGAATTCGTCGTCCAGTTCGCAGGCGACCCGGGCAAAATCCGGGTGCCGGGGATTCAGCAGAAGATTCCACTCCTGCGGGACGATTGCACTGCGAACCTTCAAAGCCGCGCTCCGCCGCTCCCGCACCCACTGATCTCCGAACTGCTGCAATTCCGTGACTCGGCCCGGCGTCCGCCAGGTTGCAGCTACGTCGGCGGGTTCGCAGACTTCGATCAGGCTGCTGGAAACCTCGACCCGGCAAAGCTGGTATGCGGCCCGCAGATCTGAAGGTCCGATGTGAGCAAGGATTTCCAGCATCGCGAGTGCAACGCTGTCGGACGCATAAACGACCGGCTTTCCGGGAGTGTTCCAGCGCCCGCCGTACAATTCGGCGCCGTCGCCGCTGAACGCGGTCTGACGGTATCGATCCTTCACGATTCGCCAGCCACGAATCGTCGTCACGTATAGACTCCGTGCTCCAGCCGTCCGATGACCAGTCCCACCTCATGGCTTCCCGCCTCGGTGCGGGCCATTTCCAGCGGGCTCACGAAGCCCAGCGCGCGGACCGGCTGTGAAAACCAGCGAGCGGCGGCTTCCCGGTCTCCTTCGAAGAGGACCACGGCCTGTTCGAAGAGCCGGGCCAGTCTGGCGAGGCGATCCGACTCCTGCAGGGCGAGCAGGCCGGCGGACCTGCGCCTGACCAACGTGCGCTGGGGGAGCATCAGGACGGCCAGCACCTGGCTGGCCGCCAGTCCCGATTCCGCCAGAAACTGATCAAACCAGTCGACCGGAAAACCGGCCTGAATCTGCGAAATTTGTCGCGCGGCGTCAGCGCGCAGGAACTCGGGAAGCGAAGCCAGTCGTCCGGTCCGGCCTGGCGACCGCCGGGTTCTGCTCGTGCCGCTCATCGCCATCCCCCAGTGCGACGTTGTGCCACATGGCTCAATTCTAGACGCCATGTGGCGGCAAAGCCAGATCTTTCCGCGCAGGAACGAATTCAGTCCCCCGCCTTCAGCAGCTTCGCCACCTCGACCGCGAAGTACGTCAGCACGCCGTCCGCGCCGGCCCGCTTGAACGCGAGCAGGCTTTCCAGCATGACTTTCTTCCGGTCGATCCAGCCGTTCTGCGCGGCGGCGGCGATCATCGCGTACTCGCCGCTGACCTGGTACGCGAACGTCGGCAGGCCGAAGGCCTCCTTGACCCGATAGACGATGTCGAGGTACGGCAGCCCCGGTTTGACCATCACCATGTCCGCCCCCTCGGCGATATCGAGCGCCACTTCGCGCAGCGACTCGTCGCCGTTCGCCGGATCCATCTGGTAAGTCCGCTTGTCGCCAGTTCCCAGATTGGCGGCCGAGCCGACCGCGTCGCGGAACGGACCGTAGTAGGCCGAGGCGTATTTGGCGGCATAAGAGAGGATCTGCACGTGCGCGAAACCAGCGCCATCCAGAGCCTGGCGAATGGCCCCGATCCGACCGTCCATCATGTCCGACGGGGCGATGACGTCGCACCCGGCCTGCGCCTGGACGATCGCCTGTTGTTGCAGGACCGCCACGGTCTCGTCATTGATGACTTGACCATCCCGCACCAGACCGTCCTGGCCGTGCGTTGTGTAGGGATCGAGCGCGACGTCGCAGATGACCCCGATTTCAACCTTCGCATCACGAACCGCACGCACGGCCCGGCACATCAGGTTGTCCGGGTTCAGAGCCTCATGGCCATCCTCGGATTTTCGGGCCGGATCGGTGACCGGGAAAATCGCGACCGCGGGAATGCCGAGTTCGGCAGCTTCCGCCACGGCGGCCGCAAACAAATCGACCGACAGCCGTTCGACGCCGGGCATCGAGCCGATTGAAGTCCGGACGCCCTGGCCTTCCTGGACGAAGACCGGCCAGATGAGATCGTTAACCGACAACTGATGCTCGCGGACCAGCCGTCGCGACCAGTCCGACTGCCGCAGCCTTCGCAGGCGGGTGGTCGGATACTGCCCCGGATTTGATGGCACGCGAAAGCCGGACATGCGACACCTGTTTCAGACGCGGGAAAACTTCACCAGTCTGGAACGGTATCGCATTGTGCAGTGCGACTCAAACGAAGAAGCCCACGCGGGCCAACGACGTGGGCTTCTCGTCCGACAGCAGACTGTCGACAGGTCTCAGGCGGCGACGCGCTGCGGCATCTGCAGGATGGCGGGTTCAGCTCCGCGGCAGGCGGCGACGAATTCCGTAAAGATCTGCATGTCGAGCGCGCTGGCCGTGTCGTCTTCCGGGTGCCATTGCACTCCGAGGCAGAACCAGTCGTCGCTCGCCGATTCGTAGCACTCGACGACGCCGTCCGGAGAGGCTGCCGACATGCGGAAGCAGGAAGCCAGTTGATTGATGGCCATATGGTGGTCGCTGTTGACCCGAATTTCGCCGGGCCCGTAAATGTCCCAGCAGCGGGTTCCTTCCACGATTTCAATAATGTGGCGGTTCGGCTTGTCGACCGGGTCGCGGTGGTGCAACGCCTTCTGAACATCCTCAGGAATGTGCTGGAAGAGCGAACCGCCGCAGATCACATTCAGCGTCTGCATGCCGGCGCCGATGGCCACGATCGGCAGCCGCATTTCGACGGCCAGCTTGCAGAGCCGCCGGTCAAAATCTTCTCGCCGGGCAGGCATCGGTCGCGTCTGCGGGTGGGGTTCCAGCCCCAGGCGGACCGGATCGAGGTCTTGCGTGCAGCCTGCCAGGACCAGGCCGTCCAGCTCGCTGAGGAGCTGCTTCAGGTCGGCGTCGCTGGCATAGGGAGGCAGCAGGACAGGGAGCCCGCCGGCAGCGGTGACTGAATCAAAGTACCCCGAATTGAACCAGCTCAGCGCCGTTGCGTCGCGGCGGGCGGCCCGAAAATCCCCGTTCATACCAATCAGCGGCTTGTTCTGCATCGAAATCCCTTCCTGAAGACTGTGGCACTTCCGTGTGCGAACTCGAACATCACCGACCGGACTCCTGGAATGGCGCCAGGCACGAACAGCCCCCCTGGCAGAGATTCCCGGCTTGCCGACTTCGTCCTGAAGTCAGCCTCAGATCATCACGCGGGGTACAGCAGAAACCCCGCGGGACGACATCCATGTCGAACTCCTCACCCGCATCCATACAGGCGGCGGGACCGCCCACACCAGCGGTCCCACGTTTCCTTACAATCTCCTTTGCCAGTCTGCTCAGCAGTCGGGCGAAGTGATAAGGTATGCGGACTGTAGGGATCGTTTCACGCGTTGTCCAGCAATTCCCCCATTTTGCGAGGGAGTTCTCTCTGGACCACATCAGCTTGTGGTCGTCACGGACGTCAATCACAAAGACCGGCCGAATCCGCCCGTTCGTTTCCCGCTTCCGAACGTGCTAACCTCTGTCTGACCAACAGACTCCGACGAAATTTCTCCGAGGAATCCCGTCCGCTATGACCGCCCCAGCTTCAATCATCAGGACGATTTCCAGCGAAGACGCGATGCGCCAACTGGGCGAAGGCCTCGCGGCGCATCTTTCGGCAGGACAAGTTCTTGCGCTCTCCGGAGAGCTGGGCGCCGGCAAAACTCGATTGACTCAAGGGCTGGCCTGCGGCCTGGGGATTCCGGTCGACGAAGTGACCAGCCCGACCTTCACGCTGATTCAGGAATATTCCGGTCGGCTGACCGTCCGGCACTGCGATGTCTACCGCCTCCGGCACCCCGGCGAGTTTGCCGATCTCGGTCTCGACGAGCTGTTCGCCCGCGACGGCGTCGCAATCATCGAATGGGCGGATCGCGTGGCGGACGAACTTCCGCGCGACCGGCTCGACATCCGCATCGAAGTCACGGGTGAACTCGAACGACAAGTGGTGCTGACGGCTCGTGGCAAAGCGTCGCAACGACTGCTCGACGCGGCCTTCCCCCCAGAGCGGCTGACGGACTAAGCGTCCGGCTCATCGGGCTCGAAATTCAGCACGCGCACCCGCTCCGCCGCGCTGAAAGTCGCTTCGGTCAGCCGCGGCACCCAGACTCCGGTGCAGCCCAGGAGTTGCAGGGCGCCGCAGGCCATCATCACGACAATCCAGGTCGTCAGGAGCGCGATCCGCTCCACGACGGGGAGCAGCAGCGACTTCGCTGTGACCGGAGCAATCAGCGTGGAGATCCACGCCGCAAACACGGCGATCAGCAGCAGACCCACCATGCCGCTCTGCGGGACGAGAATTCGACGCAACCGCATCCAGTCGACGGCGAACAACCAGAATGCCGCCCACGCCCCGAGCGGGACCCATGGCCGGATCAGCAGCAGAAACGCCGCCGCCAGGTCTCCGCCAGCGGCCAGAAACGTCGACAGACTCTCAACCACCCCCGACATGGGCTCATCCGATACTGAGGAAAAAGATTGCGATCTCTCCGTCCGAACACATCCTGCCGAGGGGTGTTCACCAGCGGCAGTGCTACCAGAAACGGGGCCTGCGAGCCAGTTCGGGCCGCAGAGATTGTCCTGCTCGCGCGCTTCCAGAATCGGGTGCCGACGTTCACGGGAATCCGCAATCGCCGCGGCCGATGGTTGGTGAGGGATCGGCAGCCCGTTATGATGTCTTCACACGCTGGGACTTTCCGCGAGCCGAGACCGCGCCCAGACACTCTTTGGCGGATGCCCGAATGGCTGACCTGTTTCACGAGTGCGGAGTTGCCGCGGTCTACCACTTGCCGGGCAAGCCGCCCAGCCGGTTGCTGCCGGCGAACAAGGGGCCGGACCAGGCGTCGCGACTGATTCCCAGACTGCTGCTGGAGATTCAGAACCGGGGGCAGCTCGCCGCGGGGATGACCTCCTACAATCCCGTCCGCAATCAGCTCATCGACACCCACAAGGATGTCGGTTCCGTGACCGAGGTGTTTCACCTCAATCGGCAGGCCGAATACGAAAAGCTGATGTCCGACTATTCGGGCCATGCGGCGATCGGTCACGTCCGCTATGCGACCTGCGGCAAAGACGACCGCAGCTACGCTCAGCCGTTCGAGCGGCATCACATCGAAAAGTCCAAGTGGTTCGGCTTTGCCTTCAACGGGCAGCTCGCCAATTACATGGAACTGCGGGAGGAGATTCTCTCGAAGAATAATTTCCATCTGGCTCGCGAGACCGACACTGAAATCCTGATGCACCTGATCTGCCAGCAGCTTTCCGGCACCCGCACGCCGACGCTGCTGGAACTGCTCGCCGGGCTCAGCGATCGACTGGACGGCGCCTACAACGTCGTGTTTCTGGACGCCCTGGGGCGGATGCTCGTCGCCCGCGATCCGCTCGGTATCCGACCGCTCTGTTTCGCAACCGACGGCTCGCTGTTTGTCGCGGCGAGCGAGAGCGTGGCCCTGGCCAACATCGGATTCCGCGACTCAGACATTCACAGCCTGCCGCCCGGTCACGCAATCCTGATCGAAGACGGCGAAGTACAGATCCGCCAGTTTGCGGAGTCGCCGCGACACGCCCACTGCTTCTTCGAATGGATTTACTTCGCCAACGTCGCCAGTTCCCTCGACGACCGCAGCGTTTACATGACCCGCAAACGGCTGGGCGAAGAGCTGGCGGCGCAGGAGCTGATCACAATCGACAAGTCGGACACGGTGGTCGTCCCGGTTCCGGATACCGCCAAAGCCGCGGCGGATGCGATGGCCTTTGCGCTGGGCATTCCGTCCGTCGAAGGTCTGATCCGCAACCGGTATCTCGGACGGACGTTTATCGAAGGGGCCAACCGGGCCGACAAAGTGCGGATGAAGTTCACGCCCCTGCCGGAGGTGATGGAGGGGAAACGCGTGATTCTGGTGGAGGACAGCATCGTCCGTTCGACCACGCTCAAGAGCCTGGTTTCGCAGGTCCGCGAACGCGGTCGGGCGAAGGAGATCCACGTCCGCGTGGCCTGCCCGCCGATCATTTCGCCCTGCTTCTACGGCATCGACATGTCGACGGTCGAAGAGCTGTTCGCTCCGAAATTCCTGGAGAACGGCGAGCTGACGCTGGAGTCCGAAGCTCAGATGGCCCGCGCCCTTGGTGCGGACTCGCTCCGCTATCTGCGCCGTGATTCCATTCCTCGCAGCATCGGCATGGCGGGGGAATCGCTCTGCCAGGCCTGCATCGACGGACACTACCCTACCGCGTGCGGCCGCCGGCTCTATCAGCTTGCCGTTGACGATGTGGCCGGCACCGTCGGCGACTCGCCGAACGGCAGGATTTTCGACCGCAATGCCCTGGGCGTGCGGACCTGAACCGTTCCGAGAAGTCTGCGCAAGTCTGTCATTTCGCCCCCCGAGGAGTCGTCGGGCATGTTGACCGAGCACGAGATCGAGATCCGCGTCCGTTACTGCGAAACCGACGCGATGGGTTTTCTGCACCACGGCAACCACGTCAACTTCTACGAGATGGGACGGACCGAACTTCTGCGGGCTCAAGGGGGAAACTACCGCGAGATCGAGGAGTCCGGGCTGTTTCTGGTCGTCGTGAAGCTCGTCTGCAACTACCACTCTCCGGCCCGATACGACGACCTCCTCCGCGTAGTCACGCGCGTTGAGAAGGTTTCCGCCGCCAAGATCGAGCATTCGTACCGCATGTTCCGCGGCGACACCCTGATCGCCTCCGCCACCAGCATCCTGGCCTGCGTCGATCGCGAAGGGCGCGTCCAGCGGATTCCCGAATCGCTCGGCGATCGGACTCCTTGATCCGGGGGGGGATTCCGATTTCCGCTTCTCCAGGCGGCAACTCCCTTTGGTCTGCGCCCGCGGCTACAATGCCGGGCACGCTTTTCCCGTCTCTTCAACGATCACCTGAGAGGATTCCTGAATGTCCGGTCTCGATCGTCGTCGTTTCCTCCAGACGGCCGCACTGGCTGCCGCCGCTGCCGTTGTTCCCGCCGGGCGCCTGTTCGCCCAGCAGAAGCCGCCGCTCTACCAGATTTCGCTCGCTCAGTGGTCGCTGCACCGGACCTTCTTTGACAAGAAGGCCGACCCGATGGACTTCGCGAAGATCACGAAGGAGCAGTTTGGCATTGATGCGGTCGAGTACGTGAACCAGTTCTACAAGGACAAGAAGCACGACGACGCGACGCTGAAGGAGCTGAAGCAGCGGGCCGACGACGCCGGCGTCAAGAGTCTGCTGATCATGTGCGACGGCGAAGGCCAGCTCGGCGACGCCGACGAGAAGAAGCGGTACCAGGCCGTGGAAAACCACTACCGCTGGGTCGAGTGGGCCAAGTACCTCGGCTGCCATTCGATCCGCGTGAACGCGGCCAGCAGCGGGTCCTACTACGAGCAGATTCAGCGGGCGGCCGACGGATTGCGGAAGCTGGCCGAGTTCGGCGCGACCCACGGCATTGGCGTGATCGTCGAGAACCACGGCGGCCTTTCGTCCAACGGCTCGTGGCTCGCCTCGGTGATGCGCACGGTCGACAACCCGAATTGCGGAACGCTGCCCGACTTCGGCAACTTCCGCGTGGCGGGACCCAAGATTCAGTACGACCGATACCAGGGAGTCGCCGATCTGATGCCGTTCGCCAAGGGGGTCAGCGCCAAGTCGCACGACTTCGACGATCAGGGGAATGAAACGAGCACCGACTACCGCAAGATAATGGAGATCGTCCTCTCGTTCGGTTACCGCGGCTATGTCGGCATCGAGTACGAGGGAAGCACGCTCCCCGAAGCGGAAGGGATCCAGCTCACGAAAAAACTGCTGGAAACCGTCCGCACCGAATTGTCCTGAGGTCTCTCCTCACTCGCCACCAACCACTCATCACCAGCCACTCTCTTCAGGAATTTCTCCGTGATGCAACGTTTCTTCCTGACCGCCGCCATCCTGTGTCTCGCGACGGCGAGCCGGGCTGCTGATCCCGACACTTCGGCCCTGCCACTCCAAGTCGTTCCTGCATTTCCCAGCCTGGAGTTCACCGGCTGGGAGTTCGAGCAGAACGGCAAGATCGCCCCGATCCGCCCGATCCTGCTCACGCATGCGGGCGACGGTTCGAACCGGTTGTTCGTCCCGACCGAACAGGGGACGATTCACGTCTTCGACAATTCTCCCTCCGCAAAGTCCACCCGGATCTTCATGGATCTCTCTTCCAAGGTGTCCTATAAGGACAACGAGAACGAAGAGGGCTTTCTGGGAATGGCCTTCCACCCCAAATTCAAGGAGAACGGCTACTTCTTCGTGTACTACACGACAAAGGACGCTCCGCATACGTCGGTAATCTCGCGGTTCACGGCGAATGCCGACCGGACGCAGGCCGATCCGAAGTCGGAAGTCGAGATCATGCGGATTCCGCAGCCGTTCTGGAATCACAACGGCGGGACGCTCTGCTTCGGACCGGACGGCTACCTCTACATCGGCCTGGGCGATGGCGGCGCCGGCAACGATCCGTTGAACAACGGGCAGAACCTGCAGACCTGGCTCGGTTCGATCCTGCGGATCGACATCGACAAAAAGGACGGCAGCAAGAACTACGCCATTCCCGCAGATAACCCGTTTATCGGCCGCGTGGCGAACAAGGCGTTGATCGCCCTGCCGGAGATCTGGGCTTACGGGCTCCGCAACGTCTGGCGGATGTCATTCGACCGCGAGACGGGCGACTTCTGGGTGGCCGACGTCGGTCAGAATCTCTGGGAAGAGATTAACATCGTCACAAAGGCCGGGAACTACGGCTGGAATCTCCGCGAGGGACTCCACCCATTCGCTCCGAACGGCGAAGGGGAGCATCCGACGCTTATCGACCCGATCTGGGAATACCACCACGATATCGGCAAGTCGATCACCGGCGGCCACGTCTACCGCGGCAAGGCTCTGCCCGAGCTGACCGGCCACTACCTGTACGCCGACTATGTCTCGGGACTGATCTGGGCGCTCAAGTACGATAAGGCCGCGAAGAATGTCGTGGCCAACCGGACGATTCCCATCACCGAAAAGCTGCCGATCGTCAGCTTCGGCGAGGACGAAGCGGGGGAAGTTTACTTCACTGCGGTCAGTCCGAAGGGGAACGGGATCTACAAGTTCCAGAAGGCGAAGAAGTAGATTGCGGTCGGCCGGCTGATCCTCCGGCTCGATAATTTCCGCCAACGAGCGGCCCGGTCGAAGCGCATTTCGGCCGGGCCGCTGTTCGTTTCGGCCAAATCTGCCGCACTTGCGGTTTCTGCCGAAAAACTGCACCCTCGCTGTGAGACGCTGCCGGCGTTCCGTCTTGTGAGGAACCGCCCGCCGGACTATCAACCCCGCATCCCTGTTTCTCCCATGACATTTCGTGAAACATTGGTCGGCCTGCCGATCGGCAGGACGGGTCGCGCCAGTCTGGTCGGCCTGGCCCTGTTCCTGGCGGGCGGTTTTGCGGCGGCTGCCTGGCTGCAGCCGGATCCTCGCGGATACGGCACGCATCGCCAGTTCGGTCTCCCGGGCTGCTCGGCTCAGGTTCTGTTCGGCATCCGCTGTCCCGGCTGCGGGATGACCACCTGTTTCTCGAATTTCGTGCGGGGCGACTGGGCTGCCGCCGCCCGCGCCAATCCTGCCGGATTGCTGCTGGCGACGGCCTGTGCCGGATTGATTCCGTGGGCGCTGGGAAGTGCGTGGTTCTGTCGGCTGCTGTGGGTTTCGGACCCGCTGCCGGTGACCGCCAGCTTTCTCGGTCTCTTCGGAATCGCGTCGCTGATCGTCTGGTGGATGCGGTTGTAGCTCCTTGCTGCAGTCCGGCGTCCGCCGCGCTGCAAAGGAGTGCGTCGGATGCCGCCCGAAGACCTGTCACTACGGATGGGACGCCGCCGATTCGTGGCTGCGGCCTCGGCTGCTCTGTCGAGCCTGATCCTGCTCCCCGGCTGTTCATTCGGGGTCATGTTCAACCGGATGATCCTCGGCGACCCGAAAGTGCCTGCCGAGTTTCGTAACATGACCAAGATCGACCTGACCAAAGGCGAACACACGGTCATGGTCATCTGTTCGACGCCGGCCGCGGTCGACGACGACTTGTCCACTCTCAAACTCGACCTGATCGACGGCATCACCCGACGCATGAAGCTCAACGGTGTGGAGGTCATCGACCCCGACCACGTTGCGACCTGGCTGGACGACCACGGCGGATTTCGCGACCCCTCCGAGCTCGCCGAAGACTTCGACGTCCATTTCATCGCCTGGATCGACGTCCAACAGTTTTCATTTCGCGAGGACAACAGCCCGAAACTTCTCCGCGGGCGGTGCGCCGGTTTCGTCCGGGTCTACCGCGTCGATCCTTCCGGCGACAACGGCTTCAAATTCACATCCAACGTCTACGAGTCCGAGTTCAGCTCGACGTATCCGCGGCTGCAGCCCCTTTCGGAAACGGGCCGATCGGGCGTCCTGTTCCGGAAAGAGTACGTGGGGCGCGTCTGCGACCACCTTGCCGAGAAATTCTACGATCATCGTCCGGGCGGCGACTTCTGAGCGGCCATGCCATCCGCTGCGTCAATTCCGCACGAACGCTCGACGAGAGGACCATTCGACATGCTGACCGCCAAGCAGACCCCCGTGAAGGCCCGCGGCCTCTGGATGCTCGTATTCGCCGCCGGGGCCTGCCTGGCGAACTGCGGCTGCAGTTATCTCCTGTTCGCGGGCCTGCTGCTCGGCGGGCCGCCGACGATCGAGCCGGCGTTCGAAAAGGAGACGAAGGAGTCCTTGACCGACAAGGGAGTCACGGTCGCCGTCGTCTGCTTCGCCCCGGACGAAGTCCGCTACAGCTTCGAGGACGTCGACCGGGAGCTTGCCAAGCACGTGGCGTTCCGGCTGCACCAGCACAAGATCAAGGTGATCGCCCCCGACCGCGTCAAGCAATGGCTCGACGAGAACCGCGACTGGGACTACCCGGAAGAGATCGGCGCCGCCTTCAAATGCACCCACGTCGTCTACATCGATCTCAACAAATTCACGCTGTTCGAAGAAGGAAGCACGACTCTCTATCGCGGCGCCGCCGAGGCGATCGTCAGCGTGATCAAGATGGACGACGACGGCGAAGGGGAAAAGATCTTCTCGCTCGAGTCGATCTCCAAGTTCCCGAAGCTGCGTCCCAAAGCCGCCGCAGAGCAGTCCTACAACAGCTTCAAAGTCGAGTACCTGAGCCGCCTCAGCGACGAGATCGGCCGGATGTTCTACGAGTACTACATCGCCGACGAAATGATGGATCAGGGCTAGGCGAGCAGGCGAAGAGCCTGTTCGAAAATCCGAAATCCGAAACTCGAAATCCGAAGCAACCCCAGGAATTCCAGGCCGCCTGAGTGTCGCGGATGCGGGCCACCGCCGATCGCGAGCGTCTCCGAACGATTTCGGTTTTCGTGCATCGAGTTTCGGGCATTCCTCAAAGCTGATGCCTGGCCTTGATATCCAGGTACCGGCTGATCAGCCGCGATGAAAGTTGCTCCGGCTGCGTGTTGACGACCAGCAGCCCGCTCTGCTGCAGCCGGGCGATCTGCGCCTGCTGGGCCGCAATCATCTCGGTCGCGGCCGCGACCTGGAATGCTTCGAGGTCGGTTTCCGGAACCATTTCCGCTCTTTCCCGCAACGGCACGTTCTCCAGGAAAGCTCCCAGGACCAGGTGCGGCGAACGCAATCTCCGCAGTTGCCCCGCGATCGTTTCGAAGTGCAATTCATCGAGCGCATGAGTCAGGACGATCACCAGCGACCGCTTGCGATACCGCCGGCGCAGCTCTTCCGTCAGCAGTTCGTAATCCGTCGCTTCATAGGTCGCCCGCAGGTCGTAAACCTGCCGGATCAGCGACTCGATGGCTCCCATCCCCCGCAATGGCCGGACCCAGCGCTGAATCTGATTCGCCCCGGCCAGGAGGCCGACGGTATCCCCCTGCCGCAGCGCCACATACGACAGCAGAATTGCCGCGTTCAGCGCCCGGTCGAAGTGCGTGACGCCGTCCTGGGAGTTGCACATCGACCGGCCGGAATCCAGAACCAGCAGCAGATTCTGATTGCGCTCGACGACGTACTCCCGGCTGATCAGACTCTGATGCCGGGCCGTCGCCTTCCAGTCGATGCCCCGATATTCGTCCTCGCGGCGATATTCCCGCAGCCGGTCAAACTCCGAGCCGCGTCCGCGGAGACGCGACAGCCGGACGCCGGCTTCCGCCAGCCGGTTCTGCCGGGCCAGCAGTTCAACCTGCCGCACCGCCTGAATATCCGGGTAGATCCGGACGGCTTTCGGAATCTCTCGCACGTCCGACAGCAGCCACAGTCCCCAGCGGCTGACGGCCCGCAGGTGCAGCGGGCCGAAGGCGTTGTCGCCCCGATGAAACGGCTCGATCCAGTAGGTCCGTGCGGCTCTGACTCCCGGCGGCAACTCGACGACAAACGGCAGCTCGAACATCGCGCAAGGCTGCGGCGGTTCGTCGTGGAGCACAAGCATCAGCGGACGTCTGGCGCGGCTCCGCAGCCAGACGGTGACTGGATTGCGGGCGCCGACGCTGAGAACATCCCGCACCTCGCGAGCGACTTCCACCTGGGCCAGCGGCGGAGTCAGCAACAGGTCCAGCAGGGCCGCGACGGCGAGTCCGACCGTCAGGACCACTCCCAGCAGCCCCAGCGCCGGCAGCCAGACGCTCCCCAGGAGCGGCACGCCGCAGACCGCCGTCAGGCCCAGCAGCCGCAGGCGGGGCGTCATGGCTGGGGAGCCTCGACGCTGTCGAGCACCTCGCGAATGACTTCATCGACCGCAGTCCCCTCGATCTCGGCCTCCGGTTTCAGTCGCAATCGATGTCGCAGGACCCACGGCGCAAGCTGTTTGACATCGTCGGGCACCACGAAGTTCCGGCCATAACATGCCGCCAGGGCTCGCGCCCCCAGCAGCAGATTCACGCTGGCCCGCGGACTGGCCCCGACCTCCACCGAATGCCAGTTCCGCGTCTGAATCACGATGTCGGTGATGTACTTGAGAATGGATTCTTCCGCGATGACTTCGCGGATCTTCTGCTGAATCTGGACCACCTGCTCGCCGGTCAATACCGACTGCACGTCGAACTGATCGAGCTGCCGGTTATCTTTACCCGCCGCGTACTGGCGGAGAATCTCCAGTTCCTGAGTCGGCGCCGGATAGTCCACGATCAGCTTGAACATGAACCGGTCGAGCTGCGCTTCGGGAAGCGGATAGGTCCCTTCCTGCTCCAGCGGGTTCTGGGTGGCGATCGTGATAAACGGACGCGTCAGCCGGAAGGTTTCCCCGTCGACGGTCACCTGCCGCTCCTGCATCGCTTCCAGCAGCGCGGACTGAGTCTTCGCAGGAGCGCGGTTGACTTCGTCGGCGAGCAGCAGATTGGTAAACAGCGGCCCCGGGCTGAATGTAAACTTTCGCTCGTTCATGTCGTAGACCGAGTGCCCGGTAATGTCCGACGGCATCAGGTCCGGCGTGAACTGAATCCGCTTGAACTTGCAGGAGAGCACTCGACTGAGCGTCGTCACCAGCAGGGTTTTTCCCAGACCGGGGACGCCTTCGATCAGGACGTTTCCTTCGCTCAGCAGCGCAACCAGCGTCCCCTCGACCAGCTCCTGCTGCCCCACCAGAACCTTGCCGATCTCGGTGAGGCAACGCTCAAAGGCCGCGGCGATGTCCGGAAACTCCATGAGCCTCAGCACCTCTCTCGCACGGGGAGGCGCAGACGGCGGTGACCGCCACGCCGAAATGTCCGGACCATGATGGCGAGGTCGCGCCCGGCGGCCCCCTCTCGATGATCGAAGCGGACGCCACTATGACGGTGCGTTCAGGCCGCCTGCAAGCGATCCGGCACGAAAGACGGAGAGCCGGCAGAATTCCTCTGCCGGCTCTCTGAAAACTCTGTCAAAACTTCGGCGGCGCAAAATGTTACGGCCGGGCCGAAGTCGACGGAATATCGCCGTTAGTTCTCGGCCGGAGCAGCAGCCCCGGCGGCGGCCAGCTTATTGCAGGCCTTCGTCAGCCGGGACTTGTCACGGGCGGCCTTGTTCTTATGGATCAGCCCCTTGTCAGCCGCGCGATCAATCCGCTTGATGGCCGCCTGAAGCGCGTCCTTCGACTGGACGGTGTCGCCCGCACCCACGGCGACGCGAACCTTCTTCACGATCGTCCGCAATGCGGAACGCTCGGAGCGGTTCCTCAAACGACGGACTTCCTTCTTCCGCAGAGAACGCTTTGCACTTTCGGTGTTCGGCATGTCTACCAGACCAACTTCAAGCGGGACAACAACTTACACAAGCTCTCGCCCCTGCGGGGCGGGCGAAACGATTTCTCCGAAGCGGGGAAGTATACCCCCGCTGCGACGAAACTGCCAGTCAGAATTTCACACGATTTACGTCGACGACCGAGACGGACAAACTCGACATTATCTATTGGGATATGAGGAGTTACGCAGCCGGCTAGACCAGATCCGAAAGCTCATCCCCTTCGGTCCGCCCCTGCAGCTTTTCCATCCGCTCGCGGGCGTCTTTGTAGTCGTAGTCGATGCTGATGACTTCGGTATAGGCGTCGACGGCGGCATCATTGTCGCCGGCGGCTTCGCGCAGGCGCCCGATGAGATAGTAGCAGTCCGTAAACGGCTCCGCTTGTTCCACTCGGTTGAGTTTGATGACGGCCTGCTCAAGCTGCTTGAGGGCCAGTCCGTTCTGCCCCTGGGCCAGGAAGCACTTGCCCAGGTTCAGTTTGACGGAACCTTCGATGCGGGGGTCGCCGGAGGCCTGCTGCAGCAACTTCGTCGCCAGCGGATACTGCTTCGCCTGCATCAGGCGTTCGGCCTGCTCGAACTTCAGCCGCATGTCGGCCGGGTAGCGTTCGATGCGTTTCTGGAAAATGCGGATCGAGCGTTCGAGCAGATCCTTCTTCATCTGCAGATATTGAGACTTCGCCTCTTCGCCACCTTTGGGAACGGTCTGACGCATCCGCTCCAGATCGCGCTGGGCCATTTCCAGTTCGATGTCTTCGGCGCGCTCCAGAATATTGGCGTCGCCGCCGCTGACGTCGGCCCCCAGCTTCATCTGTTCGAGGGCCTCCTCCAGCCGGCTTTCGCGCCGGTAGAGGTCGGCGAGGCGGATGTAGTTGTCCTTGTTCTTGGGATCCTTGCGAATCGCGCGCTGGTAGTCGGCTTCCTCGGAGTCGCCCGGGCCGATCAGTTCTTTGCCGGCGCCCCCGCCCGTGACGCTTTCCTCGTAGCCGACGATCGGCTCCTGCTTGACCTCGCGCGTGCTCTGGGCCTCTTCGAAGCGGCCCTTGTAGATCGTCTTATTCGTGTGGAGCCGGCTGATCCAACTGCGCCATTCGCCGTTCTGCGCATCGAGGCGGAAGAGCCGTTCGACAATCTTGATGGCGTCGTCGTAGAGATGACGGGTTTCCATCACCTCGGCCCAGGACTTCAGAAAGTCTTTGTTCTCCGGGGCATTCTCGGCCGCCTTCTGGAAACCATAGGCGGCGACTTCTTCGTAACCGCGCTGACGGGCGGCTTCGCCGACGTCGGCGTTGAGCTGGGCGTCCCAGGGATTGATCGCCAGACCCTCTTCGGCGGCCTTGTCGAGATCGTCCCAGTTCTGCTGCGACCGGGCCTTCTTGACCTTGCTTTTGGCACTGTTCATCGACAGGAACGAGGTTGCGCCGGCGCCCTTCTTGTTGTTGTTGTATTTCCGCTCTTCGGCCCCGCGCAGCGTCTGGCGATACACGACGTTGTCGGGGACGAGCGTGACCGCCTGCCCGAACATCTGGGCGGCGAAGTCCCAGCTCTCCTTGGAGAGCGCATCGGCGCCCCGCTTATAGCACTCCGCGGCAATTTTTCGCTTGCGATCGTCGATTTCTGCCATGGGGATTCTTGCCAGAGTCGGTCTGAAACAGGTTCCTGGATGCGCCACGAGCGCGGCGTCTCTGCCAGTCTACCAGAATTCGGACGCCTCTCCACCCGCCCGGAACTCAAAAGAAAAACCGCCGCCGACTGCGGGGAATTCCCGTCAGTTGGCGGCGGTCGAGGATTCGAACCGTCGGGAGGCGGACTCCTTACCGGTTGGCGTCCGAGTAGAACTTGGTCTGCTCTTCGCGGATCAGAGGCTCCTGAATCGAGTTGCTCGTGAGCCGGGCTCGCAGCTTGTGGTTGCCTTCGGCCGAGGCCTTCACATGAATCCGATAAATCGCCTGCGTGCCGGCGTTGAGTTCGCCGAGGGCTTTGAAGACCAGCAGCCGACCTTCAACAGCCCCTTCGGTCGCTCCCTTGGCGGTGATCAGCTCGACTGCGGGAGGCAGTTCGCAGGCCAGAGCGACGTTGGCGGCGGCCTTGGAGCCGTCGTTCTTGACGCGGATTTCGTAGGCCGTTTCGGTTCCGACTTCCACCGGGTCGTCGAGTTCGACGATTTCCATCGTCAGGGCCGAGGCTCCGTCGATTTCGGTCTCCATCCTGGCCGCGACCTGGACTCCGGCGTCCGAAGTCACGTTGACGGACTGGGTGAAGGCGCCGAGATCGGCGGCCATCAGTTCGCAGCTCACTTCGGCGGTCTGCCCCGGCTCCAGCCGACCCACGAACCACTGAATGTTCTTCTGAGCCGCATCGTACTTGCCGCCCCGATCGGCCGAGATGAAGCGGAAGCCCGAGGCCACCGACTGCGTCACCCGCACGTTGTTATTGGGGACGGTGCCGTCGTTCTTGACGGTCAGCGAGTACTTCGCACTGCGGCCCTTGTAACGCAGCCCAGGGCCATCCACCGCCACCGTCAGGCTGGGCGCGATCACGTTGACGACGGATTCGGCTTCGGCCGCAAGGTCGCCGGCCGACGAAGCCGACACTTTGACGCTGAACTTGCCCCCTTTGACTGCGGTCAACGGGAGACGGACGGTCCGGGTTTCTCCGGGAGCGAGCGAGCCGACGGCCATCTCGAGCTTTTCGCTGCGAGGGTATTCGAGGCCTTCGTCGAGCTGGGCCAGGATTTTGACGTCCTGGGCCACGCCGGTGCCGGGATTGGAAACCATGACGAGCTGGGAGACGGGATCGCCGATCATGACTTCGGCCGGTCCCTTGAGGGCGACCTTCAGCATCGGTTCTTCGACGCGGAACACCGCCGCGGCGGTTCCGGTGAATCGGACCTGCGCGGTTGTGCCCAGATCGCCGCGACGGCCGGGGATCATCTTGATTTCGATGACTTTTTCGGCGCCGGGCGCGAGGAGCGGGAAGCTCCAGGTGAGTCGATGGGTTGCGGAGGCGGGTTTGGGTTCGACGGCGGTCAACCGGATCGTCGGGGGAAACAGGGCGTCGACTTCGACCTGGCTGGCGGGAATCGCGCCGCTGTTTTTGACAACGAGCTGCACGGAGCATTCCTGCCCGACGTTGATGTCGGACTTCTTGACCCACTCGACCGTCACCTGCGGCGTCTGGGGGCCGGTTTCCACCGTTCCGCCCGGCGTGCGAACATTGACCGAATTTTCAGCGCCGCGGGCTTCCGCCCGGACGTGCTGGATATAGTTTCCTTCGGAACGGAACGGATCTTTTTCAAAATCCGCATTCGTTACCGGAGCATTGTCCTTTTCGTCGGCTGCAGCCTGCCGAACCGGGGTCTCGACGGGCTTCTTGCCCACCGGGATCCGATTGCTGGCCGTCGACGAGGGACGGGTTGCCCCGGTGGCCAGCTTGCTCAGATCGGGCTCGGCGAAGAGGTCGTCGAAGTAGTTCTTCCCCTGCGCATCCGACTTGGGAGCCGAGGCCGGCCGGCGGCTGTACCGCGTCGGCACACCTTCGGAACTGGCGGCCGGGTCGGCGGCAGAGACGACGCCGACCTGCATGGCCAGGGCGCCAGTCACGGCGAGAATCCAGGTCCCGCGAGGCATTTTCGGCTCCTTCCGAATTCCTTCGGTCGCAGGGTGGCGGGGCATCCGGACCACCTGCACGAACATGACGATGATGTCGAACTTGCCCCATCCTGAGGGCTCATCCTTCGTCATCGACGCGTCTGCGTATTCCGGTTCAATCGAATTGGCAGGATATGCCGCTTTTTCCGCAAGTTTCGAACATGCCGGCCAGAACCGGAGCAGCAGTTCAGGTCTGTCGGCGGCTACCAGGCCCCGGACGGACTGCGGCGAGAAGCATCGGTCGAAGAAAATGCACTGACTTTCAATTCGCGGTCGTTGAATTTCCGCTGCAGCACGACCACCAGGCGCGTTGTGCCGGGCAAGCCATATGCCCACGACTCCGTGATTCCCTGACCGGTCGCGATGCGGCTGCGGGAGGTCGGCTCTCCGAGCATCTGCCGCAGATGTTGGGCGCTCAAGCCGACCTGCAGCGAGTCCGGCCCCGCCGGGGCGGGCGCTTCGGGAGCGATCGGTCGATCTGGCAGAGTCGAGGCGCGCTGCCATCGCCCCCCCCGGTGCGCATATCCCATTGACTGCAAACGGGTTGCAGCCTCCGTGACTTCCGGATTCTGATCCGCGGCCTCGATCAGCAGCGCAACCGCTCCCGGTTCGTCTTTGAGCAGCGCAAGCCGTTCGTTTGCGAGTGTGACCAGCCCGCGCGAGCCCTCTTCTCGCCACCGCGGTTCGCGGGCTTTCAGCCAGGTGACAATGGCTTGCCGGGCCTCGTCGGGTTTCTTGCGCCCGGCGAGTTCTTCTGCGAGGCCGACCAGTTCGGGGCGAGTCAGCCCCGAGGCCCGCTCGACGCGGTACTTCAGATACTGGTCGTCGTATTTGAGGGCCAAGTCCGCTTCCTCCGGGACGATCCGCTTGAGTCGCTCGGAGATCTCTCGTCCATTCCGACCGTCGGCCTCGGCATCGAGGGTGATCCGGGCCGTCTGGATGCGTCCCCACAGCAGTCGCTGCAGAATTGGCTGTTCGGCGGGCGTGGATCGCCGCCAGGCTTCCAGCGGATCTTTGGCAAACCGAGCGGCCAGATCTGCGGGAATGGTGGCAAGCGGCGTCTGAGCGCCGGGCAGCCGGCGGGCCAGGTCGGCCGCTACGGTCGACAATTCCTGAGCATTGGGGGGGACTCGCCCGAGCGCGGACCGGCTCTCAATCAATCCTCCTTCAAATGTCAGCCGGTCTCCGAGTTCGGCGATTCCGTAGTCGACGGCCTTCGTCGCCAGCGCATACCGTCCTGCAACATCATCGGGGGGAAGTCCGTGGGCTTCCGTCTCGACGCCCTTGCGATAAATCGCCATCGCCTGCTTCTTCAGTTCGCGATCTTCGTAGAACGTGGCGCGTCCGGTCGCCCAGTCTGCCAGCGCGTAGTAGTCTTCGGATTTTGCCGGATTGATCCGGGAATCGCGGCTTTGAAATTCGTCGTGATCCGACGGGATGCCCTGCAGATCGTCGACGTAAAAACCGATTTTGTCGTCCACTTTGCGCAGCCGACCGCGCATTTCGACGCGTCGGGAGGATGTCACGCGCCCCGCGTGGTTTTCTCCCAGATGAAACACGACGTCGCACCGCTGCAGCCGGAGTTGCTGCTTGTTAAACGCGAGGACTCGACCTTCGACCTTGATGGACGTGTCGAGAAACTTCTCCCACTCCTTCCTCCGTCCTAGGAACTCCTCGGTCGACCAGGGGGATTCCGCGGCGGCCGGACTGGCACACAGCAAGATCAGCAGCAGACCGAGTCTCCAGCTCCGTGCATTCATTTCCCGGCCTCCTCCCAGCGACTTTGCGCTGCGATCAGCTCGCGCACGACCGGCTCCTCTTCGGGGGAAATCTCAAACACCACGGCCCGGTAAGTCTCGTAGTCCGTCCACAGAAAAACGGACTGGGGGATGAATTCCAGGCGGCCGGCGGCGGCCTCCGGGGACGGAGGCCGAAACTGCGCCACTTGCGCTCCGACAATGACGCGCGTCGGCCGTTCGTCCGCCGCTCCGCGACGGAATGTCTCGGGCAATGGAAGATCGACGTCGACCAGTGTTTCGCCGGTCGGAAGCATTACGTCGGCAACAGGCTCCTGCGTCTCGGCGTCGTATGTCACCGGGACGTCGAGCACCAGCCAGGCTCCCTTGATCCGGTTCGCGGCCGCCCTGGCCGTGCTGGACTTTCCATCCGCCGGGACCGCCAGGCACTCCTGGAGCCAATCGGTCAGGATCAGGTAGGGCATGGCGTTCGCCGCCCGGGCTTCGCGCCACCGGTGGCGAACGGCATCCGCATCGGCGTCGTGTTTTCCCAGAATGTCGACGGCGGATTTCGCGCGCCCGAGTTCCTGGGCCGCTTTAACGAAGTTTCGCTCGCCAAATGCGACGAGCCCCTGTTCCAGGGCGACCGGCAAGGTGCTGCGGGCGTGCTCCACGCGCCAGCGCCAGCCGAGTCCGAGGCCGGTCGACAGCACCAGCAGCCCGATGCCGGCGGCGATCATCCGGAACGGCGTCAGATTTCTACGACGCGGCTGTTCCAGGCCGGCCTTCGACGGCTTCTCCGGCTGAGGCTCCTGTTTCTTGCGACGCGGACGGACTCCCCCTTCGATGTCCGGCGCCGATTTCTTCCGGCGAGTCGGTGGGAGCGGAGTCTCCCCGAACTCATTCGCGTCGGTATCGGCGGAAGTCCGCCGAGCCGATTCCGGCTCGGGTTCCTCGGAGGATGTCCGTTCGACCGGCTTACGGGCCGGGGCCGGTCGCGGGTAGACGTTCATCGGCAGGACGAAGACCACGCGGTTGCAGGCTTCGCAGGGAAACTGCTGAAACCGCGACTCGCGCAGGCCGGCGACTCGCGCCCCGCATTCGCAGACGAACTGATACGGCTCTCGATCCGAACCGCCCCTGGCAGTCGAACGCTGAAACAGCCCGGAAGCCTTGTTGAGCCAGCTCGCCATCGAATCCCCGGTCTCCGGGATGCACGCCGCCTGAACACGGATGCAACGATCGTTGCCGCCCCGGCAGATCGTCGGGGCCAGGTTCAGTCTATGGCGCGTGCGGTCCGGGAATCCAGCGGAAACGAAGATCGGTGGTCAGGAGGCGATGGCGCAAATGTCGAATGACAAAGACGCGATGTCGGAAACGAGACAGGCTCCCTTCGGCCGCATTGCGATCTTGAAGCGATCTTGCGGCGGGCGGGAGCCTGCACTGCCTGCATGGCGACTCCGTCAGACGTCCAGATCTTTGACGTCGAGCGCGTGTTTCTCGATAAACTCCCGGCGGGGTTCGACCTGGTCGCCCATCAGGACGCGGAACATTTCGTCGGCCGCCGAGGCGTCTTCCATCGTCACCTGCAGCAGGGTCCGCTGCTGGGGGTGCATGCTGGTGTCCCACAGTTCCTCGGCGTCCATTTCGCCGAGACCTTTGAAGCGGGTGACTTTCATGCCCCGTTCGCCGAGGGCGCGGAGCTGAATCAGCAGCTCGCGGAAGCTGGTGAGCTTGACCGTGTGGTCCTCCTGAACGATGCGGAACGGATAGACCGTTTCGCCGTCTTTGGCGCCGGGCGGGTAGAGATCGGCCAGTCCGATGCCGTAGCCCTTCAGATCGCGCAGGACGTCGTTGATCGAGCGGATTTCGTAGAGATCGACCACCTGCAGCAGGCTCTCGGCGGGGGTTGCGACTTCGGCCCCCTCGACGGGGGGCTGCGCGGCCGCGTTGGCGGCTGCGACGTCGAGTTCGTGTCCGCGGCGGGCTTCTTCGGCCTGGATGAACTGCTCGACTTCGCTTTTGGTGAAGAACCAGTGCTCAGCCCGGCCCAGGAAGACGCGGTACTGCGGAAGCTGGGTGCTCCCCTCGGGAATCCGGGCGGACATGTGCCGGAGGGTGATGCCGCGCCGTTCGAGGACTTCCATCGGCTCTTCCAGCCGGGTCATCAGCTTGACGATGGTCCGGAGAACGTCACCGGTGAGCTCGTCGCCATCCTGGCAGATAACGGTGCTGCCGTTGAGTCCGAGTTCGATCAGTTCCGCCATCATGCTTTCGTGCGTCTGCACGTAACGGGTCTTGCTGCGCTGGACCACTTTGTAGAGGGGGGGCTGGGCGATGTAGACGCAGCCGTGCTCGACCAGGGCCCGCATGTGGCGGAAGAGGAACGTCAGCAGCAGGGTGCGGATGTGGCTGCCGTCGATGTCGGCGTCGGTCATCAGGATGATCTTGCCGTACCGCCGCTTGGTGATGTCTTCGAGTTCGGCCATCGGGGGGATGCCGATAGCTTTGAAGATGTTGGAGATTTCGGCGTTGTCGAGAATCTTGACGAGCTGAGCCTTTTCGACGTTCAGAATCTTGCCGCGGAGGGGCAGAATCGCCTGCGTGTTCGAATCCCGGCCGCTGTCGGCGGAGCCGCCGGCCGAATCGCCTTCCACCAGAAAGACTTCGGTGATGTCGAGTTCCCGGCTGCGGCAGTCGCGGAGTTTTTCGGGGAGTCCGCCGGAGGTCAGCGCTCCCTTGCGGCGGACCATTTCGCGGGACTTGCGGGCGGCTTCGCGGGCCTCGGCGGCCATTGCGCCCTTCTGGCAGATCTTCTTGGCGATGGCGGGCTTCTCTTCGAAGAACTTGTTCAGCGCTTCGCCCGCGACGCTGTTGACGATCCCTTCGACTTCGCTGTTGCCGAGCTTGAACTTGGTCTGGCCTTCGAACTGCGGGTCGGGAACGCGGACGGTGATCACGGCGACGAGCCCTTCGCGGAAGTCGTCGCCGCCGGGGGCGATGTTCTCGTCGAAGATCTTTTCCCGTTTGCCGTAGGCGTTGACGGTCCGCGTCAGGGCAGCGCGGAACCCCGACAGGTGCGTGCCGCCGCCGGCGTTGTTGACGTTGTTGGCGAACGAGCGGACGTTCTCCGAAAAACCGTCGTTGTGCTGGACAGCGATGTCGACGAAGACCCCCTCCAGCTCGCCCGTGATGCGGATGATCGGTTCGTAGAGTGCGGACTCAGTCCGGTTGAGGTACTTGACGAACTCGACGATCCCGTCGGGATAGTAGAAATCGTCCTTCTGGCCGCTGCGTTCGTCTTCGATGGCGATGCGGACGCCTGCACTCAGGAAGGCGAGTTCCTGGGCGCGTTTGGCCAGCGTCTCGTAGACGTATTTCGTGTCGGAGAAGATCTCCGGGTCGGCCTTGAAGGTGATTTTCGTACCGGTGGCGTCGCTCTTGCCGAGCTTTTTCAGGTCCGAGACGACCTTGCCGCGCACGAAGTCCATGCTCCAGACGTGGCCTTCGCGGCGGACTTCGGCTTCGAGCCATTCGGCGAGGGCGTTGACCGCCTTGATGCCGACGCCGTGCAGGCCGCCGGTGCCGAGCTTGTAGCCCCCTTCGCGGTCGAATTTTCCGCCGGCGTGAATATTGGTGAAGACCACTTCCAGGGCAGACTTGTTGCCCTTGTCGGGCATGACGCCGACAGGGATGCCGCGACCGTCGTCCTGGACGGTGACGCTGCCGTCGGCGTGGATCTTGACCGAGATCTGTTTAGCGTAGCCGGCGACGCATTCGTCGATCGAGTTATCGATCAGTTCGTAGACGAGGTGGTGCAGCCCGAGCGTCCCGGTATCGCCGATGTACATGGCGGGACGATGGCGGATGCCGTCGATCCCTTCGAGGACGCGGAGATCCTTTTCGCTGTAATCGCTGCCGGGGACAACGGGTTCACTGCCGGGAGTTTCGGTCGTCTCTGACAAAATCGAGGCTCCTGTCACAAAGGTCCGCGGAGGGTTCTCGCGGAGATTCAATCAGGCGGTCGCGTCGCCGGTTCCCTGGATCAGCGACCAGCCAACTGGAATTTCAAACTGCGAATCTGCAGCCGCGGATACTGAGCCTGGAGCTTTCCGGCCAGATCGGCGGCATGAAAGGAAGCGAGCTGGCTGAGAAGGGCAGCGCTGCCGACGGACACGTGCAGCACCCCTTTCTGAATTTTGAGCGGCTTCGCCAGGGAAGCCCATTCCGGTTCCGCCACGGCTTCCCAGGCCCGTTGCAGGTCGTCGTGCCCCTGCTTGCGGGCGAATCCGCGAAGGGCAATCAGCTCCGCCAGCGCCATCGACAGCGGTTGCGGATCCCGCGATCCGCCCGCGGACACAGAACCGGCCTGAGCCATCACTAGTCTCGCGAAAGGGGCATGATGACGTAGGAGTAGCCGTCGTCGGTCGCGAGGACCGCGGCACTCTCGTGATCGATGAGCTGAAACTTGACCGACGTCCCGCCGTCGAGGACGCGAAGAAAGTCCGAGATATACCGGGGATCGAACGTGATGGTCAGGTCGGCGTCGTCGTAGGAAATCGGCAGTTCGATCTTGGACTGGCCGACGTCGGCCGCCTGGCTGCTGAGTCGGAGAACGCCTTTCGAGAAGGTGAAATCGACCCCCCGGCTTTCTTCGTTGGTCACGATCTGCGACTGGCGGACTGCGGAGTAGAAGGGGGAGGCGACCAGTTCGACGGTGGAGTTGAAGGTGGTCGGGAGCACCTTGCGATAGTCCGGGAAGCGTCCCTGGACGAGCTGGCTGGAGATGACCGTCCCGCCGCAGCGGAAGGCGATGTCGTTCGGGTGGACCGCGATCTGCACGTCCTGCTCGGCGTCTCCGAGGCAGCGTTCGACGAGCGTCATGGCCTTGGAGGGGACGACCGGGGCCGTTGCGGCGACCTGCGGCGAACCGTTCGCAGAGCAGACGCCGTGCATCAGGGCCAGCCGGCGACTGTCGGTGGCTGCGAGGGTGATTCGTTCGGAGGAGAGTTCCATCAGCACGCCGCCGAGTGCGTAGCGGGTGCTTTCGACGTCGGTGGCAAAAATGGTCCTGCGGATCATCTGCCGCAGAATCGCGGCGGGAACGACGAAGAAATCTTCGTCTTCAAAACCCGCCACGGGCGGAAAGTCGGCGGGATCTTCGGCGGAAAGGCGGAACTCGCTGTACCCGCAGCGAATCCAGACGGCGTCGCCGGTGATTTCCAGACGGACGGTGTCGTCGCTCAGTTCGCGGAGGATGGACAGGACGCGGGCGGTGGGCAGGAGAGTTTCGCCGAGCGATTCGGTTTCGACGCCTGCCACTTCAACGCGCATGCTGATTTCGGAGTCGGTGCCGACGAGCATCGCCTGTCCGCGACCGACCTGCAGCTTGACGTTTTTGAGAATGTCTTTCGTGGTCCGACTGGGGACCACGCCGCTGACCGCCTGAAACGCCGACGTCAACGATCCACGCTGGCATTGTAACTGCATGGCTGGTCGGTACTTTCGCTTCCAGAAAGGAGTCCGCGCGCCGGTATCAGACCCCCCTGACTCCGTCGGGTTCGCGGAAGGCGGCAGTATAACGGATTTTGGGCGTCCGGGTCACTCTACGACCACTCTTTTCCGCAGAGTTTGCCGGACCCGGAAACTGTTCAGAAATCGAAACGCCGGGCCAGCTTGTGGCGCGGCGGGTGTTCGGGTCGAAGGCGGGCGTGTTCAGGTACTGCTGGGGGTCCGCCAGTTGCGGGAGTCGCGGAGGAGGAGGTCGTCGGCCGAACGGGGACCCCACGAGCCGGCGCGGTAGGGTTCGGGGACCGTCTGGTGGCGGCTCCAGTACTCGAGGACGGGGGTCACAAATTGCCAGGCGGCTTCGAGCTCGTCGGTGCGGAGGAAGAGGGTGGAGTCGCCGCGGAGCACGTCGAGCAGGAGTCGTTCGTAGGCTTCGGGCAGGGCCTGCTTGAAGGTTGCGTCGTAGTTGAAGTCCATCGTGACGGGATGGATCTGGTAGTTCATGCCGGGTCGCTTGGTCGAGAACGACAGCTTGATGGATTCGCTGGGCTGGATGCGGAATACGAGCCGGTTGGGTCGGGCGCCGACCAGATCGCAGATGTCCCCCTCGCATTCGACGGTGCTGAAGAGGTTCAGCGGCGGCAGCTTGAACTGGATGGCGATCTCGGAAACGCGGGACGGCATCCGCTTGCCGGTGCGGAGATAGAACGGCACGCCGGCCCAGCGCCAGTTGTCGACCTGGACTTTCATGGCCACGTAGGTTTCGGTGCGGCTGTCGGGGGGGATGCGTTCTTCGGACAGGTAGCTGGCGGCGGGCTTTCCGTCGACGACTCCCGCGGAGTATTGGCCGGGGATGACCCAGGACGCGACGTCGCCGCGGTTTCCGCCGGACAGGGCTTTGAGGACCTTCAGCTTTTCGTCGTGGAGATCTCGCGCGCCGAAGAGCGCCGGGGGTTCCATGGCGATCAGGCAAAGGAGCTGCAGGACGTGATTCTGCAGCACGTCGCGCAGGGCGCCGGAGTGGTCGTAGTAACCGCCCCGCCCCCGCTCCATCCCCTGGGACTCGGCGACGGTGATCTGCACGTGATCGATGTGATTGCGGTTGAAGAGGGGCTCGAAGATCGAGTTTCCGAACCGGAACAGCAGGATGTTCTGAACCGTTTCTTTGCCGAGGTAATGGTCGATGCGGTAGATCTGATCTTCGCGCAGGAAGCGGCGGAGCTGGGTGCTCAGTTCCTGCGCGGAGGCCAGGTCGTGGCCGAAGGGCTTCTCGAAGACCACGCGGAGCCAGTCGGCCGATTCACGGCCGGGGACCAGCCCCGACTGGCTCAGACCTTCCACGGCGGACAGAAACAGATCCGGGGCCGTGGCGAGGTAGACGACCCGTTTCCCCTGCGTACCGGCGGCCTGCTCGATCGGGACCAGGCCATTGACCAGCGGCGCGTAGTCGGAGGGGTTGGCAATGTCGAGCTGCAGATAGTGGAGGCGGCTGGCGAACTGCGACCAGCGCTCCGGCGAGATCTGCCCGGCCCGGACGTTGCCGTTCACGTCGGCGAAGATCTCGTTGCGAAATTCTTCGTCGGACTTCGGTCGGCGGGCCACGCCGATAATGGGCGACGCATCCGACAGATAGCCTTCGTACCACAGGTCGAACAGGGCGGGCATGAGCTTGCGGGCGGTCAGATCTCCGGAGGCTCCGAAGATCATGATCGTGGCGTCCCCGGCAGGAACGTGTCCTGTCGCGGCCTGCGGAATCGCCTGGGGCGCGGTCACAACGCTGGGTTGATCGGAGCTCATGACAGTTTCCTTCGTGTCGGACCGCGGCGTCTGCTTCGAGCGCCGGCAACGAGTCACCTGCGAGCGGTCAGCAGGCTCGATAGGTTTTCCGGGTTCAATTCTCGCAGGCTTCTGACGGCCAGGGTCGCTCCAGCGGCGTCCGCCGGAGTATGCCCCGTACTGATGACGCCGACGCAGGCCATCTCCGCTCGACGAGCGGCTTCAATTCCGGGCGGGGAGTCTTCGATGACGATACAGCGGTCCGGCGACAGCGTCATCCGCTCCGCGGCCTTGAGAAAGACTTCGGGATCGGGTTTGCCGCGGGTCACGTCATGGCCGGTGACCCATGCGGCGAGATGCGTTCCGACGGCGAGCCGATCGATGGCCAGTTCGACGTTCTCGCGTGGTCCGGACGAGCCGATGGCGATGCGGCACCCCGCGGCGGCGAGGTTTTCGATCAGCTCTGCGGCGCCGTCCATCGCGGGGAATTCGCGTTCCACAAGCTCGCGATACAGCACTTCTTTGCGGTGCACGAGCCGGTCGACATGATCGAGGGGCCAATCCGTCCGCCCCCATTCCTCATGAATGATCTCGCGTCCCGTCCGTCCGAAGGTGCGGTGAAAGGCCTCTACGGAATAGACGACGCCGACCTCATTGGCCAGCGACTGCCAGCTCTCGAAATGGGCCTGGAAGGAATCGACGAGGACGCCATCCATGTCGAAGATGACGCCCCACGGCTCCGCCATGTTGATCCTGCTTTCGTCGCGAAGTCGGCGGACTGGTTGTCCGAGGATTTCCAGAAATCGGAAACTGGCGAAATGGTAGCGGATTTCGCGGCGATGGGCGAGTGGATCGGCCAACGGCAGATCCGAAACAGGACAACGGCTCAAGCACGCAGAACGGCTCTCGCAAGTGCATTTCACAAAAGCACTTATGAGAGCCGTTCGACGGGAGCGGAGAGGGCGGGGCGATGGCAATTGACGTTTTTGTTGCTGGGGTGAGGAGCTGGGAAGTTGATCTGCGACGAATTCTCGGCACTTCGGCGGATGGGAAATGACCGTACGCTTAAATTGAGCCGCGCAGCGAAGCGGCGTTGGCTTGAATGAATTGTCAGGCCTGCTTGAGACAGACCTTTCGGCTGATTGCACGGACACCTCGCTGCGTGTTGGGCAAATCGCCTTCCCTTCAGCCGGCCAGGCAGGCGGCCGCCGTGCCGGGGAGGACGAAACCGCCAGCATGATCCGCTCGGTCGGCATGGCTCCGCAGGAGCCGATAGAGCGCGGTCCAAACCGCCGCGAATGCCGCCCAGGCCGCCAAGGTCTGCTCGCGTGGGTCGACCGCCACCTGGACAAGTCGCTGACCGCCCAGCGCCGCCAGGCCCTCCCCGTCCTTCCAGGAACAAAAGCCGGATCAACCGGGACCGCCAACAATTGACGATTTCGCGCAGCCCAGGCGGAGCCCAATCTCGTTCGGCACGGTGCTTGCATAATCTATGGCGGCTGGGGGAAGGCGGCGAGGAGTTCTTCGTCGTCGGCCCAGCCGGTCATGTAGAGACAGACCATTTCATACGCTCGACGCGACAGGTTGCCTCCCGTCGCCAGGGCCAGGAGCAGCCCGGCGAGCAGCGAACAGTAGAGCTGGATCTCCACGCCCCGCGTCTTCGCCGAGAGCAGTTGCTGGCAGCCCAGCACCTGCTTCAGAAACCGGAAGAACAGCTCGATCTGCCACCGGCATTCATAGATTAGCACCACCTGTTCGGCCGGGAGATCCAGCAGCGTCGTGGCCAGGATCAGGCCTTCCCGCCCGGTCTGGTCGCTGCGAAGCCGCCCCTGCCTTGCCGAACTCGGTCGACCGGGCACTGGCTCGACGGTGATCCGCCGCACGACGTGATTGGTTCTTGCGGGACTGGCTCCGCTGCCGCCGCCCAGCGCGATCAGTTCATCCGCCACGACCCCCGCGGCGCGATCGGCTTCGGTGAGCGCGGGGAGTTGAACCGCATGACCGTTCGCGTCGTTGACCGGTCCCTCGACCACGCGACCGTCCCCGCGATTGAGCCGGCAGACGTAGTCGCAGCGGGCTTCGACCAGTTCGTTGAACACCACGGCCGAGCGATAGCCCCGGTCCAGAATATAAAGGTCTCCCGGCGCACCGGCGGGTTGCGGTTCGCGGGCCTGGATCTGCTGGAGCGTGACGGCGCGCTCGGAGTGCGGCCCTTTGGCCGGCTCCTCGGTGAGGGTCGAGGCCACGACCCCCTGGTCGTGAATGCGAAGCTGGGTGTGCAGCCGCCACTGGCCTTGAGAACCGCGTCCCAGCCGGGCGGCGATCTGCGGCAAGGCCGACAGCACGGTCCCGTCGACGGCGACGAGACGTTCGACGATCGGGTTGGGAAGGCGTCCCAGCCGACCGCTGCGGCTCACGCGGAACTGATGCCGGGCGAACTGGCGGCGGAGTTCGTGAACGAGTCCTTCCAGGAGCGAGGGATCGAAGACGGACGAGGCCTCGGAGAAGGCCCCGGCCGAGACCTTTTGCCCGCCGGCGAGCTGTTGGACCTTTTTCAGTCCCGAGGCTGCGACGAGCGCCCGGGCGGACTTGAGAACGGGGTTGAAGAAGCCGATCAGGAGGAGCGCGGCATACTGGCTGTAGAACAGCTGCCGGTTGCGAGCGGTGTCGCGTTCTGTCCCGCAGGGAGCCAATCGTTGCAGCAGCGGAAAGATGCGCCGCAGCAGGACGGTCCCGGCCAAAGGACCAATCAGCTCCCGCCGCTCCTCCTCCGTCAGCCCCTTCTCCGCCATCGCCACTCCCTCCGCAGGGAGAAAGACTACAATCTCAATCGGCCTGCGCAAAAAGCGTGCCGAACGAGATTGGGCGGAGCCTGGCATTTGAATCAGCGGCACGATTCTGCTTGACTGGTCTCTCAGGAGGCTGAAAATCGGCTGCAAGTCATTATTCTTGATCGCGTTTGCGACGCCTTTCCGTGCCCTTCCGCTCTCCGTTTTGAGCTTTCCGCATCCCTTGAACTTCGCTTCATAAACCGCCATACTTCGTCCGACTTGCCGTGGAGCGAGCTGGGGAGTGGTGTCGGCGGACGGACCGCGGACCTCTTCAGCGGGACCTGCGGCTGCCTCCTGCGTTTCCTGACCGGGTGCGCCTGGCCTGGGAAACGGGGCTGTCTCAACGCGGGACAGTTCGCCCCCGAGGTGGAGAAACATGGGTACGTACACCAAGACCGAGATCAAAAAGCTTCGCAAGAAGCGCGCCCGTCTGAAGAAGAAGCTGCGTTGCCGCTTCTGTCCGAATGGCTGCGACAAGTCCCCCCGTCCCGTCTTCGTGGACTACAAGGACTTGAAGACCCTCCGCACGATGATCGACCGCGAAGGAAACATGCTTTCCCGCCGGAAGACTGGAAGCTGCGCCAAGTACCAGCGCGCGGTCCGCGAGGCGATCCTGCGGGCCCGCTTCGTCGGCCTGCTGCCGTACGTCGCCGAGGATTAAGCGGACGCGGCTTTCGCCGACCGCCGAAGACAAACGAGCCCCGCGGAACTTTCAGCAGTTCCGCGGGGCTTTGTCGTTATCCGGCCGGAGTGAAGCATGAAATTCGAAACTCGAAATCCGAAACTAACTCGAAACGGTCAAAATTCAGAATGTGCGTCGCAAGAGCCCGTTCTGTCCGCTTCGAGCTTTCTTCCTTTGTTTCGGATCTCGTGCTTTGAATTCCGAATTTCCGGCATCACGCGGGCGTGTGCCGGAACTTGCGCGGCCGGCCGAACGGCAGCCACTCGATGACGTACAGATCGCCGTGCGAATCGACCGTCAGGGCGTGGGGCGTGGCGAACCGATCCGGATGCTCCTGAATCTTCGCTTTGTCGATGCCGGCGCCGTCGCCGAGCTGGGCGACGAAGTGGTCCTGGGCGTCGAGAATGCTGACCCGCGAGCCCAGTTCCGGGACATAGATCAAGCCGTCGTACTGGTAGAAGCAGCATGGCAGCCGCAGCCCTTCGATTGTCCGCTGGTAGTCCAGGTCGAGCGAGTAGACTTCGATCCGGCCGTTGGCGCGGTCGGCGATCAGGACTTCCGGTTCGCCTTTGATCGTGCTGATCCAGACGCCGTGACAGGTGTTGAACTTGCCGTGTTCCTTGCCGCGTCCGCCCATCGTGCGGATCAGCTTGAAGTTCTTGTCGAATCGGTGGACGAGCTGGCTGCCGTAGCCATCGACGACATAAATGTCCCCGTTGGGAGCCACGGCGACGTCGGTCGGATTGGTGAAGTTGAACTTCTGGGACGTGTCCGACTCGCTGGCGACGTTCCCCAGCGTATAGAGCACCTTCCCCTTGAGATCGGTCTTGTAGACGCGGGCGCCGATCTTCGGGCCATCCTTGCCGCCGGCAATGTTCTCGGTCCAGTAAAGGAACTCGCCTTCCGGTTCCTTGCTCCAGTACAGCCCGTGGGCGGTGGCGACGACCTGCTGGGGATCGTCGAAGCCGACGCCTGCGGCGAACTCCTTGCTCCAGGTTTCCAGCAGCTTGCCATCCCGGTCGAAGATCGCCACGCAGGGGCTGGCCGAGCGGGAGGTGACGTAGATCCGGTCCTGGGAATCGACGACCAGGGCGCAACCGAGGCCGTACTTCATCCCTTCCGGCAGCGTGCCCCAGGCAGGATCGAGCGTGTAGCGGTGCTTCCCTTCGCCGATGACGACGGGCTTGGCGTCGCTCTCGGCCCCCAGCAGCGAGCTCGTTGAAGAGACTCCGCCGAAGGCCGCCGCACCGACGGCCGCAGCCTTCAGGAAGTCGCGGCGGGTCTGGCGGATGGGGAACAGGTACTGGTCAGACATGAGGGCGGACTCCCGGGAACAGAATGGATGGCGAAGATTTCGCTCTATCCTGTCGGCGTGTGAGCCGGAATGCCAGAGGTTGTTCGACAATCACTCTTGTGGCCGTGTGCGGCCTCCGAAGCTGACGACGAGTGCGTTGTCGACAACTTTACCGGTGACGGTTGCATGACCGACAACGAGCGTCAATGGCAAATATTGACAGGAATCAATGGTCGCGATACGGTGGTGTACATCGACTATCTTCGAGCGGGAGGGCCGGTTGTTGAGCTCCACACTGAATTTGTCTCTGACCGACGAACTGCGAGCGTTCATCGACCAGCAATCCGGGGAAGGCACGCTGTATGCGACACCGAGCGAGTTCGTGCGCGACGTGCTCCGCGACAAGAAGGAACGTCTTGAAGCGGCCGGGATTCGGGATGCAATTCTTGAGGGATACCAGGACGCGATTGCCGGTCGGACCGTTCCCTATCGGGGAAATCTTCGCCAGCTCCTGAAGAAGAAAGCCGCCGATTGAATCCGCGTAAGAAGACCGTCGTGAATGCGTCCGTCGAACTCACGGAGCGGACGCTGGTCGACCTCCGCGAAATCGAGCGATATTCGGTCGAGAAATGGGGGCGGACGACGGCAAATCAGTACCTCGACGACATTGCGGCGGCCTTCGACCGCTTCATCGAGAACCCGGAGATCCTATCGCTCGAACCGGATTTCGCTCCCGGCCTCTATTTCTACCGCGTCAGGAAGCACGTTCTGGTCTGCGACTACCATGAGCGGAAAGTCGTGGTCCTGACCATTTTCCACACCAGCATGGACCTCCCCGCACGGCTGGCGGAACTTGAGCCTCGCCTGATTGTTGAGGCACAGATCCTTCGCAGCAAGTTAAATCGCTGACCGGGGACTCTGACCTTCGAGTTGCAATTCTGCTTCGAATCACGACGGGGTCGCCGCTGATTCTGCGAGAAGCCGCCGATCAGCCCGTCCCATGATCGCGAGTTCAACTGACCATCGGACGAGTTCACTGTAACTGATAGCCGCTGCGTTGATGGAAGCCGCTGATTCGGTAGAGCACGCGCTCCCGAAACCAGAACTTGTCGTCCAGGAGTTTCGACGGGGGAATCTCCTCCAGTTGCTCGGTCTGCTCCTGTTCGTCTCCGGACCAGCAGCCGTAGAGTTCAACGATGCGGACTCCGCGGTCGAGCAAACCCATCACGAGATCGAACAGTTCCCGATGGTTGCTCGGATGGTCGTCTGGTGGTTCACGGTCGCCCGAATCAACCAGGAATTGTTCCGGCCACTCGCCGTCCTGAAACGAAACGCTGCGAAATCCGCAGCCGCAACCCAGGCTTGATCCCACGTAGACGACTTCTGGTTGTGTGAAGTGGGAATTGACGGTCTCGGTTTCTGGAGTGAGAACCTCGACGTAAACTCGACGATCCTGCGCCTCCCAATGACTCAGCGGAGGCCTGCTTTCGGCACCGAGATAGAGTACGAAGCACATGTGGGGACTGCTCCGCGCGAGGGCCTTCGGGACAGACGGTCGATCGCGAAATTGACACGCTCCTGTCGGACACGCCCCTCATTCGCCGGTTCACTGCACCTCAGCCCGTCCCCAGCCCTCTGTCGTACGCATCGAGATCGCGCAGATACACTGCCAGCGTCGACTGCAGCGTTTCCCGGCCGATCGTCCAGCGCGGGTTTTCGTCCGTGTAGCGGTGGCAGTGGTCGACCAGCAGCCGGTGCAGGAACTTGAAGAGGTGGCGCGGCACCCGCAACCGGCCCAGCGTGCCGATCAGTTCGACTTCGCTGACGCTCTCTTCGAACCAGCCCTTGAGGGACTCCGCCGAGCTCCGTTCGCGGGAACTGGCTCGGATGCGGTCGTTGGCCAGGTCGTAGAGCGATTCGCCGGTCCATTCGAGCGAGCGGATCAGGTTCTGCTTGTCGAGCCGGGAGCGCTCGTAGAACTCCTTGTCCTCGCGGTCGAGGTACAGGCTGACTTCCGACGGGAGCAGCAGCTTGAAGCCCAGACCGGCGTGCTTGAGGAACTTGTTGTCAAACATCGGCCAGAGGAGCTCCCGCATCCGCTCCGGGTTGCCGTTGACCAGGTGCGGCTCGTCAACCCGGTCGACCACGATCGTGATCGTCGGGAAGCCCAGCGTCCGGAGGATGCTCTGCAGCTTGCCGATCAGCTCGTAGCGGTCGTCGCTCCGGTCCCGGCTGGGGAACGGCTGGCTGATCAGATCGCGGCCGTCGAAGGACGACAGCATTCCGCGGAGCGCATTCAGCGGCCGGTCGAGGACGCGGACGGCCCGCGCGACCCACCACGCCTTCCAGGTCAGATGCAGTTGCTTCCAGAGCCACGGCCCCCAGGCGACGAGCAGGATCAGCCAGGGCCAGAGCCGGCCGAACTGATTCAGGCTCCCGGCCTGAGCCATGATCCCAAACAGAATCGGCGTGACGACGGCCCCCACGGCCAGCTCCCACCAGCTTCGCAGATTGGCGTAGCGCAGCTTCCGGCGCAGCCGGTCCCAGCGCTGCTGCGGCGCCAGGCCCAGACTCCGGTCGTAGAAGGCCGTCAGCATGAGGAAGTCGCGCTTCTGGGAGTGCGTCAGCGCGGCGAGTTTCTCGGCATGAATTTCGAAGGGGCCGACATCGGAAGTCTGCTCGTCGAGGAGGTCGTCGCCGAGCTGGGTGATCGCCAGCGACAGGATGGCGTCCATGTGGTCCCACAGCCGCCAGCGGGCCAGCGTGCGGTGGGGGCTGCGGTTGATGACCGACATCCGCTGGTGGAACGCGTCGAGGAACGGGTTGAAGTCATCGTATTCGATGACGTAGACCCGCTGCTCCGCGTGGTCGCGATTGTGGCTGGCGATGCGATCAATCATCTGCAGGCGGAGGGCGGTCTTGCCGCTCCCTTTTTCGCCGAAGACGACCGAGGTGGCGGGGTCGCCTGGCTCTCCGCAGATTTTATCCCACGCGGGGTGAAACGTTTCACGGGCGCAGAACTGCTTGAAGAGGGGATCGGTCTGGGCGTCTTCCTGGTTAAACGGGTTCTGGCTGAGCCCGTGGTGGTCCAGAAACTGAGTCACCTTCATCGTGAACAAGTCCCTTTGTGGACGGAGCACCTCCGTGACGAGGGCAGGCCGGACAGCAGTGACGGCCTCAACTCACTCTAGACCCGAAGATCTAGAGCGTCCACCTCGGCGGAACGCATTGAATTTGACTGTTGGAAAGACTGACGAATCCTTGAGACTTACGTCGAAAAGGGTTGTCGACTCAAGAGACTGGGAAAGCTGTGCCGATGGTGACGATTGTCCGGCCAGTGTTGAGCGTTGCCAGTCATCTGGCGCTTCCGTGCGGTGATTTCCGTTGCGAGTCGAGATTGGTTCTAACTGCATGACTTGTAGGTGGTTACTGAGATTTGTGCCGATTCGGTTCGCATGCTTCGTCGGACTCTCGCTGGCGGTCGCCGGGTGGTTCGCGTCACAGTGCACCGCTCAGGAATTCTCCGAAGCCACCCAGGAATCAGAGTTTGCTGATACGACGGTTCCTCCGGAGCCGGGCGCCGCCGATCCCTGGCTGGAAATCGGCGCGCTTCGTAATCGCCTGGATCAATTGGAATCAGCGAACGCCACTCGCAAGGCGGCCGATGCGACCAAGAAGGCGGTTGACGCGAAGAAGCCGACCGTGAAATGGTCGGGCGAGCTTCAAGCCGACCAGTATTGGTTCAACCAGGATGAGGCCAACAAAGCGCAGTTCGGCGACGTCGAGAATGGATCCGACTTTCGACGGGCGCGAATCGCCATGTTCGGGGACTACGGTCCGTCGGAATACCGCCTGGAAATGGACTTCGCACAGTCAGGGCGACCGACGTTCCTCGACGTCTGGGCCGGTTTCAAAGACATTCCGGGCTTGGGGCGAATCCGGGTGGGTCACTTCTTCGAACCCTTCAGTCTGGAACGGCTGACGTCGAACCGGTTCCAGACGTATATGGAACGGTCCCAAGTCGATCAGGCCTTTGCTCCGGCCAGAAATCTTGGCGTCGGCGCGACAAACACCGTCGGCGAGGAAGAAGTTGGCACATGGGCCATTGGATTGTTTAACAACAACAGCAATGCCTACGGAGATGCGACCGGCGATCGGTTTGCCGGGGTCGTCACTGGCCGCGTCACCTGGTTGCCGTGGTTCAACGATCGCGGCGACGAATTCCTCCATCTCGGCTTCGCGTCGAGCTACCGTCACACCGGCACCGGATTTGTTCAGTTCCAGGCAGAATCCGAGGCGCGGCTGGGGGCGAACACTCCCAACGTGCCGTTTTTCATCAACACCGGAAAAATCGCCGCCCGGACCTATCAGTTGTTTGGTTGGGAAGCTGCCCTGGTGAAAGGGCCGTTCTCGCTGCAGAGTGAAGTGACGCTGACGCCGGTCGAGTCAACATATGACGGCGGCCTGCTCTTCTACGGCTGGTATGTTGACGCCAGCTATTTTCTGACCGGCGAGCATCGCGTTTATCGGAAAGAGTTCGGCGTTTTCGACCGGGTTGAACCTGCACGGCCGTTCCTGAAATTTGCCGACACAGACGGCGTCGAGTTTGGTCCCGGGGCCTGGCAAGTCGCAACGCGATTGTCGCAGGTCGACTTGAATTCCGGGGCCATTCAGGGGGGAAGACAAACCGATCTGACCGTCGGTCTGAACTGGTATCTCGATCCCTACACCCGCGTGTACTTCAACTACGTCCACGCGATGATCGACCAGCCCGTAGATGGCTCCAGCACCTGCGACAGTCTGGCTATGCGCTTCAGCTTCGACTTCTGATCTCGCACTCCGGAGGCAGAGTGCCCGCTCGATTCTCCCCTCCATCTCCGCCGAACGCGGCGCCCATTCTCAACCCATCTCTGAGTCAGCGTACGCCGCCCACGGCGCGCAGATTGGACTTAGGGGAGAAAGTTGTCATCATGTTCCCGCCGCGGGGCGCGGCGCGACGTTTGCCGGGGGTCTTGACGTTGCCGGCGGACTGGAGTGTGCCTGACGGGAGTCATCTGCAGATCCTGGAGTCATCACAGTGCCCGACGTGTTCCGCCTGCCCGAATTGTCGCTCGTCCTGGCAGACGCCGCCGGCCCGGCGCTCAATATTCCGAACAGCCTGCGCTGGCTGCTGGCTGCGGTCCTGGGCGGCTATCTGCTGCTGATGCTGGGGATCAGCATCTATGCCAAAGGCAAAGTGGAAACTGAAGAAGACTTTCTGGTCGCCGGCCGGCGGCTGGGGGTCTTTCTGGCCTGGGGTTCGCTGATCGCCACCTGGTTCGGCGCCGCCACCATGAGCGGTTCCGCCGGGGCGGCCCGGGAGGAAGGGCTGCGGGGGGTGATCCTCGATCCTTTCGCCTGCTCGGCGACTCTGATCCTGGCGGGCCTGTTTTTCGCGGGTCCGCTGTGGCGAATGAAGCTGCTCACGGTCGGGGACTTTTATCGTCAGACTTACGGGCAGGCGACGGAAGTCCTGTGTTCGATCCTGATCATCCCGGCTTACTTCGGCTGGGTCGCCGCCCAATTCAAAGCGCTCGGCATCGTGCAGGAGGTCTATTTCGGGATTCCGCTGGAGTGGGGAATCGTCGTCGGCTTCCTGATCACGCTGGTCTATACCTCGGTGGGGGGGATGTGGTCGGTGACGCTGACCGACACGCTGCAGATCGTCATCGCGTTCGCGGGACTGATTTGCCTGGGCTATGTCACGTTCTCGGCGTTTGGCGAGGGTTCCGCGGTGGGGGGCGTCAATAAGATGGTGACGGAGCTGCCCCCTGACTTTCTGACGCTGCTGCCCATCATGACCACTGCGGGTGTGCTGGGCTGGACGGGGACGTTCTGCTCCGGGTTCTTTGGCTGTATTCCGGGGCAGGACCTGCTGCAACGGGTCTTCTCGGCCAACAGCGCCCGAACCGCCAGCCTGGCCTGTCTGATCTCCGGCGTGACCTACCTGATGTTCGGTCTGATTCCCGTCAGCATGGGGCTGCTCTCCTCGCTCACCGATCCGATTCTGCCGACCGAAGGGCGCGACCAGGTGCTGCAGTTCATGGCGAGCAAGTATCTCTCGCCGGCCATGGCCGTCATTTTCGTGGTTTCGTTCGTGTCGATCGTGATGTCCACGGCCTGCAGCGCGGTCCTTGCGCCGGCGACAGTCCTGGGCCACAACGTCCTCAGCCGGTTCGCGGCATTTCGCGGTCACGGCCTCCTGATCGAACGCTCGTGCGTGCTGCTCGTGTCGCTGGGGGGCCTGGTGCTGGCCTTCTACGGCAATTCGATCATGGACCTGCTCGACCTGAATCTGTCGCTGCTTCTCTCGGCACTGTTCGTCCCGCTGGTGATGGGCTTGTATGGTAGTCCGCGGTCGCACTGGTCCGGCATCCTGCCGATGGTCTGCGGGTTGTCCGCGTTTTTGGGACGCTATTTCTGGGAAGCGGCGATCTGGCCGATGCCGGAGGGAATTGCAGAGTCGCCGGCCTATCACGACTGGCTTTCCGCAGCCGTCGGCGCTGTGTCGGGCAGCGTGCTGCTGGCACATATCGCCTGGGTGTGCGCCGTAATTCCGGCGGATCTTTACGGACTGGGGTGCAGCGTTCTGGGCTACTTCATGGGCCAGTGGATTGGATGGGCCAACCCGCCGCTCAACGACACGATCCGGCAGCGGGCCTTCGATCGCCGCCGCGATTTCGGCGCAAGCGCCACAACATAGAGTCGATGCTCGGGAGGCTATGGCACGGCCTTGAGGGCCTCCGGATCGGTTGCAAAGTTGATCGACTCAAATCCCGCCGCCTTGCAGGCATCGTAGACGCGGATCATGTCCCCCATCGGGACTTCCGGGCCGATGTCCAGATTCACCGGGAGTTCCTTCGCGGTTTCGGCCAGTGCGCGGAGGACATCCTGGAGGGGGCCGAATTCCGGATAGTCCGATCCTTCCAGCACGCTGACGGTGGCGTCGCCCCGTCGCTCCAGTTTCAGCCAGACTTCGCCAAGCGGTTTCTCCGCGGGCGGGCTGGCGGCGGCCTCCACGGCCCCGGGCGCCAGATCGGTCTCCAGCAGCAGATCCCTCACGGTTCCCGTGCTTGCACAGATAAAGAAAATCAGCAACTGAAACACGATGTCGATCATCGGCGTCATCGTGATATTGGCGTCGAAGCCGCCCCGGTCGCGGGAAGTGGGAATCCGCATGGTATCAGTTCCCTCCCGCCGCGGAGACGACTGCATAGCGGACCCGCGTCACCCCCTGCCGGGCCGCCGCCAGCAGCAGCGGCTCCACGAACCGGTAGGGCGTCTCCTTGTCGGCCCGGATCCGCAGCTCGCATTGCTCTGAGCCGTGTTCGGTCATCATCAGCGAGATTTCGCGATTCGCATCCGAGAGCGAGATCTCCACGCCGGCCAGCGAGAGCGTGCCGTCGGGGCGGACCGTGACGATCAACCGGCTGGCGACGTCGTCTTCGCTTTCTGCGAGCGTCGCCCCGGGCAGATTCACCGGATCGGACGGCTCGTTCGTGATGTAGTACGTGGCGACCAGGAAGAAGATATTGAGCAGGAACACCACGTCGATCAACGGCGTAATATTGAACGTCAGTCCGCGTCCGACGGGACGGCTGGGAACTCTCATCCCTGCGGTCCTCGACGGGGCGGCTGTCCGGTTTGCGGGGCCGCCGGTCGGCCAGGCGCCGCGGCCTGCGCCCGCCGGGCCTTTCGCCGGGCGGCGAGGCCGCGCTTGTAGTCGGCGAAGACGTGCTCGGCGAGGAGCGAGGTCTGCGCCACCAGTTCGTCGATCCGGTTCCGGAAATAGGCGTACGCCGCCGTGGCGGGGATGGCGACGATCAGCCCGAACAGCGTGGTGACGAGGGCCTTGTAGACCCCCGGGGCCAGTTCGGAGACCTGGGGATTGGCCTTCTTTTCGAATTCCATGAACGCGAGGATCATGCCCCAGACGGTTCCCATCAGCCCGAGCATCGGGGCGATCGTCCCGATAATGGACAGATACTCGACCTTCCGCTGCAGCCGGGACGACTGCTGCACGGCGGCGTCTTCCATCGCCTTTTCCGCGGCGGCATAGCCGATGCCGATTTCCGCCAGTCCCGCGGCCAGCAGATAGCCGAGAAAGCTGGGACGCGACCGACAGAGTTCTTCCGCCTGCTTGAACTGTCCCGCCATGATCAGCCGATGGGACTCTTCGGCCAGGCCGCGGGGCATCAACGTGCCGCGACGGATGCTGAGCATGTGCTCGAACATGAGGGCGACCATCGCCAGGCTGAGACCGACGATGATGTACCCGATCGTGCCGCCGTCGATGAAGAACTGCTGGATGCTGAGCTGCGACAACGGGTCTGGAGCAGGAGCCGGATCCTCCCCGCGGGCCAGGCTGGCCCAGGTGAGCACCAGCAGGGCGGAAAGCAACATATACGCAGGGATTTGCCGGGCGGTCATCCATACTCTCCGGAGTCGCCGTGGGCGACTTCCCCCGGCCGTCCCTCGTTTGTAGCGAATTCCGTGAAACGCGAGAACGGGAATCTCGACCGCGGCCGACCGGTTTCAGTTCCGGCCGCGTGCAGGTGAACCCGAACTTGGCATGCGGTAGAGTACCGGTTCCCGAATGACCCGCGAAGCGGTCCGCTCATCCTTCGTCTGCCCCCGCGAATCTGTTCGTACTCGTTCCGGACGGCTCTGCATGGCTTCCAAGTCCCGTCGCACCAGTCTGCCAAATTCGACCGCTTCCGGCGCCAGGACTGAGATTGCCGCGTCTCTCCCGCCACTTGACCCTGGCGCCGAACGCATCGTGTTCGGACTGTTTCTGGTGTGGGTCTTCCTCCTCTGCGTCTTTCCCTTGAGCGACACCGACTTCTGGTGGCACCTGAAAACGGGGGAATTGATCTGGTCCCGCGGGGAAGTCCCCCACACCGACTGGTACTTGTTCACCGATTACGACAAACCCTGGATCGACCTGCACTGGGGCTTTCAGGTCCTGATCGCCGGCATCTACGCGCTCGGAGGCGCCGATGCGATTATTCTGACCAAGGCCACATGCCTGACTGCTGCAGTGGCCATCGCCTGGCGGGCTGCCGGCAACGGCCTCCCGGCTTCGATCAAGGCTTTGCTGTGGTTGTCGCCGATCATCTCCATCAGCGGCCGCGGCTACGAGCGTCCTGAAGTCCTGACGCAGCTCTTCCTCGCGATCTGGCTCTGGATCGTCAGTCAGGTCGAACGCCGGCCGCGACTGATGTGGTGGCTGCCGGTTCTACAGCTCATCTGGATCAACTGCCATGCCCTGTTCATCCTGGGACTGGTAGTCGGCAGCTGCTACCTCGTCGACTACCTCCTGCGATCCTGGATGGGAGGCCGACTGGGACTGGCCGAAGCGCCTGCCGTCCCCGGGATTCGTCCGCTGCTCTGGTGCATCCTGGCGGGGCTTCTCGTGTCGTTCCTCAATCCGTATTTCGAGGAAGGCGCGCTGTTTCCGCTGGTCCTCTACCGTAAATTCTCGATCGAGCAGGCTTTCTACGCCGTTCGCATCGGGGAATTTCAGCGGCCGATCGAGTTCGTCCGCCGGCACGGTCTGACCAACATTTACGCCATCGCCCAACTCGCGATCTTCGCAGTGGGGGCAGCCAGTTTTGTGTATCTCCTGATCTGGCGGCGGCGCTGGAGTCCCTATCGTCTGCTCCTCTTCGCCGGGTTCGCGAATCTGGCCTGGGAAGCCACGCGCAACGCCAACATTTTCGCCCTGGTGGGGGGAGTCGTTCTATGCGCCAACGTGCAGGACTGCTGGCCGCCGTTATTTCTGACTTCGCGCCGCGGCCAGCGAATTGCCGCCGGGACGGCAACCGCGGCCATGATTCTCGGAATTGCCCTGGTCGTCTCCGGCGTCTGGGGGCGCACGGTGGGCGAAGGCCGCGTGTTCGGGATGGGAGAACGCCCGAACTGGTACGCGCATGCCGCGGCGAAGTTCGCCGGCAATCCGGAGTTTCCTCCGCGCGCCTTTGTCGCTCACATGGGGCAGGCCTCGCTCTACACGTATTACAACGGCCCGGATCACAAGGTCTTCATGGACCCCCGCCTGGAAGTCAATTCGCAAAACACGTTTCGACGCTTTGAGGACATCCTGGGCCGCATGGCCGTCGCCGACCGCGGGTGGGAAGTCAGCCTGCGCGACGATCAGGGGCGGTTGCCAGTCGTGATTCTCGACAGCCGCTATTCGCGTGCCGCGATCAATGGCCTGCTCAATACGCCCACGTGGCGCATGGTCTTCGCCGACCCTGCCGCCGCGGTGTTCATCGAGACCACCCTCGCCGACCGCCTGAACTTGCCCCCAGCCGACCCCGCGCCGCTGATGGATCCGGACATGGCCGCCAGTCCGCCCCGGTAATGCACCAACCCGCCGGCTCGGGCGACTTTCGCGGAACGATGCTATCGATTATCTTTGATGCGTCCTCCTGCCCCTCCATTCCTCGGGAGCCACGCATGCCGACTCGCCGCCAGTTCCTCGAAACCAGCCTGTCCGCCGCCGCGGCCAGTCTGCTCCTGCCGGATTTCAGCTTCAGTGCGGACGCTCCAGCTCTCAAACTGGCGACATTCAAGTTTGATGTCAGTCCGCCGATGGGGCATCCCCTCTGCGGCGGCTGGATCAACCCGGTGGACGGGATGGACGATCCCGAGGAAGCGATTGGCGTGGTGATCGCCGGGGCCGGTGCGCCGATTGTGATCTGCGCCGTCGACTGGACCGGCATTCTCAACGAAGCCCATCTGCAGTGGCGGGCCCGGCTGGCGCAGGCCGCGGGGACGACGCCGGACCGCGTGGCCGTGCAGTGCGTCCATCAGCACAACGCTCCGTTCGTCTGCCTGGAGACGGAACGGATCCTGATGGCCGAGGGGGATCTGCCGCACAACGTCTTCGTCGACTTCTTCGAGCAGTGTCTTGACCGCGGGGCCGCAGCGGTGTCTGCGGCGATGAAGAATCTGCGTCCGATCAGCCACATCGCCACCGGCCAGGCCAAAGTGGAAAAGGTTGCCGGGAATCGCCGGTTCGTGGGGCCGAACGGAAAAATCGTCGATTGGCGCGGCAGTTCGAGCAAGAACCCCAAACACTGGGAACTCCCCGAGGGGCTGATCGATCCCTGGCTCAAGACCGTTGCCTTTTACGACGGCCCGGCAAAGCTCGCCGCGTTCCATTACTACGCCTGCCATCCGATGAGCTACTACGGCGACGGCAAAGTCTGCAGCGAATTCGTCGGCCTCGCCCGCAAACGACGTCAGGCGGAAGAACCGGGCTGCGCACACATCTACTTCACCGGTTGTTCGGGCAACATCGCCGCCGGCAAGTACAACAACGGCACGCCGGAAGCCCGCGTGGAGATGACCGACCGCATGTACGCGGCGATGGTCGCCAGCGAAAAGTCGCTGCAGCCTCAGAAGATCGCCCGGGCCGCCTGGCAGACTCGTGACATCCTGCTGCAACCGCGGGCGACATTCAACGAGACGGACTTGATGACGCAGGTCCGGAAGAAGGACAACGCGGTCGCCAACCGGATTCGCCCGGCGATGATGCTGAGCTGGCTCCGGCGTTGTGAACGGAAAGAGTCGATCGTCCTCAGCGCACTGCACGTCAACCAGACGACGCTGCTGCATCTCCCCGCCGAGAGCTTTATCGAGTATCAGCTCGGCGCCCAGGCCGCCGCCCCGGATCGTTTCGTCGCCACGGCCGCGTATGGCGACGGCGGTCCCTGGTACATTCCGGTCGCTGAAGCCTATCCGCAGGGAGGCTACGAAGTCAGCGTCGCCTTCACCGAACCGTCCTCAGAAGAGATCCTCCGCGGCGGCAGCAAAGCCCTCGTGACCGGCTGAGGCTCCGTCCTGAATGAAGCAGGAGGAAGATCTCTCGCACAGGCGCAGAGTTGGCAGAGGCCGCAGAGAGTTTCAAAAGCCGAAGATTTCATGCAAAGGCGCAACGAGGAACGCAATGACGCCATGAAGAGGAATGTCGAATGTCGAAGGCGGAATGTCGAAAGGAATGCGGCACGCTTCGAATGCTGACTGCGGTCCCAACTGACAACTGACAACTGACAACTGACAAAGAGCAAATCACCAACAACTACTTCCCAAAGCAATACAGAAACTCCTGCCGCTTGTCACCGATCCGCTGCGCCACCCGCAGGAAGATCTGTCCGCCGCAGATGGCCGGACTGGGGAAGGCATCGTTGCCGACCTGGTTTTCCTCGACCAGGTCGAACTTCTCCGGATTCGGCTTGAAGACGTAGAGCGTGCCGCGCTCGTTGGCCTGGTAGACGTTTCCTCCCGCCAGGACCGGCGAGGCGCTGACCGGGCCGGTCAGCCGGTGTTTCCACATCTCTTTTCCGTCGCTGCCGCGCCAGCAGAACATCACTCCGCCGTCGGTCAATGCGTAGAGGTGACCGTCAAACGCCAGCATCGACTGCTCGTAGCACTTCTGATTGTTCCTCCAGAGGACCTTGCTGCCGTCCGCCTTGACGGCCAGGGTTTCCGCCTTCGGGTATCCGCCGCTGGCAAAGACGATGTCGCCGTCCCAGACCATCGTGCCGCACGTCGCGTGCGTCGTCCCTGCGACCTTCCAGAGGGGCTTGCCGTCGGCAGGATTGAAGGCCGCAACCAGTTCGTGGCCGCTGATCAGGAGCTGTTCTTTCCCGCCGGCGGACGTCACCACGGGCGTCGAGAACGAAATGCTGTTCCGCCGGGGAGTCTCCCAGACCTGTTTGCCGGTCGCCCGATCGAGAGCGATCAGGAAGCTCGGCCCGTCGTATTCCGCGGCGATGACCACAGTGTCCTTGTAGATCAGCGGCGACGGTGCATAGCCGTATTCGAACATCGTCGGCCGGAACCGGCAGACGTCCTCCTTCCAGACGACGTTGCCCTCCAGATCCAACGCCACTTCCAGCACTGCATCGTGCGCGTAGAAGCTGGCAAACAGGCGGTCGCCGTCGCAGGCGAGAGTCGCCGAGGCCTCCGTGTTCTTGGCATGGTTCTTCGCGGGGAAGTTCCCTTGATTAACGTCGGTCTTCCAGAGCGACTTCCCCGTGTCCCGGTCGAACGCGAGCACCGAGTGGATCTGCAGTTTTTCGTCGGCGGTCGTCAGGAACACCCGGTCTCCGACGACGATCGGCGACGAATGCCCCCGTCCCGGCACCGGTACCTTCCAGACTACGTTGTCGGTCTCGCTCAGCTTCGTCGGCACCGGCGTCGCGCTGGCAATCCCGTTCCGCGACGGCCCCCGCCACCACGGCCAGTCGGTCGCGGCGTTCAACTTCGGGAAATCGGCCAGTTCCGTGGACGCGTCTTGAGCCGCGATCGGAGCTGCCGCTCCGGCCAGAATGATCGCCGCACACAGACACCAGCAGGAGAAAGCAAATCGCTTCACGGCCTGAACCTTCGAAACGAGGAACAAACGGATTTCCTTGAGCCGCCGGATTCTACGCGATTTGCGAAAAGAAAGCCGCGAGGGATTTCACAGTTCCGCGGGGATGCTTGTCCCGGTGCACCTGGCTGACAAGACTGCCCGCCGACCGCTAAATTGAGCGAACAATCCGGAATTGCTGACTGTCACTGCAAGAAACTCCCCCATGCCCGCTCCGCCCCTGATTCGTTCCGTGCCGCTCGCGATTGGCCTGGGCGTCGTCGTCGGAGGAATCCTCGGGGGTGTCGCCGGCTTTCAATGGGGGTGGCGCTGGGGGTTGGCAGGCATCGCGGGGGGCGTCGTTTTCGGGGGAATTTCCAGCCTCGACCTGCTGATCGCTGGACCGGGACGTTCGATCGGTTCCCGGTCGCCCGGGGCCGGGCCGTTCCGCTCGATGGCCGGTTTCGGACTGGCGACGCTGGGCTCTCTGGCCGCCAGTGTCTTCTTCATCGGTCACCTGGCCTGCGACTGCACCCGCCGGCCGACGGGCGAAATCGATTGTGTCCGTTTGTCGTACGCGTGGTTTGATCGGCAGGTCTTTGCGACGCACACGTATCCCGATGTCCGCGAAGTTCTCCAGGTTCGTGATTCGATGGTAAAGATCACCACGGGCCAGGAAATCGATTCGGGATTCCTGGAAGGGTTCGATCCGACAACCGCCGCCCGGATTGAGGCCTTTCTCTCGTCCGATGAGTCCGCGCTGCACCTGGAATCGTACGACCTGTGGTATCCGCCCTGGATCTTTGCCGCGATTTCGTGCGCGACTGCGTGGCTGACGGTCCGCTGCTTCCGCTGGGGCCGTATCGAGCTGCTGAAGCAGCTCAACGGTCCGGAACGAGTCTCGGCAACCGGGTGGTGAAGGAGACGCTTGATGCGGCCGAAATTCACCGCGTTGACTCGCCCCGAGCTCTGGGTTTTGGCCCTATTGCTCGGAGTGTTGGGGTTCGTTGTTGGACGCTGCACTGCTCCGGCCCCGTTTGAAGACTGTGCAGCCCAGGCAGCCCGCCGTGTTGACCGACATTGCCAACCGTGTCTCGAAACGGACGTGAGAGACTTCACGTCGCTGGTGTCGATCGAAGAACTGGACCAGGCGATCTCCGTGCGATCGGACGAGGAGCGGGAAACCTGGTACACCGTCAGTCGAGGGGCGCGTGTGCGAGTGACGGGAATTGCCGAACCGCGCCGCCGGAAGGAATCGCCCGCGATTGTACTCACCGACGGCCACCGGTTGACGGTCCTCTCTCACTCTGCCGGCGACGAGCCGTTTGAGTGGAGCAACGATGTCGCAGGAGAACGCGTCACTGTTGAAGGGTGCATTCGTCGAATCTGGTATCCGTCAGTCGAACAGCGTCGCGATCGACGTGCGAAGTTAAGCTGGCATCGTCAGCAAATGAACAATGTGATGGAGGCTGTCCCCATCGGCTACGTGTATGCCATCACCGTCGCCCGGTATGAACGCGTGGAATAAATTCCCGCCTGCTACTCCGCCACCGGCAGCCGCGGCCCGTCCAGCCGTCGCGTGTAGCGCTCGCGCAGCTCGAAGAACCGCCCGTCCGCCGCCTGCTGGGCCGCCATCGTCGCCGCTCCGACCCGGATCGCCTGCCGCAGGCCGTCCTCCACCCCCAGCCCCAGAGATTGGATTGACTTGAGAGCCGTCTGCAATTGCGGATCGGCCTCGATCTGCGTTTCCTGGTCCGGCCGGGCCTGTCGCCCATCTGCCTGCTCCACGGCTGCCCACACGGGCTGCCAGTCGTCTGCACCGAGCCGAGCCACGAAACGCGTTTCGACCCGCACCTGACTCGTCTCGGCGTTGAGCTGCAGTCGGGTCACGCGAAAGCCACGGGCGCCCGCCTTTTCCGCCGCCGCGATCGCCGGCTTGAGCAGCTCGCGGTCGTCGACCGGCTTCCCGGCGGGTTTCGCGTTCCCCAGGAGATCGTCCAGGACCGAGCCCACCTGCTCCTGCAGCAGCCTCGGCAATACCGTCGCCAGATCGACCGGCTGATCGGCCCCCGTCTGAACGATGGTCGAACCCATCCCCTGGAAGTCCAGCGGCCGGCCGAGTGCGTACTCCACCAGCGCCAGCCGGGCCGCCCATTCTCGCTCGCTCTGCGGCTGAGCGGGGAGTCGGCCGGAAAGATCGGGCAACGGCCCCTCCAGCGGCACTCCCTCCTTCACCAGGATCTGCTTCAGCGAATTCGCGTCGCGGGTCTCAACATCGGGGATCTCCTCCTGCCATGCCAGGAGCGCCAGCCGCCGCCGTTCGGGAGTGGCCAACGTCACTTTTCCCACAGACGCCGCCGGCAGGTCGAGAACCAGAAACAACGTCTCCGGAGGCTCGTCCTTTGCCAGCAACTCCTCCAGCCGGTCGAGCTCCGATCTGTAAAGAAACGCCAGCCGGGACTGGTCCGGCGCAGTCTCCAGCAGAGATGTCAGCCGGTCCCGCGTTTGAGTCCAGGCCTCGCGCTGCGACTGCGCATCGGCCGATGCCTTCTCTTCGTAGTCACTCGGATTGGCCTGCTTCAGCCATGCCCGGGAGACAGCAACCGAGAGGTCTCCTTTGGGCGATCGGTACAGTACTGCCCCCCGCAAGGACCGGCCGGCCTTGAGCGTAACGACATCGACCGCCAGTTGATCACGAGGAACGGACTTCGACTGAGCCAGGATTGGCGTCACGACCAGACAGGTCGCCAGCAGGGCTCCGATCAATCGCCCGGAAGTCATGAGATCGCCTCGACAGTGTGTGGAACGTGAAGCGCAGTCGATTGTCACACGGACCGGCGGGCTCGTCGAGGCGGATCCCGAATCTATCGGGGACGCGGCTGCGGCAGAACGACTTCGGGCCGAGGTGGTAAGAGCGTCTCCCCAATGGCGCCTCCCGTCGCGTCGTGAAGCTCCATCGGGTCATCGGCGCCGAAGTCGCCGTCGGCCAGGGCCGCCGCGAACGCGTCGCCAAAGGCCGCCGCAATCCGCCGCTGGGTTCGATGAATCTCGTCAGGCGACAAGTCCGAAAAACGATCGCAGGCCGACAGTTTCATGATCCACCGCCTTCCTCCCTGGAAAGCGACATCGCATCCGATCGCAGCACGCCAGAGCTGCCGCCGTAGCCGTTCCCGGAGATTGATCGCCTATCATGCAACATACCCTGCCTGCGTTGACTGTCCAACGTTTTTCGGGTGGAGGCACATGGGATCTCTTGAGATCTGCTTGCCGGCGACTCACTCGAACACTTTCGCCGTGAACGCTGCCGCCTCCCCGCAATCTGTTCCATCGAGAGCGGCTCCGCACTTCCGCCACTTGAACATCCACACCTGCCCCGCTAGCTTCACCGTCGGCATTGGCAGTTAGCGGATCGCATCTGCAGGGAACGGACAGAATGAGAGATCTCTTGCTTGGGGCATGCATCGTGGCCGTCGTCAACCTGTGCCCGCCGGCGAGTGTCATTGCCGGCTTGCCGCGCAGCACCCCCGAGGCCCAGGGAGTCTCATCGGCGGCAATCCAGGAGTTCATCGACGCCGCCGATCAGCAGCTCGACGCTCTGCACAGTTTCATGCTGGTCCGGCACGGTCACGTCGTCGCCGAGGGCTGGTGGGCACCTTACCATCCGGACGCGAACCACTCACTGTATTCGCTCAGCAAGAGTTTTACTTCGACCGCCGTGGGGTTGGCCATCGCTGAAGGGAAACTCAGCCTGAATGACGAGGTCCTCCAGGCCTTTCCGGACGACGCCCCGGCCGATGCGGGTAACAACCTCAAAGCCATGCGTTTGCGCGATCTGCTGCGGATGAGCACTGGACAGCAGACCGAGCCTCCCCGGCCTCTCGATCAGCCCTGGACGAAGGCATTTCTCGCGCATCCCGCACCGTTCAAGCCGGGCACGCATTTCCTGTACAACACGTCTGCGACGTACATGGCCTCGGCCATGGTGCAGAAGGCGACTGGCGAGACGGTCCTCGAATATCTGCGACCCCGATTGTTCGAACCGCTTGGAATCCGCAATCCCACCTGGGAACTGAGTCCGCAGGGAATTTCGACGGGGGGCTACGGCCTGAGCATCCGGACGGAGGATATCGCCAGTTTCGGCCAGTTGTACCTGCAGAAAGGCCGCTGGCAGGGGAAACAGCTCGTCCCGGAAGCGTGGATCGAGGCCGCAACTCAACTGCAGACTTCCAACGGCAGCAATCCCCACAGCGACTGGGATCAGGGCTACGGCTACCAGTTCTGGCGCTGCCGCCACGGCGCTTATCGGGGCGACGGGGCGTTCGGGCAATACTGCATTGTCCTTCCGGATCAGGACGCCGTGATTGCGATCACCAGCGGCGTGAAGGATATGCAGGCGGTGCTGAATCTCGTCTGGGACAAACTCCTGCCTGCCTTTCGCCCCGAATCGCTTACCCAGAATCCCGAAGACCGCGCCCGACTCGAACGGCGGCTGAAATCCCTGGCGCTGCCGACGCCGCAGGGGACCGGCGCGCCGGCCGAGGTTTTGGGCAAGACTTTTGTGTTTCCGACAAACGACCGCCAGCTCGAATCGATAACGCTGCAGCGCTCAGAGGGCGACCAGACTCTGGGCACGCTGGTCCTGCGGATCGACGGAGCCGAACAGCGCATCACTCTGTGCCGCGATCGCTGGCAGAACGGCATGGCGGCCTGGACCGGATTGCCCGAACAACCGGTCTCGGCCAGCGGCACCTGGACCGCGGACAATCAGCTCACCGCCAAGCTCTGCTTCTACGAAACACCGTTTGTGGTCACGTTTCGTCTGACCTTCTCCGCCAATGAAGTCCAGCTTGCGTCGGAGGCGAACGTCGGCTTCGGGGCGACGACTGAAGCCGTTCTCACCGGCCAGGCGCAGTGACGGCGCTCTCAGGGATCTTTCGATGAAGCTGGCTGCAACGTTCCTAGCCGCGCTACTGCTCATGCCGTCAGCCAGCCTTCTGGCCGATGTGGCAATTCCCACCGTGAGCTTGCAGCCCAGTGTGATTCCGTCTCCGGTCAAGAGTCTCTCGGCGGGAACGGTCGAAATTCGTGGCACTGTCGCAGATCCCGGCGAGAGGCCGGTCCGGGTGCGGGTCAGTACCTCGTTTGGCGACAGCTTTGACATTTCCGTGGCGGCGCAGAGCGGACGTTTTTCGTGTCAGTTTCCTCAGGACTTTCCGGGGGCGCGGCCGCTTGCGCCGATGCTGCTTTACGTCGACGCGACCGACGCGGCCAATTTCGAAGCCGACGGCACTCTGGAGCATCAGGCGGAGGTTCTGCTGATCGTAACGGGCGATACCCGTGGGGAGATTCCTGATCTGCCGCTGGCATTCACCGACGACTTCGTCGATGCCGCCGGTCGCAAGGACGCCGAGTCGGCCCAATGGCCTGTTTACCGGCCCCTTGTGAATCTCTACCTGCGGAGCCGGGGTCCGCGACTGGCTGGATTTGGTCGAGTCGATTTTGATCTTGCCCGGCCGGTCGACTGGGACTGGTTCAAGAACACCGGGACTCTCTACGACTTCGCGCATCGCGATCGGGACTGGTCGCAGCCGCTGGGGCATCGGGTCGCCGCCGGCTTCTGGCAGGCGGTCTGGAACACGTGGTTCAACGCCAGCAACGACCACCCCTGGGATGGCAACCTCGCGAACCGGGATCCCCGGAACTTCCGTCCCTACACGTTCACCAACGATCTTGCGGACATTCTCGTGCTCTACCAGATGCGACGCGGTCTGCGGCGCGCCGTCGCCGATCGCCGCGACGAACTGAGCCGCGAGGCGCTGGCCAATCTGCTCGCTCTCCAGCACCGCAGTTCGAAGAACTTCGCGCTGCGCGAGAAATCGGGCAGACAGGAACGCTACACCGCCGGCGCATTTCACTACGGCATGTTTACGACGGGCGAATGGCTGACCGAAGGGACCGGCTGGTTCGCGAATCCGGAGTTTGGCGATCACCGTCAGGGGGGCGTCTTCAATGGCCGGGCCGTGTGGGGGCTGGGGGAATCGCTCAAAGCCGAACCAGATGGAAAGCTCGCGCCGCAGACGCGCCAGGCCATTGCGCTGGCTTTGCAGTTCTGCCTGCACGATGCAGTCCAGCAGGGCTACGCACGGGAGGTCAAACCGGGGCTCGTTTTCTGGCGCGACGCCGGCGAGCACGGCTACCTGCTGCTCGGCATGCTGGCCGCGTGCGAAGTCGCACCCGATCTGCCGGTGTCGCTCGCAAACGGGAAGTCGCCCAGAACTCTTCGCGATGCCTGCGGCGACGCGCTGGACGCCTGCGTGGCCGCCGTCCAGCCGTCAGGCGTCTGGACTCCTTATCCGGATCAGGATGCGATGGCGATCGCCGCACTTGCCACCGGGGCTCGCGTTCTGCCGCAGCATCCACATCGCGAGGCGTGGCTCAAAGTTGCCAGATTCGCCGCCGACGACTGGATGGCGGCCAAGGCCGATTCCGCAGAACGCGCTCTGCCGACACCCCACTTCGGCTTTCGCAAGGGGCGGGGGATGACGCACTTCATGGGAGACGACCATCGCGTGCGCTTCACGTTTTACGTTGACGGCCACTGGCTGCATGCGCTGGCCAAGCTGCACAACGCGACCGGCGATGCCTGCTACCGCCACCGCTGTCACGAGCTGTTGAGTTACCTCTGCGGCGCCAATCCCTTCCACGCACGGCTCTTCAACGAGCTCGGGGCCGTCTACAACTTCGTGACCGACAACGACGGCAACGGCATCGAAGACCGTCTGCAGCACGACCTGTATCCGGAGTCGACGGCGTTCGTGCAGATCGGCCTCCTGCACCTGCTTTCGCCGTGAACCGAAGCACGTTTGGCCTGCGCCGGCGTCCGATCAAGCGAACGATACCGGCTGCCCCGTCGACTCAAGGACCGACATCCAGAGATCTCCGTTTGGATCCACGGTATTCCGCTCCTGGATCGCGAGTGGAATCGGCACGTGAACGAATCGGCCGTGCCAGCGCCCCACGACCATTTCAGTCCAGCCGCTCATCGTCGCATGCACGGCGATATGCGCCAGTCGCAGGCAATAGACGCTGTCGAACGGATTCGCGGGAACGCTGCGGATCAGGTCGCTGGGATCGATGTATTTCAGGTTCAGGTCGATCCCCGTCGCGGCGAAATGCTCGCAGATTCTCTGCCTGAGCAGCAGCCCGATGTCCCCCAGTCGTGCATTCCCGGAGGCGTCGGTCGTTCTCGGGCATTGTTCCAGCAGCGACTGTCCGGCCCCTTCCGCCACGACGACCACGGCATGGCCCCGTCGCTTGAGCCGATCTTCGATCGCGGCCAGCAGACCCTGCGGCCCATCGAGCCGGAAGGACACCTCGGGGATCAGCACGAAATTCGCGTCGCTCTTCGCCAGCGAGGCGTAGCACGCAATAAACCCCGAATGCCGTCCCATGACCTTGACCAGGCCGACGCCGTTCGGCGACGAATCCGCTTCCGCATGGGCGGCCCGGATGGCCTCGGTCGCCATCGAAAAGGCGGTCTGAAATCCGAAGCTCTGGTCGATATACATGATGTCGTTGTCGATCGTCTTTGGAATGCCGACAACGGCGATCTTCAAGCCGCGGGAAGCGATTTCCTGGCTGATCGACAGGGCGCCGCGCAGCGTTCCGTCGCCCCCGATCACGAACAACTGGCTGATTCCCAGTTGTTCGAGGCAGTCGACGATTTCGACGGAATCCTGCTGACCGCGGGAGGTTCCGAGCAGGGTCCCGCCGTCTTCGTGAATATGGCTCACCAGGTCGGGAGTCAGCTCCATCACCGGGTGACCGTGGCGGGCGATGAACCCCTGGTAGCCGTTGCGAAAACCGAAGATCCGTTTGACGCCGTAGCGGAAGCTCAGCTCCAGAACCAGCGCCCGGATCACGTCGTTGAAGCCCGGGCAGAGACCGCCGCAGGTGACGATCCCCGCCCGCGTCTTCGAGGGATCGAAGTCGATCTTCTTGCGCGGCCCGGCCGGTTCGAATCCCGGCAGTTCGCTGGCGGTCACACCTCGCGTAATGGCGGCGGAGGCAATGTCGTCGAACAGGACGCGGTCGGTTTCGTCGACGTTGTGGATCGACTGCTTCCGCACGGCGAGCAACGGAGCCATCGGGGAATCGACCCGACGGGGGCCGAGCGCTTTGACGAGAAAGTCACAGGCTTCGACCATGTTGAATGCTCTCAAGGGGCTGGGCGTCCCGAGAGGTTCGCAAACTGCATGCCGAGCGATCTCGGCGGCCGAGGCGCAGGCTCGGGGCGCTGTCCGCCGCCAGTATTGCGGGCGATGTGCGCGGGGTTGGTGCAGCAAGTGGCCCGGCTGCGCCGTTGTGGAATCTCTCCCCTTGTCCGCCGCCGGCCATCGGCAGCGACCTGACGGGGCTTCGCCTGTCGGGAGGGTCAGCGAATGGCAGACAGCACGTCGCGCTGGACGTGCAACTGGCGTTCTAGGCGGTCGCGCTGCAATAATCGCCGCGGATCGATCACTCCTGACTTTTCTGGGAACCACCGATGCGCACTTGGAAATCTCATTTCGTTGTCGGCGCCGCCGTGCTGATGTTGCTGGCGGTTGCCGTCCCCGCGACGGCGGAGGACGCCGCGTGGATTCCGCTGTTCGACGGCAAGTCGCTCGACGGGTGGGAGAAGGTTGGCCAGGAGGCGAGCCTGTGGGAGGTTCAGGACGGCGCGATCTGCGGGTCGGGACCGGCGTCGATGCTCGTCTGCACGAAGGGGCCGTACAAGAATTTCCGCTACCGGGCCGAGATCAAGATCAACGACGGCGGCAACTCGGGGCTCTACTTTCGGACGACGGCGAAACCGGGCTTCACCGACGGCTATGAAGCCCAGATCGACAGCACGCACCGGGATCCGATTCGGACGGGATCGATCTACGGGCTGTGTCATGTCTACAAGGAGCTCGTGAAGCCCGATACCTGGTTCACGTACGAACTGGAAGTGCGCGACGACGTCTGGCGCGGGCGCAAGATGACGCGGATCAAGGTGATTGTCGACGGCAACGAGCTGTACGAGTACCTCGACTTCGCGTTGACGTTCAAGCAGGGGCACTTCGCCTTCCAGCAGCACGATCCCGGCAGCCGGGTTAACATCCGCAAGGTCGAAGTGATGCCGCTGGCCGATTGAGTGCGGGCAAAGCCGGAACCTGGAAGGCGGATGGCCTTCAGGGGTCGAACCGCTGCTGGTGACGCGCGGCTTCGACCGGCTTCCCGGTCGCCGTGTAATGCTGGATCAGAAAGCGTCGGACGTTGACCAGTCCCGGGTTGATGGCGACGGCCATTTCCAGAGCGGGAATGCCGTCTCCCCCCGTATGATTCCGGCAGTCCGCCAGCATCAGCCAGTCCCGCGGGTGACGGCGGAGCTGCGTCAGTTCCTCCGCAAATGGCAGGGCGGCTCGGTCGTCGCGACGCTGCATGGCAGCTTCGGCCAACAGAAACAGCACGTTGCAGCGATCTTTGCCGGAAAGTTCCGGATCGCTCAACGCCGCGCGGGCAAACGGCTCGACCGGGGCCGACTGCAATTCGAACGCCAGCCGGGCGAGAGCCGTTTCCACGGCGGAATCGGCCGGACCATTGGCGCGGACCGTCCGCAGAATGCGCCATGCCCGCTCGCGGAAGGCGTTGGCGACGTCGGGAGCTTCCTGGCGCGACCCCGCTTCCACGTACGCCAGGCCCAGAGATCGCTGCTGGTCCGCCTCGGAAATCCCCGTCGTTGCGTGGAACGGTCGCAACTCGGCGAGCCCCTGTGGAACCTGCCGGGGATCGGTCGGTCGACGGTCCCCGGCGCGATGTATGCCGATTCGATGGTGCGTGAACGCGAGGTGGGGCACCTCTGTGGGGGCCTTCGGCATATGGCACTGCACGCAGTCGTTCGACGGGCTGGCGACTTCTCGCTCCCGGAGATCGACATGACAGTCGCCGGCGTCGTGGCATTTCGCGCAATGCTGATTCTGAATCTGGGTCGCAGTGGAGGAATCCGGCTCAACGTGAGGGTCATGACAGGTGTGACACGACAGCTCCGGCGACTCCTGGTAGCAGCGGCTCAGATGGAGTTGTTCGACGTGACCGACGACCGTCAGCGAGAGGTCCGGCGTCTGCAGGACGTAATCTTCACGGAAGGCCTGCAGCGGCAGGCCGGGTCGGAAGTCCGACAGCTTCTTCCCGCGTGCAATGACCGAGGCCTGGCTGCGCAGATGACATTGCTGGCAGATGGCTTCGGCGAGGTCTCGCGACAGGTGAGCGGGATTGACGATCGTCGGGTCCATCGTCGCGGTAAGCTCCGCAATTTTTGCGGCCTCGGACTGGCGATGGCGGGCCGCGTGAAGTTCTCCGGGGCCATGACAGCGTTCGCAGCCGATCGTGTCTTCCAGGATCTGCATCCGGTGCAGACTGCGGTCGACCGCGACGGCTCGACCCGCGTGGCAGTCGAGGCAGCCTTCGCCGATCTCCCGTTGAAACCCGAAATGCTCGGGCAGGTCGTAGCCGGGGGACATGCCCCAGGATTTCGTTGACGCATACCACGTGATGGGCGATTCCACGAGGAATCCGTCCACTTCGGCGGCGTAGGTCAGCGCATGCCGGCCGGAGCCGACGGCCCAGGTCACCGGAAACTCCGCCAGGACGATTTCCTCAGGACTATCGGTCAACTTCAGTTCGCGATGCCACAGCTTTCCATCCCGTCGCAGCACCTGGTAGCGCCGCCGGGAGGCAGCATGGTCGAACATACCGTCCGGGGGAGCACTGTCCGGATCGACGGGACTCATAGACCGCCCCATGCCAGTGGCATGATAGGAATCCGCATGTCCCTCATGGCACTTGCGGCAGGCTTCGCTGCCGAGATAGGCGACGCCTGGCCGCACGTTTTCGAACGGGCTCTCAAACGTAGCAAGGAGATCTCGGCTGGCGACTGCGGGTCGAGTTGGCGCCGGAGCAGGAGTGGAACGCGAGCAGCCGAAAACCAGAAGGCTCAGGCCGCACAGCAGTAACCCCGCGGGAGATTTCCAGGTGACTGCTGCCGTCAGAGTCGCTCTCCTGTGCTGCATCGACAATCTCTGGTCAAATCTGTAAACGGGAAAGTCACTACTGCCGTATTGCGGTGTGGGCGGCAACTCGAAGCTGCCGAGCTCGCGTCGAACCTACAATAGCGACTTCTGCGCCGACTGACGTATGAGTTCTTCTTCAGTCAAGCTCCGTGGAGAGCGGACGAAACGTTTTGGTTGTGTAGCAGCCGAACCTGGCGATCGTCACTTTGGATGGCTGTTCGAAAGAAAAGACGCCCGGGCACTTCTGTCCGGGCGTCGAAAAAGCGGCCGGCATCGGTCGACTACGACCGATGAGCCAGCCGATTCCGCCGTTCCATGATCCGGCCGAGAACCTGAGACGCGCGGTCAGCGGCGGACGACAGGACCGCCATCACGTTATCGCCCCGTTCTTCGATCACCACGCCCCGGCGAACCGGGCCGCTCATCAGGAGTTGGACTTTTTTATCGACTCCGCCTCGCGGTCCGTTCAAGTCCTCGATCGTGACTTCGACGCGTTCGAGCTGATCGCCGAACCGATCCAGCGCGAAGTCCAACTTGCGCTGCACGGCAGCCCGCATCGAATCCGTCAGCACCACGCCTCGCGACAGTACGTTGAGGAGCATTCTCGTTCCCTTTCCAACTGTGTCAAATCGCAGACTTCAAAGGGCCTGCATCAATTCTAACGCTGGTCAGGCGGTTGTGGTTCACGAACTTTCTGAAATGAGAAGTTCTTGCGGCAACTGAAGTTGCGACGCAATCGAACGGGAGGACTGCACGAGCGACCACACGCGATGACGGCGCAGTCTGAGGGTTCACTCGCCGATCGACGGCTCTGTCTGGTCAGATCCGGGCACGCCCGTGCGCGAGTGGAGGATTCGACGGGCTTGTTCCAGTCCGCCGAGGCTTTCGCCTTCGCGGACTGCGCCCCATCGGCTGGCCTGCCAGACCGTTCCGGCCTCCACGTCCAGGGCCGTCAGCCAACCGTAGTTGTGGCAACTCGTATCAATGCAAAGCACATGTCCGAGATCCAGAATCTCTCCGTCGCGCTGCTCAGTGTGTCCGATGACCGCTGTTTTTCCCGAACAGTGCGGCTCGGGATAAGGTTCCTCAAACAAGGACCAGCGCAGCACGTGCTCCGGCTGGTCTGCGAGCGCCACATCCGCCAGGTAGTTGGCGTGCAGGAAAATGTGGGTCGGAGTTTCATAGAACGGGCGGCACCGTCGGATGAATTCCAGATGCTCGTCAGGAATGACGTCGATGTCTCCGCAGAAACGATATGAGTTCAACGTCGGGATGCCGCCGCACATCAGCCACGTCTGCTTCAGTCGCTCGCTGGTCAGGGCTGCGAGCAGCATTTCCTCGTGGTTCCCCAGAATCGCGACGAAACGGCACTCCTGCTCCAGAGCAATCAGCCGCCGCACGACGTCGGAAGTCTCGCGCCCGGAATCAATGAAATCCCCGAGGGAGATGATCAGATCGTTGGAGGTCGGTCGGATTTCCTTCAACAGGGCGTCGAGAGCATGGACGCAGCCGTGAATATCGCCAAGGACGATGGTCCGGCCTGCACTGCGTTCGAAATCCGCGGCGGCGCGCGTCATGGTGTTTGGGGACTCAGATGGAGGTGACGAAAGTTCATCTGCGCGAGGAGGCGCCAGGGCGTCGCGTCGATCGTCCCCGTTCCACGACAGCCGTGCGAAACGAGGCGCCGCAGGAGGATATTGCAATGCGCGAGCGTCAGGCGCGCCGACGGCCTTGGACGCAAACACAGGAACGCAGGTTGGAGTTGGAAGCGTCGCTGAATCGGTGAGAGGGGATTGATCGGGAGCGCTGCAGCATTGCCTCGCGAACTCGTTCAGTCAAGGACGGGCCGCGTCTCCCGAATCTGAGGCAAACGAGATGCGCGCGACGTCGGCCGAGTCATGAAACTCGTGCCGATCACGACGGAGATTGACATTTCGCACGGAATCTTCTGCTGTGCGACCGCTGACTGCGCTGACGTTCGTTCAGACGGCCGCCATGCGTCCCTTCCAGTCGAAGGCCAGATCGAGTGCAGGGGCGGAGTGCGTCAGGCCGCCGATGCTGATCCGCTCGACACCTGTCCGCGCAATTTCGGCGACGGTCTCCAGCGTGATTCCCCCGGAGGCCTCCAAGAGGACGCCGGGCGCCTGAGCGTCCCGCAGTTTGACGGCAGCACGGAGTTGAGCCGGACTCATGTTATCGAGCAGCACGATTTCGGGCCGGCCGCACAGAACATCGGCGAGCTGATCCAGAGTATCGACTTCGATTTCGATGCCAATCCCCGTCGGAGATCGCCGACGAGCCGTCTCGACCGCCTCGGCAATGGTGCGGCCCTCGGTCCAGGCGGCGAGGTGGTTGTCCTTGATCAGCACGCCGTCGTACAGCCCCATCCGGTGGTTCGTGCCGCCGCCGCAGCGGACGGCGTATTTCTGCAGCGCCCGCCAGCCGGGCAGCGTTTTGCGTGTGTCGAGAATCTGTGCTCGCGTTCCTGCGGCCGCATCGACGAACGTTCTTGTCAGCGAGGCGATCCCGCTCAGGTGCGTCAGAAAATTGAGCATGGTCCGCTCGCCGGTCAGCAGCGAGGACAGGCGACCGGAGACGGTTGCCACGATCGAACCCGGTTGCAGAATATTGCCGTCCTGACATTCCGCCGCCCAGGTGACGCCGGGATCAAGCATCGCGAACACCATCCGGCCGAGCGGTTCGCCGGCCAGCACGCCGTGTCGCCGGGCGACGACCTGCACCGCGGCTCGCTCGTCGGGTTCGATCAGCGCGCTGCAGGTCAGGTCCTGTCCACCGTTGAGGTCCTCAACCAGCGCCAGTTCAATCAGAACCTGCGCTGCGTCAATTTCCGCCTGTCCCCAAAGCTGCATCACGTCGTCAGTCTCCCGGCAGTTGCCCGCAAAAAAAACACCGTCCTGAGGCGGATTTCCGACCTATTCTATCCTTGGAAAAGTCTGACGTCGCGGTCTGAGCCCGCGATCGCGGACTTGCGTAGTCCGGGAAAACCTTAATGAACTGCTCCAATTGCGGTGCTCCGCTGGAATGGTCGGCCGAACGGTCGGGCTATTTCTGTGCGCATTGTCGCACGTCGGCTCCGACGGCCGAGTTCGATCTGATCGACGTTTCCTCTGAGCCAGGGGAATGGACCTGCCCCCGTTGTCGCGAGGGGCTGCGGGGCGGTTCGGTGGGAAGCGTCCCGATCGAACTCTGCGGTCTCTGCTCCGGATTGCTCATTGCGCAGGAGGATTTCTTTCCGGTTCTGCAGCAATTGCGTCAGAAGTCGAACGATCCAGCCGAACCTCCAGCGCCACTTGATCCCTCGGAATTGCATCGCACGTGTCAATGTCCCGGCTGCGATCGTCCGATGGAAACGCATCCGTACGGCGGCGGTGGAAACGCCGTCATCGATACCTGCATCGAGTGCGGCTGGATCTGGCTGGATGGCGGCGAACTGCGGCGACTCGGAAACTTTCGTCCGCGGTCGTCGGTGCGCTATTGATGACGGATTCGGGAGGTCTTGTCCTCTCTGGCGAACCCGCAGTGGCTCGGCTATGTTCAAGGAGAGCGAACCTGGACTCGGCCAGTCGGCCGGTGACATCACGGAGGAGCCCCCATGCGCATCGGCGTTCCGAAAGAGATCAAGCCCGACGAATACCGCGTCGCCCTGCTGCCGATCGGCGCTGAGGAACTGACGCGGGCCGGTCACACGGTGCTGGTTGAAGCGGGCGCGGGCCTGGGAAGCGGGCTGCCGGACGACGCCTACGCGGAAGCCGGGGCCACGATCGTTCCGGCGGCGGAAGAAATCTGGTCGGCGGCGGACCTGGTGATCAAGGTCAAAGAACCCCAGCAGGCCGAGTGGCTGCTGATGCGATCCGGCCAGATCGTCTTTACCTATTTCCACTTCGCCGCCAGCGAGGAACTGACCCGCAATGTCCTGGCGACGGGGATCTCCGCCGTGGCGTACGAGACGCTGCGGGGCGCCAAGGGCGACCTGCCGTGCCTGACGCCGATGAGCGAAATTGCCGGGCGAATGAGCATTCAGGAGGGGGCGAAGTATCTCGAACGGCCGCAGCTCGGCCGGGGGATTCTGCTGGCCGGGGTTCCGGGGGTGGCGCCGGCGCATATCACCATCCTCGGCGGCGGCGTCGTGGGGAAGAATGCGGCCCGGATCGCCGCCGGATTCCAGGCAGACGTCGTCATTCTCGACGTCAACGTCGACCGGCTGCGTTACCTCGAAGACATCATGCCGCCGAACGTGAATACGATTTTCAGCGACCGGCACAATATCCGTGAGCAGCTCCGACTGGCGGATCTAGTGATCGGCGCCGTGCTGGTCGAAGGTGCGCGAGCGCCGCGTCTCGTGTCGCGCGAAGACTTGAAGCTGATGAAACCCGGTGCGGTGATCATCGACGTCGCCGTCGACCAGGGAGGCTGCATCGAAACGACCCGGCCGACGACTCACTCGTCTCCGACGTATGTGATCGACGGCATCGTGCACTACTGCGTGACGAATATGCCGGGCGCCGTCGGCCGAACGAGCACGTACGCCTTGTGCAACGTCACGCTCCCTTACGCGCTGCGACTGGCCGGCCAGGGGCTTGCGGCGGTCTGCGCCGCCGATCCCGGCTTCGCCCATGCCGTCAATATGCACGGGGGACGGGTGACGAATCGGGCTGTGGCCGAGACGTTCAAGCTGCCGCTGGCTGAGCTGCGGGAGGCGTTGAGCGTCGAGCGTTGAGAACGTCGCCGGATGTCGCACAACGCTCGCGATCAGCGAGGCTGGTGGCCGGGACAGGAGCGACTTCGCGATGCGCCGGAATTTTGCTGCTCGTATCGTGACTGGAGCATCCCTTCGGTTCAGCTCCAGCCACCCGACGCCGTTTGGAAATGACTTCCGGGCACACGCCGCGCAGCGTTCAGGCCTCGTCGATATTGCGAACTTCGTCCTCGGGGATGTCGGCGTCGATTTCGTCCGCTTCCGAACCGTCCGGCAGGTCGCTAACGAGATCCTCGGCCGGCAACTCGTCGCCGTGATCGGTGTCGAGTCCCAGATCGGCGGCCGTTTCGGCCTGCGGGCCGGTGGCGGTCCGGCTCTCGCGCTTCGAGAACGGAATCAGCTTATCCAGGATGCCGTTGACGAACGCTCCCGACTGCGGCCCGCCGAAGCTCTTGGCCAGCTCCAGCGCCTCATCGATGACGACGCGCGGCGGCGTGTCGGTGTGCAGCAGCTCAAAACCGCCCAGTCGGAGCACGTTGCGGTCGGTCGGCGCCATCCGGCTGAGCGACCAGTTGGAGGCCGCCTCTTCGATCCGCTTGTCGAGCGCCAGCCGGAACTCCATAACCCCCGCAAAGAGGCTCCAGGCGAACCGACTCAGGTGCTCGTCGCGGAGATCGTCCTGGATCATCTGACGAATGGTGTCAATGCCGACCTCGGGATTGAGATCCTTCTGGTAGAGCATCTGCAAAACGATTTCGCGGGCCTTGTGGCGGCGGGACGACATAGGAGGGCAACACATTCTCAAGGAACAAACGCCGGGACACCCTTCCCGGACGACAACATTCTAGCATCGATCCGCCGAAGTCGACTGCGAAACAGATGCGTCATTCTCCATCGGCGGATCGGCGCAGCGGCAACATCCCGCCGTACGACATCCGGCTCAGATTCCCGCCGCCGCCAGCGCTCGGAGCACGTTGACGGTTTCGATCGCCGCCAGCGTCGCTTCGACGCCTTTATTGCCGGCTTTCCCGCCGGCGCGATCGAGCGCCTGATCCATCGACTGGCAGGTCAGCACGCCAAAGGCGACGGGAACGCCAGTTTCCAGTGCGGTCTGCTGCAGCCCCGCCGCCACCTGGTGATTGATGTACTCGTGGTGCGTCGTTTCCCCCTGGATCACGGCTCCCAGACAGATCACCGCCGTGAATTTTCCCGACTGGGCCAGCCGCTGAGCGACGATCGGCAGCTCGAACGAGCCTGGCGCCCGCACGACAGTGATGCGATCGTCCGCCAGGCCGTGCCGGCGGGCCGTGTCGACCGCCCCGGCGAGCAGTCGCTCGGTCACCAGTTCGTTGAACCGCGAGACCACAATGGCGAACTGGTCGTCGCCGGTCAGCAGGTTGCCTTCAAATGTCTGCACTGTCCGCTCCGAAGACTGCTCAGTCGTTGCTTCACTCAGGAATTTCGTCGGTATCAGCCGAGATTCATGCTCATCAGGAATTCGTCGTTGGTCTTGGTCCGCCGCATCCGGTTCGTCAGCAGCTCCATCGCCTCGACCGGGTTCATATCGTTCAGCACCCGGCGGAGGACCCAGACCTTGCGCAGCTCGTCTTCGGACATCAGCAGCTCTTCGCGGCGGGTGCCCGACCGGTTGACGTCGATCGCCGGCCAGATCCGTTTTTCGACCATCCGGCGGTCGAGATGCAGCTCGGTATTGCCGGTTCCCTTGAACTCTTCGAAAATCACGTCGTCCATCTTGCTGCCGGTGTCGACGAGGGCCGTCGCCACGATCGTCAGGCTGCCCCCTTCTTCCACGTTCCGGGCGGCACCGAAGAACCGCTTGGGGTGCTGCAGCGCGTTGGCGTCGACGCCGCCGGTCAGAATTTTGCCCGAGTGAGGGACTTCCGCATTCCAGGCGCGGGCCAGGCGGGTGATCGAATCGAGGAAGATCACCACGTGCTGGCCGTATTCGACCATCCGCTTGGCCTTCTCGATCACCATTTCCGAAACTTGAATATGGCGGCTCGGCGGCTCGTCGAACGTGCTGGAGATCACCTCGCACATCCGGCCCTTCACCTGCCGCTCCATGTCCGTGACCTCTTCCGGGCGCTCGTCAATCAGCAGGACGATCACATAGACGTCGGGCTCGTTGGCCAGCACGGCCTTCGCCAGCCGCTGCAGCAGAATCGTCTTGCCGGCCTTGGGGGGGGAGACGATCAGACCGCGCTGGCCCATGCCGATCGGCGCGATCATGTCGACGACCCGCGTGCTCAGGTCGGCCCCGTCGGTCGACAGTCGCAATCGGCGCTCCGGGTGCAACGGCGTCAGGTCGTCGAACGAAACTTTCTCGGTCAGCAGATTCGGATCCTGGCCGCTGATGGCCTCCACTCGCAGCAGAGCGAAGTAACGCTCGTTTTCTTTCGGCGGGCGGATCTGCCCGGCGACGGTCGCTCCCGTCCGCAGCCCAAATCGTCGGATCTGGCTGGGAGAAACGTAGATGTCGTCGGGGCACGGGAGGTAGTGATAGTCGGGGCTGCGGAGGAAGCCGAAGCCGTCCGGCAGGATCTCCAGCGTTCCTTCGCCGAACATCAGCCCGTTCATCTTGGTCCGTTCTTTCAGGATCTTGAAAATCAGATCCTGTTTCTTCAGACCGGTGTAGTCGGTGACCCCTTCCTTGCGGGCCAGGACGATGAGATCTTTCATCGTCAGCCGTTGCAGCTCGGCGATATGGATATCGGTGTCGCCCCGCTTGATCTCCTCGTACCGCTCGTCCGCGGGAAAATTCACCGCGTCGTCGTCTTCGTCCTCATCAGGATCGGGCAGCTCCGAGGTGTTGACCGCGGGAGGGGGGGGCGGGTCGAGCAACTCGTCGGCGTCCCAGCCGCCGGGAGCGGCGGGTTGAGACCCCAGTGAGGCTTGCGATCCCATGGGAGACGAAGGATTCAGGCGGGAGGTGATGGAAGGGCGAGGTTTCATAATGGGAAAAACTCTCGGAGTCAGGCGGAGATGCTGAACCGGCGGGGCTGTGGGGAACCGTTCCTTGGCACGGCAACCGCCGGGATTCATGCAGAGCAGAATTGGGAATGGAGCTTCAGGCAGGATTCCGACAGTAACAGATTCTCGTCATCGCGTCGTGTCCGACGGCCGGCGTTGCCGCTCCGTCAGACTCAAAGTCTCGTCCGCTTGCAGGATGCCTCGCCCCGGCTTGAACGCCAGGCATCGACGGACCACCGCTGCAAGCTGCTCTCCGGCGACGGCCAGCTCGCCGGAGTTATCGATAATCACATCAGCCAGCCGGCGTTTCTCGGCCAGCGGCCACTGGCACCGTTCGCGCCGATCCAGTTCGTCCTCTGACCATCCGCGATGCTCCAGCACTCGGGCCAGCCGGACCGCTCGGGGACAGTCAATCAATACCACCCAGCGACACAGATCTCTCCAGCCGGCTTCCAGCAGGATCGCGGCATCCAGCAGGACGACTCCGCTGCCGGGATGTCCCTCCGTCGTATAAACTCCGGTCTGAATCCGTCGTCGGATTTCCGGGTGCACAATTCGTTCCAATTGTCGGCGGGCGGCCAGGAACTGGGGAGCATCGCCGAAGACCTTTCGGGCGAGCGTCTTGCGATCAATCTCTCCCTCGACGTCAAAAATCTCCTCGCCGAACCGCTGGCGTAACTGCTGCTTGATTTCCGTTGATAACAAGACCTCATGCCCGATGGAGTCGGCATCGAGCACCGCCACAGGGAACCGCTGGGCGACCCATCGCACCACCGAGCTCTTCCCGCTGCCGATACCGCCGACCACGCCGATGACGACGCCGTCCGGACAAGTCACAATCGCCAACGATTGCGGAACTCCACTCACCAGAAACCACCAAGCTGTACGGCATTGCCGAGCTGCAAGAAAAACGGTCTGCGGGAAATCAGGATTCGGGAGGGGTGTCCGAGGGAGCTTTTTTCCGACATGGCTGTCGGTTGCCGGCGTCCGGACGCATGGAGGATTCTGGATGGGTGAAATCAGGTGTGCAGAACTATGTTTTGCGTCCCGCCTCCAATTGTCAACACCAAACACCGACGTGTCTCTTTTTTCAGCGAATTGCGTGCGAGGGTCGGACGGTTTCGCAACACTCGCCCCCCCACTCACAATTGACGCGATGCCACGTCCCCGCCACAGTGGACAACATCAGGAACTCGCCTCGGGAGTCTGCAGGATGCTTAGACATATGTCGCTCCGTGGATTTGTTTGTTTCGGCCTCCTGCTTGTCGGGCTGACTGCGTCGGCCCCCGCTGGCGATTTTCCGCCGGAGCTGACTCACTGGCAGCCGCGACCCGGGAATCCGATTTTCACCGCCAGCGGTCCCGGACACTGGGATGTCAAGATCCGGGAGCGGGGCTGGATCCTCCGCGACGGCGACCGCTGGCAGCTCTGGTACACCGGCTACGACGGGACGCGCGAAGGAGTCAAGTCACTCGGATACGCGACTTCGAACGACGGTCTTCATTGGACCAGGTCGGGAGACGCTCCCGTCTACCAGGAGGCCTGGGTCGAAGACATGTGCGTCCTCCGGGTTGACGGCGTCTACCATATGTTCGCTGAGGGTTTTCAGGATCAGGCCCAGCGATTGACCTCTCCCGATGGCGTCCACTGGACTCGTGCTGGAACGCTCGACGTTCGCCTTACGGACGGCTCCCCCATTCCGGAGGGACCCTACGGGACGCCCACCGTCTGGCACGAAAACGGCGTCTGGAATCTGTTCTACGAACGCCGCGATGCCGGGATCTGGCTGGCCCGCTCGCGAGATCTGAAAGTCTGGACCAACCTTCAGGACGAACCGGTCATGAGCCCCGGCCCGGACGAATTCGACCAAGACCTGATCGCGATGAATCAGGTTCTGAAGTACAAGGGCCGGTATTACGCCGTGATTCACGGAGCCAGGAAGCCCCCCCAGCCCGGTCAGCCAAGCCTGTGGGCGACGGGCCTGGCGGGCTCCGACGACCTCGTCCGCTGGGAAAAATACGCCGCCAATCCGCTGCGCCCGATCTCCGAGAACAGATCCAGCGGTCTGCTGATTCCGGTCGGTGACGGTTTCCGGCTCTATACGATGCATAATCAGGTCGATGTCTTCGATCCGGCGCCGACGTCGAAGTAGCGACTGACCGGCTCTCGCTGCATTGGTCAACGGGCGGCCAGGGCCGGAGCGTCGTTGCGAAGCCCCGGATTCTGATCACCGCGACTCACATTTCAAGGTCCCCCGCCCATGTCGCCGCAGATCCCGACCACGCCCAATTCCGTCGCCCGGCAGACGCTTCCGCCGGACGAACCGCGTCCTGCTTCGAACGGATCCGCGACGCTGCGGCTGGAGCTGGCGGTTCACGATCCGGAAACCGTCGCGGAACTGGAAGCCTTCGCCGCCGGTCGAGATCGCGAGGATTTCGCCCTCAAGGCACTCCGGATCGGCGTCCTGGCTCTGCGACAGGCCCGCGGCCAACTCGACGGTGAAACGGTCCGCCGGGAAGGGGACCGCCTGCTCGGTCTGCTGCAGGTCCGACTGGAAGACCATACGAAGGTCGTCCACGATCGCGTATCGCATACCCTTAAAGACTACTTCGATCCGCAGAGCGGCCGGTTTCAGGATCGCGTCGAGAGACTTGTTAAGAAAGACGGCGAACTCGAACAGGTGTTGCGCAGGCAACTGGGGCAGGACGACTCGGAGCTGTCCCGGACGCTGTCGCGGCACTTCGGTGACGACAGCGAGCTGCTGAAATGGCTCAATCCCGATCAGTCCCAGGGGCTGCTCGGCGCACTGCGCGGCGTCCTCGACGAGCAGCTCCTCAGTCAGCGCGACCACGTGCTGAAGCAGTTTTCGCTCGACAATAAAGAGGGGGCCCTCTTCCGGTTCATCGCCGAACTGACCGAACGCCAGGGAAACCTGACCGAGGATCTGCAGACTCGAATTGACGAAGTCGTCAAGCAGTTTTCGCTCGACGAGGAAAACTCGGCCCTCAGCCGGCTCGTCGCCAACGTCGAGCGGGCTCAGCGGACGATTACCAATGAATTCTCGCTGGACCAGGACACTTCCGCGCTGTCCCGTCTGAAGAAGATGCTGGAAAACACGAACGCCACGATCGAGAGCCACCTGTCGCTCGACGAGGAAACGTCTGCGCTCGCCCGCCTCAAACGGGAACTGCTGGCCCTGATGGAAGGGCAGCGGAAGACCAACCAGGTCTTCCAGGAAGAAATCAAACTCTCCCTTCAGGAAATGATTGTCCGCAAGAAGGAAGCGGGGAAATCCACCCGCCACGGGCTGGAATTCGAAGAAGAAGTCATCCAGCTCCTGGTGCTGGAATCGCAAAAAACGGGAGATCTCGCCGAGGCGACCGGCAGTTCGACCGGGCGGATCAAGAACTGCAAAGTCGGCGACGCCGTGATCACGCTGGGACCGGACACGGTCGCTCCGGGGGGCCGGATCGTCATGGAAGCCAAGGAGAAAGCTGGCTATCAGCTCACCGAAGCCGTCGAGGAGTTGGCGAAGGCGCGGGACAACCGCGACGCGCAGGTCGGCCTGTTCGTATTCTCCCGCCGAACAGCTCCTGCCGGGCTGGAACCACTCTTCCGCCGGGGCATGGATGTCTTCGTGATCTGGGATCTCGACGATGAGTCCAGCGACCTCTACTTGCGGACCGGGCTGACGCTGGCCCGCGCCCTGGTTGTCCAGCAGCAGAAGCAGAACGAGGCCCAGACCGCCGATGTGGTCGCTATGGAAATCGCCATTCTGGATATCGAGAAGCAGATCAATTCTCTCGACGAAATGATCGGCTGGACGAAGACGATTGAAGGCCACAGCGGGAAGATTCTCAACAAGCTGGACAGCGTCCGCAAAGCGATTGAGAAGCAGGTCGCGACGCTCAAGGAGAAAACCGCCGAGCTGAAGGGAGCGTAACTCCCTCCCTCGCAACGACTCCCGGCGAATCTATTCCCCGTCGGACGGCCTCCCGGCGACCGCCGGGTCGCAGTTGCGGGATTGCGGTAAATCCAGCTAAACTGCCGCCGCCTGAATCCTTTGCAGCTTTTCGGGGGTTTGCCCCGACGGCCCGCGGCTGGCGACCGCCCGGCCGGACCTACGAGGAACGGAAATGCCTCCCCAGACCATTTACAGCTTCGACGTGCTCGATTTCGACAAGCCGCTCTATCCGATCGAGGAGATCCGCAAGGTCAATCCTCAGCGGTTCGAGATGGAGCAGCTCACAGCCATCCTCTACGTCGATCGCGAAAACCACGGCATCGTCGGCTATAAAGACGTCACCGACAAGGAGTTCTGGATTCGCGGCCATATGCCCGACTTCCCGCTCATGCCGGGTGTCGTGCTCTGCGAATGCGCCGCTCAGCTCGCCGGCTTCTACGCCCGCAAGTTCGACCTGCTCGAAGGCGATTTTCTCGGCTTCGGCGGCATGGACGACGTCCGCTTCCGCAACCCGGTCTTTCCGGGGGATCGTCTGGTGATCATGGCCCAGCTCACCCGTCTCCGCGCCGGACGCCGGGCCGAGTTTAATTTCCAGGGCTTCGTCGGCGAAAAAATGGTCTTCAGCGGATGCATGATCGGCGTCCCGATCCACCGGGAACGCGCCCGCGAAGAGGGGATTGACTGACGGGGGTCAGTCGTCAGTGGCAAGTGCCCTCCTGGATGATCGCCGCGACGCCCTCGTTCAGCCTGTAGCTGCAACACCTCAATTGCTTCAGAATACGTTTCCATGCCCACGGACCACGGACGACTGACGACTGACAAACTCCGCGATCTCTTTCCGTTCTTTCGGACCGTTGACGATGTCACGGAGATCGTCAACTGGGCCAAGTTCTTCGGCAACGACAATCCCGTCGAACTCGACATCGGCTGCGGGCGGGGATTGTTCCTGTTCAACACCAGCGTCGCCCATCCCGAGACCAACTACCTGGGCCTGGAGGTCGATTTCACCGAAGGCCGCCGGACGGCGCGTCGGCTGCTGAAACGGGATCTGCCCAACTCTCGCGTCATCGGCGGCGACGCCCGCGATTTTTTGCGGATGCGAGTTGCGCCCCATTCGGTCGATGCGGCCCACGTCTACTTCCCCGATCCGTGGTGGAAGAAGAAACACCGGCGCCGCCGGCTGTTCAATGAGGAGTTCGCCGACCTGCTGTCTGTCGTCGTCAAGCCGGACGGTTTCGTCCATTCCTGGACCGACGTCGGCGAATACTTTGACGTCATCGCGGGCCTGATGAACCATCATCCCCAGTTCGTGACGCTCGAACCTCCCGACTGGCACGAGCCCGAGCACGACATGGACTATCTGACCAGCTTCCACCGCCGGCGGCTGCTGGACGGTGCGACGATCTACCGCGGGCTGTGGCAGCGGAAGCCGCTGACGGATCTCTGAATCGCGGCCGGCGCACCGCGGTATTTTCCCCGACAGAATGAGGAACGACCGATGGGTGTGCAGAGCGTGACTCCGGTCCTCAACGTCTCCAGCATTGGCGACAGCTTCGCTTGGTTTGAAACGCTCGGTTGGAACCGCGGCTTCAGTTGGAATCAGGGAGGCATGATCGGCAGCGGCGCGCACGCCCTCGCCGCCAACGAAAACGGCCCGGCCAGCTTCGGCAGCGTCTGCTCATATCACGCCACGATCTTTCTCTGCCACGGCGGCCAGGGGTCGCGGGGAACGATCCTCCCCCGCTTTCCCGGCGACGACATGACTGACGGCGTCTGGATGAGCTGGTGGATGGAATCCCCGGCGGATCTCGACGCCCTGCATCAGACCGCCGTCGAGCACGGGATGACCGTGAGCTGTCCCCCCGCGGACAAACCGTGGGGCGTCCGAGAATTTCATCTTCGCCATCCCGACGGGCACATGTTCCGCGTCAGCGCCGGACTCGGTGGAGAAGCGTAAACGGCCGAGCCCGATTCGTGTGGTACGCTTGTGGAGCCGCTCGCGGCGAGTGATCGAGCTTTCCCGACAAAGGAACCACTCATGACCACCGACTACGACCGGATTTCGCAGGAATACAAACAGGCCAAGCAGGCGCCGTGGCGGATTCACGTCGAGCAGTTCACGCTGTTCGAACTGATCGGCGACGTCAGAGGCAAGTCGGTCCTCGATCTCGCCTGCGGCGAGGGCTTTCTCTCGCGAGAACTGAAGGCCCGCGACGCGCGACGGGTGGTCGGCGTCGACATTTCACAGGCGATGATCGATCTGGCGCGAAGTCAGGAACAGTCCGCGGGCCAGGGGATCGAGTACCTCGTTTCGGATGTCAAAGACCTGGTGCTTGAAGAACAGTTCGACCTGGTCGTCGCGGGCTGGTTGCTCAACTATGCGCGGACGCCTGACGAGCTGCTGGAAATGTGCCAGTCGATTGCGCGTCACCTCAAGCCCGGCGGTCGGTTCTGCACGATCAACAACGACTTCGAGAACCCGCCGAGCGACGTCGAGAAAACGCGTCCGCATGGCTTCGTCCGCACGGCCCCGGAGCCGATCGCCGAAGGGGACACGATCACCTGGACCATCTTCCTCCCCGACCGGTCCTTCACGATTGATAACTACTATTTGAGCCGCCCGACGCACGAGAAAGCATTTTCCGCCGCCGGCCTGAAGGAACTGAAATTCCATCCGCCGCGGCTGAGTCCTTCCGCCGGTGAAGCTGGCGATGAGACGTTCTGGGCCGCCTTTCTGGACCACGCACCGGCGGCGTTTCTGGACGCCACTCGCTGAGCCGGACTTCTGGAGGGGATGCAGAGGACGCGGAGAATACGCCGCAGAAGATTGAGGAAAGTGAAAAGTAAGTTTTGAGTAGTGATGAGTGCAAAGTGACAGAGAAGCTGATCTGCAGCCGGGCGGCGACTCCTTCATTTTGCACGACTCACTCATCACGACTCAATTTTCACTTTCCGGACTCTTCTCCCGCATTTCTCCGCGGTAAGGCCTTTTCCTCGGCTTCTCACGCAATCAGCTCCTGCACCACCCGGCACGGCTCCACGCCGGTCAGCTTCTGGTCCAGCCCCTGGTAGCGGTACGTGAACCGCTCGTGATCGAAGCCCAGCAAGTGCAGCACGGTGGCGTGGAAATCGTGGATATGCACCGGGTCCTTCACGATGTTGTAGCTGAAATCGTCCGTCTCGCCGTAGATCGTCCCTCCCTTCACGCCCCCGCCAGCCATCCACATCGTGAAGCACCGCGGGTGGTGATCCCGACCGTAATTTTCGCGCGACACGCCCCCCTGCGAATAAATCGTCCGGCCGAACTCGCCGCCCCAGATGATCAGCGTGTCATCGAGCATCCCCCGCTGTTTCAGGTCGGTAATCAGCCCGTAACAGGCCTGATCGACGTCCGCTGTCTGGTCTTTCATCCGGCCGACAAGGTTGCCGTGGTGGTCCCAGTTGTTGTGATAGACCTGCACGAACCGCACGCCCCGCTCCACCATCCGGCGGGCCAGCAGAGCCGTGTTCGCGAACGTCCCCGGCTTCTTCGCGTCTTCGCCGTAGAGGTTGAACGTCGTCTCGGTCTCCTGGCTCATGTCCGTCAGCTCGGGGACGCTTGACTGCATCCGGTACGCCAGTTCGTACTGCTGAATCCGCGTCAGCGTCTCGGGGTCCCCCAGCCGCTGATATTCCAGCTCGTTGAGCGATTTGAGGCCGTCCAGCGTCCGCCGCCGGACGTCCGACGACACGCCGGCGGGGTTATTGATGTAGAGAATTGGATCCCCCGCCGAGCGGAACGACACCCCCGCGTGCTCGCCCGACAGATATCCCGACGACCACAACCGGGCCGAAATCGCCTGCACCTGTTCCTGATTTCGGGGCTTGGCAACCAGCACGACGAACGTCGGCAGATCCTCGTTCAGCGACCCCAGCCCATACGACGTCCACGAGCCCAGGCAGGGCCGGCCGGTGATCTGGTTGCCGGTCTGCATATAGCTGATCGCCGGCTCGTGATTGATGGCCTCGGTGTGCATGCTGCGGATGAACGCCATGTCGTCGACGACTTTCGACGTCCACGGCAGCATCTCCGTGACCCACATGCCGCACTCGCCCTGTTGTGCGAACTTGTACTTCGACGGTGCGATCGGAAACCGCGTCTGGCCGGACGTCATCGTCGTCAGCCGCTGGCCCATCCGGACCGAGTCCGGCAGATCCTTGTCGAACCACTCCTGCATCACCGGCTTATAGTCGTACAGATCCATCTGCGACGGCCCGCCGACCATGTGCAGATAGATGACGTGCTTGGCCCGGGCGGGAATATGCGTTCGCGGCGCCTGACCGGCGCCGGCTTCGCCCCGAGCAGCCTGCCCCATCAGAGTCGCCAGCGCTGCCCCGCCGAGCAGGTGGCCTCCCTGCTGACAGAACAACCGCCGGGACATCTGCGTGCGAAGATCATCGAAGTTGAGCATCATCAATCCCTCAGTGGGGGGAACTTTTCATTCAGGTGGCACAGACATTCCTGTCTGTGCTCTTCGATGGGGCTTCAAGCCCCGAAGTCGCTACTTGTTGAGCACTTCATCCAGATTCAACAATTCATTCGTCAACATCGTCCAACCCGCCAGCACGCCCGGATCCAGCGTCTCGTCCGCCTTCGCATCCCCGACCGCCAGCAACTGCTTCGCCTCTTCGGGATGCGCGGAATAGTACGCCAGCAGATCCCCCAGCGACTGCCGCACCACCGGCCGCTCTTCCGCCCGCAGCGGACGCGCCAGCAGCCGCTCCGCCAGCGTGTCCAGCTTCGCATCCTCCGTGGCCCCGCCCTCCTTCAGCGTCTTCTGAGCGAGAATCCGGGCCGCCTCCACGAACTGCGGATCGTTCAGCGTCACCAGCGCCTGCAGCGGCGTATTCGTCCGCTCGCGCCGCACCGTACAGACTTCTCGCGCCGTCGCATTGAAAATGTCCATCGAAGCGGGCGGCGCCGCCCGCTTCACGAACGTGTACAGGCTCCGCCGATAAAGCCCCTCTCCCGTATCCCGCCGGTAATCCCGCGTATTGCTCCCCAGCATCGCCACTGCTTCCCACACGCCATCCGGCTGATACGGCCGCACGCTCGGCCCCCCCAGCTTCTGCACCAGCAGCCCGCTCGCCGCCAGGGCATAGTCGCGAACCATCTCTGCATCCATCCGGAACCGCGGCCCCCGGCTCAGCAGTCGGTTCGAAGGATCCTGCTGCAGCTTATCGGGTGTGACTGCGGCAGATTGCCGATACGCCGCCGAGGTCACCATCAGCCGGAACAACTGCTTGACGTCCCACCCCTTCTCGCGGAACTCGATCGCCAGCCAGTCCAGCAGCTCCGGATCCGACGGAAGTTCGCCCGCTACTCCGAAGTCCCCCGTCGTCCGCACCAGACCGGTTCCAAACACCTCCTGCCAGAACCGATTGACCGTCACCCGCGACGTCAGCGGATGCTCCGGCAGCAGCAGCCACTTCGCAAACCCCAGCCGATTCCGCGGCAGTTCCGCCGGAAACGCCGGCAGCATCTTCGGCGTCCCGGGACTGACTTCGTCCCGCCGCTTGTCGTACTCGCCGCGGAACAGCACATACGCCTTCGCCGGCTCGTTCTTTTCCTGCATCACGTGCGTAATCGTGCCACGGGCTTTGATATCCGCCTGCTCCCGTTCCAGCGTCCGCAGACTCGCCGTCGCCGCCTGGAACGGTCCGTCCTTCGCGGCCAGCCACCAGTCATACAGCTCGTTCTTCTCGGCATCGCTCCGCTGATCGGCAACCTTTGCAACCAGCGCCGCCAGCCGGCTGGACTTCGCCAGCGCACTGACTTCCGCGGCCGGCAACGCGCGACCATAAATCCGCACGTCGTTCAGCGTTGCCCCGGTCAGCGGACTGCCCGTGTTGCGTTGAGCCACTTTCAGCGGCACGGTCGTCCGCGTCGTGTTCTGCAGCTTGTCGGCCTGCACGTTCGTCGGTTCTTCGACGCCGTTGATGTAGACTTTGATCCCCGCCGCCTTCTGCGATCCGTCGTACGTCACGAACACGTGAGTCCATTCGTTCGCCGTGACCTGCTTCTTCGAGACCACTTTCAGCGCATCGTCCTGCCAGCGATGAATCAGGTGCATTCCGACCCGCCGCCCCTCGATCCACAGATCCCAGCCGCGGTAGTCGTGCTGGTCGTCCATCCGGGCGACGATCGCCCCCGCCCCGTCATTCGCCGGCAGCTTGACCCAGGCCCCCACGGCAAACGGCTGATTGAGATCGAAATCCCCGGCCTCAGGAATCTCCGCCACGCCGCCGTTCGCGAGGTACAGCGCCTGGGCCGACGTCTGACCCGGCTGCCATTCCACGGCTTTCGTCAGCTTCGCCGATCTGGCCGTCCCGTTAAGCGTGTACTTCAACGTCTCCCCAGGACCGTCGTCCGCAGGGATCTGCAGTTGCAGACCTTCCGTCGGCAGCGTGCCGGCGAATTCCTCCGGTTTCGCAGTCGCCAGCCACGCATCGAACTCACCCCGCGCCCCCTGCTTCCGCTGGTCGACGGCCTGCCGCGCCGCGGCCAGTTCGCCGTCGAGCTGTCCCCAGCGGATACGATCTTCCGGCTTCGGCACGACGACGATCGGCGGCGTGTCCTTCACGTTGCCGTCCATCGCGGCCTGCGTCGTATTATTAAAAAACGCCGCCAGTTCGTAGACTTCCCGCTGCGTCAGCGGGTCGAACTTGTGATCGTGACACATCGCGCAGTTCGCCGAGAGCCCCAGCCAGACCGCCGCGGTCGTCTCCGTCCGGTCCCGCGTGTAGCTCACCAGATACTCTTCGGGAATCGTCCCCCCTTCGCTGGTAGTAATGTTGCAGCGATTGAAGCCCGTCGCGATCTGCTGATCGAGCGTGCGGTTCGGCAGCAGATCCCCCGCGAGCTGCTCGATCGTGAACTGGTCGTAGGGCTGGTTCCGGTTGAACGCCGCAATCACCCAGTCCCGGTAAGCCCACATCTCGCGATAATTGTCGAAGTGAATGCCGTGCGAATCGCCGTAGCGGGCATAGTCCATCCAGTACCGCCCCCGGTGCTCGCCCCACTGCTCGCTCTCCAGCAGACGATCGACCAGCCGTTCGTAGGCGTCCGGTCGCGAATCCGCGACGAATTCCTCCACCAGCTTCGGCGCCGGCGGCAGTCCGGTCAGATCCAGGCTCGCCCGACGGGCCAGCGTCCGCCGATCGGCCTCGGGTGCCGGGCTCAGCCCGACCAGCTCCAGCTTCGCCAGCACGAACCGGTCGATCGGATTGCGCACCCAGTTTTCCTGCTTGACGGCCGGCAGCGCCGGCCGGACCGGCGCAATCAGCGACCAGTGCGGCTCGTATTCGGCCCCTTCCGCAATCCATCGCTTCAGTGTCTCCTTGTCCGCCGCCGACAGAACTTTCTTCGTCGCAGGGGGCGGCATCACCTCGTCCGGATCGTTCGAGACGATCCGATTCAGAAGTTCGCTTTCCGCCGGTTTCCCCGGCACAAACGCCGACTTCGCTATCGCCGCGTCCCGCTGGTCGAGCCGCAGATCGGCCTTCCGCGCCGCGGAATCCGGACCGTGACACGCGAAACAGTACTCCGCCAGAATCGGCCGGACGTCCCGGTTGTATTTCAACGGAGCCTCTACGGCGTACAGTTCGCCCGCCAGCAGGCTCAAACACGTCAGACCGCAGATTCGAATCCAGACCGTCATGGCAGCGAGCTCCTGGTGCGCCGGCGAACCGTCGTCGGCCCCTCCGGGGAAAGGTCACGGGCCGCCGGCAGTTCCGGCAAAGCCCGACTCCAGTATTTCATTCCCGATCGAATATGGTCGGACATCGCCCGCGCGGCCTCCCGCGCATCTCCCTCCAAGAGCGCCTCGGCAATCGCCAGGTGCTCCCGGGCTTCGACGCTCACTCGACGATAGTCGTCGCGAGCCGAGACATGCCGATACGACAGGTCTCGAAACGCCCGGAACAGCAGCGCCAGCCGGGCCAGCTCCTGAGCCAGAAACAGATTGCCGCACGACGACCGGATCACATCATGCAGCCGGGTATCCAGATCCCGCCCCCGCGCCATCAGCCGCGCCGCCCCCCGGGCGGGGGCGTCGAGCAGTTTCCGAAACCCGGTCGCCAGCTCCGACAGTTCCTTCAGGTCAATCCGCCCGCAGGCGCTGCGGACGGCTTCGCATTCCAGCGCCCGCCGGACCTGGCAGACGTCGCGCACATCGCGAGGGCCAACCGATCGTACCGTTGCGCCGCGATTGGGAACCACGTCGACCAGCCCCATCGCCGAGACCTGGATCAGCGCCTCGCGGATCGGCGTGTGACTGACCCCATACCGCTCGGCCAGTTCCTGCGTCACCAAGTGCTGTCCCGCCTGCAATCGGCCGTCAAAAATGTCGGCCAGCAGCGCCTCCGCGATCGCTTCGCGTCGGCGACCATGATCGGCGGCAGCAGTCGGCGTCGCAGCAGGCACGCTGAATTCTCCGGCAGGAATCTCCGATCCGTATTCTGATCCATCCCCCCCGCCCGATGCAACCCTTTCTATAGACACCGCGTACTATTCTATAGAATTCAGTCCGTCGCTCTTGAATCCAACAGCCCTTCCACGAGGATGTCGGTGCGCCAACACGTGTCTGCATCTCCCTCTGCGAAGCCCGAAACACGATTCCCGAAGCCCGCCCCCTTTTGCATTGCCCCTCCCATTCGGTTACGTTGATCAGCTCGGGAGGTCCACGTCCCGTTTCTCGCGGACCTCAGTTCGGGAACTCATCCCAGTCCTTTCAGTTCACCCGGAGTCCACAACGTGAGTGAATCCCAACCCGCCGGCCTGTCACGCCGCGATCTTCTCAAGAATACCGGCCGCGCCGCTGCGGCCACCGCCTTCGTCGGGTCGGCCATGTCCCACGTCTACGCCGGCTCGGACGACACCATCCAGATCGCCCTCGTCGGCTGCGGCGGCCGCGGCACCGGCGCCCTCGGCAACGCCCTCTCGCGGGAGAAAGGTCCCGTCAAGCTTGTCGCCATGGCCGACGTCTTCGAAGACAAGCTCAAGAACAGCTACGAAAGCATCAACACCCAGTACGAGAAAAAGATCGACGTCCCCGCCGATCGCAAGTTCATCGGCTTCGACGGCTACAAGCAGGCCATGGACGCCCTCAAGCCCGGCGATATCGTCGTCCTGACGACCCCCGTCGCCTTCCGCTGGGTCCACTTCACCTACGCCATCCAGAAGGGCCTCAACGTCTTCATGGAGAAGCCGATCACCGTCGACGGCCCCAGCACCCGCAAGATGCTGGCCCTCGGCGAAGAGTCGGTCAAGAAGAACCTCAAGGTCGGCGTCGGCCTGATGTGCCGCCACTGCCATGCCCGCGGCGAACTGTTTAACCGTATCCAGGACGGCGAGATCGGCGAGCTGGAAATGCTCCGCGCCTATCGCATGGCCGGCCCGACCGGTTCCGCGTTTGTCAACAAGAAGCCGGAAGGAATTTCCGAGCTGATGTACCAGATCCGCAACTTCCACGGCTTCCTGTGGGCCAGCGGCGGCGGATTCAGCGATTTCCTCATCCACAACATCGACGAGTGCTGCTGGATGAAGGACGCCTGGCCCGTCGAAGCCAAGGCCTCTGGCGGACGTCACTACCGCGGCGACTACGTCGATCAGAACTTCGACAACTATGAAGTCGAATACACCTTCAACGACGGCGCCAAGCTGTTTCTCAACGGCCGGACCATGCCCGGCTGCTACAACGAGTTCGCCAGCTACGCCCACGGCAGCAAGGGCTCGGCGATCATCTCGACCTCCGGTCACGCGCCGTCACGGGCCCGGATGTACAATTCACAGCGGATTGGCAACAAAGACGATCTGATCTGGGCCGCCAAGCAGCCCGAGCCGAATCCCTACGACGTCGAATGGGACGACCTGCTCGACGCCATCCGGAACGACAAGCCTTATAACGAGGTCAAGCGCGGCGCCGAAGCCAGCCTCGTCACCGCCATGGGCCGCATGGCCGCCCACACCGGCCGGATCGTGACCTATGACGAGATGCTCAACAGCGAAAACGACTTCGCTCCCAACGTCGATCAACTGACCCTCGACGGCCCCTCCCCCCTCATGGCGGACGCCGAGGGGAAATACCCGGTCCCGATGCCGGGCATCAAAACCGATACCGAGTACTAATCGACTCGTCGGTCAATGTGTCGTATGAAACAGCAGCCCGGTCGCCTCATGGCAACCGGGCTGTTCTGTTTTGTCAGCAACTGAGAACAGCGAGTCTCGGGCAAAGGGCCGCATTTCCTTCCGACTCTCAACTCTCCGCTCTCAACTCTCGACTCCCCCGCTATTCCTTCACTCGCTTCCACACATGGACCCAGTTGCCGCTGTCGGGAGCGGTCGCGAACTTTGTCGGCCGGGCCTTGCCGGGCGGAGCAAACGCGACGCGGAATTCATCTCCTTTCAGTTCGTAGATTCCCAGACAGGTCTTGCCCTTATTGGGGCCGCTGGCGTCCTTGATATCGATCGTCTTGATCTTGGCCGTCGAGTCCAGGGTCTGCGTTCCGGTGATGGCTTCGCCGCCGTCGAGCGTAAAGTGGTACTCGTCTCCCTTGATGACCAGTTTCGCGTTCTTGATTTCCTTCTCCGTGAGCGGCTTGCCCTGGGCCTCCCCGGAGCTGAGTTTCCAGGCCCCCTGTACCGAGTCTTCGCCCTGGACCGCGCCGACGCACATCACCAGACTCATCGCCAGGCCAATTGCAATTCCAAGTCGCATTATCGCTCCCCCCAGAAATCGACGCCGATTCTCAACGAATCCCGCAAATGCGAGAGCGACCCGCAGGTGACGCACCGGGGGCCTTTCAGAACGGCCGCTCACTCATTTTCGCTCTCAGCGATAAAGCCTAGTTCGCATTTACGCGTCAGGCGGTTCGCCTTTTTCGGCATTTCACCCGCGACGGTCGGACATCCGCTCGGGTGCTGCGAGGTTCGATCAGACCGCAGGCGCCGCGCAGGTCCGCGGCGGTTGCGGACATCCGGGCTTGCAGCACGGCGAGTGCGCCCGCCATCATCCACTATAGAAGACTTGCTCTCACGCTCGGGCTGTGGCGATATGACGACCCGATTTGAAGGAGTTCTCCGATGCCCTGCCTGAAATGGTTTCTCTGGCTGATGATGACATGCGGCAATTCGGCCGCCTGGGCCACCGAGCCGCTGCCCTGGATTCGCGTGTCGAACGACGGCAAAGGCTTCGTCGAGGTCGAGACCGGCAAGCCGTTTGTGCCGTGGGGTGTCAATTACGACCACGACGAGACCGGCCGGCTGCTGGAAGGCTACTGGGACGCGGAGTGGGACGCGGTCGAAGGAGATTTCGCGGAGATTCGTGAGCTTGGCGCGAACGCGGTGCGGATTCATCTGCAGTTCGGTAAGTTCATGGAGGCGATCGACCGCCCCAACGAGGCGGCGCTGCGGCAGCTCGACCGGCTGGTGAAGCTGGCGGAGGAGAACCGGCTGTATCTCGATCTCACCGGACTGGCCTGTTATCACAAGCAGGATGTGCCGGCGTGGTATGACGAGCTCGACGAGGCTCAGCGCTGGGCGGCGCAGGCGACTTTCTGGCGGGCGGTCGCCGGGCGGGTGAAGGAGAGTCCGGCGATCTTCTGCCTGGACCTGATGAACGAGCCGGTCGTCCCCGGCGGCAAACGGGCTGATAAGGACTGGCTGGGGCCGGCGTTTGCCGGGAAGCATTTCGTGCAGGTGATCACGCTGGACCAGGCGGGGCGGCCGCGGCCGGCGATTGCAAAGTTGTGGATCGACCGCCTGGTGGTCGCCATTCGAGAGGTCAACGACCGCCATCTGATCACGGTGGGGCTGGTGGACTGGAGTCTTGACCGGCCGGGGCTGACGTCGGGGTTTGTGCCTTCGAAGGTGAGCGACAAGCTCGACTTCCTGTGTGTCCATCTTTATGCCGAGAAGGGCAAAGTCGACGAGGCGCTGAAGACGCTGGAAGGCTTTCAGATCGGCAAGCCGGTGGTGATCGAGGAGATGTTTCCGCTGAAGTGTTCGCCGCGGGAGCTCGATGAGTTTGTCGAGCGATCGCGGCCGCTGGCGGCGGGCTGGTTCAGTTTCTACTGGGGGAAGGAACCGGCGCGGCTGAAAGGATCGGACCAGTTTGTCGACGCCTTGCTGCTGCAGTGGCTGGACGTGTTTCAGCAGCGGGGGGCGAAGCTTCGCGGGATGCCGTGATTGCGCGACGCTGGCCGGCGGAGCTAGCCCTAGGGTTTGCGCGGTGTGATGCGGCAGTCGGGGGTGACGCGGTCGCTGGGGTGCAGGACGAGCTGATCGCCTGGTTCGAGGCCTTCCAGAATCTGCGTTTCGGCGTCGTTGGAGATGCCGACTTCGACTGGCTGGAGGCGAGCGTGACTGTCCTGAACGCGATAGACGGTCCACTGGTCGCCGGTACGGAAGACGGTGCCGGCGGGGACTTTGATCACGTCCGTTTCTTCACGGGTGACGATGGAGGCTTCGACGCGAAAGCCGTCGCCCAGCGAGCCCCGTTCGGCGGCGGGGGTGACGATATCCGCGATGATCCAGACCCGCTGTTCTTCGATGCCGAGGGCCGAGATCTTCGTGAAAGCGGAGGGCTCCACGATCCTGACGCGGGCTTCGAGCGGATGGTCGCCTCCCCAGTGATTGAGCAGGACGCGGGCCCCGGGTCGGATCTTCACGGCGTCGACGGAAAGGACGTCGATTTCGACCTCCAGGTCGGCGGGATCGCCCAGCTCGATGAGCCTGGCGCCGGCCTCGACGACCTTCGAGCTCTCTTCGAACACGCGGAACACGCTCCCGGTGATCGGGGCGCGGATTTCCTGGCGATACAGCACGGCCGGTGCGCCGTCGCGCGGCGTGAAGCGGGTGAGCGCCGCCTGGGCTTGCGCCAGTTCGAACTCGGCGATCTTCAGACCGAACTGCGCCGCCCGCTCGTCGTGCGTGGCGAGCTGATACTTGAGTCGCAGTTCGTCGAGTTCTTCGCGGGTGATCGCTCCGGACGCAGCCAACTGCTCGGCCCGCGCGTAGGTCGATCGCGCCACTTCGGCGGCGTCCTGCGCCCGTTCAATCGTCGTGGCGGCCTGGTCGCGGTGAGCCTCGGCCGCCTTCAACCGGGCTTCCGTTTCAGCCCGGGCGCGGTCGTCGAGCAAAGTTGCATCGCTGGCCTCAATGGTCGCGACGATGGTCTCGTCGGCGACAACCGGATCGCCGCTCTTCAGCGTCACTCGCTGCAGCCGTCCCGCCAGGGGGGACGCGACGACGTAGCGTTCGCGGACGCGGGTCCGGCCATCTTCGTCAACCGTCACGATCAACGGGCCGCGAGTCACTTCGACCAGATCGACTTCCACCGGCAGCGGGCGCAGCAGCCAGGCCAGACCGGCGAGAACCGCCAGGACGCCGACGACTCCGAGAATCCTGCTCCGCAAAGACCTCGACATGCCGCCTTACTCCCGACTCTTGAGGACCGACACCATGTCGAGCTGGTCGACACGGCGGACCACTACCAGACTGGAAACGAAGGCGGCAATCAAGGTCACCGTCGCCGCAAAGCCGTAAGTCGACTCGTTGATGATCAGCGGAATCCGGAAGAGCTGCGTGTCGTACGACGAATTGATGACGAAGGCCGCCAGCCCGTAACCCAGCAGCAGTCCCAGCGGGATCGCAACCGCGATCTGAAGTCCCAGCTCGATCAGCAGCACGGAGCTGACTTCCCGGCGGGTGAACCCCAGAACCCGCAAAGTCGCCAGATCGCGGCTCCGCTCCGCCAGCGCGATCCGGGCGCTGTTGTAGACAACCCCGAATGCAATAATGCACGCGAAGGCCACGTTGAAGGCCCGCATGGTCAGCAGGTTTGCGGCAATCGTCTCCCGTAGCGACCGGAGGGCCGCGTCCTTGAGCGTGGCACCCACCAGCCGCGGCGTCTCTTTGAGTTTCTGATACAAAGCGGATGTCCGCGCCGGGTCGGCGGAGACGAAGGCCCCGCTGACGGCATCTCCCTCCTGCATCAGTCGCTGCACGACGTCGAGCGGAGCGTACGCCGATTCTCCCTGAAAGTCGGAGACCAGCGTGGCCACCCGCATGAGGACATGCGGACGGCGGCCCTCGAGCACTTCGACCTGGACGTAGTCTCCGGCCCCAAGTCCCAGCTTGCGGCCGAGGCTGATCGACAGGATCAGCCCGTCCAGCGGAAGCGGGATGGCGCGCCGCTGCACATCGACGATGCGGAACAACTCCGCGTCGCGCGTGAGGCCCATCAGGCCGACCCGCCGAGACTGGCTGCCGGACCGGAGACGGATCGGCACCGATCGAAAGGGCTCGACCCGGCGGACACCGGGAAGGTGGGCGATCTCGGCGGTCACGCGGCCATTGGTCGGTTCGGTCAGGACCAACGTCAGGTCCTGCCGCTGGGCGATCTGAAATTCGGTTTCGATCACGTGATCGAGGGCGTCCGCCATGAAGCTGCCCAAAATCAGAATTGCGACGGCGAGCGACAGACCCAGGCAGGTCAACGCCGCACGGAGCGGTCGTCGCGTGAGCTGTCGCTGAACCATGCGCGTCACGGTCGACAGGCGGCGCGCCAGGCCGGACCGTTCGAACCAGCCGGCGCGATACATCGGGGGCGGCTCGGGACGCATCGCTTCGGCGGGAGGCAGGCGGACTGCACGGATCACGGCCCCCAGCGTCGCCAGGCAGGCGGCTCCCAGGCTGACGAGAATGGCGCCGACGACGACCCGTCCGTCGAGCACGAAGTAGAAGACCGGAAAGTGAAAGAATCGCGTATACATGCTGGCGACGCCGCGCCCCAGCCAGATGCCGACACCGATCCCCACGGCGGTTCCGACAAGCGTGACGAACAGCACGAGCTGCAGGTAATGCAGGCCGATTTCCGAGCGACGGTATCCGAACGCCTTGAGCATGGCGATCTGCTCGCGCTGCGTGCCGACAACGCGTGAGACGACGACCTGCAGCAGGAAACCGGCGACCAGCAGAAAGATCGTCGGCACGACCCGGGCCATGCCGCGCAGTTCATTCATCTCGTTGGAGATAAACCGGTGCGAGACCTGGTCCTCGCGACCGTAGGCGCCGACGCCGCCGTAGGGATCGGTCAGCAGATCGACGCGCCGGAGGACTTCCGCTTCGACGGAGCCGGGACGCAGCGACAGGACGGCGTCATTGAAAGCGCCTTCCATATCGAAGACGTTTTCGAGGGTCGAACGGCACATCCAGAAGATGCCGAACCGGCGGTCGTCGGGGAGAATGTCGCCTTCGCGGATCTGGTAGATGAATTCGGGCGAGAGGGCCACGCCGACGATCTTGAGGTCCTGTCGTCGGCCGTTGAGGATCGCCCGCACCTTGTCGCCGGGGTGGAGCTGGTGCGCCTTCGCGAAGCCGTCGCTGACCAGGGCCTCCCCCTCGACGCGCGGCTGCGGCCAGCGACCGCTCTGCAGATAGAGCCCGTTGAGCACCGGCTGGCCGTGGTCCGGCAGCGAGACCAGTCGCCCGGTGGCGGGTTCGGGCAGATCGGGAACGTCGAGTGTGACGAACTGCACGATGCGGGTCTGGGCATGGCGTACGCCGGGGATCTCGGCGAGCCGCTGCGCCAGCGACTCCGGCGCTCGTTTGACCCGCACGAAGACGTCGGAGAAGCGATAGCGTTCGTAATAGGCCGCGCGAGTGGATTCCAGTGTCGACAGCGTGCTGAGGGACATCACGAACGTCGCCACGCCGCAGGCGACGACGAGCGAAATCGCGACGGCGGGGCCGCGGAGCTGCCAGAGGTCGCGGAGGAGTTTGCGATGCAGGGCGGTCATCGGATCACCACACGAGCTCGCCGGCCCGTTTCCGCGACGTGTTGCGCTGCTCGGAGACGATCCGGCCATCCATCATGGAAATCACGCGATCGGCCATGTCGGCGATCACGGCATTGTGAGTAATCACTGCCGTCGTGGTTCCCAGCTCACGATTGACCCGATCGATCGCCTCCAGCACGGCGGCCCCGGTTTTGACGTCGAGCGCCCCGGTCGGCTCGTCGCAGAGGAGAACGTCGGGACGCTTGGCGATGGCCCGCGCGATGGCGACGCGCTGCTGTTCTCCCCCCGAGAGCTGGGCGGGAAAGTGATCGAGCCGGGCCGAGAGCCCGACGAGCGACAGGGCTTCGGCGGACTCCAGCGGCGTGGCGGCGAGATCGGTCACCAGGTCGACGTTCTCGCGGGCGGTCAGGCTGGGCATCAGGTTGTAGAACTGAAAGACGAAGCCGACGTGATCGCGGCGGTACTGCGTCAACCCCGCTTCATCGGCGGCCACCAGGTTGTGATCGCGGAATCGGACTTCTCCCGACGTGGGAACGTCGAGCCCGCCGAGGATGTTGAGCAGCGTCGATTTGCCGCTGCCCGACGGTCCCAGAAAAACGACGAACTCGCCGGGATAGAGGTCGAGATCGACGCCTCGGAGTGCGACGACTTCGACCTCGCCGACGCGGTAGACCTTGGTGAGGCCTCGCGCGCGAAAGACCGGCGGCAGATCGTAAGGAGAATGATTCTGGACGACCATGTCAGTCGCGGAAGTGCCTGACATGGTGAGATCCTTCTCGGAGGAGGATGAGCAGCCTCGATCCATCATCAAGAAAAGGCCACTGGCGGGCAAGCCGCCAGTGGCACACGGATGCATGACGTTCGAGAGGCCGGGGCTGGACTGCAGGGAAGCCCCGGTTCGCGGATTCCGGGGCTTCGCGAAGACGCTCCAGCCCCGGCCACCCGGCTCTCGACGGTGCGGCCGGCACAGACGGCCCTACGGTTGCTTCAGCTCGGCGGCCATTTCTACGAGCTGGTCCAGCAGTTTTTCGGAGGCGGTAACTTCCAGGCGATTGGTGCCCATCCAGGTTTCGTAGCCTCCGAGCTTGTGCTGGCGGGGGGGGGGCAGGTAGCCGTAGTAGCCGTGATTGAGCGAGATCATGAACGCCGGCTTGATGGGGCAGCGGTCTTTGAATTCCAGGCCGATCTCGCAGAAGATTTCGCAGGGCATGCTCCCCACGCAGACGTCGCCCAGCTTCAGGATCTGAATCGGAATCGGCGACGTCGCGGGATTCTCGGCCATCTTGAGCGTCCGCTCGGCGTAAATCACCGGTAGATTGGCTTTGCCGGGAGTGGACTTGTCTTCGGCGATCAGCTTCTTTGCGGCCGCGAGTTCGGCTTCGGTCGGACGCCGCATGCCGATCTCCGGTTCCCGATAGCGGGCGCCGAGCGTGACGTCCCCCTTCCAGGTGAGACCGGTCATGGCGGCTGCGACTTTGGCGGCGACGTCCTGTCCCACGGCGTTGATGCGGGTGTAGGGAGGCGTGCGCGGGCGGGGTTCGCGGAAGTTGATGTTGTTGATGTCGCCGCTGGTCCCGTTCGCCAGCAGGGCGACAAACGGCGGATCCTGCGGGACCGGTTCCAACGCCCGTGCCAGCTCCTTGCAGAAGACCGCGAAGTAGTCGGCGGAGATGTGCCCTGGTCCGACGTCGCCGACGTAGTGGAGCGAATACGCGGCGAAGACCGACAGCGGCCGGCCGTTCGGTTCGCGGACGGCGACGAAGGAGACCGATGGATCGGTGGGTCCGGCGGGTTCGATGAGGTTGGGGCTGCCGCCAGGCGGGTTCATTTTGACGATGTCGGTCCCACCGAACGGATTGGGAGGGATGGTCCCCGTCTTCATGTACCAGCGACGGTTGAAGACGTGCTCGGAGATGCCGACGGTTCCAAAGGCGATCTCGGCCGGCTGCAGATTGTTCCGGGCCCGCTGGACGCCGTCGGCGATGCGACGGGCGACAAACTGCTGGTAGTCGTCGAGCGGCTGTTCGTGCTGAAAGCGATTGCTGCCGAGAGCGCTGATTGCGGAGTGGGTATGCGTGCCGGAAATCATGACGTTGTCGCGGGGGATGCCGAGGCGTTCGGCGATGAGCTTGCGGGCCTCGTCGCTGACGCCGCGATGCAGGCCGAGCAGGTCGCAGACGACAATCGCGACCTGAGTCGTCCCATCGTCGAATACCAGACAGCGGGCGTGGAGCTCGTCATGGACGTGCTTCGAAGGGATCGGCAGAAAACCGCCGATGATCCCGCCTCCCAGCTCGGGAGTGATATTGCTGGTCGCCGCCCCGGCTTTGAGGGGGCCGGCGTGGGCTTTGGAAAATCCAAGCAGCGCCAGGCAGCAGAGAGTCAGGAGCAGTAACGACTTTCGGGCAAAAGGCATTGTGGGATTCCTGATGGCTCAGTGGATGGTCGGCGACTGGAGCGTCCTGGCGCAACCCCGGTCCTTACAAGCAGACAGCACAAAACTCACAGTTCGAGGGCAGTTCCGCTCAGGATCCGCCTGCCCTCATTCTCGATTCGTGTTCATTGGTGCGATTCGTGGTTCACTCCGCGTCGACCATCATTCGCGAAACCGCAGCGAATACAGATCCGCGTCCTTCATTGTGAAGCGAAGTCGGATCGGCTTACCGGCCAGCGACGAAACGTCGTCGCCGTTCTTCCAGCGGACGACTCGCTCGATTTCGTCGCCAATGGTTTCGACGGCCTCTTCACCGGTGAAGCCGGGGATCGGTTTCTTGTCGGCGTCGAGGACTTCCACGAAGATGCCGCCCGAGGCTCCCGTCGAGAAGTTGAGGGTGAGCTGCCGGCCGGTGAAGGTGACAGGCTTCGTGACGAGTGCGGCGCCACGGAACGGAGCATGGACCGAAGCGAACCCGTCGGTCCGGAGCGAGTAGCGGACGAGGTGGGCGCTGGGTTGGGCGTAATGGGCCTGCTTGTAGAGGGACATCTCGGCGGGGCCGGTCGGGACGACGCCCAAGGCCGAGATGCCGGCCCGCGAGGCCCAGTTGCCGAGATCGACGCCGGGGCGGATGAAGCCGTCCAGAAAAGTGCGATCGTAGGCGTTGCCGCCGCGGCTGGTGAGGAGGACCGTCTCGGCACAGTCGCTGCCGTAGCCCTTGTTGACGTTGAGTCTCGCGGCCTGCTCGTCGGTGAGGACTTTCCGGCCGGGGAGGAACCGCATCGGCAGCGCGATGTAAATGTGCGGAGCGCGGAAGTAGGGCTGGGTCTGGTTGGTGTAGAGATGCTCGGGGGCGGTCTCCCCGAACGTCATCCGTTCGGGCTCGGTCCAGTTGAGGAAGTCGGTCGATGTCGACCGGGCGACGGTGCGGTACCCTTTGGGTTGCCAGACTTTTTCGTCGGCGGTCCCGGCGGTGAAGACGCGAAAGTAGAGCAGGTAACACTGCTCGGCGTCGGACCAGAAGGCGACGTTCTGCGAATCGAAGGCCCCCTTGCGGAAGACCGGCTCGTCCTGAAGCTTCCGCCAGTGGATGCCGTCGCCGCTGGCCCAGGCGATGAGCCCGGTCTTCGCGGTCCCGCCGATGGCTTTGAGCCGCTGATCGGCGGGGACGCCGGGCCGGGTGTCGAGGAACGGGCTGAAGTTGTGGGAGACGCCCGGCTCGGAGAAGAGGATGTTGTTCTCTTTCGAGCCCCCAAATTCGAAGAGGCCCAGGTTCGGTTTGGTCCAGGAGACGCCATCCTGGCTCTCGGCGTAGCAGGTGACTTCTTTGTCGCTCGTCTGCGGCCAGCCGCGATAGTACATGCGATAGACGTCACCATCCTTGAGGACCGTGGGGTAGCCGACGAACGGTCCTTCCCAGGGGGCATCGAACTGCAGAGCCACGCCGGCCTCGACGGGAGTCTGCAGGCGGAGCTCGCCGCCCTTCAGATCATCGATCAGCAGAGAATCGACGAAGAGTTCGCGGCGGTTGCCGAGTTCGACGGGTTTGTCAGCGGCGCGGGTTGGCGACGCGAACGTGAGGAGGGCGAAGAGGCTCAGGACAGCAGTCGAGCGACGGGACACGCACACGGCGGGGGCTCCTCAAAGTGCTTTCGGGGAGAGTCGGTCCGGTGGTAGGATTGGAGACGGTGCCAGTGTGACACATCGGAAGTTGTGAATCTATGGCGCGGACGGGAATCGGCGACCGCAGAGTGCTGTCTGGCGAGCGAGATGACTGACTGGAACCGTAGCCACGACTGGGAAGTCAGAAAGTCCTTCCAGACTCGGTATCGCGTCAGGGTGTGCTTCGAGGGTGCGACGCCGACAGCCGCTGAATTGGTTGCCGTCCGTCGCTGTCTGCCGCAGTCCCGAAACCTGCCGCCCGCCGAGTTCCGAAGGATGATCGCACAGTCGGGGGGGCTGGAACTGGAGGAATTGGGAGAGATTGAGTTTCAGTGGCTGAAGCAACGGCTGGAAGCGGAAAAGGTACGCTATCGAGTGGATCGCGAGCCTTGCATGTCCTATCTGTGTGTTGATCGGACGACTTCGACGGCGCTGTTGATCGAAGATTGTGAGGAATCGCGACGCGTTGCCGAGGAGATGATTGCGATGGGCTTCGCGGTGGTGCCTGTTGAAGTCGACTAGGACTGCGCAATTCCAGGGATTCACTCGTTCCCAGGCTCCGCTAGAAAACGCCCTCTTCCGAGGTTTTGCCTCGTCTGCCTCCTGCGAGCCACTGATCAAGAGGACGCGGAGCGTCCGAAGACAGTGTTCCCAGGCAGAGCCTGGGAACAAGGGCGATCACTCCTTCGCATCCCGCAATGTGTACCCGCCGTCGACGACCAGCGTCGTCCCCGTGATGTAGTCCGCGTCGTCTGAGGCCAGGAAAACGGCGGCCTTTCCGATATCTTCCGGCTGGCCCATCCGGCCCCAGGGGAGTTGCGAGCCGGCTTCGGCGATGGCGGCGGCGCCGAAGGCTTCGTGTTCGCCGGGGGTGTCGATCCAGCCCGGTTCGATCACGTTGACGTTGATCCGGTGTGGCATCAGTTCGGTGGCGATGGTGAAGGCCATGTGATTGAGGCCCGCCTTGCCGGCGTTGTAGGCGATGCTGCGGGCGTACGGTCGGCGGGAGTGGACGCTGGAAATGAAGACAATCTTGCCTCGGCCGCCCCGTTCGACCATGTGGCGGGCGACCGCCTGGCTCATCGAGAAGCCGCCGACCAGCGTCCCCTGCAGGACTTTCTGGAACGTCTCGATGGGATAGTCGAGAAAGTCGCCGCGGCGGGAGTAGGCCGGGTTGCTAAGCAGGATGTCGATCCGTCCGAGACCGGCGATGGCCCGCTGGACGATATCGGCGCAGGAGGCATGGTCGAAGGCATCGCCTGCGACGAGCACTGCCCGGCGACCGAGGCCGCGGATCTCGGCGGCAAGGGATTCGAGGGCGGGGGTGACTTCGCGGTCGTTGAGGGCGACGTCGGCCCCGGCGCGGGCGAGTTCGAGAGCGCAGCCACGGCCAATGCCTCGGCCTGAGCCGGAGACGAGGGCGGTTTTGTTGAGAAGTTTCATCAGATGGTCTCGAAGAGTTGCTGGCGTATCCAATTGAATCGAGTGGCTGGAGTCGAGTCTTCGAGCCCCCATACGACCCGGTAACATCCAAGTCTGCCGCGCAATCGCTGGGGGCGGCTCAAAGCAGCCGACCCCAGCCACCCGATTTCGCTTCACTCTGATTGTGACCTTGTGCGAGCTTCGGATTTCGAGATTCGCCGCTTACCATGCCGTCCATCCGCCGTCGATGATCAGATTCTGGCCGGTCATGAAGCTGCTGGCTCGGCTCGCGAGGAACACAATGGCCCCCTTCAACTCGTGGGCCTGGCCCATGCGCTTCATCGGGAGCTTCTGTTCGAGGCGGGCGACCATGCCGGCCGGGGCTTTTTCGCTAGGGAAGGGACCCGGGCTGAGGCAGTTGACGCGGACACCGTCGGCGGCCCAGTAGGCGGCGAGGTGGCGGGTCATCTGGATGATGCCCCCCTTGAGAGCGTGATAGGCGACGGGGCTGGCGGGGCAGACGCCCTCGTAGGCATCCGGGTACGACGCGACGACGCCGTACATGGAGCCGAGCATGACGATACTGCCGGGTGCTTGCCGCACGACGACGTGGTCGCGGAACAGCCGCGACAGCAGAAAATATCCGGTGGCGTTGGAGAGCTGCCGGTTGAAGTCTTCCGCGGTCACGCTGGTCCAGTCGTGCCCGTCGGCGGCGTGTCCGTTGTTGACGAGGATATCGACCTTTCCAGCCTGCTCGATGATCTGACCGAACCGTTCCGGCAGGGCGTCTGTGTCGAGATGGTCGAGGGCGGCACCACAATGCACGGCGCCTGTCGGACTCGGAAGTCTGGCGGCGATCGCTGCGGCCTTATCCACGTCGCGACTGGTGGCGATGACTGACGCGCCTGCTTCGGCCAGGGCTCGGGCCATCGCGCTGCCGAGGTGCCCCCCTGCCCCGGTGATCAGGACCACCTGGCCGGAGAGATCGAACAGCTCGGAGACAGTCGGTTCAGCAGGAGGCATGTGTCGCGTTCCAGAGTTCAAGGCTCGATCGTTTGCCAGCGTTGCTCCCGGAGGCTGGTCAGAGCGGCCAGGTTGACGCGCAACGTCTGCAGACCTTCGCTCAGAGGACAGAGCACCGGCCGCCGACCATCGATCGCGTCCAGGAACATTTCTGCCTGCGCGATGAAGACCGTGTCGCGTTCGAGCGGAGCGATGGTTTCATCGGTCCATTCGCCCGAGGCTTCAGTCATCCAGCGCCAGCGATGCAGATGGAACTCGCAGCGGACCGTTCCCCGTTCGCAGACGACGGTGAACGTCGACTCGTTCGGGGCCTGGTGCTGGTTGAGACTGTAGCTGCCCATCACGTTACCGTGACGGGCCAGGACGTGGACGGTGTCTTCGACGTCGACCCCTTCGAGGACCTGGTGGGCCGCGTCGGCGACCAGCCGGTCAATCGGCCCGACGAGCCACTCGCCGGCATTGAGCACATGCGTCAGAGCGTCCTGAATCGCCCCGCCTCCATGCGCGTGGCTGCTGTAGTAAATTGTGCGATAGGCAGGCCGATAGAGCGGGAAGTGCTGTCCCGAGACGGCGACCAGTTCGACCGGCTTTCCGAACCGGCCGCTCTGCAGGGCTTCGCGCATTGCGGTCAGGAGCGGGTGGCAGCGATAGACGTAGGCGACACCGGAAACGAGTCCCGGCCGATCCGCCGCCGCCAGCAGTTCGGCAACGCCGTCGGTGGTCGTGCTGAGGGGTTTCTCGATCAGCGTATGCACGCCGGCGTTGAGCAGCGTGGTGGACTGTCCCATGTGCAGCGGGGCTGGGGTCGCCACGACGGCGAGCGTCGGCCGCCAGCCCAGTCCGGCCTCCAGGCTGTCGAAGGCCCCCGCGACGGGGTAGCGGTCGCGGATGGTCTCGCGGAGGGCGGGGTTCACTTCGACGAAGGCGGCTTCGACGCGGCCCGTCGACAGAAAGCACCGCAGGTGCCGTTCGCCGATCGAGCCGACGCCGATGACCAGCAGCTTGTGTTGCGCGCTCATGTCAGGGATCTCTGCACGAACATGTCGTGTAGGGTCCGCTGCGCGGACCGACATTAGAATTGGTCCGCTACGACTGCTCAGAGTCGGTTCTCGAAGGTGAAGCCCAGCGGCGCGAACGATGCCTGGATCGCTTCGAGTCCCTGCTTGACCATGATGATGTCGGCCCCGTGGGCGATGAAGCTCGCGCCGAGCGCCATCAGTTCCTTCGTTCGCTCGACCGACCCGCTCGGCATCCCCCAGGCTTTGCCCGCCTTCTTCGCCGCGGCCGCGACTTTGCGAATCGCGCCATCGACGAGCGGATGATTGAACTGCCCCGGAATTCCGCTGAGCACGGTAAAATCGGCCGGCCCCAGGAACAGGACGTCGACCCCTTCTACGGCGGCGATCTCGTCGGCGTGCTCCAGCGCCTTCGGATCTTCAATCTGAATGACGATGAACGTCTGCTCGTTGGCGGTCTTGATGTAGTCCGTGAACGACATCGTGCAGTAGGGCATATCTGCGTTGCCGCCGTCGAAGCCGCGCTCGCCGAGCGGAGCGAACTTCGACCAGCGGACGACTTCGCGGGCCTCGGCGGCGTTGTCGCAGCGGGGATACATGATGCCGTTGGCGCCCGATTCCAGCATCCGCCCCAGCCGCATGAACTCCCCCTTGGCGGGGCGGGCCATGATGTCAATCGAACCGACGCGGGCCGCCCGCATCAGCCGGGCCGCAGTCTCAAGGCTCGTCATATGGTGTTCGAGATCCATCCACAATCCGTCGAAGCCCATCAGGCCCGCGAGCTCGTAGGCGGAGGGATCGGTGAAATGCAGCGTAGTGACGAGGACCGGCTCGCCCTTCCGGAGCTTGGCCTTGATCTTGCTGGAGCGCATGAGTGTTCCCGATGAGACCGTAGTGTGAAACGATCAACGACTCGGGAACAGGTTAGCGACTCAACCTGCCGGCTGCGAGTCGGCGAACGTCCGGTTTCGCAGCCGCGTGCGTCGAGCCTTCAAGGCTCACGGCCCCCTTCGAATCTCGATCCAGGGCGCCGCCATCTTTACAGCATCTTTACAAACCGTAGGAGAGCAGCCAGAGAACCGCAAAGATCGCAGCCATGCAGCCCATGATCTGCAGAAACAGCGTCAGCGAACGGCGCAGAATGCGATCGGGCAGTTCGAAACGGCTGGCGCTGTAGACCAGGCTGACAATGGCGGCCAGCGGCAGCAGATACCAGGTGACGTTGATGGTGGCCAGCAGGAAGTTCATGGCAGGGCCGATGGGGAAAGGAGACGGCAACTCTCAAAGCCGGCAGGAAAAACGCTGTCAGCCAGAACGGGACGCCGGGGCGCCGGGAGTGGCGACGGTCGACGAGACCAGCTCCGGAGTGGCAGCCGCCGGGGCGGCCGCGGCGACGGCCGCTTTTGGATCCGCAGCCGGTTCGGCTGGAGCCGGCGGCGCTTCATCCCCAAATCCGTAAGCCGGCCCCTGCACGCAGTCCCAGATCGCCAGCAGATTCAGCAAGCCGGCGACCCAGGTAAAAACCTGCGCCAGCTCAAACACCCGCCCCAGCCGCCGGGTGACTTCATCAAGCGCCCTCGGCTCGGGGGGAGCCGCGTACGCGTTCCAGAACGAACGGGGAATCGTTCCCTTGACCACCTGCGTCTGCATCGGATGCTGGGTGCCATCACGGACCACCGCGACCTCCAGCGGACGCCCGAACCCGGCGCCAATTGGCGGACCGAGCTGGAATTCCCCGCCGAGCGTTAATTCCACCGGTTTGCCGTCGAGCGTCCCGGTCAGTGTGCCGCGGGTGTCGGCGATGCCGCCGCTATCGGCGGACTTCAGGGAAATCTGTCCTTTCAGAACGCCGCGAGCTTCTCCGCTGCCGGGGCCGTAAGCTTCCAGCAGTCCGGTGAACGGTGCGTCGAGCGGAGCGGTCAACTGATAGGTCGAACGATTGTCGTGTTTCGCCCGCCGCGACTGCACCAGCGCCGGCAGCGATGGAAGTCCGACCGCAAGCTGCGCCGCAAACCCGGCCGAGAGGGGAAAGCGCTGCCCCTTCGGAGTCGCGTGATACACAACATACCACTCGCCCATCCGTTCCCCGCCAACAAACAATCCCATGATGCAGACGAAGTACAGGACCGCCTTGAAGGTTCGTCCCTGATACAGGTGACCGGCCCCCGGAATCAGCCAGGCCAGCACGCCCGCCACGATCGGATTGCGCTGCTCCCAGAGTCGCGGATGGGACGGCGATGATTCGGACGACATTCCGGCGGGCCTTCCAGCGATTCCTTGCACGACATCAGCGGGACAACGTCCCCGCCCTCACGCCGGATCACAACTCGGCGAAAGAGGATCGTTGCGAAGTGTAGCAGAGGCATCCCTGCGGAGACCAGAGAGGCTGGAGAAACCTCACGGCGCCTCCCAGTCCCAAAGTCGGGTGAGTCGAGTCCGCGAGGCTCACATTTTCCGCAAGGAGTTATGGCGAACGTCGAAGACTCGACCTCGGCCCCTGAGATTCTCCGGAACGACGACCGCTCCATCCCTGGCGACAGCTCCTCGCCCCGTCCGGAGGGAAGTGTGGATCGGACATTTGAGCCAGAGGCTTTGCATCCGAACTCCCCAGGTCAGTCGCGGCAGGTGAGATCGTTGAGGGTGGAGTTGACGACCGCCTGGGGGCAGGACCAGACCTGGAAGAACATCGCCTCGCGAATGGCGCGCTCGGCTGGATGCCCTTGCACGTAGCCGGCACCTTTGCAGGCCGCGAGGTAGGCCTGACTGGTTCGACTGACCAGCGAGTTGGCCCGGAAGCGGAGTTCTTCGGCCGACCCGGCGGAACCTTGTTCCAGAGCGGTCGCCGTCAGCAGTCCCGTCTGAAGTCCGTCGGCTTCGCTGTGGAGGAGTGAAACGACTTCGCGCAGCGTTTCACGGCTCTGCACTTCTTCGTTCAGACGGTCCAGGATGCCGAGGGCGGTTCCGAGGGCGAGCACGGACGTGCCCAGCGAACCGGTTCCTCCTTTCGTTCCGACCTTCATGACCTGGTCGGCTGGGCCCGCCACCACCCGGTCGGCGGGGACGCGGACCTGACCGAGGTGGACGCGGCCGGTTTGGGTGGCGTTGAGCGCCATCAGCGGCAGCGGCGTTTCGATTGTGACGCCGGGCGAACCGCGTTCGACGCCGAGCAGGACCTGCCGACCGTCGGGCAACGCGCCGCCGGTGACCAGCCAGTCGGCGTGAGCGGCGCCGGTGACCCAGGGAACGCAACCGTTCAGGCGCCAGGTTCCATCCGGGGACTGGTCAGCGGCCACGACGGGGCGCTGCAGGTGCTGGCGGGAGGTGCTGAAGTGGGAGATGCCGACGGTGCACCAGGCGCCGTCCCGAGCGACCGCGGTCAGCAGTGCTGCGGCCCAGTCGTTCTCTGATCCGCTGACCAGGCGCTGGACGGCGGCGTTGTGCTGCGTGAGCAGGAACGCCGTGGTCAGGCAACTGCGGGAGAGGTCGAGGTAGCCGCGCAGCAGCTCGGGTTCGGGCAGCTCCTGGCCGCCGAAGCGGCGGGGAACGGTCCATTGCAGGACGCCTGCAGATCGAAGCCTTTCGACTTGTTCATCAGGCCAGGCGTTTCCGGGGTCGAGCCGTTCGGACGCCGAGCGGAGCCAGGCGTGGAAGTCGGGGGTGAGGCGAGGCATGGCACTGTCCGGTGTGGTTCAGGGTTCCACGGTGCGAACTGAGAGGAGAAAGAAAGGGGGGGAACCGCAAATCTTAGGAAGGACGGTGTTCTCGGAGCGAGGCGGAGCCTCGCGAAGAGGCATTCCCAGGCGGAGCCTGGGAACGAGGGAATGAGGTTGTGCGCTGTTCTCAAACTGGAAATCGGGGAGGTTCAGAGCAGGTCGAGGAGACCCTGCATTTCGCCGGCGGCGTGGAGGTCGCCGACGCGTCGGGCGACGGCAATGCCTCGAAGCAGAACGTCTTGAGCGGCTTCACTTTCGCCGGCGGCGGAGAGGATCTGTCCACGCTGGAAGTAGGCGGCGACGAGATCGGGGAAGCGGGACTCGATTTCCGTCAGCCGGGCGAGGGCGGCGGGGGAATTTCCGGAGGATTTTTCCTCCATGGCGAGGGCGTAGTGCAGGAAGGGATCGCTGGGATCTTCGGCGAGCATCGCCTCCAGTTGATTGCGGCGCGACATCAGAGTCCTCCAGGTTTGACTGACCGGAATGGTCGGGGGCCTGTCTGGCAGGCTGGGGAAACTTTGCGGGTCTGCGATCGCTGCAGATCGCATCACAGATGCAGTCGGCTCCGGCGGCGTCTTGAGCAGAATCCGCCCGTCACTGCCGGAATGGTCGTTACGGCTGACTCGGCGTGCTCAGGGTCGACGCAGTTTTGCGCGATTCCGACTTGGCAAGTTATGCGTCACCGCCCCGCGGGTTTCAAGCGCTCCGGACAGTGTCGCCGATCCTCAACTCCGCTGGAGAACAGACGGATCGCTCTCCGCTTCACGAGGGATCGTGGCAAACGCAGCTTTGTTCTGGCAAACCAACCACCGAGCGGCCCACGAGCAGACCTTCCCTATGACACAACGGTTAACGTCCACCGGACTGTGCTGGGCCCTGATGACCTGGGGCCTCGGCACGACACTTCTGGCATCGGAACAGCGAGAGACGCCGGTCGTCCGCGCTGTCAAACGGGCGGCGGTTTCCGTCGTCAACATTCACACCGAGAAGCCTGCCGCCGATCGCGACGCCGTGTTTGCGGCGGGCAAAGGTCGCAAGATCAACGGGATGGGGACCGGCGTCGTCATCGACGAACGGGGCTACATCGTCACGAACTTCCACGTGATCGAAGACGTCGACGTGATCCGCTGCAGTTTTCAGGACGGTAGCGACTACGACGCGAACGTGGTTTCGTTCGATCGCGAGCAGGACCTGGCGGTGATCAAGGTCAACGCGACCAAGATTCATCGGGTCTCCGCGTTCGGCACGTCCTCGGACCTGATGCTGGGCGAATCGGTGATCGCGATCGGCAACGCCTTCGGATACCGCCACACGATCACGACGGGGATCATCAGCGCTCTCGGCCGGGACGTGGAAGTCAATCAGAACCAGTCTTACAAGAACCTGATTCAGACGGACGCGAGCATCAACCCCGGCAACAGCGGCGGCCCGCTGATCAATCTCGACGGGGAGATCATTGGGATCAATGTTGCGATCCGGGCGGGCGCCCAGCGGATCGGATTTGCGATTCCGATCGACGACGCCCGGCGCATTGTGGCGCGGCTGATTTCCACCGAGCAACTGAACCATACGGTTCACGGGATGCTCGGCAAGGATGTGAAGTCGGGGACGAACCGGATGCTGGTCGTCGAAGGGGTTCAGCCGGCCAGCCCGGCGGCCCAGGCGGGACTGAAGAACGGCGACGTCGTGCTGAAAGCGGGTTCTGTCGACGTGGTCGACGGCGCCGACTGGGAGCGGGCGCTGCTCGGGAAGCCGGCGGGCGAGTCGGTGGATGTGCTGGTCCGGCGCGATGACAAGACGGAGAAGTTGACGATCGCTCTGGCTCCGCAGCAGAACGGCAAAACGGTGCTGAGCACCGAGATCGTCGCCCGGGCCAACAACGATACTCCCGTCATGGAGAAGTCCTGGGCCGTCCTCGGCCTGCGACTGACGCCGCTGCCGGCTCAGCAGAAGACGCTGGTGGCTCCGAAGTATCATGGCGGGATGCGGGTTCTGGAAGTGCGGTCGGACAGCCCGGCGTTTCAGAACGGGATCAAGCCGGGAGACATTCTGGTCGGGCTGCATCTGTGGGAGACGATTTCGACGGACAACGTCGCATGGATTCTGAATCAGCCGCTGAACGAGCAGCCGCTGAAGTTCTATATCATCCGGGGATCCGAGACGCTGTTCGGTCATTTGCAGGTCGCGATGAAGCACAACTGATTCGCGCCCAGCGGATCGCAAATCGAACGAAATCCAAACGCCCCCGATCTCTGGTCGGGGGCGTTTTCGTTGTAGGATGCGAGAATTCCTTCGGAATCGGAGACCGGGGTTTCGCGAAGACGCTCCCAGCCCCGGCCACCCGCTTCCCCCATTAACGACACAGCCTGGACGTCAGCATGGCTGCAGCGGAATTCGCTTTGATTGACTGGATTCGGCGAGAGGCCGGGAGGACGACGGCGCCGGCGGTGCGCGTCGGCATTGGGGACGATGCGGCGGTGCTCGACTGGCCGGGGGATCGGGCGTGCGTGGTGACGACCGACATGCTGATGGAGGGAGTCGACTTCACGGCGGAGACTGCGACGCCGGAGCTGATCGGGCGGAAGTCGCTGGCTGTGAACCTGAGTGACATTGCGGCGATGGGGGGGCGGCCGGTGGCGGCGTTCGTTTCGATCTGCCTGACGCAGGGGCGGGGGGAGGAGTTTGCCCGGCGGCTGTACGGGGGGCTGTTTGAGCTGGCTTGCGAGTTCCACGTTGCGATTGCGGGAGGAGATACCAACAGTTGGGGGGGGCCGCTGGTGATCAACATTACGGTCCTGGGCGAGCCCGTCGCGGGGGCTCCGCTGCTTCGGAGCGGCGCGCAGCCCGGGGACTGGATCTGCGTGACCGGGCGGCTGGGGGGAAGTCTGGCGGGGCGGCATCTGACGTTTACGCCGCGGGTGGCGGAGGTCGCGGCAATCCTGGAAACCGTTCGACCGACGGCGATGATCGACATCAGCGACGGTCTGGGGGCGGATCTGCACCACTTGCTGGAGGCGAGCGGGGTTGGCGCGCGGGTGGAGGGGCCTCGGATTCCGCTTTCGCCCGAGATCGGGCTGATGCCGGCGGACAAGTCTCCGCTGGACCGGGCGCTGTCCGACGGGGAGGACTTTGAGCTGCTGTTTACGGTGGAGCCGTCGGCGGGAGAGCTGCTGCTCGCGAACTGGTCTCATGGGACGCCGCTGACGCGGATTGGTGAGATTACGGGGGGGCTGGGGGCGGTGCTGGTGATGGAAGATGGCCGCGAGACGGTACTGGAGGCGAAGGGGTGGGCGCATCCGCTGTGAGATGAAGAAAGAAGTGCAGGGTGCAAAGTAAGCAATGCGGAGTGGACGAGGATTCAGAGCACTTCCTGGATGATGCGGCCGCGGCTGAGTGGGATCGGGCGGCCGAGCTGGTCGTGGAGCAGGGTATCCGGGGCGTAGCCGAGCTGGTGGAAGACTGTGGCGCACAGGTCGGCGGGCTCGACAATGCCGCTGACGGGGTAGGCGGCGTGAGCGTCTGACTGGCCGTGGGCCACGCCGCCACGGATTCCGCCGCCGCACAGGGCCAGCGAGAAGGCGTTGCCCCAGTGGTCGCGGCCGGCGTTGGCGTTGAAGCGCGGCGTGCGGCCGAACTCACCCATCCAGACGACGAGGGTATCGTCGAGCAGGCCGCGCTGGTCGAGGTCTTCGATGAGGGCCGAGTAGCACTGGTCCATGATCGGCATCAGCAGATTCTTGCAGGCCGCGTTGTGCGTGGCGTGCGTGTCCCAGCCCCCCTGGTTGGGCTGATCGGCGATTCGGGTCCAGTTGACCTGGACCAGCGAGACGCCGGCTTCGACGAGGCGCCGGGCGAGGAGGACGCTCTGCGCGAACCGGCTGCGTCCGTAGCGGTCGCGAGTCTGGGGCGTTTCGAGGTCGAGATCGAAGGCGCGGCGGGTGGCGCCTGTGGCGAGGACGCCGAAGGCCTGCTGGACGTCGTCACCGTACTGATCCTCGGCGGCGCCGATCGGGGTTCTTCGATGCTCCAGTTCCGCGAGGAGGCTACGCCGGCTCTCGAAGCGTCGGCTCGGGATTTCGTCGGGCAGGGTCAGGGCCGGCGGCTTGAACGTGGCGGCTGAGGGATCGCACGTCAGGAGCCAGGGATCGTACTTGCGGCCCAGGAGACCGGCGTCCTGTCCGGGCCAGGGGAAGTTGCCGTCGTTCCAGATGTGTTCGGGGAGAGTCACGGCGGACGGCAGTTGACCGCGGGAGGGACGCAGGTACCGGACCATCGCTCCCCAGGAGGGGGCCAGATTGGGAGCTTTTGCGGTGACGCTTTCGGCGTTCGGCGGGACGTGGGGTACACCGGTCAGGAGCTGGTAGCCGCTGGAACTGTGGGCGTTGTCGCGCGTGACCACGGCGCGGAGGACGGCGATTTTGTGGGTGAGCTGCGCGGTCTTCGGCATCAATTCGCCGACATAGAGACCGGGGGTTCTCGTGGCGATGGCGCCGAATTCGCCGCGAACCTCGACGGGGGCTTCGGGTTTGGGATCCCAGGTTTCGTGCTGGGCCGGGCCGCCGACGAGGCCGAAGATGATCACGTTTTTCGCGCGCGGGGCTGCGCCTGTTTCCGCCCGTGCCGTCTGCGAGCGGAGCAGTTGCGGCAGGGAGAGACCTCCCAGACCGATTCCGCCGATGCGCAGCGCCTCGCGGCGCGTCAGGCCGTCGCACAGTGTCGGACCACGATCGAGCATCGACAGCATGGTGAGATTTCAAAGGTGTTGGACTGGCCGGTCAGGCGAGGATGTCGTGGATGACTTCGCCGTGGACGTCGGTCAGCCGGAAGTCGCGGCCGGCGTAGCGGTAAGTCAGCTTGGTGTGGTCGAGTCCCAGCAGGTGCAGCATGGTGGCGTGCAGATCGTGGACGTGGACCTTGTTTTCGACGGCGTAGTAGCCGTAGTCGTCGGTGTGCCCGTAGACCAGGCCGCTTTTGATTCCGCCGCCGGCCATCCACATGGTGTACCCCTGCGGGTTGTGGTCGCGGCCGTCGTCCCCCTGGGCGACGGGGGTGCGGCCGAATTCTCCGCCCCAGAGGACGAGCGTACTTTCGAGGAGGCCGCGGGCCTTGAGATCGTGCAGGAGAGCGGCGATGGGCTGATCGACTTCGCGGGCGTTGCGGGTATGGTCGGCCTTGAGATTGCCGTGCTGGTCCCATTTGTAGCTGTGGGTGCACTGGACGAAGCGGACGCCCTGCTCGATGAAGCGTCGGGCCATCAGGCACTGCTGGCCGAAGTTTTTTGTGGTGGGGTCGTCGAGGCCGTATTGCTTCTGCGTGGCTTCGCTCTCGTCGGACAGATCCTGGAGCTGGGGGGCCTCGGCCTGCAGCCGGAAGGCGAGTTCGAAGGAGTTGATGCGGGCTTCGAGGAGGTCGTCGGGGCCGCTGCGGGTGAGGCCGTCGCGGTTCATGGACTGGAGGAGGTCGAGCTCCATGCGCTGCAGGTCGCGCGGGGTTCTGTCGAAGTTTTCGATGAACGGAATTTTCGCCTTGTCGGAAGGGATGCTGGCGTTGCCGAGCGGCGTTCCCTGGTAGTCGGCGGGGAGGAAGGAGGAATTGTAGGCGTTGACGCCGCCGTGGGTGAGGGTGGGGCAAATGGTGATGAAGCCGGGGAAATCGCGGTTTTCGGTGCCGAGTCCGTAGGTGATCCACGAGCCCAGGCTGGGTCGGACGAAGGTGTCGCTGCCGGTGTGGAGCTCCAGCAGAGCGCCCCCGTGGCGGGAGTTGGAGCAGTGCATGGAGTTGATGAGGCACAGGTCGTCGACGCAGCCGGCGACGTGGGGGAAGATCTCGCTGACCCACGCACCCGATTCGCCGTATTGGCGGAATTTGAATGGCGACTTGAGCAGGTTTCCGGTCGGGGCGGAAACGACACGGGGCTTGTCGAAGGGGAGCGGTTTGCCGTGATCCCGTTCGAGGAGAGGTTTGTAGTCGAAGGTATCGACTTGCGACGGTCCGCCGTGCATGAACAGGAAGATGACCTGTTTGGCCTTGGGAGCGTACTGGGAGGCCCTTGCCGCGAGGGACTCCGCGGCGGCCTCTTCGGCCAGGAGGGAGGCGAGCGCCAGGCTGCCGAATCCGGCGCCGCAGCGGCGCAGCATGTCGCGGCGGGAGACTTTCATCAGTGATTCGCTGTTGGATTTCAAGGGACTATTCCACAAAGACGAATTCGTTGGCTCCGAGGACGGCGCGGCAGAGGCTCTGCCAGCCGCGGCGGCGAGCTTCGGGGGCCTGAGCGTCCGACGATTTCCGGGCGTAAGCGGTGACGAAGGCGATTGCGCGATCGGTCTCCCGGGCGTCGGGGTCGCGGGCGTATGCGGCGCGGTAGACGGCTCGGACGCGGCCGGCGTCGTCGAGCGTTGTTTCACTCAGAAGGCGGTCGGCGAGGCTCAGCGTCTGCTCGGCGACGAGCTGGCTGTTCATCATGAAGAGGGCCTGCGGGGCGACGGTGGTCGACTGGCGCTCGCCCGACAGCACGCTTGGATCGGCGAAGTCGAAGGCCTGGAAGACTTCGTAGAGGGCGCTGCGGACGACGGGCAGATAGAGCGAGCGCCGATTGGACTGGTAGATCGCCGGATTGACGTTGGCGGTGCTGGTGACGTAGGCGCGATTGGCGGTCGGGAGGAGGCTGCCGGTCATGGTCCCGTCCAACTGTCCGCTGACGGCCAGGGCCGCGTCGCGAATCGCTTCGGCTTCGAGACGGCGGCGGGCGAACTTCCATCGCAGCCGATTTTCGGGATCGACCAGCAGGGCCTGCTCGCTGATCTGCGTTCCCATCTGGTAGGTGGCAGACCGCAGGATCTCGCGGTGCAGTCGCTTGAGGGACCAGCCCTGTTCCACGAATTCGAGCGCGATGTGGTCGAGCAGCTCCGGATGGGACGGGAGTTCGCCGAGCATCCCGAAGTTGTCTGAGGAACGAACGAGCCCGAAGCCGAAGTGCCACTGCCAGACGCGATTGACGATCACGCGGGCCGTCAGCGGTTGCCGGTCGCTGGTCAGCCACTGCGCCAGTTCGAGACGTCCGCTGCCGGAGGGGCTGGGCGGGGGGCTCGATCCGTCGTCGAGAATTCGCAGATACCGCCTGGGGACGACCGGCCCCAGCGTCAGGTGGCTGCCGCGGTAGTGCACCGGCACGTTTTCGACCTGCTGGTCCGAGACGGCCATCACATCCGGAAACTGCGGGACCAGGGTCTGCAGGCTCTCCTTCTCGACACGCAACTGCTGGAGGTTTGACGCCACTGCGGGAGCGTAGTGCGTCTCGATCGTTGCGGGGGCTGCGAAGGCGCCCTTGGGGTCCTGCAGCAGTTTCCGCAGAGCCGCTTCGCTGGGGGGGAGGTCGGCGTCCGCCGGTCGGTCGAGAATCAGTTTCGCGCGGTCCTGGTAATCGAGCGCCAGCAACGGCAGCGTTTTGAGCGATTCCATCCGCGGCCGCGTGAGGAGTTCCCGCCAGGCTTTGAAGACGGCATCGGGATCCTTTTCCGGATGGGCGATCAGATCGCGGACAGTCTGCACCAGTTCCGGCCAGCATGCGACGGACGGCCCGTCAGTGGGAATCGCCAGGGCGGCGAGTTCCGCGGGGGCCGGGGCGATGAGCATCTTATCGATGTGCGGAAAGAACTGCGGCTGTTCCAGGCGGATCAGATTCCGACCTGCCAGCAGCTCGAAGAAGCCGACGACTTCCCACTTCTGGCTGTCGGGCTGCCAGCCCCCGGTCACGCCGCCGGCAAGATTCGTTTCGCGCACGGTCCCATTGATGGTCAGCGTGCAGGGGCGCGATCCTGCGGCAGCGTAGCGGACTTCAAGCTGATACCATCCGGCCCGCGCGACTTCGACGTCGTATTCAACGAAATTGGGGGTCTCGCCCCGATTGACGAGGACGCCGATGCCGACGCCGTAGCTGGTCGTATCGCGGAGGACGTTGCCGCGGGCGTAGTCTTCCGCTTCCAGGATCTGCAAGCCGGGCATCTCGGCGGCAGCCTGCTGGCCGAGAGATGCAGTCGACGTTTTCAGATCTTCGCGCCATTGCTGCGATGTTGCCGCCAGCAGGTACTCGCCCAGCTTGCGGCGTTCGTCCGACAGCAGTCGCTGGTTTTCCTGATCGACCTGCTGTTGAATTTCGGACTGTTTCGTATCGACGAGGCTCTGGCGTTGCTGTCGCTCGGCGAGCTGGGCCGGGGTGGCCAGCGGGCGTTCCTGCCATTTCGCGACGACGCCGAAGTTCTCCATCGTGCGGGTGCTCTTGAAGATCCCCGCCAGGCCGTAGTAGTCGGCCGTTGAAACCGGGTCGAACTTGTGGTCGTGGCACCGCGCGCAGCCGAGCGTCAGCCCGAGAAAGGCTTTGCCGACGGTATCGATCTGCTCGTCGATGATGTCCATCTGCATTTTGACCGGATCGTCCTCGGCGAGCATCTTGGCTCCGAGGACGAGGAAGCCAGTGGCGGCGAGCCCCTCGGTCACAGCCTCGGCGTCTTCGCCGTGCGGCAGCAGGTCGCCGGCAAGCTGCTCGGTGATGAAGTCATCGAACGGCAGATCTCGGTTGAAGCTCCGGACGACATAGTCGCGGTAACGGAATGCGTGGGCGTGGGCGAGGTTTTCGTCCAGGCCATTGGAGTCGGCATAGCGGGCGACATCGAGCCAGTGGCGGCCGTAGCGTTCGCCGTAGTGGGGCGAGGCGAGCAGCCGGTCGACCACTTTTTCAAAGGCGTCGGGGGAGTCATCGGCGAGAAATGCGTCGACGTCTTCCGGAGTCGGAGGGAGACCGATCAGATCGAAGGTGACGCGTCTCAGGAGCGTTCGCTTATCGGCCTGGGGCGCGGGTGATAGACCAGCCGCTTCCAGCTTGTGCAGAATGAAAGCGTCGAGCGAACTGCGGATCCAGTCCGGTTGCGTTACCGCGGGCGTGGGTGTCCGTCGGGCGGGCTGAAAGGCCCAGAAGTCCCGTTGCTCGGCGGTGATCCCCGGCTCTTTGGCGACCGCACCGCCCGTGGATCTGGCGACCGGCCCCGAATCGGGCCAATGTGCGCCCGCTTCGATCCACTGGGTGATGATGGCGATTTCGTCGCGCGACGGTTTTTCTTTGGGCGGCATCTTGAGCGTTTCGCCATGCTTCATGGCGCTGAGCATCAGGCTGGCGGCGGGCTTGCCGGGAACGATGGCCGGTCCGCGCGTGCCCCCTTTGAGGAGTGCGGAGAGGGAATCGACGCTGAATTCCGACTCGGCGTTGTCGGCGCTGTGGCACTCCTGGCACTTGGCGATCAGGAGCGGTCGGACTTTGCGTTCGAAAAACTCCAAGGCGGCCGAGTCCTCGCCTCGGACGGAGGGCGTGCCGACCAGCGCAACGACGATCAGTGCGAAGAGTCCGGAGAGAGTCTGAGGCAGCGAGTCCCTCATCGGGCGCGATTCCTTGAGCAGGGGCGGCCAGCGAACGACACATGCACTTCCGCTGATGGATTATGTTACCATCGGCGCGACGACCTGAAAACCCGAATCGAACATTGCAGGTCGGCACGACCGGTTCCCTGGCCGGTGCTGCGGGGCTTGAGCTGGCGACGAACGACGAAAAGTTCTTGCCACGAATGGCACGAATGAATGAGAAAAACTGGAACCAAGGAGGGGACTGAAGCAGCAGAGCGAGAAAGTGTGTCGACGGCGTCAGTTTCCTCAGTACACCTTCGTCTGCAGCAGGGCTCGTTCGTCGATGCGAGCGAGGTTAAGATGGCCCGCTTTCCCAGATTTCTACACCGTCTGATTTGAGAGACTCTCCATGATTCGATCGTCGATGTGGTTGCTGCTGGCTTGCGCCGTTCTGGGAATCGCGTCGCCTGGCAGCGCAGCGGATTTGAAAACGCCGGAGCCGGTCACGGTCGGTCCTCGGGACTGGCCCTGGTGGCGCGGGCCGCTGCGGAACGGAATTGCCTCTTCCGAGCAGACGCCGCCCCTGAAGTGGAGCGAGACGGAGAATGTGGTCTGGAAGACGCCGGTGCCGGGCCGCAGCCACGGGTCGCCGATCGTCGTTGGCGATCAGGTGGTACTGGCGGTCGCTGAACCGGATCGCGAGATCCAGTCGGTCGTCTGCCTGAACCGCAATTCGGGACAAGTCCTCTGGCAGACCGTCGTCCATGAGAAGGGCTTCGAGCAGACTGGAAAGCCGAATGCGAAGAGCTCGCTGGCCAGTTCGACTCTAGCCTGTGACGGTCAGCGGTTTTTCGTGAACTTCCTCAACGCCGGGGCGATTTACACGACCGCGCTGGATCGACAGGGAAAGAGGCTCTGGCAGACGAAGGTGAGCGATTACGTGCTGCACCAGGGTTTCGGCTCGTCGCCCGCCGTGTATGAATCGCTGGTCATCGTTTCCGCCGACAACAAGGGGACCGGCGCGATTGTCGGGCTTGAGCGGGCGACCGGCAAAGAGGTCTGGCGGCACGAACGCCCGAAGCTGCCGAATTACACATCGCCGATCATCCTGACGATCGGGGGACGGGACCAGGTGCTGTTGACCGGCTGCGATCTGGTGACCAGCCTCGATCCGCTGACCGGCAAGACGCTCTGGGAGGTGGAAGGTTCCACGACCGAATGCGTCACGTCGACGGTGACGGACGGCGCGCGGATCTTCACGAGCGGCGGATATCCGAAGAACCATCTTTCAGCAGTGCTGGCGGACGGTTCCGGAAAGCTGACGTGGGAAAACAATACTCGGGTCTATGTCCCGTCGATGCTGGTCCGCGACGGGCATCTCTATGCGATACTGGACGCCGGGGTGGCCATGTGCTGGAACAGCGCGACCGGCGAAGAGGTGTGGAAGGGGCGACTGGGGGGGACGTTCAGTTCGTCCCCGGTGCTGGTGGGAGAGCACATTCTGGCGACGAATGAGGCGGGGCGGACTTACGTCTTCAAGGCGACTCCCGCCGCGTTTGAACTGGTCGGCGAGAACCAGCTTGGCACCGAGGTGTTTGCGACGCCGACAGTGTGCGGCGGTCGGATTTATCACCGGGTTGCGGTCCAGCAGGGGGAGGAGCGGCAGGAGTTTGTGTATTGCCTGGGGAAGTAGTTGGGGGTCAGTTGTCCGTAGTCATTCGTCCGTTGCCGGAGGCTGCCGAAACGGGCACGGTCGCTTGTTGATCGTTCTGCAAACATCCCGACTGCTTGGCAGTTTCTTGACGCCAGATGTGGCGTGCAACCCGTGGGGCAAGTCGCGTTCCGCGCAATCGCCTATGACGGGCTTGCGGAGACTCGATCGCAACAAGGGACGAGGCGGACCGTCGCTGCCGGCAGTTCTCGAGCGATGCCCATCAGATTGCGGCGTGCTTCGCCCCCTACGCCGAGAGCTTCTCGGCGAATTGCAGGCGGCTGATGATTGAAGCGTCGGGGGCGAGGTTGGCCTGTTGGCCGGCCATGACGAATTCGACGACGCGCCAATCGAGCCAGTAGATGTCCGGGTCGAGACCTTTTCGGGCGATGTAGCCGACATGGCCGCCGCCGTTCGAAATCGTCAATCGGACCGTGTCGGGCCAGGAGCTCTGCTCGGCTTCGAAGGTTTCGACCGGCACCATCGGATCGTCGCGCGACGTCAGAATGGTTGTCGGGACCTGGATGCCGGGGATGAACTGGGCGGCGCTGCAGCGCTGGTAGTATTCGGCTCCGTTCTCGAAGCCGCCCATCGGGGCTGTGTACCAGTCATCAAACTCGTGCATGCGCCGCGGACGGGTTCGCGGGCAGGGGGTATGGGCATCCGGAAAGCGCTGGAGGTGCTCGGCCAGATGTTTGCCAAGCGAGCCGACGAAATGGCGGTCGTACCAGCGGTTGATCGGACCCGAGAGGGTGCTGACGCTGCGGGCCAGGTCAATCGGGGGATTGACGGCGATGGCGCGGGTGACCTGCGACGGGACCTGTTCCGGATTCTCGCCGAGATACTTCAGCAGGATATTTCCGCTCAGCGAGACTCCGAACAGGACCAGCGGCGTTTCGACGCCCGACGGGGCTTCGGCGTCGCACCAGCCGAGGACCGATCGGACCACCTCGGCAAGATCGTCGGAACGGCCGGCGTGGTAGGGGCGGCGGGCCAGGTTCGCGCCGGCGCCGCAGCCGCGCATGTCGAGCCGGAAGACGCGCACGCCGCGTTGATTCAGTTTTTCGACCAGTCGGACAAGGAGCGGGCTGAGTGAAGAACCGCCGAGACCGTGAGCGAGCAATGCGGCGCGGTCTCCGGGTCGCCAGCCGGTCGGACAGTCATCGTGGACGATGACGGCATCTCCATCGTGCATGACGACGGGACGGGCGACGGCCCGGTATTTCGGCAGCCGGGCCGGCCAGAGTGCACCGGCTAACGTCTGGGCGTGTCCGCCGCGGAGCCACCAGGGGGGTTCAAACGGGAGCACGTTGCGGTGCCATTGTGCGTCGCATTCGATTTTTGCAGCCCTTGTCTGACGGACGCGGATGACCGAGGTCCGCACGGAACCCGGCAGGCGATAAGTCGTTGCAATGATTTCAGTACGGGTAAGGTCGGCCTGTTCCGGTGCGATCATCGTGAAACCGGTGGAAGGCCGCAACCCCAGTTGCCGTTGAATACTGTGGAAGAATTGGAGCCGCCGCCTGGCGGCCGACCGGCGGGCGCTCCGCGATCGCGGAACGGAGCCACCGGCTGACGGAATGAGGCTGGATTCGGGCCGGTTCCGCGGTCAATGTGTGCCGCAGGTTCGCCGGCGGAGGCGTCGATTGTTGGTGAGTTGTGAGGGTCGCAAGATGACATCGGACGATCCCGATCTGTCGGCGTTACCGGATGAAGATTTTCGGTTCTCGCTGGGAATTCGGGAGGGTGACGCAGCGGAGTTCTTCGGCCCGTCGGCTGACCGGGAGGGATTGCTGGCGGAACGCCGGCGTTGGCTCCAGGAAAATCCCGCAAGGTATGCAGCAGCGGGGGCGAGCTCGGGACCGGGGCTGAACGAGGTCGAGTTGCTGGCGGGCGGATGGGGTTGCGTGTCGTCGCACGCCGCCGGAGACGAACTGGGGCGACTCACTGAGCTGGGGCAACAGCTCGAGCCGGATCTGGTGGTGCTGGCGCCGGATGAGGGCGGGCGGATGGCGGTTGTCGCGGGCTGCGTCTGTTTTCCCTCGTACTGGCGACTGACGGACAAGATCGGCCTTCCACTCGACGACGTGCACGGACCGGTTCCGGGGCTGAATGGCCACTTAGGAACGGCGATCCATCGCTATCTGGCGCGCATGAAACGGGGAAGCTGCTGGCTGCGGTCGAACTGGGGGCTGGCGGGAACGGCGGAGCGGAACGAACATCCCGACCGCCACTCGCGGCGGCTGGAGACTCCGATCGATCTGGAGCGGATCTGGGTCCGGCGGGAGGATCAGGCGATTCTGTCGCTGCCGGCGTCGGGAGGGGTGCTGTTTGGAATTCGGGTGGTTGTCCGGCCGCTGATGGAGCTGATGCAGTCGGCGGAGAAGCGGCGGCGGCTGAGCCGCGCGCTGCGAACGATGCCCGCGGAGATGCTGAAGTACAAGGGTTTGACGGGAGTTTGCGAGGAGCTGATCGGGTTCCTCAGCGGCGTCTCGTCTTCATGAACGGATCTTCGAGGTTTGCGGCGGGAAGCGGGTTGTCGACGGCATTCGGGCGGCGGTTCGGCAGGTTTCGCCGGTCGGGACGTGCAGGAGAGGAAACCGTCCAGTTTGAGTCCCGGCTGCCGTCTCAATCGGCTTGACCGGTCGTGGCGATTCTGGGAGAAGCCGATTCTCCCCTTTCTCGAAGATTTTCGTTTCACCGATTTCAATTCATGCCGCCGGCCCGGTCGTGGTCGGCGACCGGACTCGTTTCGGAACCAAGGATGGCACGCATGGACAGGTACCTCCTGGGCGGCCTGGTCTCGACCGCACTGCTGTGCGTCGGGGCCGGTTGTTCGCATCTCATGGAGACGCGGACGATCCAGAGGTTCGCCGACGGCGTCCAGACGGGAAATCTGGAGACGCTGAAGAGTCAGACTTCGCCGCAGTTTGCCGAGAAGGCGCTCCGTTCGACGGATGCATTGCAGGATCTGAAGATCCTGCGGCTGCCGGACGGCAAGGTGTCCGTGGTGGAAGTGAAAGAGATTTCTCCGTCGCGGAAGAAGGTGACGGTCGAAGTCGGCGAGATGAAGCAGGAGCTGTTTTACGAGATAACGAAGAACTCGAAAGGGACGTGGGTCGTCGACGACATTTACCTGCGTCAGAAGAAGCGAGGAATCGAAGCGTACAAGTCGGTGACCGAGCAGATGGATCTGCTGCTGACGGTGCGCGAGTTTCTGGATCACTGGCAGAGCGGGGATCGGACCGACATTTTCGCGAATACGACGCCCGAGTTTCGGGCCGCTCTGGAGAAGCTGCCGCCGAGTTACCTGGCGCGGGTGACGGGGGACGTGGTCGAACGGCGTTCGCCCGGCAGTCGGTTTCAGCCGAAGGCGGAGATGGACGAAACGAAAGCGGTCGTCCGTCTGGCGCGGGGGGCTGGGGAAGTTGCGCTGTCGCTGGAGCTGGTGGATGGGACCTGGCTGGTACATGACGTCGGGGTCGATTCCCGCGACGATGCGCAGCATATTCCGTCGCTGCGGAAGCTGGCGATTTCGGTTGGCACTTGCGTCGATTTTCTGGCGGCCTACGACAGCGCAGAGCACGACCGGCTTAAAGGACTGGTGGCCGAGGAGTTTTACGAGGGCGCCCTTTCGGTCGGCGACCTGAAGTCGGTCCAGTTGCCTCATCCGACGCTGTCGGACTTCGATCTGGACGTCAAAGTCCAGGATCTCCGGGCCGACTTCATTCTGAAGAACGACTTCCAGATCGTGCAGATCAACATGCACGAGACGGAGAAGGAGAATCTCAACGATCCGACGAAGTTCGAGGTGACCGACGTCACGATTTACGACATCGAGAGCAAACAGGAGCAGCGGCTGGCGGCGCTTTTCACGTCCCGCGCCATGCTGGAGCTGTTCGTGAAGGCGCTGGCGGATCGGGATCTCGCGCAGCTCCGCCATTGCACGACGCGCGATTTCCGTCAACGGATCTGGGCGCAGCTCAACGCGGCGACGATGACGGCGATGCCGTTGGAACTGTTCGATTCTCCCAAGCTGAAGGTGACGGAGACGACGTTCCAGGGATCGCTGACGAAGGTGGTTGCGGATTGCGGCGGTCAGCCGGTGACGTACATGCTCCGGGAGGAGTTCGGGCGATTCTATGTGGACGATATTTTGTGGCAGTCGCCGGGACGACCGGCGTCGGTCAAGACGACGATGGAGCTGCTGATTCCGGTCGCCAATTTTGCGGCGGGCGTAGCGATCGGTCGCGATGCGGCGGAGCAAGGGCCGGCGCTGGAGTTGCTGCGACGGAGCACGTCGGAGGATTTCAATCGGATGGTCTGGAGCCAGGCGCGGTTCCTGCCGGACTCGGGATTTTCCGCGGACACGTTCATGTCGTCGGCGGTCAAGTCGATGACGATCGGCGAGAAGCAGGCGGAGCTTCAGCTCGGGGATGCCCGATATGGCGCCCAGGTGCGTCTGGTTCGCGAATACGAACGCTGGCTGGTTGATGAGGTTGTGCTGATTGCGGGCCCGGAGGACGCGGATCGGCTGGCGGTGAAGCAGACGTTCCGGAACGAACTGGCACGCGGTGAAGCGAGGCCTCCGGAAGGCTGGGTGGAGGCGCCCCGGAAGCAGTCGAAAGCGACGATTCAGCAGGTCAGCGCCGTCGTCGATCCGGAAGAAGAGGAGTCGGCTGATCCGTTCGCCGAGATTCCTGAGGCCCCGGAACAGGCTGCTCCGCCGCGACTGCTGCCGGAGTGATTGCCCCCGGGGGCGTCAGATGGCGGGGGCCGCGGGCCAGTCGCCGATGCGTTCCGGTACGTCGAGTGCGGAAGTCAGCACATACCGGGCCTGCTCGATCGACTGTGCGCCCCAACTGCTGCCGTTGACCGAGAGCGGGGGGGGCTGAGATTCGACGCCGTCGGTTGTCGGCCCGAGCCAGATTCTGAGGCCGGCGTCGGGAACTTCGTACGCCGATTCGGCGACGCGCAAGTCTGCGGCGGGGAACGCCGGTTTGAGAGTTGCGACAATCGCGGTCCGGTCAACGGCGGATCCGCCGAAAATGGCGACTCGGAGCGGTCTGGGCAGCAGTCGTTGTCGCAGCTCTCCCCAGGGCTTCCAATGGAGGGGATGCCGGACGTCGGGGGCGAACTCGCAGACGGGATCGAGGACGAAGCGGCGATACCAGGCGGCGGGGTGAGGCACGGTGAGCTGGGGTTTCTGGACGATCGTGTCGCCAAACTGAATCAGATCGAGGTCGAGGGGGCGGGGTCCCCAGCGGAGATCGCGCGTCCGGCCGGCGGCGTCTTCTGCCTGCTGCAGTCGCTGGAGGAGCTCCAGCGGGGAAAGCGCGGTTTCCCAGGCGGTGGCGGCGTTGAAGAAGGCGCTTCCTGCGTCGTCGCCGACGGGAGCCGTCCGGTAGATCCCGCTGGAGCGGATGAGCTCCAGTTCGGGTTGCCGGGACAGCGAAAGGCAGGCGGCGCGGAAAGTCTGGGGGACGTTCCCCAGATTGCCGCCCAAGGCGATCCATGCCCGCGCCATTGCTTTTGACCGTACTGGTGGGAAACCGGGAGGCGTGTGAAGATTCCGAGGAACCGACGCGGGGAATCGCGGGATTCCTGGAATTCCATGCTAGCAAACAAACCGGCGTGGGAGATGCCGGCGGAGTGCGATGGACTGGGTGCGAGACGAAGTTGGTGTGAGCGGCCGGAATGGAGCGGGAACCGGAGACATCGAGAGGGGACGACTGAAAGTCGATATTCGAAGCGGGCTGGACAAGGGGGGGGCTGCAATTCCGCCTAGATTCCGGCGTCGTCGAGTTTGGTATCGATCAGAGACCATTTCGACCCCTGTCCGGTGCCGAACGTAGTGATGGCGCCGATGCAGGCCAGGAGGATCAGGGCGAGCATGACGGCATATTCGACCGCCGTCGCTGCGGAATCATCCTGGAGAAATTGACTGACGTGATTCATCGGGGGGGCCCTTCGACGAGTCTAGCTATGGAACGGTTGGCCCGAATTCCTGACTGCCGGGAATCTTCCTTGGTGAGCCTGCTCCGCATTTCCGGGCTGGGCAAATTCTTTCGACGACGCGGGAGCGGAATTCTCCGGCGGTTCTTCCGGGAGGTCGGGATATTCCAGTCGGGCCGGTTCTGCGGATCGCTCCGAACCCCTTTTCTGGAAGGAAGTTGCCGGTTGACGCTTGGATCACGCGCCCGATGGGGGCTATACTGGTCGCTTCGCTGGATTTCCGAGCCGTACGAGAGGACGTCAGGTTATGGCCAAAGAAGAGGCCATTGAAGTTGAAGGCAATGTGGTCGAAGCGCTCGCCAACACGCAGTTTCGTGTTGAGCTGACGAATGGACACACCGTGATGGCCCACGTCGCGGGGAAGATGCGCAAGCACTTTATCCGTATCGTGCCGGGCGATCGCGTCGTCGTCGAGGTCTCGCCGTACGATCTGAATCGCGGTCGCATCATCTACCGCGAGCGCTAGCCGTCGGCCGGTCCGACGTTGTGTTTTCCCGGCCTCATTCCAGTGAGCAGTGCGCCGTGACGTCTGCATCCTCGTCCGGTTCCGCTCTGCCGTTCGTACAGCTCTTTACGGACGGGGCCTGTCGCGGCAATCCGGGCCCCGGCGGCTGGGCGTGCATTCTGCGCCATCCCGCCTCGGGGAAGGAGAAGGAGCTGGCCGGCGGCCAGCTCCTGACCACCAACAACCAGATGGAAATGCTGGCGGTCATCCGCGGACTGGAATCACTGAAATCCCGTTCCGACGTCGAAGTCGTCACCGACAGTTCCTACGTCGCGCAGGGTTGCACCGAGTGGATGAAGGGCTGGAAAGCCAACGGCTGGCGCCGACGGGAAGGAAAGGCGTTCAAGCCGGTCAAGAATTGCGAGCTGTGGCAGCAGCTCGACGAACTGCTGACAAAGCACAAAGTTCGTTTTACGCACGTCCGCGGACACGCGGGTCATCCCGAGAACGAGCGTTGCGACGAGCTCGCAGTGGCGGCGGCGCTCGCGATCATGAATGGAGATGGGGAATAGGGATTCATTGCGGCCTGCTGATTGAGAAGCTGGCCCGCCAAGCTCCCATGGACGTCGATCCCCCATCGATTTGACCTGGCCCCCGCTCGCGGGCGACAATCCCTCCGGCCCCGTCTGAGTACGACATCCGCGGAGGGACGTGTCCGATGCCATCGATCGCCCGACGACTCATTGCGCCGACAATCGGCCTGCTCCTGCTGCATGCTGTTCCCGCGCTGGCCGCGGAGCAGACTCCAAAGCCGAATATCATCTTCATCCTTGCCGACGATCTCGGCTACGGCGATCTCGGCTGCTACGGCCAGACGCTGATTCAGACGCCGCGTCTCGACCGCATGGCCCGCGAGGGAATGCGATTCACCGACTTCTACGCGGGAGCAACGGTTTGCGCACCATCCCGCAGCGTCCTGATGACGGGTCAACACACCGGTCACACCCGCGTCCGCGGCAATGCGCCTCGCACAAACCGCGCGCCGCAGACTCTGCTGCCGGAGGATGTGACCGTCGCGGAACGGCTCCACGATCTGGGATACCGTACCAGCCTCGTCGGAAAATGGGGGCTGGGAGAGGTCGGCGACACCGGCCATCCCAACCGGCAGGGCTTTGACGAATTCTTTGGCTTCCTCGACCAGCAGCACGCCCACAACCACTTCCCGGATCATCTCTGGCGCGGCGAGACGCGCGTCCCGCTGCAGAATGTCATCGTTCCGATCGGAGACAGCGGGGCGGGCTATGCGACGACGCGCGTGGAGTACGCGGGCGATCTGTTCGCTGCGGAGGCGCTCAAGTTCGTCGAGGCCAACAGCCAGCGCCCGTTCTTCCTGTATCTGGCTCTGACCGTGCCGCATGCCAACAACGAGCGGACGCGGGAACTGAAGGACGGCCAGGAAGTCCCCGATTACGGCCCCTACGCCGACCGCGACTGGAGCAGTCCGCTCAAGGGCCAGGCGGCGATGATCACCCGGATGGATGCGGACGTCGGCCGGCTGCTGGATCGCGTGAAAGAACTGAGGATCGACGACAAAACGCTCGTGCTCTTCAGTTCCGACAACGGTCCCCATAAAGAGGGCGGCCAGGATCCTACGTTCTTCAATCCCAACGGCCCCGTTCGCGGCTACAAGCGCGACTTGACGGACGGCGGCGTCCGCGTGCCGCTGATCGCCCGCTGGCCCGGCCATGTGCCGGCCGGAAAAGAGTCGAAATTCGTCGGCTACTTCGGCGACCTCTTTCCGACGTTCGTCGAAATTGCCGGTGGAACGCCGCCGCAGAATCTCGATGGAATCAGCTTCGCCCCCGAATTGCTGGGGCGTTCTGCAGAGCAGAAGCAGCACGAGTATCTGTACTGGGAATTCTACGAAGGAGGTTCTTTGCAAGCGGTCCGCTTCGGCGACTGGAAAGTCATTCGCAAGCCATTCGGGACCGGCCCGGCGCAGGTTTACAACCTCGCCAGCGACCTCGGCGAAGAGCACGATCTGGCGAAAGACCAGCCTGAGATTGCCGCGCAGGGCGTGAAGTTCATGGACGAGGCGCACGTCACATCGCCGCTCTGGCCGGCCCCAAAGCCGAAGAATGCCGGTCGGTAGTCCACGCTCTCGGACAAGAAGAAGTTTTCGCCGCGAAGGAGCCGAGAAGAGAACGCGGGAGGTATGGGATTTCAGCAGTCCAACCGACCTGCCCCGTCGGAAAATGTGAGCGAGACAGAGCCCCGCAGCAGACGATGCTGCGGGGCTCATTTCATCTGGCTTGCAGGTCATTGCGCCGAATGGCTGGCGGCTGTTACCTGCAGCAGCAGCGTTTCCACAGCGGCCACACTTTCCTCGACAGAGTAGGCCTGTTCGACGCGGTGGCGAGCCGTCGGGACATACGACTGCCAGGCGTCGGGATGGGCGATGCAGTCGGCAATGGCGTCGGCCAGGGCGTGGCTGTCGCCTGGGGAGACCAGGCGGCCGCAACGGCCGTCGTCGAGGATCTCGCGCGGGCCGCTGGGGCAGTCGGTCGAGAGGACGGGAGTGCGGCAGGCCATTGCCTCCAGCAGCACGTTGGGCAGGCCTTCCGAGAGTGAAGCGAGCACCAGTAACCGACTGGCGCGGTAGAGCGGGAAGGGGTTCGATTGAAACCCTTCCCAGACGACGTGATCGGTCAATTCCAGGTCGGCGGCGAGCGTTTGAAGCTCCGGCACATCGGGCCCCTGGCCGACGACGTGCCATTGGATCTGACGGAGACCGCCCTGGTGGACGAGGTCCGCCAGCGCCTGCAGAACGAAGCGGTGTCCCTTGTTCTCGTCGATGCGGCCGACGGTGACGAAGTGCCAGCGGTCGGCGGGCCAGTCGGGGGTGAATTCGGCCGCACGGCGCTCGACTTCTAGGAGGTCGATGCCGTTGGGAATCACGGCGATCTGGTCGGGAGTCAGGTCCAGAATCTCGACCAGTCTCTGGCGGAGTCCGGCGGAGTTGGCGGTGACGCGGCTGGCGGTGGCGAAGGCGCGTCGGGCCAGCTTGCGCCAGAGGCTGGGCCACTGGCGGCCGTAGAGGGCCAGCTCGGTTGCGGGGTCGGCGACGCAGGCGGAGATGCGGGGAGTCGGTCGGAGTCGACAGGCGGCGGCCGTGTCGAGCGTCATCAGAAACGTGCGGTCATAGATGACATCGATCCGCTCGGCGTGCAGCAGGCGCGCCATCTGCCGGGCGCGAACGACGCGACCGAGCCGGAACCGCTGCGCGAGCCGTCCGACAATGGAGCGGACGAATGCATCCCAGGGGGCATAGATCGGGACGTCTGCGGGCACGAGATTCAGCAGTTCGCCCTTGCGGTAGCAGAGCCACAGCAGGGGTTGGAACTTCGTCCGGTCGAGCCGCTGGAGCAGGGTGAGAAGCTGGCGTTCGGCGCCGCCGCCCCCCATTGTGCCGATGGCGAAGAGGACGCGGAGTGGGCGGGGCGGACACTGCCCGTTCGCCTGGAGACCGAGATCAAGATCCAATGAGGTCGACTTCAATCAAGCCTCTCATAGCGGAAGTTAACGACGATTGGCGCGTGACGCGCGTTCCTCAAGAACCATGATTTGACGACGCGAGCTCTCAGGGTTTTCGCCCGACGTAGACCAGCCCCGTTTCCGGCAGCAATGGAATCACGGAGGAGATCAGTTTTCTCCACAGGCGTTTGATCAGCGGGACCGGTTGCGTTTGAATGTTTCCCCAGGCGATCGGCCGTGACAGGAGCGTCTGGAACCCGGCCCGCTCCATCGTGTCCTGCAGCAGCGTGTCGGTCCAGACGCGTCGATGCTGCCACCGATGAAACACGCAGCCGCACTCAGGACAGCAGACCTTGGCGGCATCGTAGTCTTCCCGATTGGGTGTCGTAATCACCACGTGCCCCCCCTGTTCGAGCAGTCGAAGGACTTCGTCGAGCGTAGTCGCCAGTTCGGCGTCGTCGAGATGCTCGACGACCTCGGTCATGACGATGAGGTCAAAGTCCGCAGCATGGAATGGGGTCGGGAATGTGGTGATGTGCTGCAGATCCGGGCGGGGAACTGCGTTCTGCAGTCGCTGCGAAGCCGACGCGACGCTTGCGGGTGAAAAATCGACGCCGACCAGCCGACAGTTGGAACTGACGAAGGGGAGGCAGGCCGCGAGAAGATCACCGACGCCGCAGCTCAGATCGAGAAATGCCCGGACGCGCCGGAAACCGATCGTATCGTCGATGAATCTGGCCACGGCCGGTCCCGCCTGAGCACCGAAGTACATGGACGTGACCGAGCGGTTGGTCGCGTAAAAATCCCAGAGACGGGTGACCTTTTCGGAGGTCCACTCGATTTCGTGTCGTTGAAATTCGGTCATGCAGGATTACCAGATCGAGGGGGCCGGAAGGTTCACGATGATGCCGCAGTCGGCGGATGGTCGGCGGTCCGCACGACAGACCATTCCAGATCGGGGCGGACAGCGCCGGGCCATTCGCCGGTCGTGGGCAGTTTGCGCTCGATATCGTGAACGTCGAAGGTCAGCACGCCGTCCACGTCGACCTGTGGAGACAGGTCGACAGCGAGCATGATCCGCAACTGGTGCGTGCCGTTATTGAGCAGGTGGCCTGGAATCCGGACGTTGGCCGCAAGTCGTCCCGGGGGGAGGTTTTCGGGTACTGAGCCTGTATTAAAAATACAAATGCCCTGCAAATTGGACAGATAGAGGGCGACATTCGAGTGTCCCCCGGCCTTGAGCTTGTCGTACTCGATCTGAATATCAAAGGTGGTTCCGACGTCCAGCGGCCGGTCGATCGTCCCGCCCTGAGGAATCAACCGGATCGCCCTCAGCCGGACCAGGTGATTGCCGGGGGCGGCGTCTGCGGTCCAGGTCCGTTCGGACTGGCGGACTTCGCCGGCGGAGAGGAAGCGGCGAATGACTTCGCCGGGGGGGCCGTTGTCGACCAGCCGCCCCTGTTCCAGCAGGATCGCGCGGGTGCAGAGGCCGCTGACGGCGGTCATGTTGTGACTGACGAAGAGGACAGTCCGCCCGGATCGGGAAACATCTTCCATTTTGCCGAGGCACTTGCGTTGAAAGGCGTAGTCGCCGACGGCGAGGACTTCGTCGACGAGCAGGATTTCGGGATCGAGATGCGCGGCGACGGCGAAGGCGAGTCGGACGTACATGCCGCTCGAATAGCGCTTCACGGGGGTGTCGAGAAAGGCCGCGATTTCCGCGAAGGCGACGATTTCGTCGAGTCGGCTGCGAATCTGGGCGCGGGTCATTCCCAGGATGGCGCCGTTGAGGAAGATGTTTTCGCGGCCGGTCAACTCGGGATGAAAGCCGGTGCCGACTTCGAGCAGGCTGCCGACGCGCCCGCGCATGCCGACGCGGCCCGAAGTGGGTCGGGTGATGCGGGAGAGGATCTTGAGCAGCGTGCTTTTGCCGGCGCCGTTGCGGCCGATGACTCCGACGACTTCGCCCGGGCGGACGTCGAACGAGACGTCCGAGAGGGCCCAGAATTCGGGGGAATCGGCGGTTGGCGAGCGATCGCGAGTCCAGGACCAGCGGACGGCCCCCAGGGCGGCGTCCCAGAGTCGTTCGGAGAATCGCAGGTACGAGGAGGCCGTCCCGCGACGGAAGCGTTTGGAAACCTGGTCAACGCTGAGCACCGGTGGCTGCATGGGGTTCAGATCCGGTCCGCAATCCAGCGTTCGACGCGTCGGAGGTAGGCCAGTCCGGCGATCAGCACCGCCAGCGTGACGAGTGCCGTAACGGGCAGGAGCTTCCAGTCCGGGCCGGATACGCCGGGGTGGACGACGATCGACCAGCGGCAACCTTCGATGGCGGCGGCGAGGGGGTTGAGCCCCCAGAGCCAGCGCCAGCGTTCCGGGACGAGGGCGTCGGTCTGATAGACGACCGGCGCGGCAAAGAACCCGAGCTGCAGCAGAAAGGGGATCACGTAGCCGATGTCGCGATAGAGGGCGTTGAGGGCGGCGGCCCACAGGCTGCCGGCCAGAGCCGCGAGAATTGCGAGGCTGAGGAATGCGGGCAGGAGCAGCAGGCGAGCGGAGGGCGAGACGTTGAAGGCGATCATGAGCGGAATCAGGACGAGCAGGGCGATCAGAAAATCGACCAGAGCGCAGACCACCGTGGCGGCTGGCAGCAGCAGGCGCGGGAAGTAGACTTTGGTCACCAGATCGCGATTGCCGACCAGCGAGGCGCTCCCTTCACGGACGGAGTAGGCGAACAGTTGCCAGACCAGCATGCCGATGTAGGCGAGGAGTCCGTACGGCGCGCCTTCGGCGGCGGGGCGGCGGCCGAGCCAGCCGAAGAGGACGACGAAGACGAGCATGGTCGCCACCGGCTGCAGGATGGCCCAGGCGATGCCGACGACCGCCTGGCGGTAGCGGACCTTGAGGTCGCGGACGGCGAAGACCAGCAGCAGCTCGCGGTAGTTCCACAGCTCGCGGAAGTCGACGATGCGCCAGCCGGGATCGGGACCGAACCACGCCATCCCGGCGAGCGGTGGTGGGGACTCCGACGCTGCCGCTGTTGCGCTGCCAGTCATGCTGTTTCGAGAGACCCTCTGAAGGGAGATCAGCCGCGCCTGACAAGGCGCTTGAGGACTTCAACGCCTTTGGCGAGTGTATCGTCTTCCGCGGCGAACGACACGCGGAAGTGGGTGTCGTGCTGGCTGAAGACGTTGCCGGGGATGATCAGCAGTTCGTTGCGGATCGCCTCGGCGACGAATTCGCTGCCCGTTCCCCACGGGGCTTTGATGAACAGATAGAACGCTCCGCTGGCGCCCTGGATGTCGTAGAGTCCGCCGAGTTCGCGGAGCATCATGTCGCGCTTGCGGTGGTACTCGGCGACGCGGTCGGAGATATCGGTTTTCAATGCGGCGAGGCCGGCCCACTGGACGGGTTGCGGGGCGCAGACGAACGTGAACTGCTGCAGCTTGATCATCTGCTGAATGATATGAGCGGGTCCGTGGGCCCAGCCGAGACGGAGGCCGGTCATGGAGTGCGATTTGCTGAACCCGTCGATCACGATGGTCTGATCGTTCCAGCGGGCGGGGCTGACGAAGGGGCGGTCGTAGCAGAAGACGCGGTAGATCTCGTCGCTGATCAGGGCGACGTCCTGTTCCTTCGCCAGCAGGGCGAGCCCCTTCAACTCCTCTTCCGTGGCGACGTAGCCGGTGGGGTTGCAGGGGCTGTTGCAGAGAATGACTTTCGTCCGCGGCGTGATCGCCTCGCGGACTTTGTTGAGGTCGATGCGGAAGTCCGGGTAGGTGTCGATCAGCTTGACCGTGCCGCCCGCGAGGGTTGTCAGGTGTTTGTACATCACGAACCAGGGGTCGAAGCAGATCACTTCGTCGCCGGGGTTCACGAGGGTCGACAGCGCCAGCATCAGCCCGCCGCTGGTTCCACTGGTGACGAAAATCTGCCGGTCGGAATGGTCGTATTCCTGGGCGACCTGAGCCTGGAGCGCCTCCAGCAGGGGCTTGATTCCCTGGGTCTGGCTGTAGACGTTCCTGCCGGCCTGGACGGCGTCGCAGAGGGCCTGTTTGACCTCCGCAGGAGTGTCAAAGTGCGGCTGGCCGATGCTCAGATTGATCGGGCTCTGCATATTGGCCGCAAGGTCGAACACTTTGCGGATGCCGGACGCATCGATCTTATGCATCCGGTCAGCAATCCAACGGTCGCTCATGGTCTCAGGTCTCGACGGAAATCAGGCAGTTGCGGCAATCTTAGCTGCGCCCGCGGCGGCAGTCACCCGATAGAGACCAGCTTCAGGCATTCGGCGAGGACTTCGAGCGGCAAACCGACGACGTTTGAGAGGCTCCCTTCGACGCGGGAGACGAAGACGCTGCCGGCTCCCTGGATCGCGTAGCCCCCCGCTTTCCCCCGGGACTCTGCGGTCTGCAGATACCAGTCGAGCCAGCGATCGACGTCCGAGCGAAATTCCACGCGTGTTTCCACGACGCGGCGGATCGGAAGGTTATGGCCGATTCGAAGGTCGAGCGCTGTCGCGGCGATGTGCCAGCGACCGGCGTAATACCGGCGGAACCAGTCCCGGACTGTGGTCTGCCATTCGTCCGTCTCGGGCGGCTGTTCCAGAACGTGCGGCCGCTGGGTTTCGGGATCGGTCGCGATGATCGTGGTGTCCGCCGCGACTACGATACATTTGTCGAAACGCTCGCCCAGTTGCCTGACGACCTGGTCGGCCTTGGTCGATGCGATTTCCTGAAGTCGCGATCGAATGGCGTCGAGGTCGCTCAGCTCGGCGAAACCGGCCTCCCGCGAAGTCGGCGGCGGGAGGACTTCGATCGATTCGGGGGGGACGAGCAGGCTCAGCAACTCCCGGCGGCGGGGAGACCGCGAGGCGAGGATGTAGCGGTGAGAAGGAGCCATCGCAGGACTTTCCGGAAGTGATCTCAAAACAGTGCGGGGTGGCTGGGGCTGGACCGAAGGGAAGCCCCGGTCCGGAGGTTGATTCGCGAGAACAACCGGGGCATCACGAAAACGCTCCTGCCCCGGCCACCCATGCCGTGCCAGTTACGAAAATCACCTCGAATACCGTCGCGAATTCTACTCCGCGTGACGGACGCCGGGGGATCGAGACAGGAATTTGGGGGGAGGGGGGCCATCGCTGCAGTCCGCAGTCGGCGGCGGGAGTTCGTCAGCGCTGAGCTGCAGGCTGGCGGGCATGTTCTCCGGGCGATCCTCGACCCGGCGGATCTCGGCCCCGATCGCGTTCAACTTCCGTTCGAGCCGATCGTAGCCGCGGTCGAGGTGATAAATTCGACGGACGACGGTTTCGCCTTCGGCGGCCAAGGCGGCGAGAACCAGCGCGGCGCTGGCCCGCAGGTCGGAAGCCATCACCGAGGTCCCGCTGAGTTGCGGCACGCCCTGCAGGATCGCGCTGGCCCCTTCCCGGCGGATGCTCGCCCCCAGCCGCATCAGCTCCGGGATGTGGAGGAAGCGATCCGGAAAGACCTTGTCGGTGACGATGCTGATCCCCTGGGCGACTGCCAGCAGGGCCGTGAACTGGGCCTGGACGTCGGTGGGAATGCCGGGGTATGGGAGCGCCGTGATATCGGCCGGCCGCAACGGCCCGGGCCGGGAAATTCGCAGGCAGTCCGGAGCGAACTCCAGCTCGGCGCCCGTGGCAGTCAGCACGTCGAGGACCCCGGCGAGATGTTCGCGACAGACGTTGGTGAGCCGTAGCGAGCCGCCAGTGATGGCGGCGGCCATGAGGAGCGTGGCGGCCTCGATGCGATCGGGGATGACGGTGTGTTCGCCGCCGTGAAGACGTTCGACCCCTTCGATGGTGAGCACCGGAGTTCCGAGCCCCTGGATGCGGGCTCCGAGGCCGTTGAGGAAGTTGCCGACGTCGATGACTTCGGGCTCGCAGGCGGCGGCGGAAATGGTCGTCACCCCCTCGGCGAAGACCGCGGCGGACATGACGTTGCAGGTGCCGGTGACGGTGCTGCCGAACGGACCTCCCAGGTAAATCTGAGCGCCGCGGAGCCGCTCGGCGCGGGCGAAGACATAGCCCCGTTCGATGGAAATCTCGGCCCCGAGGGCGCGGAGCCCCTTCAGATGCAGGTCGATGGGGCGGTGACCGATATTGCAGCCCCCCGGCAGCGAGACGCAGGCTCGCTTGCGTCGCCCGAGCAGCGGGCCCAGCACGCAGACGCTGGCACGCATGCGGCGGACCAGTTCGTAGTCGGCGAGGCAGGGATCGTGGCTGAGGGTCTCCAGCTCGATTCGTCCGGAACCGTCCTGAATGACGGACATTCCCAGGGATTCAAGGACGCGGGCCAGCGTAGTCACATCCACGAGATCGGGGACGTTATGGAGGACGACGGGGCCGTCCGCGGCGAGGGCAGCCGCCATGATCGGCAGGGCCGCGTTTTTCGCCCCGCTGACGGCGAGCGTTCCCCGCAGGGGCATTCCCCCGCGAATCACGAGCATGTCCATCCCTGGACCTCCACGATGCGGTTGGTGTGCTCTCGCCGGAACTCCGTCCGGCCCCGTCGGCGTTACCGTTTGCCTTTCCGATTGTTCGGATCGCGCGCGTCGGCTGCCGACTTCTTCGCGAGGGTCTGTTCCGCCCGGTCGACGGCCCGAGCGGCCTCCTGAAGATCCCGCTGGTGCTTCTCAACGGTCTGGCGGGCCTGGGCGACGTCGCGTCTGGCGGATTCGAAGGTCCGCTCCGCAGCCTGCCAGGCTGGCGAGCGGGCCGTTTCCCGCTGGACATTGGCGAGTTGTTTCCGCACGACCTCCTCGGCCTCGTCGACTGCTCTCTGGTGGATCTGCGTTCGACTGTCGCGGGCCAGCGATTCGCGTTCGAGGCGATTGAGGGCGGCGGTCAGACGCGCCAGTTCCGCTCGATCAGCCGCGACGCCGGACGGTCGCAGGGATTCCAGCCGCGTCCGCTCGCGATCCAAAGCCGCCTGAGCGTCGAGGATTGCGGCCGTTCGCCGCGCCTCCTGAAGGACCGGCCGGGAGGCGGCGTCGAGCTGCGCCTGTGCCGCTTTGAGAGCGCTTCGAGAAGTTGTCAGGCCCAGGCGGTCAGCGTTGTCGTTCTCCAGCCGCTCGCCGGTTTTCTGCAGTTCCGCGGCGGCGCGGCGTTGCTGCTGCTCGGCCTGATTCAGGGCCTGCTCGGCGTCGCGGACAGCCTTCGCGGCGGCGCGCTGCCGGTCTTGAGCGGCATGGACTTCCTTGCGGGCTTCCTTGACTGCGGCATTCTCGCGTTGCTCGTCATTTTTCTGGGCTTTCGACGGTGCGCCAAGGGCCGGCGCGGCCAGAAAGGCCAGTGCGATTGCGATGCACCAAGTCTGTCGCTGATTGTTCATCCTGCGTTCCCGCCAGGGGAATCCGATTGGCCGTCGTCCGGATCGACCGGTTGAGCCTGCCTCGAAGTATCGCTCCGGCGGTCGCACCCGGTCAACACGGGCTTGACCGTCGACCTCCCGTCGTCGCCTCGCTCACAGAAACACCGAGCCCGCATCCTCGTCAGACGCGGGCTCGGGAAATCGACAACCTCCCGGGCAGCGTTCAACCCGCGGCGGCCAACTCCAGCGAATCGCTTTCCTCTTCCGCTCCGAGCGGAAGGGGGAGATCTTCGTCGGCATTCGTCTGCACGAAGCCCCGAAGGTGGTCGGCCCGCGTGTGGTGCTGGAGCTTCTTGAGCGCCTTGGACTCGATCTGCCGGATCCGTTCGCGAGTCACGTTGAAGATCCGCCCGGTTTCTTCCAGCGTGTAGCTGTAGCCGTCGCCCAGGCCGTAACGGAGCCGGATGATTTCCCGTTCGCGATAGGTCAGGCTGCGGAGGACATGCTCGATCTTGCCCCGCAGCATTTCGTGCATGGCGGACTCGGCGGGGCTCTTGTCCCGCGTGTCTTCGAGGAAGTCGCCGAAGCTGCTGTCCTCGCTCTCGCCGACGGGCGTGTCCAGGCTGACCGGATGTCGCCAGGTTTTCATGATCCGTTCGGTGTCTTCGATCGACATCCCGACGGCTTCGGCGAGTTCCTCCATGCTCGGCTCGCGGCCGGTCGCCTGGCGGATGGCTTCGCTCTTGGCCTTGAGCTGCGAGATGCTCTGGAACATGTGGACCGGAATGCGGATCGTGCGGGCGTGATCGGCCACGGCCCGAGTGATCGCCTGGCGGATCCACCAGGTGGCGTAGGTCGAGAACTTGTAGCCACGGCGGAATTCGTACTTTTCGACGCCGCGCATCAGGCCGGCGTTGCCTTCCTGGATCAGGTCCAGGAAGCTGAGACCGCGGTTGCGGTACTTCTTGGCGATGGAGACGACGAGGCGGAGGTTGCCGCCGGAAAGCTGCTGCTTGGCGCGGGTCCAGGCGTCGAACTTGGACCGCATCTGGGCGACGCGCTGGCAGAACTCTTCCGGGGTCTCGCAGACCATGTCGGAGAGTTCTTCCAGTTCCCGCTCCAGGGCGTCCCGGTCGCGGTAGGCGGCCAGGGCGCTGCGGTGGTCCGGATGGGCGAGGAACTGGCGGAGGTCGGTGATTCGGCGGGCGATCTGATCCATCCGCTTCAGGACCGGCTGCAGGCGCTGCGTTCGCACGCTGAGCTCTTCGACGAGCATGGCCAGCTTGCGACGGCGGACCTTCATGCGGGCCTTGATGACGGCGACTTCGTCGGCGGAGCGTGCGGAATTCCGCGTTTCTTCGAAGTCCTTGCGGTTGTCGGCCAGCAGGCGTTCGATCGTCGGCAGGTTCAGCGGCATCCGGCCGAGGATCTGTTCCTTGCGGACGTTCTCGGTTTCGCTGGTCCGCAGCGTCCGCTCGAACGGCAGTTCGCCGTTGCGGACTTTGTGAATCGTTTCGACGGCAATATTCAGTGCAAAATCGGATTCCAGCATGATCCGCCGGAACCACTTGCGGGTGACTTCGATCTGCTTGGCGAGATAAATTTCCTTCTCGCGGGAGAGGAGGGGGATGTTCCCCATCTGGCTGAGATACATGCGGATCGGATCGCGGGAGGAGGCCGAAGCCAGCGGCTCCAGCATCATCGCGGTCATCGGTTCGGCCGGCTCGTCATCGTGCCGGGCGTCGTCGATGATGTCGAAGCCGTAGTCCTGCATGGCGAGGATCAGATCCTCGACCATTGCAGGGTCGCCTCCTTCGTCCGGCAGATAGGCGCAGACGTCGGTATAGGTTGCGTGGCCGCGTTCTTTCGCGGCGTTGATCAACGGTTCGAGCTCGTCCTGATAGCGATACATAATCCTCGGATCCTCCTGTCCTGAGCAGCTCATCCATGAGCCTGCCGGCGGTGCGAAGACCGCCCCCCCTGATACACTGAATTCCACCTTGAAACGTCGAACGTCACCGATTTCAGAAACGAACCGACGCACCGCGGACGTAACGGCGCGACGGTCAAGTCTGGGGGGCCGCTGGATGCGGCTCCACCAGCAAAGCTCACGTTTTCCGCCAGCAGGACTCAACAAGCCTCAACGGCCCCGGCGGAGGCAACTCGTCACGACAGGCGTGAAACGCCTGAAACATCGACGGTCGTGCTGGATCTCGCATTGACAGCTTCCCTTCTCTCGCTGCGATCGATCGGCAGGACATCCAGCCCTGCGTGAGGGCGGAAATGCTATCAAGAATGGTCGCCGCGCACAGGAAATTTCCGGTCTGGCGAAGATTTTCCGAAAAAATCTTTCAGTCCAGAACTGGCCGTACGAATACGTTCCCGTGAAATGCCAGGGACGCCGACGGATTCCGTCGGCGTCCCTGCGAATACTTCTACGGCTGCGGGCGGTGTTATTTCGCCGCGCCCGCGGGCTTGTCGTCGTCCTTCGGAGTCGGCTTCTTCGGCTCAAAGTCGCCGGCAATCGCCACCAGAATCCGGTCTGGATGGACGTGCTTCCGCAGCGCCTCGACGACGGACTCCGGCGTCAGTTTCGAGATCTGAGATTCCAGCCGGGCGTAGTATTCCATCGTCCGACCGGCGTAGAGACTTTCTTCGAGCATCCGGGCCAGGGCCGGATCCTCCGTCCGGGCGACTTCCTGCCGCTGCAGATAGCCCTTGGCGGCGTTCTCCAGTTCAACCGCGGTGATGCCCTCCTTGAGCAGGCGATTGAGCTCTTCGGTGATTGCGGCCTGAACCTTCGGGACGTTGTCCGGGTTGCAGATGGCGTAGAGCGAGATTGTGGCCCGTTCGTCGAGTGACGACGCACGGAAGGCCGAGCCGACGCCGTACGACAGGCCCTCCTTCTGGCGGATCCGGTCACCGAGCCGGGACGAGAGGGCGCCGGCTCCGAAGACATAGTTGCCGATGACCATAGCGGCGTAGTCCGGATCGTCGTCCCGCATCGGCAGGGCCGTTCCGCCGAAGTAGAACGCGTTGGCCTTGTCCGGCGTGAGAATCCGGATCGTTTCGGCCTTCAGATCGAGGTTTCCGCTGCGGCTGATCCGCTCGTAGGGCTGAGCGGCCTGCCAGCCTTTGAGCATCCCCGTCACGGCTTCCATCGTGGTTTCCGGGTCGAAGTCCCCGACGACCACGAGCTGCCCCGCCTGGGCGCCCAGGAAGTTCGAATAGAGCTTCTTGACCGCCGCCAGATCGAGCTCGATGGCGGCTTTCAGCTCTTCTTCGAGCGTCATGGAGTAGCGGACGTCGCTCGGCGGATACGGGTTCAGTTTGCGATTGATGGCCCGGACCGCCAGCGACTGGGGATCGGTGAGCCCCTGCTCCAGATCGGACCGATGCGCCTGCTTCAGGATTTCCAGCTCCGCCGGCGGGAGCGCCGGTTCGCGGAGGACTTGCCGGAGCAGATCGAGGACCGCCGGGAGTTTGTCCCGCTTGGTCTGGATGGAGAAGGTGGCTTCGCCGGCATTCCCGCCGGCGCCCAGCGTCGCCAGACTCTGATCGAGCTGATCCTGGAGCTGCTGCCGCGAGAGCTGCTTCGTGCCGCGGACCATCAGGGCCGGGAGGAACTCGCAGGCGGTGCTCATGCCGGCCAGAGACTGGCTGGTCCCGTAGCGCAGCGTCAGCCGCAGAATGACAGTATTGCCGCGGGTTTTCTTGGGGAGGAGTGCGACGCTGACGCCGCCGATTTCGCTCCGGCGGGTGCGTTCGTCGATGTTGGCCGGCGAGACGTCGAACTGCTCGCCTTCAGTGGCGGACTCGCGACCTTTGTAGTCCTTGACCAGTTCGACGATATCGGGCGTGGCGGGCACGGCCGTCCGCTGCGGCTGAGCCGTAGGGATGTAGAGTCCGATCGTCCGATTGCTGGGCTGGAGGTAGGCGCGGGCGACGCGGTCGACGTCTTTGACGGTGACCTGTTCGATCCGATCGCGGTAGAGGAAGTAGAGCCGCCAGTCTCCCTGGGCCTGCCACTCGCTCAGTTCGATCGCCATTTCGGCGCTATCGGCGGCGGCCATTTCCCGCTGCTTGAGGAGTCGCTGCTTGACCCGTTCAACTTCTTCTTCCTTGACACCCCGTTCGACGACAGAGTCGATGGTGTCGAGCAGCGTGTCGAGAACGGTTTCAGGAGTGTTTCCGGTGGCGACTTCGGCCATCAGCCGCAGCGTGCCGGGATCGTGCCAGGCGTAGGCGGCGCCGCTGACGCTGGAGGCTTTCTTCTGCTCGACGAGCGCCTTGTAGAGCCGGCCGGCCGGCTGGAGCGTGAGCACTCCTTCGAGGACATCAATCGCAGAGTAGTCCGGATGAGCGCCCGCGGGGATGTGGTAGACGACGCCGACCACGGCGACGTCGCCGACGCGGCGCAAGGTCACGGTCCGCTCGCCATCCTGGGCGGGCTCTTCGGTGTACGTCGGTTCGAGAACGCGTTCCGGCTTCGGAATTTCTCCGAAATACTTGCCGATGAATTCGAGCGCCTTCTGCTCGTCGAACCGGCCGGCGACGACGACCATGGCGTTATCGGGCTGGTAATATTTTTTGTAGAAGCGGCGCAGGCTTTCGACCGGCACGCGCTCAATGTCGGCCCGGTTGCCGATCGTCGATTTGCCGTAGTTGTGCCATTCGTACGCGGCGCCCATCATCCGCTGTACGAGGACGTAGGCGGGGTTATTTTCTCCGCGCTCGAACTCGTTGCGGACGACGGTCATTTCCGAAGCCAGATCCTCGGCGAGGACCTTGCTGTTCATCATCCGGTCGGCTTCGAGCCGGAGGGCGAACTCCAGATTCTCGTCGTTCGCCGGGAGCGTTTCGTAGTAGTTGGTGCGGTCGACCCAGGTGGTGCCGTTGAACTCGGCCCCGCGCCCCTGGAGGGCCTTGGGGATGGTGGGATGATCCGGCGTCCCCTTGAAGAGCATGTGCTCCAGCAGGTGCGCCATGCCGGCTTCGCCGTAGCCTTCGTGGCGGGAGCCGACGAAGACCGTCAGGTTGACGGTGACTGTCGGCTTCGACGAGTCCGGGAACAGGAGAACCTTGAGACCGTTGTCGAGACGGTATTCACTGATGCCTTCAATCTCGGTGATCTTCATCGGTTTGACCGTATCGGCTCCCTGCACCACGGAAACACCGACCGCGACCAACCAGGCCGCGGCCCATCCCTGCCACCCGCTGAGCATAATCCCCACTCCGTGAGTATCCTGTCGGAACTGCGCAATCCAACCCGGCGCATCCTAACAGTCGACTCTGGGGAATGAAACTCTCTTCCCGACTGGCGCAGCTTGCCGGAGTTGGCGCGTGCGGTGAGAAATCCAGAACGCAGCAAAGCAAAGTCTACTTGCCGTCATCCTGCGGATAGACCAGCAGACGGTCGTGCGTCAGGAGGACCAGATCGGCCCGGCCGTCGCCGGTGACATCGACGACCAGGGCCTCGCGCGGTTCGGTGTCGGAGACCCGGTCGTTGGCGAAACTCTTTTCTTCGAACAGACGGAAGTAGAGGGCGTGCTTGAGGCCGGTTTCCGGTCGGAACTGAAGCAACTCAATAAAGTGGGCTCGCGTGTCGGTCATCACCAGATCGACATGGCCGTCGCCGTTGAGATCTCCGGCGACGACGTCCGTGGGATAGACCTTCTCCAACTGACTTTCGAACGACGCCAGTTCCTTGACCGTCGGGGCTTCGCCGCCGGAGTACAGGACGGCATAGCGGTCCGCTCCGAAGACGAGGACATCGGATCGGGCGTCGCCGTTGAGGTCGGCGATCTGCAACGACTCGAAAGGGAAGTCGCCGAGATCGATTTCTTTCCAAGGCAGGTATCCCGACTCCTGCTTCAACAGGATTCGCAGTTTTTTGACGCCGGGGTCGACGAGGATGATCTCCGGACCGGGCTGGCCGTCGAGATCGACGGCGGCGGCCGCTGCAACGCGGGCGTTGGATTCCGAGACGTTGAACTGTTCGATCACCTGCCAGCGCTGGTCTTCTCCGAGGACCAGGAACCTGGCGAAATTCTCCTGGGCGACGAGGAGCCCGGATTTCCCGCCGAGCTCAGCGACAGTGACCGCGCCGGCGGCGACGCTTGGCAAGCCGGGGCCGCTGGTGTTTTCGGCGGATTTCAGAACCAGTTGATCGTCGAACGCGAAGACTTGGGGACGCTTGGAGGTTCCTTGCAGAATGACGAGTTCCGGCCGGGCGTCGCCGGTGAGATTCGTTGCCAGGAGCCGTTCGGGCGTGCCGTTGAGCTCGAAGGGCTGCATCCCTTCGCCTTTCACCGGCAGTGTTTCCCAGCGGTTCTCGCCGTCCCCGGCCTTGAGCAACTGCACTGCGTAGGTGGTCTCCCGCCCCTTCTTCACACGCAGCAGCAAGATCATTTCGGCCCGACCGTCGGCATTCAGATCGGCGAGTTCCAACCCGACGACATCGCCTTCCGCGGGGATTGCCCGCGGGAACTGAAGCCGACCGTCAACGAGCCGGCTGACGCCGAGCGTCTTTTCGGCGCTGCTGTGAACGACCAGTTCGCTGGCGCCTCTGCCATCCAGGTCGCCGGCTCGCAGTAGATCAGTTCCGGAGAGTCCTGGGAATGGCGTCCCAAGATCCAGCCCGCCCCCCTTGCGCTGCAGGAAGACCAGCATCCGCGAGCCTTCCGGGTCGGAGACGGCAACGTCGGTCAGCCGGTCGCCGTTCAAGTCGGTCAGCGCCACTTCGCGGTCCCGCCCCGTCCCGGCCTTGCCGAATCCATAGTGGATCAATCGCTCGGGCAACTGCCCGGCTGGAGTCGCCACGGTTTCCAGCTTGAGCAGCTTGATCCGTCCAGTCCGCGAATCGACAGTCAGGATTTCGGCGCCGGGGAGTCCGTCGACGTCTTTGAGGCTCACGGCCCGCGGGCGTTCGAGGTCGAAAACGTACTCCGGCCCGAGTCGACCTTCGCCATCCTGCAGTCGCGTGCAGAGCGTGCGATTCAGCCCGTCGCCGGCAAGATAACAGAGGTCGTTCCGACCGTCGCCGTTGAGGTCGGCAATCTGAACCAAGCCGAGTTTGTCGGAGGTATTCAGCAGTTTGACCGGCGTGCCGAACTTTCCGCCTTGCTCCTGGAGGAACACCCAGGTTTCCGATTTTCCCAGGACCGCCAGGTCGGCCTTCCCATCGTGGTTCAAATCGCCGGCGGTCAGCATCCAGGCGGCCGGGGCGACATCGGGGATCCGCAGCTCAAATTTGCCGGTCCATTCGCCCTGCTCGGGCTGAAATCGGACAATCAGGCGGTCCGGGTTGCCAAAATAGGCGATGTCGTCGCGTCCATCGCCGTTGAAGTCGGCGACGGCCAAGGCCGCCAGCTCTTGATCCACGCCGAGCTTCTGCTGGTCGAATCGCCCGGAATTGGCGACGGCGTTCACCTCTGGTATTCCGGCGCCGACGCCCGCGGGAGTGGCGTCGGTCGGCGACTTGCGCTGCAGCAGCAGATCAATCCGGCTGTGGCTGTTGTCGATGGCCGCCAGATCCGTCAATCCGTCGTGGTTAAAGTCTCCGGTAACCAGGCTGTTTGAGCGCTCGGTGAGTTTGGAGACTTCGAGCTCGCGAAAGCCGTAGAACTCGGCGAGTGAAGGTTCCTGGGCGTGCGACAGACCCGCCAGGCAGATCAGGGCGACGCCGGCGCTCAAAGATGTGGGCAGATTCATACGGATCCTCACCAAGTCTCGAATTTCCGGCGCGGAGCGATTGGGAAATCTTCCGACCGTCGTCCTGCGACGGCCACTGTACATCGCGCGAAGGCGAATCGAAAGTTTTCCGCGGACTTTTTCGCAGGAGGCGTTTCGGAAGTCCTTGGCAGGGCGAGGCTTTCCGTACTTGCCCCGCCCGAGGGAGCGGCTGCCGGTGAAATCGATTTCTTTGGTCGGGAAACGGCTGATTTCCGGGAGGCGCAGCGAACAAGACTCGAAACCCGTGTGTCGGATGTCTACACTAGGCGATCCTCGCACAGTTCGCGCATGACGCGGGCCGGGGCGACGGTGTAGGCAGATGGGGGCTCCGGAAAGCCGCCCGATGAGCGAAGGATGATGACTGTGGCGATTTGTGAACGACCGGAAGTGACTGCTGCCAAAAATGTTGTGAACGGCGCCGAGATCATGGTCCAGGCGCTGATCAAGCAGGGGATGGACGTCATTTTCGCGTATCCGGGCGGCTGCAGCATGCCGCTGCATCAGGCGTTGACGTTCCACCGCGACGAAGTCCGCACGATTCTCCCGCGGCACGAGCAAGGGGGGGCGTTTGCCGCCCAGGGGGTCGCCCGCACCACCGGTAAGGTGGGGGTGTGCATGGGGACGAGCGGTCCGGGGGCGACCAATCTGGTGACGGCGATCGCCGACGCCAAGATGGACAGCATCCCGATGGTCGCCATCACCGGGCAGGTGCCGACGACGGTGATCGGGACCGATGCGTTCCAGGAAACGCCGATCGTCGAAATCTGTCGCGCCATTACCAAACACCACTACCTCGTCACCGACGTGCGCGATATTCCGCGAGTCGTGAAAGAGGCTTTTCATATCGCCAATACCGGCCGCCCGGGCCCGGTGCTGATCGATATGCCAAAGAACGTCCAGCTCGCCACTGTGAGCGGGGACGTGGACTACGATCCGCCGATGAATCTCCCGGGCTACCACCCGGAAGTCCGGAAAGCCCATCCGAACCAGATCCGCCAGATTCTCGCCGCCATTCGGGAATCGAAGAAGCCGGTGTTCTATATCGGCGGCGGCGTGATCCAGGCGGACGCCTCGGAAGAATTTACAAAGCTCGCCCGCAAGACGCGGATTCCCGTCGCGACGACCGTCATGGGGATCGGCGCCTTTCCCGGCGACGACGAACAGTCCCTGCACATGCTGGGGATGCACGGCACGGTCTATTCGAACTTTGCGGTCGCCGAGGCCGATCTGCTGATCGCCCTGGGTGTGCGATTCGACGACCGGGTGACCGGCAAGCTGGAAGAGTTTGCCAAGCACGGCAAGATCATCCACGTCGACATCGACGCCTCGGAGATCCACAAGAACAAGGTGGCCCACATCCCGGTGGTCGCGAACGTGAAGCAGGTGCTCCAGGGCCTGAACGCGATGATCGCCGACGACGATGTGCCCGATACGTCGGCGTGGTGGGAGAAGCTCAACGCGTGGAAGAAGCAGTATCCGCTGGCCTATAAGGACTCGGGAGACTTTATTCTGCCGCAGTACGCCATTGATGAGCTCTGCCGGCAGACGCGGGCGAAAAATCCATACGTCTGCGTCGGGGTCGGCCAGCACCAGATGTGGGCGGCTCAGTTCTTCAAGTTCGACGAGCCGCGGCACTGGCTGAGCAGCTCGGGCCTGGGGACGATGGGTTTCGGCCTGCCGGCGGCGATGGGCGTGCAGGCGCAGCATCCGGATTCGCTCGTGATCGACATCGACGGCGACGGCTGCATGCTGATGAACGTGCAGGAACTGGCCACGCTGCATTGCGAGAAGCTGCCGGTCAAGATTCTGCTCCTCAACAATCAGCACCTGGGGATGGTGATGCAGTGGGAAGACCGGTTCCACGAAGGCAACCGGGCCCACACCTACCTGGGACCGGTCGACCACCCGGAAGCCGTCGGCGCCGGCGAGGGAGCCCATTACGAAGAGACCTATCCGAACTTTGTGCAGGTGGCCCGCGGCTTTGGCGTCGGCGCCGCGCAGGTCCGCCGGAAGCAGGACTTCCCGGCGGCGCTGGCGGAAATGCTGGCCTACGACGGCCCCTATCTGCTCGACGTCGTCTGCCCCTACCAGGAGCACGTGCTGCCGATGATTCCGAGCGGCAAGACCGTCCACGACATCATCGTCGAGTAACTCGTACAGTTCGCCAGAGATCTCACAGAGCCCCCGGAATCCGGGGGCTCTGTTCGTTAGCCGGGCAGGTCTTCATGCATCCTTCATGGACGGAAATTATGCTTCCGGAAACACGACCGTAGTCGCTTGAGACGTCCCGCCATGAGCCTCCCCCGCGTGCTGTTTGTGTGTGTCGAGAATTCCAACCGCAGCCAGATGGCCGAGGCATTCGCCCGCCGGCATGGAGCGGCCATTGTCGAAGCCCACAGCTCGGGGTCGCGACCGTCGGGGCGGGTCAATCCGCGGGCGATCGAGTTCATGCAGGAAGTCGGCTACGACCTGACGACGCACACCTCGAAATCCCTCGACGACATCCCTCCCGGACGGTACGCCGCGGCGATCACGATGGGCTGCGGCGATTCGTGCCCGATGGTCGCGGCCGACATCCGCGAGGACTGGCAGATTCCCGACCCGAAGGAGCTGCCTGCCGACGAGTTCCGGCAGATCCGGGATCTGATCGAGTCGAAGGTGAAGGCGCTGCTGACGCGCGTCGCCGCCGGCTGATCGCGGGGGTTCGGGCCGCTGGTTGCCGGTCGGAGTTCGCGGCCTCGGAAACTGAGTTTCGCGGACTCCGCGACTTGGGTATGGTTTTCCGCAGCCTGTGACCGTTTGTCCCGACTGCGGACGCGCTGCAATCATGCCCAACAGCGACGAAGACCTCGAAGAGTACGCCCCCCGTTCCGCGAAACCGAGCCGTCGGAAGAAGTCGTCCGCCGGGGTGTGGGCGATGATCCTGGTGGTCGTCGCAGTCGTGATCGGCGGCGGGACGCTCGTCTGTTGCGGGGGCTTCGTGTACTTCGGGCTGAATGTCATGTCGGCGGAGGTGGAGACGGAGTTGCGCGACAACGCCCGGCTGCGCGAGCACATCGGCGAGATCCAGGAGTTTTCGATGAACGTCACCCGCTCGCTGGCCAACGACGATGACGACGTCTTCGTCTACAGCGTCCGCGGCACGAAGGGGAGCGGCGAACTGACGGTGCATCACGTGACCGGCGACGACGGAAACGAGATCGTCGTGGCCGCGAGTTTGCGCCTGCCAGACGGTCGGACCGTGGACCTGTTCGAAGAGCAGTAAGTGCTGACGCTGGCGTTCGGTGGCGCATCGGCGGCTTCTGAGTCGATGCGGAGAACTGGCATCCAGTGCACGCCGGAAGCGGTCAGGCTTACGCACTCACGGGCGGCCGACGGTTCCCGAGAATCGTCGACAGCCTGCCGGGGCGGCGTCTCTACCCCGTCTCAGAACATGAACAAACGAACCCATCTGCAGCGTTTGCGTCGCGAAAAGTGGTCCATTTCCCGGCACAAACGCTGAACAATCCGGCAGTTTTCTGGTTTTTTGGGTTGCCACGGACTTGTTTTTGCGTATGCTTTCTTTCAAAGTTGACTTTGAGCACGTTTCGACGTTTGCATCATTCGCTCATCTCTCTTCGCAGATTCCTGCGTTTCCCCGTTGTCTGTAATTTTCTTTTCCGGGAGGTCACCCATGACGAAGTCTCGCGGTCGTTCACGTGTTGCGTTTACCCTGATTGAATTGCTGGTGGTGATCGCCATCATCGCCATCCTGATCGCACTATTGCTGCCCGCTGTTCAGCAGGCGCGCGAGGCCGCTCGTCGTACACAGTGCAGAAACAATCTGAAGCAGCTTGGGCTGGCACTGTACAATTATCATGATGTGTACAATGTTTTTCCGATGATGTCCGGGAATACGGGGGGACCCGGCGGACAACGTCAGGGCAGCTACGTGGGTATGTTGCCGTACATCGACCAGGCGCCTCTTTTTAATATCTGCGCTTCGGGCGGGCCGACGGCACATATCACCGGCGCTGCGAACAACTATGCGAATTTCTCATTCGTTCCATGGGATGAGAACCATGTGGGCGTGGTCGCCAAGATACCAATGTTGCTCTGTCCGTCGGATGCGGACACCAGAGTCGAGGGGAACGAGGGAAAGTGCAACTACATGACGTCCCGCGGCGACACCATCTGGGATCACACTCCGCAGTGGAATGGCAACGGTCAGCGTGGACTTCGCGGGTTTTTCGTCGGGGGCCAGCCGGGAGCGGGTACTCGTTCCGTGCGTGATGTGACCGACGGGCTGAGCAATACGATTGCCATCAGCGAAGCGATTAAAACAAAGCCAGGCGCCACGACGATTCTGACTGGGGCAGTCTCCTACCAGTTCGATCAGGGGACGTTGCGTACGAATCCTTCGATTTGTCTGACCGGCCTCGGTGCCGGGGGCGTTATCACGACGACGAACGGCAATTCACTTCGCCGTGGCACTCGCTGGATGGACGCCGCGCCCGTGTTCACGGGCTTCACAACGATTCTCGGGCCGAACAAGATCAGTTGCCTGTCGAGCAATGGCGGGGATTCTGGCGATGGAATTCTGGAACCGTCCAGCATTCACACGGGTGGCGTTCATGGCCTGATGGGTGATGGCGCCGTTCGTTTCATAAGCGAGAACATCAATGCGGGAAATGCCACATTGACGAATCCGCCAGGCGGCTCCGATCAGCCACCGAGCGGACAAAGCGTCTACGGCGTTTGGGGGGCACTGGGTTCCATCAACGGTGCAGAAACCGTGACAGATTTCTAGGACCGCTTTGCGCCTTGGATCATCGCACGTAGAGTGAGGGACGTTCTTCGCCCCTCACTCTACGTCTTTCTGAATCGGCAATTCTCTGAGGATGTTTACGCGATGCGAACGTCAATTCTGCACGCTTCAATCGCCCTGACGCTCGGTGCAGCAGTTCTGGCCGCTGGATGTTCGGGTGGGGGAGATGGAGCAAGTAAACGCGCCCAGGTCTTCAAGGCCAAAGGCAAGGTCACGTATATGGGGAATCCGTTGGTCGGCGCGTCCGTGGCCTTTTCCCCGCAGGGGAATCAACCTGCGGCTGTCGCGCGTTCCGACGACAACGGAGAATTCTCACTGATGACTTATCGCGCTGGCGATGGTGCTGCCGCGGGTGATTACAAAGTCATGGTCACGGTGACCGATGAGGCAACGCCCGGTGAACCGAAGGAAGCGCACGGCACCGTGGCGGGCGTCGACTATGCGGCAGCCTATTCCCACAGCGGCAAAGGGAAACGCTCCAGCAACATTCTCCCCGCGAAGTACAGCGACGCCCAGAACACTCCGCTGACGGCAAAGGTCGAACCCAACGGGAAGAATGAATTCACTTTCGAACTCAAGTAACGCAGTTGATGCGATGACTCCATGAGTCGAAATTCAACTTACGCAGCGCGGCATTTCAGCCGAATCGGCCGGAATGTTGCGATGCTGATACTTTCCGCCGTGTCCCTTGGCGCTGCCGGTTGCGACCGCACTTCGCCGCGTCAGGAGTCGGTGCTGTCCCAGGCGCGGGCGGCGCTGGCAGGCGGAAATTTTCGGAGTGCAGAGAAGCTGGCGTTGAAAATCCAGCGTGATAGCCCGGATTGGATGATTGCGATTGCTCTTGCGGGAGAGGCCGCGACGAAGGATCAACGCGTCGACGATGCCGTCCAACACTATCGAACGCTGGCTCTAAAACAACAGGAGTCGCGGGAACTGCCGCTGGGGGTGTTTTATGCCGCCGAAGCCTCCCGCGATGCCGGCCGATTGACCGAGGCGGAAGCCCTCTATCGGCAATTTTTGAATTTCGCTCCGAATAACGCTCTGACGCACGAGCGCATGGCCTTTCTGACGAGCGTGTCCGGCAGACGGTGGGAGTCTTTTCCCCACTACTTCTTCTTGGTTCGTAGCGGAACGGCGACCGTTCAGGAGCTGATTCTCTTTGCGGATCTCGATCGGCCCGTCGAGCAACGTCCGTTTCTGGAGCGTTGCTCTGAAAAAGTCCCCGACGACCGGCTTGTCCAACTGGGGTTGGCCAGTCATTCGTTCTGGGAGGGGGACGCCGCTGGTGCGGAGTCCCGGTTGCGATCTCTTGTCGCAGAGACACCGGATCTGATTGCCGCCCAGTCGATGCTGGGCGAGTTGCTGGTCACTCGGTCGAGCCAGCAGTTTCAGGAGTGGCATCGAAAGCTCCCGGCCGCCGCCAATGGCGATCCCGATATCGCGTATGTTCGTGGGCTCTGGGCCAGGACTCAAAATCGACCGCAGGTGGCCGCCCGATGTTGCTGGGAGGCCATCCGACTGGCCCCGACGCACCGCCGGGCGACATTTCAATTGGCCCAGGTTTTGCGGTCGATTGAGCATCCCGCCAGCGCGCCCGCCGAAGCCCGCGCCAAGCAATTGATTCAGTTGACGCAGGAGATTGACCGCGTCTTGCGCACGAAGTCTCAGGACGCTGCGCCCTACCGGAGCGTGGCGACGCTTCTGGAGCAAATGGGCCGCATCTGGGAAGCCGGCGCCTGGGGCGTTGTGGCGAGAAAAGAGTTTCCCGAATCGGAATGGATCGGAGACTTGCTGTCACGTGTTGCCGCGCAGCTCAACGACCAATTGCCGTTGGTGACTGACAACGAAAATCTTGCTCTGCGATACGATCTCTCGGGATTTCCCGAGTTCGCCTCTCTGATCAGCAGCAGTGCCGACGACTTGCCGCGTGATCCAGTTTCAAGTCGGGAGGCCATTCGATTTGCCGCAGAATCGGACGGCCCGGACTTCGCCTACTGGAACGGCGCAGATCCGGAGACGCCTGGCGTGCGCCAGTTCGAGCAGACCGGCGGCGGGGTCGGAGTTCTCGACTTCGATGTCGACGGCTGGCCCGATCTGTTCTTTCCGCAGGGGCTCGACTGGCGAACCGGCTCAATGGTTCCCGAAGTCTCGAATCGCTTTTCCGATGGATTGTTCCGCAATCGTGGCGGAGAAGGTTGGGGTGACGTGTCGACGTCCGCGGGATTGCATGACACCGGCTTCGGACAGGGATGCGCCGCAGGCGACTTCGACAATGACGGCTTTCCGGATCTTTACGTCGCCAATGTCGGCCGGAATCAACTGCTCCGTAACAATGGCGACGGCACGTTCGCCGATGTCACGGACGCCGCCGGCTTGACGACCGGCGACTGGACGGTGAGTTGCGCACTGGTCGATGTGAACGGCGATGGTGATCCGGACCTGTACGATGTGAATTATCTCACGGGTCCCGGCGTTTATGAGGCGATCTGCAACGGCAAAGCCTGCTCTCCGGGCGCCTTTGCCGGCGCTCCCGATCAACTGCTCATCAGCCACGGCAATGGCCGGTTTGCAGTTCATCCGCCCGACTCGCCGGAAGTTGACGGAAAAGGAATGGGAATCGTGGCCTTCGACGGGAGCGGACGCGGTCGACCGAGCCTCTTCATCGCCAACGACCAGGTGCCGAATTTCCTGCTGCAGAACCGGGCGACGGATAGTGGCGACCGCGTGCGGTTCGACGACGAGGGCTTTCCCGCCGGGGTCGCGTTCAATCAGGACGGTCTGGCGATGGCGTCGATGGGGATTGCCGCGGACGACGCCGACGGCGACGGTCGCATCGACTTCTATGTCTCTACCTTTAAGGACGAGGGGAGCACGTTGTTCTTGCAGAGTTCGCCCGGCCTGTTCGTCGAATCCGCCAACACCGCCGGCCTGAAAGGGCCGACGTTTCCGTTCGTCGGCTGGGGGGCGCAGTTTCTCGACGCCGATCTCGACGGCTGGCCTGACCTGGTCGGCGTCAACGGCCACGTCGACGACTATCGGGACAAGGGGGGCGAGTACCACATGCGGCCGCAGTTTTTCCGCAATCTCGGCGGCGCGCGTTTTGAAGAGTTGCAGGGCGCGGGCGTCGGTCCCTACTTCGCTCAGCCGAGGCTGGGACGCGGACTGGCGCGACTCGACTGGAACCGCGACGGCCGCATGGACTTCGCCGTCTCGCACATTGGCGACCGGGCGGGGCTGGTCACGAATGATACCGCACAAGCCGGACACTTCCTCAATATTCGCCTGAGTGCCCGCACGACGGCGCGCGACGCGATCGGGGCCACGGTCGAAGTCGTCGCGGGCGACCGTCGCTGGACGAAGCAGCTCGTCGCAGGGGACGGGTACATGGCCGGCAACGAACGATTGCTGCAGTTCGGACTCGGCTCGGCGGAGACGGCGACGCGGGTCAAAGTTGAGTGGCCGTCCGGGGCCACATCCGAGGTCGATGACGTTCCCGCAGATCGCACACTGGAGCTGATCGAGGATTCGTCGCGAGGGATCTTGCGCGAAAACCCGGAATGCTCGGAGGTGATCGCGACGGTGACCGGCCATGCCGAGTAAGCGGTCGAAGCGGAACCGCGTTCGATCCGGAGCGACTGCGGTCGCGCCTGAAGGTGTCCGTCGATATGGGGGCACAGGCTGGAAGGGGTTCGCGGCGGCGCTGGCAGGCGTGCTGATTGCGGCGGCCGTGTTCGGCATTTTCCAGGTTCGCGAGCCGCCGGAACGCGTGCTGGCGGAGGCGCGACGCGAGCGCGGCAGGGGCCGCCTGGCCGAGGCGGAGCGGCTGGCGGCGCGCGTGCTCGAACGGGATGTCGCCTCCGGAGAGGCCGGGCTGCTGGCAGCGGAGTGTGCGAGCGGGCAGCAGGCGTGGGTACGGGCCGCCGGATATCTGCAGAAGTCGGCTCCGGCTGCGCCGCGCCTGCGTCTGGAAACATCTTTGAAGCTGGCCGAGCTGGAGCATCGTCGGCTGCATCGGCTGCGGAATGCCGAACGGGCTTACCGCGCGGTTCTCGAGATCGATCCGGGACATGTTCGCGCCAACACCGGACTGGCGGAGCTGTTGAGTCTTTGCATCCGTCGTCGCGAGGCTCAGGAGTGCATTCTGCGCCTGATCCAGGCGGGCGAGGAAACCGAGCTGCTGATACTGCTGGCCCGGTCCGAGGGGATCGTGAATGATCCGGAGCTGCTCGAAGAGGCCCGGGCCGCCGATCCGGCCGACCCGAATCCCCTGGTCGGGCTGGCCTGGCTGGCCGCGGAGGCCGATCACATCGAGCTGGCGCTCGAACTGCTGGACGAGTCTCTCCGGCGGCAGCGCGATCACCTTCCGGCGCACGTTCTGCGGGGCCGGTTGCTGATTGAGACGAATCGGGCCGGGGATTTCGCCGACTGGCTGCACGGGTTGCCGGCCAGCGCCGACGCATCAGGGGAGGCCTGGTTTCTGCGGGGACAGATCGCCGAGCAGGCGGGCGATCTGCCGGCAGCGATTCGCTGCGACTGGGAGGCCCTGCGGCGGACGCCCGAGCTGAAGGGGGGGGCGGGCCGGCTGGCCCGGCTGTTGACGGAAGCGGGAGAAACGGAGCTAGCTGCGCGCTTCGGCGACCAGGTCCGCCGGGCTTATGAACTGGAGCAGGTGCAGAATCGGGTGCTGTTTCCGGGAGGGGAACGCCGGGCCGATCTGCTCGGCGAACTGGTGCCGGCCTTTGAGGCGGCCGGCCGGCTGTGGGAAGCGTACGGCTGGTGTCGGCTGGCTGTCGCCATGAATGTTGGCGGGCCGGAGCTGCACAGGGTGCTGCAGCGACTGCAGCAGAGCGTTGCCGGTCTGCCGCTGCAACTGATGGCCGAGAGCGCGAATGTTGCGCTCTCCGTCGACCTCTCTCATTACCCGTTGCCACGACGGGCGGCCGTCCTGGCGGCGCCGACCGCGAGCGGATCGTCATCGACGACTCCGTTGTCATTTCGCGATGACGCCAGAGCCGCCGGCCTGCAGTTTCGATTTTGCAACGGCGTCGGCGGTCCCCCGACGCAGCGCATGTTTGAATTCACGGGAGGGGGCGTCGGCGTGCTGGATTTCGATCTCGACGAGCGGCCCGATCTGTTCTGTTCTCAGGGTAAGACCTGGCCGCCCGGGGTTCCCGATCGCGAGCATGGCGACCGGCTCTTTCAGAATCGGAGCGACGCCGGCTTCGTTGACGTCAGTCTTAGTGCCGGAATCGTCGAGGACGGTTTCGGGCAGGGGGTGACGATCGGCGACTGGAATACTGACGGCTTCCCGGACGTGTACGTCGCCAACATCGGCCGCAACCGGCTGTGGCGGAATCAGGGCGATGGGACGTTTACCGACGTCACGCCAGGGGCCGGCATTGATGGCGACGCCTGGACGACGAGCGTTCTCCTGGCCGACCTCAGCGGCGACGGATTGCCGGACATTTACGACGTGAACTATGTCACGGCGCCCGACGTGTTCGATCGGGTCTGCCGGCACGCCGACGGATTGACGAAAATGTGCATGCCGTTTGATTTCTACCCGCAGCCGGATCAATTCTGGCTGAACGCGGGGGACGGTCGATTCATAGACGCCACGGCGAGTGCGCTGGATGAGCCGCCGCTGGGGATGGGGCTGGGAATCGCCGCGTGGGATGGGGACGGCGACGGACGGCTCAGCGTGTTTGTGGCGAACGATACGACCCCCAGCTTCTTCTTCGTCCGGGACTCCGCGCCGGATGGAACATTCCTGCTGCGCGAACGGGGCATTGAATCCGGGCTGGCGTTGAATGGAGACGGCAAGGCGACGGGGTGCATGGGAGTGGCGCTGGGGGATGTCGACGGCGACGGTCGGATCGATTTGAATATCACCAACTTTCTGGCGGAGCCGAACACTCTGTTTGTGAATCCGGTTGCAGGCGTCTTTGAGGACCGCACGCGCGCCGCGGGGTTGTCTGAACCTTCGCTGGAAATGCTGGGTTTCGGGACGCAGTTTCTGGATGTCGATCTCGACGGATCGCTCGATCTGTTTGTCGCGAACGGCCATCTCGACGACCTGACTCGTTTCGGACGCCCCTACCGGATGCCGCCGCAACTGTTTCGCGGCAATGGACGGGGGGAGTTTGCTGCGGTCCCGCCGGAAGAACTCGGCAATTACTTTCAGAGCCGCTGGCTGGGGCGGGCGGCGGCGAGACTCGACTGGAATCGCGACGGGCGCGAAGATCTCGCCGTCGGGCATCTGGAGGACGAGACCGCCCTGCTCACGAACACCACGGCGGAGGCCGGGCGAGCGTTGTCGCTGCGCCTGATCGGAATCACTTCGAATCGCGACGCTCTCGGGACGACGGTGACCGCGAGAACCGGTTCGAAGACTGTCATGCGACAGCTCACTGCGGGGGACGGCTACCAGGCCAGCAACGAACGGCGGCTGGTGATCGGGCTGGGGGAATCGGACACGATCGACGAGATGATCGTCCGTTGGCCCTCGGGGCTGCAGCAGCGATTTCTCGATCTGAAGGCATCCGGAGACTGGATTGTCCGTGAGGGGCATCCGCCGTTGAGCGTGCCGAGTGACGGGCGCTGACCGGGGGGGACCGATGGCCGCGACTTGATGAAGACTCGGTGAGAACTCGGGACGTCTGGTTCTTCATTTGTTGGGAATCTTCACAGAATCAACGCAAACGCCGGCATCGGGAGGACGGTTGCTCGACTTTTTGCAGGAATCATGAACTTCCGTAACTCTCTTCGCAGAAGTGATTTACGTCTAACTCCATTTGCGCCTGGATCGGGTTCATCGGGAATACTCCAAACCCTCACACAATCTTAATTTCGCACCGGATGATACCCCGGTCGTCTCACGCAGGGTGAGCGGTGTGTGATTCTCAGGGTTTTGGAGAGGTTCCGGATGAAGATTTCCACGGCGACTGAAAAGTCGCGCCGACAGGGGTTCACCCTGATTGAGCTGCTCGTTGTGATCGCCATTATCGCGATTCTGATCGCGCTCTTGCTCCCCGCCGTGCAGCAGGCCCGCGAAGCGGCCCGCCGGACGCAGTGCAAGAACAATCTGAAGCAGATGGGCCTGGCGGTCCACAACTACGAGTCGACCTACACCCGGTTCCCGTCGTCCGGGGAATACACCGACCGTGCGGTGATCGGTCGCCGGTTCTTCCCGGTCTCGACGTTTACGCAGATCCTGCCCTACATCGACCAGGCCCCGCTCTACAACCAGTTCAATTTCGCCTATCACTACTCCAACAGCGCCCTCAGCACCAACGCGACGGCCGCCAAGACGACGATTGTCGCGTTCCTGTGCCCGAGCAATCCGAACGCCAAGCCAGACAACCTGGGCTTCGGCAGCGTCGACTACATGCCGATCGCCTACACCGATCTCAGCCCGACGACTGGTGTTCGCAACAAGTGCGTCGACCTCACATCGCTGGGGAGCGACGTCGATAGCGCTCTCGGCCTCTGCAACCGGATCGCCGACGTCACTGACGGGACCTCGAACACGATCGCGATCTTTGAAGACGCCGGTCGCGATGTGAATACCGTGGGCTCCTACGATCCGGTCGGCCTGCTGGGCACCGTTCCGCGGTATCTCAACAGTGCTCGTGGCATCGACCTGACCGTCATGCCGTCGAGCAAGTCGTGCCCGAACCGCTGGGCCGATCCGGACAGCGGCAGCGGCGTCTCCGGAGCGGCCAATGCCACGACCAGTTCGCTCGGGATCATCAATCAGAACAAGACGCCTCAGGGTGGCCCGACGACGGGACCGAATCCGTGCCCTTGGACGACCAACAACTGCGGTCCGAACGACGAGCCGTTCAGCCTGCACGTCGGCGGCGCGCATGCTCTGCTGTGTGACGGCACGGTCCGGTTCATCTCGGAAAACACCGACACGCACATCGTCCGCCGGCTCTGCAGCCGGGCCGACGGCGAAGTGGTCGGCGAGTACTAAGCTGCGGGGGCCAGCTCCCGAACCCTGAGAGTGAACGCAACGGGTCACGATCTTCAGATCGTGACCCGTCTGCATTGGCGGGCGCAATAATTGAGTCGATCAGGCCGGCTGGCCGGCCTTCCACAGATTCAGCGTCAGGTGGGCCTGTCCCTGATGGTGGGCTTCGTGCCAGGCGACGACTTCAAGAACCCGTTCCAGCGTCCAGCCCCGCTGTTCGAACCACTTGGGGATCTTCGGCAGGTCGTCCGGGCCGAAGCCCTGCAGCGTCGTCAGCAGGTGGCTGCGTCCGTCCGCCAGGACCTGCCGGATCATTTCGACCGTGGGAATGTCGTCGTCGGGCGTGCTTCCCCCTTTGAAGCGCGGAATCAGTTCCGGGTAGGGGGGCATGGTCCCCAGCAGGCGCTCGGTGGCGAACAGGGCTTCCGTGACGCCGACGTGCATGAGCTGCCAGGCGATGTGTGCGCGACCGGGGCCGGGACGCCAGCCGAGCACGGCGGCGGGATCGGTCTGCCGGGCGACGTCGTCGAGCGTCAGCAGGGTCCGCTGGCGCTGAAAGTCGAAGAGTTTGAAATACGTGTCGAACGGATGCATCGAGCGCCTTTCATGAAGTGGTGGCGAACCCGGCAGGTTGCCGGCGAGTCCTTCCGGACGGACCCGTTTGGCGCGGAGGGGTTCACGCAGTCGACTCAGGCTCGCGACCCTCTCAGCCGCGGATCGGAGGCGTCCCGCAGGGCTTCGCCGACCAGGTTGTAGCAGGTAATGGTGATGAAAATGGCCAGCCCCGGGAACTGAATCAGCCAGGGGGCGCGAAAAATCGCGTCGCGACCGGACGAGAGGATCGAGCCCCAGGAGGGGGTCGGGACGCTGATCCCCAGCCCCAGAAACGACAGGCTGCTTTCGGTCAGAATCGCTCCCGCGACGCCGAACGTCGCCGAAACCAGGACGGGCGCCAAAGCGTTCGGGAGGACGTGACGGAAGATGATGTGCGGGGCCGAGTAGCCGAGCGCTTTGCCCGCCAGGACGAACTCCTGATCGACCAGCCGCAGGAACTCGCCCCGGACCAGGCGGGCGATGCCGGTCCACCCGGTCAGACCGATGATGATCATGATGTTCATGAGGCCGGGGCCGAAGAACGCCACAATGGTCAGAATCAGGAAGAACGCCGGGAAGCAGATCACGACTTCGATGATTCGCGAGATGACCAGATCCCAGAAGCCGCGGAAGTAGCCGGCGACGGCGCCGACGATGATGCCGATGAAAGTGTAGATGCTGACAGCGACCACGCCAACCGCCAGGCTGACGCGGCCCCCCCAGATCATGCGGCAGAGGATGTCGCGTCCCAGGTCGTCAGTCCCCAGCCAGTGGGGACCGTTCCAGGGGGAACTGGGCGATTTTGCCGGCTCTTTGAGAGCCCAGTAGGGGGGGGCGGCTTTGCGGGAGAGGTCGTCTTCGTCGATGGCGAAAGGAATCGGCGGCCAGAGGACCTGCTGGAAAACGACCGGGGCCGTCGCTGCGGCGGGATCTGCGGCCAGGACGGCCAGTTTGTAATTCGTGCGGTCGAGTCGCTGCGGGACGAACCACCACCAGCCGACGGCAGCGAGGACCGGCACGGCGAATACAGCGGCCGTGAGGCCCCGACGCAGGGCGTGCTGGCGGCCGACCGGCGCCAGCCGGCTCACTCCCCAGAATCCGAGCGGGGCCGCGAGGCAGACGACATAGCCCGTCATGAAAAAGAGATCCATCCCGCCGAGGCTGGCGAGCACGGGCCACCGGGCGGTTTCCCGAAGTTTGAGATCGCCGCGTGAAAAGTCTTTGCGAAGCTCAATCTGCAGCTTGCGGAGCCCGGCGGCATCCGGCGTCGAGGCGGCGGCGGTCGCCCGAGCACCGAATTCCCGCAGTTTCGCTGCGTCGTCGACCGGAAGTTCGACGGCCATCAGTTCCCACTGCAGCCGGGCGGACTTCAGCAGTTCGGCGCGGCGGCCGGCCTGCGATTCGCTCGAAATCTGACCGAGCAGCGCCCGCAGCGTCCGGGCGGCTTCCTGGTAGTCGAAGCGGTTGGACCCGACGTAATAGAGGGGCCGGTCGTGGGCGATCAGCGGGGCAAAGATGCTGACGCCGAACAGCAGGGCAATCACAACCGCGGCAGCCACGGCGAGCCGACGGCGACGGAACTGCCGCCAGATGAGAACCCATTGACTCTGTCGAACCCGGTGCTGCACCGCAGTCACTGTGGCTGCTCCGCGATATTTGTGATTTGTCAGTTGTTATTTGTCAGTTGTCAGTTGCGGGTGGTCCATCGTGTCTGGCTCTCGACTCTTAACATCTTGTTGCGTGGCATCTTCCTGCCTCCCTCTCCTGTTCCTCTTCCTCTCTGCGAACTCCTCTTTCCTCTGCGAGAGATCCTCGCTGTCCCAAAGGGGGCTCGCGCGTTTCCGGGCTATTTGTCGGCTTCGAAACTGACGCGCGGGTTCACGACGACGTAGAGGATGTCTGAGAGAAGGATGCCGAAGAGGGTCAGGACCGCCGAGAGCATCAGCGAGATCATGACGAAGTCGTACTCGCGACGCAGGACGTTTTCGTAGGCTCTCAGTCCCATGCCCGGGATGTTGAAGACGAACTCAATGATCACGCTGCCGCCGATCAGGGCCGGCAGCAGGGCCGCCAGCAGGGTGATCATGGGAAACAGCCCGTTGCGGAGGGCGTGGATCAGGATGACGCGGGCTTTGCTGCAGCCTTTGGCCTCGGCGGTGCGGATGTAGTCCTGGCGGATGACTTCCAGCATGCCCGCCCGCATCTGCCGCGACAGGTAGGCCAGTCCGCCGTAGGTGAGGCAGGCGACGGGGAGGACGATGTGCTGCAAGTAGTCGGTGAAGCGCTCCCAGGAAGAGAGCTGATCGTAGTGATCGGACCGGAGGTTCATGATCGGGAGGAGGGGAGGAGTCAGGCCGAATTGCCGCCAGAAATCCGACGCAATCGCCATCCGCAGCAATTCCGCCACCCAGAACGACGGGAGGCTGTAGAGCATGAAGAGCACCACTGTCAGCAGCTTGTCCCCCCAGGAATGGGGGAACGCGGCGCTGTAGATCCCCGTTGGGACCGAAATCGCGTAGATCAGCAGAAACACGATCAGGTTGAGGCCGATCGTAATCTTGAGCGCCCGGTTAAAGTCGCCCCAGATCGGCTCCTCCGTCTGAAAGAAGATCATGTCGCCGCGCCAGAGGCGATCGAGGAAGTAGCCGAACTGCACGACGACGGGCTTGTCGAAGTGGAATCGTTTGCGGAACCGGAGTTCGGCCGCTTCGGTCCCCCGTTCGGCGTTCATGCCGGCCTGGGCCTGAGCCGCCCCGCCGAATTTCTGCGAGGCGGGATCTCCGGGGGCAAGCTTGATGACAAAGAACGAGAGGACCAGGATTCCGAGCAGGGTCGGAAGCATGAGCAGGACGCGTTTGGCGATATATCCGAGCAAGGCTGGCGGTCCCCTTCAGGCGGCGAAGCACGGGAGGCATCCCAGGCGATCATTCCTTGATCAGTTGCTCGTCTTTGGGGACGTACCATTCGGTGAGATCGAAACCCGGACGCAGGCGATACCACTTCACCCCGCGGAATCGCTGGTGGTAGGCGCCGAAGTCTTTGATGCAATACATGAACATGTAAGGCTGCTCGGCATCAATCAGCCGGTGAAACGCGTGATGAATCTTCTGCCGCTTCTTGTCGTCGAGCGTGACGCGCAACATCTCGATCAACTCGTTGGCCTGAGCGTTGTTGAACGAAACGTGATTGCTGCCGCGCTTGTCCGCGCCGGCCTGCGATCCGTGCCAGATCTGATACGGGTCGCTCTCGACGGGCGTCACCCAGCTCAGAGTGCAGATGTCGAACTTCTTCGAGCGGATGCGGTCAATGAACGACGCCCATTCCTGCAGCCGCACGTCGAGTTCGATGCCGACGGTTCGCAGGCTCTTCTGGTACAGCTCTATCCGCTGCTGAACCACCGGATTGCCCGGCGGAATATAAATCGTCAGCGAAAGCTTTTTGCCGTCTTTGTCGAGCAGGCCGTCGTTGTCGGTGTCGACCCAGCCGGCATCGGAGAGAAGCTCCCGGGCGGTATCGGGCGAGTAATCGAGCGGGGCGACCGAGTGGTCGTAGCCCGGGCCGAAGTAATACTGCGATCCAGAAACGATCACGCCTGCATTGTAGAGTTTCTTTTCCAGGAAGTCCTGCTTGTCGAACAGCATCGACAGTGCGATCCGGACCCGCCGATCCTGGAACTCCGGGTTGAGCATGTTCCAGCCGATGTAGTTGAACATCGGCGTGAACCAGTCGGCTTTGACGTACTTGTTCTTGAACCAGTCGGGAGGGCCTTTGAGGTCTTCGAAATACTGCTCCGGCGTCATATACCAGAAAAAGTCGATTTCGCCGGCCTGGAGAGCCTGCATCGCCGTCACGTTATCGGGGATGAACTTGACGATGATCTTGTCGAGATAGCCCGGACGCTGCTGATTCCAGTAGATCGGGTTTCGCTCCAGCTCGACGAGCTGATCCCGGACCCAGCGACCAACCATGTACGGACCGGTTCCCAAGGGTTTCAGGTTGTATTCGCTGTCGGTGTTGAAGAACCGGCCGAACTCTTTGCCGTGAACGCTCCACTTCCCCTGGGCGGCTTCTTCCGCTTCGGTCAGCGGCTCAAGCGTCAGCTCGACGTTCTTCGAGTCCTTCACCCGTTTGGCGAAGAAGTGGAACGGGGGAGTATAAAGCCCGATCTGCGCGGTCACTTCCAGGGCTTTGAAGTACTGCTGACGGTAGCGCATGCGGACCACGTGAGGCGTGAGCCCTTTGCACTCGATAATGTCGGAGTAGTAAGTGCGGATCGACTCGCCATCAACCGTCGGATTCTTGAGGGAGGCGTAGGCGAATTCCAGATCCCTGGTCGTATACGGAGTCCCGTCAGACCACTTGACGTCCTGCCGCAGCCGGTACGTGTAATACGTCTGTTCCTGAATATCGCTCCATTCCCCCGCCTTCAGCGTCAGCTCGGCGTCCCCCGAAGACTTCAATTCTTCGCGGAGCGGGTTTTCTTCCGTGGCCGCCGTCACGACCAGCGAACCGTCGTCCCCTTTCTTCGCTTTACCGTAGATTTCGGCGCCGGTCTTGACGACGTACGTCCCGGTCGGAAATGCGCTCAACGTGACTTTGCCCTGGGGATCGCTCCACAGGTGATATCCGTTGAGCGGGGCGCCGAGAATCTTGCCCTTAGGAAACACGCCGACCCAGACTCCTCCGAGCGGTTTGCCGGCAGGGTCGCTGGTCAGGACTTCGACCTTCGCGGGTTCATCCCTCTCGCTGGCCGGTTCGGTATAGTCGAATTCGAAACTCGCCGCGGGGGTCTCGCCTGTCCGGGCGATCCGGCGCTCCTTGCCGGGATAGTCGGCCGACAGCTTCACGGAATCTTCGGCGACCCAGGATTCTGCAAGATGGGGCTCAAATTCGAAGGTCTCCATGTTCTGCCAGAGCAGAGACTCCTGCACGTACTGACCGATGTAGGTCTGCACGGCGGACGTCTCGACGATCGGGTTGAGTGTCTTCGGTTCCGAGTTGAAACGGATGCGGATCGCGTCGCCGCGGACAGGCTCGGACGGTTTGGCTTTTGCATGCTCGTTGCCGACGTCGGCCTGGATCGGACCGGTGAGCTGCAGGTCCTGGGATCCCGTCGTCAGCCGCGGAATTTCGATTCCGTCGACTTCGGTCATGATCGGAATGACGGGGACGTCGGGATACGCGGCGTCAACCGCGGCGATCTTTGCCGGCGAATCCGCGACCTTGCCAGATGGATCGGCCGATGCCCCCTCTGCGGGAGTCGCGGACTTCGCTGCGCTGTCGGCGGCCGGCGGAGACGACGTCGTGCAGCCGGCCAGCAGAACACAGGTCAGGCCGGCGGCCCGCCAGGCACTCGCGATGAATCGTGGCATCTCGCAATTTCCTCCGTGCAGCTTGATACGCTGACGCGACGTTGGTCGCTGGCCGGATTCTGGCAGACTCGTCCGGGAGCGGCAAGGACGGTTCGGCATTTCCGGAGCGTGTGTGCACGTGCGGATGGAATCGGCGGCGGCTGGCGACTACAGTTCTGAGATCGCCCTCCGTCTTACGCGAGCTCCCCGATGAATGCCGTCGTCCCTCCCCGGTTTCTCTTTCGCTGGTCGTTTCCTGCGCGACAGTGGAACGGTGCGCCGGCCGTTAAAGGCCGGCTGCTCGACCTGCCCGCGGAATACATCCTGCCCTGGCCGACGGGATTCGACGCCGGGCCGACGTTCGCCGAGATTCGCATGGGGTGGAACGCCGGGGGACTGGCGCTGGGGGTCAACGTGACGGGCAAGCGACTGCCGCTGCGCGTTCAGCCGCAGATGCCGGCGGAGTCGGACGGCGTCCAGCTCTGGATCGACACGCGGGCGACGCAGACGGTCCACCGCGCGACGAAGTTCTGTCATCACTTCTGCCTGCTTCCGGCGGCGGGAAAGGGTGGCAAGGGGGGAGGTCCGCTGGCTGTCGGGTTGCCGATCGCCCGGGCGCGCGAGGATGCGACCGCCACGGATGCCGCCAGCGTCCGGATCTGGTCGGAAGTGCGGCCGGATGGCTACGTCCTGGACGCCTGGATCCCCGCCGAGGCCCTCACCGGATACGATCCAGCGGGTTCGCCGCGGATGAGCTGGTATCTGCTGATCCGGGATGCGGAGCTGGGGGACCAGACACTGACGGTGGGTCGGGAGTTTCCGTTCGACGCGGACCCGAGCCTGTGGCAGACGCTGGAGCTGGTGCGATAGCCGCCCGCGGTCAGCCGTTGAATTCGGGGATGTTCCACGTCGCCAGGGGGAGCCCTTTCCAGAGCATGTAAGCGACGGGGCTGGCGTAGAGGACGCTGTCGAGCAGATCGAGCAGGCCGCCGAAACCGGGGAGGAGCAGGGCGGAGTCCTTTTTGCCGACGTCGCGCTTGATGAGCGATTCGCACAGGTCGCCGATGAGCCCGACGACGCCGAGCACCAGCCCGTAAAACGCCGACCAGTACCAGTCGGGGGGATGCCAGGTCGAGTTGAAGAGGGGCGTGGCGAACTGCAGCCAGAGGATGGCGCCGAGGGACGAGCCCACCAGGGCGCCGAAGCCGCCCATCCAGGTCTTGCCGGGCGAGAGGAGGGGGACCATCTTGCGTCGTCCGAAGAGCCGCCCCAGCGTGTAGGCGCCGACATCGCCGGCTTTAGTCACGATGACCAGCGACCCCAGTACGAGATATCCCGCGTCGGAGCCGGCGACCCAGCGCAACTGGGCGGTGACTCCCAGCAGCACGCCGAGGTAGCTGACGATCAGCAGTTCGCAGCCGAGCGTCTCCATGCTCCGCCCCGGCTCGCGATAGCGGTAGGCGGCAGTCAGGAAGAGGAGCAGAATTGTAAACGAATAAGCGAGCAGCACCTGCGCCAGCGTGTTGCCGTCCCCTTCGACGCGGATCGGCATATGTCCGAAGCGACCATACCAGCCCGCGGCGGAGACCAGCACGCAGCAGGCGGCGACGATCCCGCGGTTGGGGGTAAAGGAGCGCGTCCAGAGCAGGTCGACCAGTTCGCTGGAACCGCGGATGGCCAGGCCGATGGTCAGCAGCAGCAGGATGGGGGCAGACGGTCCCGCCAGCGCATCCAGGTAGAAGATGCCGAACAGCCCGGGGATCAGGATTGCGGAAATTGCCAGTCGCCAGCCCAGCATAGTGCCTCAGCTTGAAAGTCCGCCAAAGCGACGGTTTCGAGACCCAAAGTCACGCAGGGCCGACAGCAGGACCTCCCGGTCAAAATCCGGCCAGCACAGCGAAGTGACCCACAGTTCCGCGTAACTGATCTGCCAGAGCAGAAAGTTGCTGACGCGCAGCTCGCCGGCGGTCCGGATTACCAGGTCGGGATCCGGCATGCCGGCCGTGTAGAGGCGGTCGGCCAGAGCTTCCTCCGTGATCTCCTCGGGGTTCAGCCGGCCCTGCTTCACGTCTTCGGCCAGCGCCCGGGCGGCGTCGACCAGTTCGCACCGGCTGCCGTAGTTGACGGCGAGGCACAGCCGCATGCCGGTGTTTCCGCGGCTCAGATCGGTGGTCCGCTGCATCTCGCGGAGGACCCCTTCGCCGAGGCCTTCCCGGCGGCCGATGACGGAGAACTGCAGGTTCTGCCGCAAAATTTCCGGACGTTCGTCGATGAGATACCGCTCCAGCAGTTCCATCAGCAGCTTCAGTTCCAGCTCGGGCCGCTTCCAGTTCTCGCTGCTGAAACAATAGAGCGTGAGCTGCTTGACGCCGAGGCGGGAGCATTCCTCGACGATGTCGCGGACGACGAGGACGCCGCGCTGATGCCCTTCGATCCGGGGAAGTCCCTGCGCCTGCGCCCAGCGCCCGTTGCCGTCCATAATGATGGCGATGTGTTGCGGCATACGTTCGGCGCAAAGCCCGAACTGCTCCAGCTCCGCCGGGGAATAGGGAGCAGGAGCTGTCGGCAAGGTGTCAGCGGGGGGGGCGAGGGATGCCATGCGAAAGCGACGAGACCTCCAGTCTGCCATTGTGGCGGATTTGCCGTCGGCAGCAACTGTCAAAACATCGCGATGGGGAGTTCGGCCGCAAGGACTGGTCCGGACGCCATCCAGCCGGCCGTTCGTGGAACCTGGAATGCCGAACGTGCCGACGAACGGGGCGTCAGTGCGCAAGCTGCGCCACCCATTCATCTTGACGTGATTTCCCGAATCGCGAGAATCCCCCTTTCCGATGCAGAGAGATTCTCGAAGCTGGCCGTGACGTTCGGTCTGCGTTCGATCCCGCCCGTCAGCCCCGCAGGGAGGCGTATGCTGTGGGTGACGCCGTCGTTCAACCGCCGATCATCATCAGTCTGCGTCGTCTGTTTCCCCAGGCCAGTTTTGTGGGCTGCGCGGATTTGCGGGCCACGCACGTGACGGCCGACAGCCGGACCTGCCGCCCGAAGAGCCTGTTCGCCGTCATTCGGGGACGCCAGCTCAACGGATGTGAGTTCATCCGGGACGCGCTGTCCCGTGGAGCCGCGGGACTGATCGTCGACCGTCCCATCCCCGACATTCCCGTTCCCCAGTGCGTCGTCCAGGACGTGCGGGCCGCATTTGCGGAGATCTGCGCTTTCCGATGCGGTTGGCCATCGCGGCAGCTCAAGGTCGCCGGCGTCACTGGGACCAACGGCAAGACCACGGTGACCTGGCTCGTGCGATCGATCCTGGAGTTCCACCGGGAGCGGTGCGGCGTGCTCGGCACCGTCGAATACAGCGACGGCTGGACGACCGAGCCCTCCGCCTTGACGACGCCCGGTCCCGAAATCCAGGCGGCCTGGCTGGCCCGCATGGTCCGTCGCGGGGCGGGTTTTGCGGCCATCGAAGTCTCCAGCCACGCACTGGATCAGCGTCGGATTTCCGGGACCGAGCTGCAGTGCGGCGCGATCACGAATATCACGCGGGACCACTTCGACTACCACGGGACATTCGAGGCGTACCAGTCGGCCAAATTCCGGCTGCTGGAGTCGATTCGTCCCGGCGGACTGGTGGTGTTGAACCGGGATGATCCGGGCGCCTGGGCGCTCCGCGAGCGCGTGGATTCGTCGCGCAATCTGATCGCCACGTCGCTGGGGAACGCCGCGGACGTAACCGCGCAGTTGCGCGAGGAGTCGCTGCGGGGAACGGCGTTTCAACTTTCGATTCACGGCCGGACGGTCGAGTGCCATACGACCTTGATTGGTCGCTACAACGTCGCGAACTGCCTGACGGCGGCCGCCATTCTCAGCGGATTCGGACTTTCCCCCGAGCAGATTTCCGCCGGACTGGAGCAGTTCTGCGTGGTGCCGGGACGGCTGGAGCGGATCGCCTGCGGTCAGCCGTTCGACGTGTTCGTGGACTACGCCCACACCGACGACGCCCTCGCCCGCTGCCTGCAGGCGCTGCGGAGCATGACGCCGGGCCGGCTGATTGTCGTGTTCGGCGCGGGGGGGGATCGCGACCGGGAAAAGCGGCCGCTGATGGGGCGGGCGGCGCTCCACGCCGACGTGCAGATCGCGACCAGCGACAATCCACGATCCGAAGTCCCGGAGCGGATTATCGAGGAGATTCTGGCGGGGATGGCCGGCGCGCGGCCGATCGTCGAAGTCGACCGGTCCGTAGCGATCCGCCGGGCGCTCGAACTGGCGGTTCCGGGCGATTGCGTGCTGGTCGCCGGGAAGGGACACGAGCAGGAGCAGATCATCGGTGCGGAGCGTCTGCCGTTCGACGATCGTCAGGTCGTCCGGCAATGGTTGAGTCGGCTGACGACGGAGTGGAATCTGAGCCTGCCGACAGCATCTCCCCGGAGTTTTGCGCGTGTGGGATGACCGCCGGCCTTCGGTTCTTTTCCCCTTCAACCGATCTGGAGGCTGACGTGGAACGTCTGCGGCTGAAGGATCTGGTAGCGGCGACTGGCGGACGGCTGGCGGATGTCCCGGTCGGACTGACGGAAATTGTCCGCTTCGGGACCGACTCTCGAACATTGCAGCCGGGGGACGCCTTCTGGGCGTTTCGAGGTCCGCGATTTGACGCGCACGACTTTGTGCCGACCGCCGTTGCGTCCGGGGCGGTTCTGGCGGTTGTCGACGAGGCGCATGGGGAACTGGCCGTCCCGCGGCTGATTGTCCGCGACACGCTGGCTGCCTGGGGAGAGCTGGCCGGCTGGCGGAGGCGGCAGAGCGACGCTCTTGTGATCGGCGTCACCGGAAGCGTCGGCAAAACGACCACCCGGGAGCTGGTCTACGCCGCCTTGAGCGAGCAGTATCAGGGCATGCGCTCGGCGGCAAATCTCAACAACCTCTACGGTCTGCCGCAGACATTGCTGGAACTGCGGCAGTCTGATGAATTTGCCGTCCTGGAACTGGGAGCCGACCGGGTCGGCGAAATTCGCGATCTGTGCGCGATCGCCCGCCCGGAGGTGGGCCTGATCACTTCGATCGGAAAGGCGCATGCGAAGTCGTTCGGCGGGGTTGAAGGGATCATTCGCGGCAAAGGCGAATTGCTCGAAGCCCTTCCATCCAGCGGATTTGCCGTGCTGCCGGGCGACGATCCGGTCGTGCGGGACATGGCCCGCCGGGCGGCCTGCCCGGTGATCTTCGTCGGCGAACACCAGCAGAACCACCTCTGGCCGGTGCAAGTCCGGGCGACCGCGGGGTCGCTGCAGTTCCGCGTCAACGGTCAGGACTATTCGGTCCCGGCGACGGGGCGTCATTTTCTGGCCAACGCGCTCCTGGCGATTGCGGTCGGACGCGAGATCGGAATGAACTCTGGCGCGATCGCCCGCGGTCTGGCCCGGTTTGAGCCCGTCGACGGTCGCTGCCGCCCGCGGCAAATCGGACTATGGACGGTGATCGATGACAGCTATAACGCCAGTCCGACGTCAATGGCGGCCGCGCTCAATGTGCTTCGCGATCTCGATTTCGGCCGGTCCGCCCGGCGGATCGCCGTGCTCGGCGATATGCGGGAACTGGGAGAGTGCGGTCCGGAGGAACATCGCAACATTGGCCGACACGCGGCTGCAGCCGGAATCGACGCACTCCTGGCCTACGGGGACTCCGCCGACGAGCTGGCCCGGGGCGCACGGGAGGGAGGACTGACGTCGGGGCGGATCGCCGCGACGGACGATCTGGAAATCTTACGGCTGTTGCTCGACTGCTGGCTGGAGCCCGGGGCGGTCGTCCTGGTCAAAGGTTCGCGGGCGATGCAGATGGAGCGGGTCGTGAGCTGGTTAGAACAACTTGCGGAGGACTCCGGTCATCGGGTGGTCGGGCGTCAGGTGGCCTGACGCAACAGGGGGCGTTCATTCGAGGGTTTCTGACGAACCCGTCCAAAAATTGAAGGAGCTTGGCCGATCCCGTCTGAGGCGAAGAATTTGCGGGAATTCGTCGTCGAGTCCGGTGTAAGCCGGGCCAGCGTGCTGGAACTTGCGAAACGGTGGCGACTGGGTCCATCACCGTTCCGTGCCAGCCGCCAGGCGGGGTCAGGACCGGGCGTCGGCCTGCCGACGCCCGGTCTCTCCTTTTTCTTGAGACCGGGCGTCGTTCGCGCCAGCCGCGTGCGTCAGGGGAGGAAGCCCTTTTCGCGCAGCTCGGTGATATTGCCGGGAGCGCTCTGCAGCACTCGCTCCGTAGCGTAACGCAGCACGGCGAGACCGGCGAGATGTTCCGGGGCGGTCAGGATCGCGACGCGGTCTTCGTCTTCCGCATCGAGCTGACGATTGAGGCGGTCGACCGCCTCGTCGACGCTGTCGCTGACAATCCGCTTCGGTCCCGACTGGTTCTGCAGCCGGAGATGCGAAAAAGAGGCGGTCCGGGCCAGCAGAAACTGGGCGAGCTGCGCATCGTCCAGGTCTTCGAAGAAGTCCCGCAACTCGGGCTCGGCGTTGTCCGGCGTAATGATCAGGGGGCGGGTGATCTTGACGTCCCCCCGCACAATGGCCACCTGCCGCGTCGGCTCGGCAGGTTTCAACACCAGATAGTAGGGGAGGTCCGATTCGCCGAAGGTGAACAGCGAATAATGCACGCTCCGAGCGATCGCCACGGAGTCCCACCCCGCACGAAACCGCGACTCGGCATCCCAGTCCTCAGATGGCAACACGCTCAATTTCCTCTGCCGCAGCCGGCTTGTATTGATTAAATTCGATGGAAGAGGATCTCAACGCGGAGACGCGGAGGACGCAGAGAAATGCAGAAGAAGAGTCCGGAAAGTGAAAAGTGAAAAGTGAGTAGTGATGAGTGTAAAGTGTTCCCGAAGTCGAGAGATTCGCTCCAGCGCCGTCGAATCTTACTGCCTTATTCTGCACGACTCACTCTTCAGTACTCACTTTTCACTTTCTTTAATCTTCCCTTCTGAACTCCGCGTCCTCCGCGTCTCCGCGGTGAATCCTCTTCATTCCTCTTCTTCTTCGTCGTCGGTAATCTCGCCGTAGGCAAACTGCGCCCCGGCGATCGCCAGGCAGTCTTCCGCCCCTCCGAGGAGTCGCTGCACTTCCCGTTCGTTTTCGAGGGGGATCGCAAAGAGATCTTCGGCCAGGTTGCTTTCCAGGCGACTGAGCAGGTAGAGCGACGCCCAGTCGGCGGCCTGGGTCCACTGGGTGGCGGGAACCAGGTCGGGAGGGGACTCGCGGCGGAGGGGCTGCAGCGCGTCGGATGGGGAGCGCCGATTGCGGACCATTTCGACTCCGGGGCCGGGGGTGGCCTCCAGATCGGTCAGGAGCACGATGCGACCGCCGCGCGTCACAAGTTTCCGGGCCACTTCCAGGGCGGCGCCGACCTCGTCCCAGGTCGTCGGACCTGCCGCCGGTCGAACAGACACGAGGACGGTTTCGCGACGCTCGTGCTGAGTGATTCTCCAGCCGATGTCGAGCTGGCGGCGTCCCTCGCGAATGGTCGCTTCCAGACTCCCTGCCAGGACGGCGGCGATGCCCGTGGCGGACGGTATGACTTGAACGCCGAACTGGACTCCCAGCAGCCAGGCGGCTTCGTCGATGAGCTGCCGCAGGGGACGATCATCTTCGGGACGAAGTTCGGAATGCCCCTGCCCGTGGGCGCGGACAAACGCGTCGGGGCTGGACAGTCCCGGGTAAAAGAGGCTGGCGGCGCCGCGGTAGCCCAGCACCGGGTCGAAGCCCAGGCGGCCGACGGGCAGGACGAAGTCGGCGTCCAGGAGCTCGCGAGCCAGATAGACTCGTTCACCGGAGAGGCTGGTGGCGAGATAGCCGGTCGAGTTGTCGGCGGCAGGCTGGTGCATTTGCCAGCCGACCGCCGCCCGAATTTCCGCCGGAAGCGCGGACCGGGGATCGAGCGACTGCCGCGGCGTCAGCGAGGCCGGTTGGAGGAGCAGCAGGTCTTCCGGGCGAATGCCGGCTTCGGCGAGAACGCTCCAGATCCCGGTCAGCACGTCCGCCAGACCGGGCAGGCCGGGATCGAGAGCCATGACGACGCGATCACCCGGCACAAGCGCGGCGGCGAGAGCCGGATACTCCAGAGGCGCCGCCAAGGCTTCCCGAACGGCATCGATCGGGCGGGCCAGCGCCGCCGGGCCGGGTTTCCACTGAACATCCGCGTCGGCCCCGGTCTCCAAGGTCAGTTGGCCGGTCGTGCCGTATTCGATTCTCAGTTCCACGGGGGTTCCTGGCTGCAGGCCGGCAATTCGGGTTCGGGAGACCGGGGGGGACGACACCGGGCCGCAACGGCGACCGGGATCAGAAACTCGCAAGCTTCGACCGCCGACGATAGCGAGGGCCGACGGACTCGCCAACTGCGACGATCGATCGAGGCTCCAAGAAACGGGCCAAAATGGAAATTCCGTGTTGATTGACCGGGACGGATGTCTCATAGTGCAGAGCACCGCGGTGGAGACGATGCGCATGCTCCGGTCCAATCATTATGATGTGGCGTTTGAGGCTTATCTGCGGGCCTGCCGGACGGCGTACGTCGCAGTCGACGAACGTCGGCGGTCGGTCCTCGAACGGACTTCCTTGAAATCCCTGGATTTCCTGGTCTATACCCCGGATCAGGGGACCTGGCTGGTCGATGTGAAGGGACGGCAGTTTGCCGCGGGGGGACCGGGGCGACGCTGGGAGAACTGGGCGACGCACGAAGACCTTTCGGGAATGGCCGCCTGGCAGGAACTGTTCGGGGGACAGTCGCGGGGGCTGCTGGTTTTCGCGTACGATCTCGGAGAGAATGCGGTCGAGGTCCCGCCAGAGCTGGGGGTTCCGTTCGTCCATCGCGGTCGGCAGTATGCGTTCTTCGGCGTCTGGGCCGATTCCTACCGGGACTGGATGCGCGTCCGTTCCCCCCGCTGGGAAACGGTCTGGCTGCCGTCGCCGTTGTTTCGCGAATTGCGATTTCCGTTGTCCAGGCACCTGGTTCCGAGCGTGACCGTCTCATGAAGATCTCCGCCCTGTCCGCCGTCAGCGAATTCCTCCAGTCCGCCGAAGCGGGATCCGTGCTGCTGGCCCAGGCCGGCAATAACGTCCTGCTGAATGCAGGAATCTTCGTGCTGCTGGCGGCCGGTGCGGTGTATGCCGTCTGCCGCAGCAGTCAGCGGAATTGAACTCCCGTCGGGCTGGGTGGATCGCGGCAGGCCGGGTGAGGCGGATTGACGGTGACTGACCGGGGCTGGAGCACGCGCGACGTCGATCCGGTTGTGGTCACGGGAATCGGCCTCGTTACGCCGCTGGGCGCCGATCGCGAAACGACCTGGCGACGCCTGCTGGCCGGCGAGAGGGGCGTCGACTGGCTCCCGGACGCGTCGCGTGCGGCCTTCGAGCGCGTCGGCTTTCCGCGTCCCTGGGGGGGCTCCGCCGCGCTGACCGCGGGGCAAATTCTGCCCGGTCGCGACCGGAGTCTCTCCCTGGCTCGGGTTGCGACCGCCGAGGCGCTCGCCGACGCCTCCTTCGATCCGGCGGAAAGCGAAACCGGCTGCGTATTCGGCGCCAGTAAGGGAGGGCTGAGCGCCACCGCCGCATGGTGGGAGGCAGTCCATCATCGCCAGCAGTCGCACGATCTGCCGCCATTTCCGGACCTCTGGCCCTCCGCAGCGGGCGTCGATCTGGCGGAGCATTGGAATCTGCGAGGTCCGCTGCTGACCCCCGTGGCGGCCTGCGCGACCGGACTTGCGGCCTGTCTGCGGGGGGTAAACTTGCTGCACGAAGGGGCCTGCGAAGTCGTTCTGGCAGGGAGCGTCGACGCGGCAGTGACCCCTGCCGTGCTGGCGTCCTTCCGCCGCCTCGGCGTGCTGGCTCCGCCGGAACCGGACCCTGCAGCCGCCTGCCGTCCCTTTGATCGGCAGCGGCAAGGATTTGCGGTGGGGGAGGGAGCGGCCTGCCTGGTGCTGGAGCGACAGTCGCACGCGCTGTTGCGCGGAGCGCGATGGTATTGCGCCTGGGAATGGGGTCGGCTGGCGGCCGACCCCACGGGACTGACGCAACTCGCTCCGGACGGCGCACCGCTGCAGCGACTCATTCGCGACGTCCTGCGGGGCCAGCGCCCGGATCTGCTCCACCTCCACGGAACCGGCACGCATCTCAACGACGCCGTCGAAAGCCAGGCGGTCGCAGCGGTCCTGGGCGACGCCTTACCAAAAATTCCGGCAGTCAGTGTGAAGGGGGCGCTGGGACACCTGCTGGGAGCGGCGGGGAGCGTTGAACTGGCCCTGGCGGCGCTGAGCCTGCGGGATCAAATGGCGCCGCCGGTTGCGAATCTGGTCCATGCCGATCCCGCCTGCCCGCTCCCCTGGCTGCCACGAACCGCGGAACGCCTCCCCATCGAGCGCGTTCTCAAGCTCTCACTCGGCTTCGGCGGCCACCTGGCGGCGGCGGTGTTGAGCCGCTGTCGGGGAGAGGGGGAGAGGGAAGCGTTGATCGTTGATCGTTGAGAAGAGACGAAATCGAATCGCCCACCACCCACCACCCACTGACCACTGACCACTGACCACTGACCACTGACCTACGCCAACATCTTCCCCACCACCTCCCCATGCACATCGGTCAGGCGGAACGGGCGGCCCTGGAATTTGTAGGTCAGTTGGGTGTGGTCGAAGCCCAGCAGGTGGAGCAGCGTCGCGTGCAGGTCGTGGACGTGGACCCGGTCTTCGACGGCGTTGAAGCCGAGCTCGTCGGAATTGCCGAGCGTCAGACCCGGTTTGATTCCGCCCCCCGCGAACCACATGCTGAAGGCGTTCGGGTGGTGATCGCGGCCGTCGTTGCCCCCCTGGACCATCGGCGTCCGGCCGAATTCGCCTCCCCAGATGACGAGCGTGTCTTCCAGCAATCCCCGCTGCTTGAGATCTTTGATCAGGGCGGCGCAGGGACGATCCGTGTCGGCGCAGTTCTTTTTGAGATCGCCCACCAGATTGCCATGCTGATCCCAGGCTTCGTGGAAGAGCTGCACGAAACGGACGCCCCGCTCGACCAGCCGGCGCGCCAGCAGGCAGTTGTTGGCGAATGATGGCTTCCCAGGCTCGGCTCCGTACATTTCCAGCGTCTGCTTCGTTTCCTGCCCCAGATCCATCAGCTCCGGGGCGCTCGACTGCATCCGCCCGGCCATCTCGAAGGAGTTGATCCGCGTGGCAATCTCGGGGTCTCCCACGGCGTCGAACCGGAGCTGGTTGAGGCGGTTGATCGAGGCCAGGGACTCCCGTTGAACCGTGTCGTCGACTCCCGGCGGATTGGAGAGATACAGGACGGGGTCGCCGCTGCCGCGGAAAGTGACTCCCTGGTAGACGGTCGGCAGGAAGCCGCTCCCCCAGCAACTGCTGCCGCCGCTGGGCCCCTTCTTTCCCGAACTGAAGACGACGAACGACGGCAGTTCGCGGGTTTCGCTCCCGAGGCCGTAGGTCGCCCAGGCGCCGAAGCTGGGCCGGCCGAACTGTTGGGCGCCGGTGTTCATCAGGAGCTGACCCGGCGCGTGATTGAAGGCGTCAGTGGCCATCGATTTCACAATCGCGATGTCGTCGACCACCTCCGCCAGATGCGGCAGCAGTTCGGACAGCTCCACACCGCACTCCCCATGACGGGCGAACTTGAATTTGGGACCGAGTAACCGGGAGTTCGGATTGATGAACGCCGCCCGGTAGCCCTGCAGCAGCTCGGCAGGCGGAAGCTGTCCGTCCAGTTCGGCCAGCTTCGGTTTGTTGTCGAACAGCTCCAGGTGGCTGGGCGCCCCCGCCATGAAGAGAAAGATCACCCGCTTCGCTTTCGGCGGGTGATGAGGCGCACGCAGCCCCAGGGGGTCGGATGTTGCTCCGTGAGCGGCCGGTCCCAGCAGGTCGGTCAGGGCCAGCGAGCCGAGTCCGACGCCGCACTGCTGCAGAAACCAGCGGCGGGCGACAAGCTGTCGATGCGATTGAGCAGAAAAATCCAGCGGGGACATCGATCGGTTACTCCCGGGTGATAGTTTCGTCGAGGTTGAGGAGCACGCGGGCGACCGCCGTCCAGGCGGCCCGCTCCGCCGGCGAATGGCCGGTGCTGTCCTCCCCGCCGGCGAGTTCAGCCGCGTCGATCCCCGGCTGAGAAAAGTGGGCGCGCTGATCCTGCAGGAGTTGCTGCAGTTCCTGAAGTTCTGCGTTCGCCGGGGGACGGGCGACGCAGCAGCGGAAGGCGTACGTCAATCGCTCGGCGTCAGTCGCCCCCCCGCCAGCCAGCGTTCGTTCGGCCAGACCGCGCGCGGCCTCCAGGAAGACCGGCTCGTTGAGGGTCATCAGCGCCTGGAGCGGGGTATTCGAACGATTCCGGCGGACGCAGGCAAAGTCGCCGTTGGGTGCGTCGAAGGCCTGCAGGACCGGATAGGGCAGCGAGCGGTATCGGAAGGTGTAGAGCGCCCGGCGATGGCGCTCGGCCCCCTGGCTTTCGGGCCAGGTCTTCGGTCCGTAGCTGGCCGGCGGGAGCAGCATGAACGCAGGCAGCGGCGGAAAGACGCTCGGTCCGCCGACGTCTTCGTTGAGCAGGCTGCTGGCGGCGAGCGTGATGTCGCGAACCAGTTCGGCGTCGACCCGGAACCGGGCTCCGCGACCGAGGAGACGGTTGGTCGGATCGATCGCGTGCTGCTCCGGCGTCACTCGCGACGACTGCCGGTAGGTCGCGGAATTGACGATCAGCCGATGCAGCTCCTTCTGACTCCAACCCCGCTCCATGAATTCCACTGCCAACCAGTCGAGCAGCTCGGGGTGGCTCGGCGGCGCGGCCTGCGTCCCGAGATCCTCGCTGGTCTCCACCAGCCCCGTCCCGAAGTAAGCCTGCCAGACGCGGTTGACGAGAGCTCGGGCGGTGGTCGGGGAATTCCGATCCGCGAGCCAGCGGGCGAACGCCAGGCGGTCTGGCTCGTCTGTATCCGGGAGCGAATTCAGAAACCCCGGGACCCCCGGTTCGACCGTCGGTCCAGGCTTCAGGAAGTCGCCCCGTTTGAGCAGGTGGGTCATCCGGGGAGTTTCGCGGCGGGACAGGACCAGTTGCGAAGCCCCTGCCGGATGCTGCTGCCAGAGCACTTCGATGCGGTCGTTGGCAGCCTTCCATTCCGGAACGGTCGCCCGCCAGGCGCCGAACAGCGCGGCCTGTTGAGCCGCAGACCGCTCGGAGGCGGGGACTTGCAGCGCCGCACGGGCGGCGGTTGACAGCGGATCGGCCACAGGGTTCTCGGCCGCGGTGACCGCGAGCCGAAACCGGCCGAGATTCAGGTTCTGATTGTCGTCGCTGTTCCAGCCCCCGTGGTTCTGCACGAGATGAAACTGCAGCTCGAGCCCCTCGCTCCCCTCGGGGAGCGTGATCGGCAATTCGGGGACGAAGACCGCCTTGCGGGGCTGATTCCGCCGGCCGGGGCCGACGTCGATCGTCCAGGCCGTTTCGTCCTTGCCGTCGATGGCGTAATCGACCGGGCCGGTGACGCGTTTGCGGTCGGTCTTGTCGCCGAAGAGAGGTTCCAGCGGACGTTCGGGCGGATCGGCGTCCGACGTCGCCCGGACAAACTTGACCCAACGGGCCTCGTCCGGTTTGCCGAGCGGCTTCACGTGGACCTTGAATTCCGTGAGAGCCGACGTGCCGTAGATGGAACGTCCGGGGCCGGAAAGCGGCAGATTGGGATCGTTGAGCTGTTCGAGCCGGAACCCGGTGATCTTCGGCTGTCGGCTGACGACCGTCACCACGACCGTGTGCTTCGTTGGGGCATACCCCTGACAAAGGTAGGAACCGTCCGGCAGGCGATACATTTTCTGGCCACCCGACAGGTCGTCTTCGGCAGACTGGACTACGGTCCAATCCGGCTGATCCCCCCGGACAGTCTCTTCCCAGGCCGCCAGCTTCGCCGGCCAGTCGGGAGTCGACTCCTTGAGCCCCGCTTCAATTTCGGCGATCTGGCGAAACAGATCGGCTCGCTGCTGCTGCTCGGCGGGGGTGTAGGCGATTGCGCTCCCTTCGTGGGAATCGTTGAGGCAGGCGAACATGCGGTAATAATCGAGCTGCGTCAGGGGATCGTATTTGTGATTGTGGCACTGGGCGCACTGAATCGTCAGGCCGAGCACTCCTTTGCCGACGGCGTCCATCCGGTCGAACATCGCCTCCATGCGGAACTGTTCGGGATCAACGCCCCCTTCTTCGTTGATCATCGAGTTCCGCAGGAAGCCGGTCGCGACGAGCTGGTCCTGCGTGCCGCCGGGCAGCAGGTCGCCGGCGATCTGTTCGATGATGAACTGGTTGTAGGGCAGATCCCGGTTGTGGGCGTTGATGACATAGTCCCGGTAGAACCAGACGAATCGGGGTTTATCCTTCTCGAATCCGTCGGAATCCGCATAGCGAGCCGCATCGAGCCAGAGCCGGCCCCAGCGCTCCCCGTAATGCGGCGAAGCCAGCAGCCGTTCGACCAGGTTGGCGTACGCTTTGGGATCGCGGTCGGCGACAAAGGCATCGACGTCGGCCACGCTGGGGGGGAGGCCGAGCAGATCGAGGCTGAGCCGGCGGATGAGCGTGATCCGGTCCGCTTCGGGCGATGGCGTCAGCCCGTCGGCCTCAAGTCGCGCCAGGACGAACCGGTCGATTGCATTCCGAATCCATTCAGTCGCTTTAACCTCCGGCAGCTCCGGGCGTTGCGGCGGCTGGAAGGCCCAATGCCGACTTGTCGCCGGGTCGAGACCGGCCAATGCATCGGGCCAGGGGGCGCCGGCGTCGATCCAGCGTTTCAGCCGGGCGATTTCTGCCGGAGTGAGCGGTTCCCCTTCGGGCGGCATGCGCAGGGAATCGTCGGACGAGGAGACCCGTTTCAGGAGATCGCTCTCGTCAGCGTGTCCGGGAACGATGGCTTTGACCCCGGACTCTCCGCCACGGGCGGCGGCGGCGCGGACGTCGATCCGGTAACCGGCGGTCGCTTTGCGCTGGTCGTGGCACTCGTAGCACCGCGATTTCAGCAGCGGCAGGATTTCGCGTTCGAAGTCGACGGGGACCGGCTCGGCGGCCTGCGCCCCGAGACCGACGGCCAGTACGAGGCAGGCCGCGCGGGCGGTCGGAAAAATCGAGCGGTGCACGTCTCAGGTCTCCGGACTGGCGACGATCCCATCAATAGCGGCTGATTTTTCAGTGTAGTCAGCGAAGCGGCCTCTGACGAGCCGGAATGGCCGCGGCAAAGTTCTGCGTGATCCGGGGAAGCCCGGCCCGCGTTGTCGCAGAATGCGCGAGGATGTGACGGCGGCGTAACGGACCGGTACACTGTTCCCCATGACTGGGACACAGGAACACGGGGCCACCACGCCGGATCGGACGATGCTCGACGAGGACGATCAATTGATGCTGCGGCTCCAGGGAGGAGACCGATCGGCTTTTGATTGCCTGGTGGAGCGTCACCGTCACGCGCTCGTGGGGTTCTTTTTCCGGAACACGCGCGACATTCAACTGTCGGAAGACCTGACTCAGGACACGCTGCTGAAAGTTTACAATCAGTCGTGGGACTTTCTCCCGCGCGGTGCGTTCCGGGGCTGGATGTTCCGGATTGCCCGGAATCTGATGATCGACAATTCGCGTCGGCGTTCGCACGATGCGCTGGTGAAAGCGGTGCGCGGCCGCCACGGCGAAGAGGATGACGGACTGGGGCGGATTGAGGGCCGTGTGAAGTCGGCCGAGAGCGAAGCGGAGCAGCGGGAGCTTGCGAAGCTGGTCGAGGCCACGCTGCCGCTGCTGCCGGAGGAACAGAGACAGACATTTGTCATGCACCATTTCGACGGGCTGAGCCTGTCCGAAGTGGCGGATGCCATGGAAACAAATCTGCCAACCTGCAAAAGCCGATTGCGGCTGGCGCGGGAGAAGCTGCGAGACAAGCTGAAAGATCGGGGGGTGCGGGATCCACGCCTCGAATTGGACGAATAACGTCGCCAGTCAGTGTTCGGGAAATGCGAAAGAGTTGCCGCTCGTTCTTCGGTCCGGTGATCCGCCGGCGGAAGATTCGCGTTTTCCGAGAATGAGTTGCGACACGCGGAGGCGTGTGCGGAGGGGTTTATGAGTTATTTCAGTCGTCTGACCGACATTGTGTCGTGCAATCTGTCCCGTCTGCTGGCGGAGGCCGACGATCCGCAGGCCGCGATTGCCGAAATCGTGCAGGAAATGCAGGAGGGTCTGGCGGGCGCCCGGCGGAGCGTGGCGACAGCCTCCTCCGCGGAGCAGCGACTCCAGCGGGAAATCGACGAGCACGCAGCCCAGGTGGCCGCGTGGGCCGACAAAGCCCGCGAACGGCTGCGGGGAGGCTCCGAAGATGGAGCGCGGCAGTGCCTGCTGCGGAAACGGGAAGTGGAAGACCTGCTCGCCGGACTGGAGCAGCAGCACCGGGCGGCAATTGGGACGCGCGAGCATCTGGCCACGATTCAGCGGGCGCTGGATGCCCGGCTGGCAGAGGCCCTGCGGCGGCAGGCGGAAATGGGGGTGGCGGCAGCTCCGCCTGCCCCCGATGCCCATTTAAGCATTCCGGCCCACGCGGGCGACGAGCGATCCAACCAGATCGATGCCGAGCTGCAGGCCCTGAAACAGGAACTGGGGGCCTGAGATCCGCAGTACCCCGGTCGGGCGGGGATGAGTCGCCGGGGAGCAGGAAAAACGAAAAGAGCGCGGCAAGGTCCCCTCGAAGCTCCCAGCTCCTCCTTGCCGCGCTCAAGGCGATTCGAGATCTCGCGAACTCGAATCGCTGTCTCTGGCTTGAATTCCGTTGCGGTTGGCGGTCCCGTTCCGGGGACAACGCAAACATAGGTCGCGGCCGGGGACTGTCAAATCTGATATGAGCGCGAAGTTTTCCCGTCCGCGACAATCCGGGCGACCGCTGCAACCCGACACCCGGCTCAATGGCCCACCACCCCGTATTCTGCTGTCACAGGATTCCGTTCCGCATGACTGGCGATTTCACGACGACCGTCGGTCCAGACCTCGCCGGAAAGACGGTCCTGGCCGCACTGCGACAGCTCGAACCGGGGGCAAGCTGGTCGCAGTTGCGAGGACGTCTGTCGAGCCGCCATGTTCTGGTCAACGGCGTGCTCTGCCTCGAAGAAGCCCGACGCCTGCGGCTGGGGGACGTCATTGCACGGCAGATGCGTGCGGCGCCGCCACCGCCGGGGGCCGAGTCCGTCAAGATTGTCTATCGCGACGCCGATCTGCTGGTCGTTGATAAACCCCCCGGCCTGCAGACGGAACGTCGGGATGAAGAAGCCCGCTGGCCCGCCTGGCGCAGAGCGCAGCGGCCTACGCTCGATGAGATCGTGCGCGGCCTGCTGCAGTCGCAGAACCGGCGATCGTCGGGGAGGGCGCCGTACGTCGGTTTGGTTCATCGTCTCGACCGGGAAACCAGCGGACTGATGGTCCTGGCGCTCAATCCGCGGTCCGAAGAAAACCTGATCGCGCAGTTCCGGGACCACACCGCCCGGCGAACCTATCTGGCGGTTGTCGCCGGGACGCCGCAGTCCCAGACGATTCGCACGCGAATCACGCGCGATCGCGGCGACGGACTGAGGGGCAACGCAACGGAAGGGCTCTCCGCCGTCACCCACCTGACCGTCGTGGAATCGTTCGCGGGATATTCGCTCGTCCGCTGCGAGCTGGAGACCGGCCGGACGAACCAGATCCGGATTCACCTGGCGGAACTGGGGCACCCGGTCTGCGGCGATGGAAAATATCGGGGTCCGCTGGGACACCCCGTCTCCGACGATAGCGGTGCGCTCCGACTGGCCCTGCATGCGACCCGGCTGGAGCTGCGCCATCCGGCGAGCGGCAAAGGAATCGGCTGGGACGCGCCGCTTCCCGTGGAGCTGGCGAGCTGGCTGATGCGACTGCGGGTTTCCCCATAACCTCCCGGAACCGTATCTGATTGTTCAGTCGCTTCCACGAGCCGTTCTGTCGCAATTTCTCTGTTGTGAAACCTGCAGGGGATCGGCGGGGTATCGTTGCGGTCGGGAGGCAGAATCGCCTTGCCCGCATCCTCCCGACATTGCATGATCATGCGCCGTTCTTGCCAGTTCACGTATTCCGTGCAGTCGGACATTTCAGGGGATCTGCAACATGGTGCGGAAGTTTGCCGTTGGCTGGATTTTCGCCGGCCTGCTCCTGAGCTGTACGGTTTCGCAGGCTCAGACCGTTGCCCGCTGTGGCGACGGCTGGCTGGAAAAGGTCGACGGCTACCTCGTGCTGCACCTGAAGGGCTCCCCTTATGACATGGGCTACCAGCACGGCGCTCTCCTCAAGGAGCACGTCCGGCAGAACATGCACCAGTTGCTGGAGGTGAAGGCCAAGGAGTGGACGCTGGTGGAGATGGGGCCGGTCAAGGTGACCCCCAAGACCGCCATTGAAATGATCGTCAAGATCCAGCAGCCGCATGTCGATCAGCGGTACTTCGACGAAATCCGCGGCGTCGCCGATGGCGCCGAACTCTCCCACAGCGACATTCGGGCCGCCAATTTTATCCCGGAACTGTTCCACTGCAGCGGCTTCGCGCTGTCGGGAACCGCGACCCGCAACGGAAAAATGCTGCACGGACGCGTCCTCGACTACGCCGTCGACTGGGGTTTGCAGGATCACGCGGTGCTGATCGTCGTCGAGCCGACCGGTCGGCTTCCGTGGGTGAATGTCTCGTACGCGGGGTTCATCGGCTCCGTCACGGGCATGAACGCCGAGCACATTTCCATCGGCGAGATGGGGGGCGGCGGCCTGGGCCACTGGGGGGGCCGGCCGATGTCGCTGCTGATCCGCGAAGCCCTCGAAACGTCTCACTCGCTCGACGAAGCCATCGCCGTCTTCCGCGACGGCCCGCGGACCTGCCAGTACTACTACGTGCTCGCCGATGGCGAAGCGAACAAAGCGGTCGGCATGGAAGCCTCCTGGGACGTTTTTTCGCTTGTCGAGCCCGGCACGCCGCACCCGCTGCTGCCGAAAGCCGTCAAGGACTGCGTGCTGATGTCCGCGGGGTCGCGTTACGACGAACTGGTGAAGCGGGCGTCCGACAACCTCGGAAAATTCACCCCCGACGAAGCCCTGCAACTGATGTCCCGTCCGGTCGCCATGAAATCCAACTTGCACAACGTGTTGTTTGAACCGGAATCGACCCGGTTGTGGGTGGCCAACGCCAGCGCTGACAAGGAGCCGGCGGCCGACCAGAAATACCACGCGTTCTCGCTGAAAGAACTGCTGCAGCGCCGTCCCAGCGCCGATGCGCCGCAGTTGCCGATGGGGCAGCGAACGGCCGCCGCGAAATAGTCGGACGTCTCAGCCTGATCGAAGAGACGTAGCGATCCCGAATGGTTGAACCGGCGAGCGCTGCTTGCGAGGAGGCGGCGGGATCACTCCGCCGCCCGGTTCACTTCGGGAATCCGTCCGAAGGACGTGAGCAGCGCCATCAACTCGGCGAGGAAGATCTCCTGCCGGAATCGACTTCCAATGCGAGCTGCTTCAGCAGCGAAGTCGACGTATCCGAGCGGGCCGGGGAGCTTCCGACGCTTCCGCGGGAATATCAGGCGTGCATGGCCGCTGGCGATCGTCGGATGTTCTCGTAGCGGCCGCTTCGGCTGACCCTTCGGTGAACGGGGTCGCGTCACGGCGATGCCATTCTTTCACGTGCCGCATTCCGCAGATTTTCTGCTGCGGGAACGCAGGCCAAAGACGTGCAAAAAAACAACCCCGGCCAGGACTGCGGACCGCCGCGAGCGGCAATCCTCAGGCGCTCACCCGGCCGGGGAGTCTTTGGAATGGCGTGTACATCTTCATTATAATCGCGCATACGTGTGCCGGCAGTCACTACGTCAGTTGGGACGGCAATCGGCACGAAGCCGCGAAACGCCGCGCAAACCCGCGAGAGCAGCATCAGCAAATGTCCGAATCGGTCGCGGTCGTCGAGATATTCAGATTTGTCTGGACGTTTTTCGATGGCGACGCAGCATTCGGGCGGCCACACTTGGAGACTCATGTCGCCGGGGCGCACTTCTCCCCTTTCTTTCCACACGCTCTCTCCACCCTGCTTCAGGAAACGCATCATGCAGGTCCTCTGGAAATCACCCGCAAACGCCCTTGTCGCGATTCTGGCGGGGCTTGCCTTGGCGGCGGCCCCGGCACGTGGAGACGACGCTCTGCTGTGGCTGCCTGAAGGGTTGAACGCCGTGCTGGTGATTGACGCGAATGCGGCCTATCGCTCGCCGCTCGCCATTGAAGAAAAATGGGCGCAAAAGACGGCCCAGGCCTTCGTGGCTCAGGATCTCTTTCTGCCCCCCTCCACTCGACGGATCACCGTGGGGGCGGAACTGGATCTGACGGGGTCGCTCAATCCCATCCGCCGGCAACTGATCATGGAAGTCAAAGCCGGGACGGAACTGGCCGATATTGCTTCGGTGACCGGCGGGAACGTCGAGAAAGTCGATGACTGGCAGGGACTCAGCGTCCTCGACGGCCGCTATCTCGTCGAAGCGAAGCAGGCGGAATACCTGATGGTCGAACCGGGGGGGCGGCAGGCGGCCCTCCGCTGGGTGCGGGCCGGCGCCTCCCCGGCTCCGCGTGTCAGCAAGTTTCTGCAGCAGGCGGTCGGCAGCGTTTCCGACCAGTTCCCGATCGTCACCGCACTCGACCTGACCGATGCCGTCGACGTCGCTTCTGCAAAGGCCGTGCTTTCGTCGCTTCCCAACAGGCCGTTCACCGGGGCGGAACTCGATTCGACGGCGGCGCTGCTCGTGTCGGTTCGCGGCATCGTCTGTAAAGTCCATCTGGGGACGCAGCGGATGCTGCAGTGCCGGATCGAGTTTGGACAGTCGGCCGCTCCGTTGCAGCCGGTGGCGATTCCGCTGGTGAGTTCCGTTCTCCAGATGTGGGGCGCCAGCCTGGATGACAGCGTTAAGTGGCGGACTCGGGCCGACGGCCATGCGCTGATCATCGAAGGGGATTTATCGCCCTCCGGTCTGAAGCGTCTGATGAGCGTCGTTCATCCGCCGATCGTCAGCAGCGCGGCCCGCCAGGCCGGCGCGGAGAGTTCGAACGTTCCGACGGCTGAGGCGTCGAAGAAGTATCTGCGGTCGATCCAGCATGAACTTGACGACCTGCGCGGGACGCTGAAGAAGACTCGCGACAACCACTGTCTGTGGTACGAACGATCGGCCCGGACGATCGATGGCCTGCCGATGCTGAAGGTCGACCCGGACCTGTTGACGTTTGGCGCCCGTGTCAGCAATTCGCTGCGCTATCAGGCGCAGGCTGAACGGTTTTCGAATGTTCGGGCGGGGACGCGTCGGGCTGAGAACGAGACCGGCAAGTTCTACGGCGGCGTCAGCTCTTATGACGGTTACTACTACACTCCGACGGCGGGAGGGAACGAGGCCGCCATCAATGCGCAGGAGAATGAGAACGCGGCCGGCGTAAAGTTTTCCGAGTGGAAGCAGATTGAAGACGGACTGGTGGAAATCCGACGCGGACTGACGCAGAAGTACAGCGTGGAGTTCTGAGTCGGGTGGATTGAATCGGCAGTCCATCCGGAAACAGGTGCTGAAGCTCCGGATGGACTGGGCCGCGCGTCGATCAGATCGTGATGCAGCGATCTCGGGCGGTGACCGGCCAGCGATCGACGACGTTTCCGCCCGAAACGACGTAGACGTCTTTGTAGAGGGCCGAGGTCGGGCAGACGTGGCGGGGAATGGCGAGCAGTTCGTCGCCCGGCTGATAGCGACCGGCCAGCGGCGTCTCCAGGACCAGATGCTCCTCGTTGTGCAGCACCTGCTCGGCATCGGGCAGGTCGGGCACCTGAACTCGCGTCCCTCGCGGCGGATCGGAGGCCACGGCCTTGTTACCGACGTCCAGCGTCAGCCGAGTGGGGGTCGGGCGGCTGATGACGCGGGTCAGCAACAGTGCCGCCGGCTCGAAATCCATGTCGGGGAACGTCGTGCCGTAGCCGCAGTCGTGCAGGACGCAGGTGCCGGGGCTGAGTTCGATCTCAGGATCGGTCAGTTCCGCAAAGACTGGAAACGACCCGGTTCCGCCGCAGACGATGCGGGGGACGCTGAGCCCCTCGGCCAGCAGTTCCGCTCGCAGAATTTTGGCTGCGGCGTAGGGCCCCAGCACGGCGGCTTTGCGTTCGGCGAGATCAGTCTGGTGGTTGTGGCCGTCGTACCAGTGGAATCCTTCGGGCGTGAGTCCCGCAGTCCGACAGATTCGCCGATACAGATCGGCGGCCTTCGGGCCGGGCAGGACGCCGGTTCGGTGGAGTCCGGTGTCCATGTCGAGCAGGACGCCGATGGTCGTTCCGGCGGCGACCATTGCGGCCCCGAGCTGGTCGATCATCCGCTCGTCGTCGGCGGTCACAATCAGTTTCGCGTCGGGGAATTTCTGGCGGAAGGCGACCGCGCGGGCGATGTTCGGCCCGACCATGTTGTAGGCCAGCACGATGTCCTTCACACCGCACTCGGCGACCATCTCCGCCTCGGCAAATGTCGCACACTTGTGCCGGGTGATTCCGAGTTTGAGTTCCCGCTCGATGACCGCCGGCATCTTGTGCGTTTTGCAGTGGGGGCGGAGCCGGTCGACGCCCCCCGAGATGCGGATCATGCGTGCGAGGTTGGCGTCGAGAATGTCGCGGTAGACGATGAGGGCCGGGGAGAAGATCTGCGAGGTGTCAGCGATCGCGTAGCGAGAATCCACGGGGGCGCTCCGGGCGGGGTTATAGCGAATAGGGAATAGCGAGAAGCGAGCAGCCAGAAATTTGTCAGTTGTCAGTTGTCAGTTGTCAGTGAGTTGTTTGGGCGTGTGGAAGACGCGGAGTGTTGGTTTGGCGGGGCCGGGCCAGTCGGACCAGTGGTCGACGTCGGCGTCCAGGACTGCGACGGCTGCCGTGGGGAATTTGCGTTGGACGCCGGTCAGCTCGGCGAGCCATTCTTCGAGGCCCGGATTGTGGGCGACCAGCAGCAGGCAGGAAACGTCGTCGGGGAATGTGCTGACCACGGATTTCAATTGCTCAGGACCCGCCATGTAGAGCTCGGGACAATCATCGAATTTGACCGGCAGCCATTCGGCACGCAGGAGTTTGACGGTTTCCTGAGCCCGGACCGCGGTCGAGCAGATGATAAAGTCCGGGCGCAGGTCGTGCTGGCCCAGCCAGCGGGCGATCTGCGGCGCGGCCCGTCGCCCCCGCACGTTGAGGGGGCGATCGTGGTCGGCCAGCTCGGGAGCCTCCCAGCTCGATTTGGCATGGCGCATCAGGCAGAGCGTCTTCATCGGACAGCCTACTTCAACGGGTGAGGCTCAGGCCTTCTCGGGCGGGAACCAGGTGTGGCCATCCCAGCCGGCGACGTCGCGGACGTGGCGGACGATCCCCTGCGTGAAGACTTCGAACAGATGCTCTCCCTTTTCGGCGGTCGCCCGGCGGGGATCACCGATGTAACCGAGTTTCGTCCGATCCTTCGTCGTCCAGCCCCGATAGGCCGGTTCAAACCCGTATTCGAAGGACGCCGGCTCGAGTCCGTCGATCGGGCCGACCAGGTGCGGGGCCAGACGGAGAATCATCGAGGTCTCCCATTCGCAGGCATGTCCCATCGAAGTCTGGACCAGGTCGGATCGCCCTTCGCGCGGATCGGCGAATTCCCAGTACGTGGCGAATAACAGGAGCAGGTCTTCGCGGTGCCGGTACTTCTGCCGCACTTCAAAGACCGCCTGCTTGCCAGGCGTAATATTGCCTCCGTGGCCGTTCAGCAGAATGATCCGCCGGAAACCGTGGAACAGGAAGTTTTCCATCAGGTCAACCAGCAGATCCAAATAGACCCGCGGGCTGGCGGAGAGGGTGCCGGGAAAGTCCATGTGGTGGTGCGAATTGCCCAGCCACATCAGGGGGGCGAACAGGGCCTGGCCTTCCAGGGCGGCGGAAGCCCGGCGGACGACTTCGCCGAGCAGCAGGCTGTCGGTGAAAACGGGGAGGTGGCCGCCGTGCTGTTCGAGGGCCGCGACAGGAATCACGACGGGGGTCGAACGGGGGAGGGCCTCGACGGCGGGCCAAGTCAGATCGGAAAGTTGCACCATGCACCTCTATGTCTGGGAAGGCGGGAGTACCGGGCGAGAGAGCATATCGTCCTCTCACGAAGTCACCGCGGCAAGCGTACGCCGCCGCATTGGTTCTCGCAGGTCCGGTTGCCGGCTAAGATGGGACCGCCTCCCACGCCCAATTTGCGAGCTGCTCCATGACCGAAATCTCAACCGTCAATCCCCTGACGCTCCTGCGGCCCCGTCGCAAGGTCGAGGGGATTTCCGCCATCCTGCTGCCGTTCGTCGCGTCCGGCGAAGTCGACTGGCCATCGTTTGAGGCGCACGTCGAGCGGACGGCCCGCTGCGGTTTGACGCCGGCGGTCAACATGGACACCGGCTACGTCCACCTGCTCGACGCGGAACTGCAGGATCGCATCCTGGACCGGACCCGCGCCATCCTGGGGGGGCTGCCGTTCGTCGCCGGGGCGTTCGTGGGGGATCAGCCGGGAGCGGCGTTTCAGCCGGACGCCTATCTGGCACGGATGGACGCCATTGCCCGGCGCGGCGGAACGCCGGTGATCTTTCAGTCGTACGGACTGACGCGTCAGCCCGGTCCGGAGATTGTCGCGGCGTATCAGCAGCTTGCGGCGAAGAGCGACCGATTCATCGGCTTCGAACTGACGACCGATCTGGCCCCGTTCGGGGCGGTCTACGATCTGGCGACGTACGAGGGGATGCTGCGGATTCCGCAGTGCATCGGGGCCAAGCACTCGTCGTTCCATCGCGAACCGGAATGGGAACGGCTCGTGCTGCGGGATCGCGTCCGGCCGGACTTTCGCGTCTACACGGGGAACGATTTTGCGATCGACATGATCATGTACGGCAGCGACTACCTGCTGGGCCTGAGCACGTTCGCCCCCGATCTGTTTGCTCTGCGTGACACGTACTGGGAAGCGGGCGATCCGCGGTTCTACGAACTGAACGACCAGCTCCAGTATCTGGGGTATTTTGCGTTCCGCGCGCCGTCCCCCGCGTACAAACATTCGGCGGCCCAGTTCCTGCAATTGCGCGGGTGGACGTCGACCAGCCAGACGCATCCGCGGAGTCCGTCCCGGCCGGACTCGGACGTGGAGGTTTTGCGCGAGTTGGGGCAGCGGATGCGGGTGGTGGAGTCGAGGGAAGCGAATAGGGAGTAGCGAATAGCGAATCGCCAGAGAAGAGGGCTGATCGTGGATCGCCTATCGCCGGAGACGGGGCAAACGGTCGAATCTGGCTCTAGACACTCGACTCTCGTCTCTCGACTCCTGCCTTTCGACATTCCGCCTTCGTCATTCGACATTTCCCGCCTCGTCGGTTGCGGTATCGCCCCACACTACCAGCGCGATAGACTGGAGGGGTCGAAACCCGCCAGATTTTCCGCCTGTGAGTTCCCGCCATGCTGCGCGTTTTCCTGGCCTGCCTGACTGTTGCGCTGTGTGCGAGCTCCGCAGTTGCGGGGGACATTCAGTTCAGTCGCGATATTCTGCCGATCCTGTCGGATGCCTGCTTCCAGTGTCATGGACCGGATGACAAGGCCCGCGAGGGGGATCTCCGCCTCGACCGCGAGGCCGATGTGTTCCGCGCCCGGGACAGCGTGCACATCATCGTCCGCGGCAAGGCGGATCAGAGCGAACTGGTCCGGCGGATTCTGAGCACCAACCCCGATGAGGTGATGCCGCCGGCCCGGGCTGCCGGCAAGCTGACGAAGTCGCAGATTGCGCTGCTCAGGCAGTGGGTCGACGAAGGGGCGCCGTGGGGGCGGCACTGGGCCTTCGAGCCGATGGCCCGTCCTGCACCGCCGGCCGTAAAACGCACCGACTGGCCGGCAAATGCGATCGATCGATTTATCCTGTCCCGGCTGGAGCGGGAAGGGCTTTCTCCGGCGGCTCCGGCGCATCGCGAGACGCTGATCCGGCGGGTGACGTTCGATCTGACGGGGTTGCCGCCGACGCCTGCCGAGGTGGCGGCGTTTGTTGCGGACGCCTCTCCCGCCGCGTACGAACGGGTGGTCGACCGGCTGCTGGAATCTCCCCGTTACGGCGAGCGGATGGCGGCGGACTGGCTGGATATTGCCCGCTATGCCGACACACACGGTTATCAGATGGACCGCTACCGGGCGATGTGGCCCTACCGGGACTGGGTGATCGGGGCTTTCAATCGGAATCTGCCGTTCCGCGAGTTCATCGTCTGGCAGCTTGCGGGGGATCTCCTGCCGGACGCCACGCGCGAACAGCGACTGGCGACCGCCTTCAACCGGCTGCACATGCAGAACGAAGAGGGGGGCGTGGTCGCCGAGGAATTCCGGACGGCGTACGTGGTGGACCGCGTCAATACGATGGGGACGGCGTTTCTCGGTCTGACCTTCGAGTGTTCGCGGTGCCACAACCACAAGTACGACCCGATCTCGCAGCAGGAGTTCTACGGGCTCTACAGCTTCTTCAACAATATCGATGAATACGGGCAGACGACGTATTTCACGCCCGCGATGCCGGTCCCGACGCTGCTGCTGCCGGACGATGCGACCGAGGCCAAGTTGGGGCAGCTCGACCAGCAGATCCAGGCCGCGGAACAGCGACTGCAGGCCGTGACAGCCGACGAGGCGGCGGCGTTGGCGACATGGCTCGGGAGTCGAACCGGCGAGTTACCGCTGCCCAGACCGGTTGCTGCGTTCGACTTCGAGACGCTCGAAGGGAACAAGGCGGTCAACAGCATTGATGTCGAGAAACCTCTCTCGGCGAGCGACAACCCGCAACTCGCGCCCGGCAAGGTCGGGCAGGCGGTGGTTCTTTCGGGGGACAACAGCCTGACCGGCGGAGGCGTAGGCGCCTTCGCGCGGGCGGATGCCTTCAGCTTCACGCTCTGGCTGAAGCCCGCGGAGATTGTTTCGCGGGAGGTCGTGTTTCATGCGAGCAAGGCCGCCGCGGACGCCGGCAGCCGGGGCTACGAACTGCTGCTGGAAGATGGTCACGTTTCATTCGGTCTGCATCACATGTGGCCCGGAAATTCGCTGAAGGTGACGACGAATGGGGCGATCCCGGCGGCGGACTGGACTCACGTGGCCATCAGTTATGACGGCTCCAGCAAGGCGGCGGGCTTGAAGCTGTTCCTGAACGGTGTTCCGGCGGACGTGGAAGTGATCCGCGACGGACTGTTCAAGGACATCACGTACGACGGGGCGTCTGCGGCATTTCAAATCGGGGCGCGATTTCGCGACAGTGGTTTCAAGGGGGGGAGCGTCGACGAGCTGCAGATCTACAATCTGCCCCTGACGACGATCGAGGTCGCCAGGATCGCCGGCAATCCCCGCGGTCAGGAGGCATGGTCGGCGACGCCTGACGCATTGACTCCCGGGCAGCGGAAAGAGCTGCAGGACTACTATCTGGCTCGCGTTTCCGCGCCGGTCGCCGATGCGCGAAAGGTGCTGGCGGATTTGCGGCAGGAGCAGTCTAAGACGATCAATCCCGTGATGGAAGTCATGGCGATGCGGGAGATGTCCGAGCCGCGGCCCACGTTCGTCCTCAAGCGGGGAGCTTACGACGCACCCGGCGAACCCGTGACGGCGGGGACTCCGGCGGTGCTGCCCGCATTCCCAGCGGATCAGCCGAAGAACCGGCTGGGGCTGGCACGCTGGCTGACCGATCGCGAGCATCCGCTGACGGCCCGGGTGACCGTCAATCGCGCGTGGCAGCAGTGCTTTGGGCGCGGGCTGGTGGAAACAACGGACAATTTCGGCAGTCAGGGGGCGTGGCCGTCGCACCCGGATCTGCTTGACTGGCTGGCGAGAGACTTCGTGGCGAACGGCTGGGACATGAAATCCCTGCTCAAAGAGATTGTGATGTCGGCGACCTATCGGCAGAGCTCCGTGGCGTCTCCTGAGTTGCTGGCCCGCGATCCGGCGAACGTGCTGCATGCCCGCGGGCCGGTGCGTCGGCTGACTGCCGAGATGCTCCGTGACCAGGCGCTCGCGGTCAGCGGACTGTTTGCGGAGAAGCTGGGTGGCCCGAGCGTGAAGCCGTATCAGCCGGACGGATTGTGGGACGTGGCGATGGGCCGGCCGCAGTACGACCAGGGTCACGGCCCGGACCTCTATCGCCGGAGTCTTTACACGTTCTGGAAACGGACCGTTCCCCCGCCCTCGATGATCACGTTCGACGCCGCCGACCGAAACGTCTGCGTGGTGAAGCGTCAGAGCACGAGCACGCCTCTGCAGGCGCTGGCGCTGCTGAATGACGTGCAGATTGTGGAGGCGGCCCGGTTCCTCGGCCAGCGGATGCTGAAGGAAGGGGGAGCGGCGCTGGATGAGAGGCTCGCCTGGGCGTTCCGGACGGCGACCAGTCGATCGCCGCAGCCGCGGCAGATCGCGGTGTTGAAGCAGGTCTGGGACGAACAGCGAGCCATTTTCGCCGCCGATCCCGAGGCGGCTCAGAAGCTGCTGGCGCAGGGGGAAGGGAAGGCGGATGAATCGCTCGATCCGCTCGACCTGGCGGCGGCGACCGTTGTGGCCGAACTGCTGCTGAACTTCGACGAGACCGTCGTTCTGCGCTGATTTCCGGAATGAATCGACCGCGAGCTGCGGAGAGACGCAAAATGTTCTGCTCGAACGTGAATGTGGGCTTGAATCGCCGGGACTTCTTCGGCCGCTCGGGGCTCGGACTGGGTGGCCTGGCGCTGTCGCAACTGCTCGGACGGGACGCGGTGGCTGAGATTGCGCCGCCGAATCCGTTTCAGGGGATCCTCGATCAACCGCACCATACGCCGCAGGCGAAGCGGATTATTTATCTTTTCATGAGCGGCGGTCCGTCTCAGCTCGACCTGTTCGATTATAAGCCGCTGCTCAACGAGATGAACGGCCAGGATCTGCCGGCGAGCGTGCGGCAGGGGCAGCGTTTGACAGGGATGTCTGCCAACCAGGCGATTCTGCCGCTGGCGGGGTCGGTCTTCAAATTCGACAAGCACGGCGAGAGCGGCGCCACAATCAGCGAGCTGTTTCCATCGCTCGCCGAGGTCGCCGATGACCTGTGCTTTGTGAAGTCGCTGCACACGGAGGCGATCAATCACGACCCGGCGATCACGTTCTTTCAGACTGGTTCGCAGCTTGCGGGCCGGCCGTCGATCGGCTCGTGGCTGAGTTATGGTCTGGGAAGCGCGAACGAGAATCTGCCGGCGTTCGTGGTGCTGATTTCGAAAGACCGGATCGATCAGCCGCTGTATGCCCGGCTGTGGGGCAATGGATTTCTGCCGAGCATCCACCAGGGGGTGCAGTTCCGCTCGGGGGCCGATCCGGTGTTGTACCTCAAGAATCCGGAAGGAATCTCGGCGGCGAGCCGCCGGAAGATGCTCGACCGGCTCGCCGAGCTGCATCACCAGCAGTTTGAAGACCTGGGCGATCCGGAGATCAACGCCCGGGTGGCCCAGTACGAGATGGCTTACCGGATGCAGACCAGCGTTCCCGAGGTGATGGATCTCTCCGGGGAAACGGAAGCGACGTTCGAACTCTACGGTTCCGCCGCGCGGCAGCCGGGGACATTCGCGGCGAACTGCCTGCTGGCCCGCCGACTCGCCGAGCGGAACGTGCGGTTCATTCAGCTTTATCATCCGGGGTGGGATCAGCACGGGAACCTGCCGGGGGCGATCCGACGGCAGTGCTCCGATGTGGATCAGCCCTGCAAAGCCCTGATCCTGGATCTCAAGCAGCGGGGATTGCTGGAAGACACGCTGATCGTCTGGGGAGGTGAGTTCGGCCGGACGAATTATTCGCAGGGGAAGCTGACGAAGACGGACTACGGGCGGGACCATCACCCGCGCTGTTTCACGATGTGGTTCGCGGGGGGCGGCATCAAGCCGGGGATGACCTACGGCGCGACGGACGACTTCGGCTACAACGTCGCCGAGAACCCGGTCCACGTCCACGACCTGCAGGCGACGCTGCTGGACCTGCTGGGGATCGACCACACCCGGCTGACGTTCAAGTTCCAGGGCCGGCACTACCGGCTGACCGACGTGCATGGGGAAGTGGTGCGGGAGATTCTGGCGTGAGGGGCGTTTATCGTTGATGGTCGATCGTTGATCGTTGAGAAATACCAGGTCGTCGGCCGCGGCGTTTCTTCTAACCATCGACGATCAACGATCGACCATCAACGAACGTCGTCCGCGACCAGCGGAATATGGACCGCTTCGGCGGGATCCATCGCGGGGTAGTCGCTGCGGGCGTGGACGCCGCGAGATTCTTTGCGGACGGCTGCGGCGCGGATCATCAGCCGGGCGGTGAGGAGCATGTTCTGCAGCTCCCAGCCGCGGACGGACGAGAACTCGCGGGGACCGACGTAGCGATCCCAGAATTCGATCTGGTGCAGGGCCGATTCCAGCCCTTCCGCATTCCGCGAGATGCCTACGTGCCGCCACATCTCGCTGGTGAGCGAGTTCCACAGATCTTCGAGCTTGAGATCGTCATCGATACCGGGCGTGGATTGAATCGGGTCGGGAACCAGCGGGATCGCGGAGAACCGGTCGGGTTCGTCGAGCGCCAGGGCCGAGACGTTCGCTCCGGCCCGTCGCCCGAAGACCAGGCCTTCCAGCAGGCTGTTACTGGCCAGGCGGTTGGCGCCGTGGAGGCCTGTGGAGGTGACTTCGCCGGCGGCCCAGAGGCGTTTGAGAGAGGTGCGGGCTTCACCATCAGTGGTGACGCCGCCGACCATGTAATGCGCGCCGGGGCGGACGGGAATCAGGTCGCGAGTTAGATCGAGGCCAAAGTCGCCGCAGACTTTGCGGATATGCGGAAACCGCTCGGCGACCAGTTCCTTCGGCAGGTGGGTCACGTCGAGGTAAACGCAGTGATGCCGGGTTTTCTCCATCTGCTTCGTGATGGCCTGGCTGACGACGTCGCGGGGGGCCAGTTCCATCGCGGGATCGTAGTCCCCCATGAAGCGGACGCCGTGACAGTCGCGGAGCAGGCCCCCTTCGCCGCGGACGGCCTCGGAGATCAGGTGGCGGGACCCGCCGGCGATGTAGAGGACCGTCGGGTGGAACTGCATGAATTCCATGTCGCGCAGCTCGGCCCCGGCGCGGAAGGCCATCGCCTGTCCGTCGGCGGTGGCGATGTCGGGATTGGTGGTTTCGCGGTAGAGCCGGCCCGCGCCGCCGGTGCACAGAATCGTCTGCTTGGCCCAGACGAAGGTCTTGCCGTGCTGGGGATTCCACATCAGCGCGCCGCGGCATTCCCCCTCGTGAGTGAGCAAATCGAGCGTGAAGGTCTGCTCCCAGACTTCGATGTTGGGAGACTGGCGGGTCCGTTCGATGAGTGCCCGGATGATTTCTTTACCGGTGGCATCGCCGAGAGCGTGTGCCACGCGGCGGTGGCTGTGGCCCCCTTCGTGACCGAGGGCCATCTCGCCGTTTTCCTGATCGAAGACCGCGCCGTAGCCGATCAGCTCGCGGATGCGATCGGGGGCTTCCCGGACGACCAGTTCGACGATCGGGATGTTGCAGAGGCCCTTGCCGGCGGCGAGCGTGTCGGCGACGTGGTTGGCGAAATCGTCCACCGGATCAAAGACGCCGGCGATGCCTCCCTGCGCCCAGGCGCTGTTCGAGAGCTGGACCCGATCTTTGGTGGCCATCACCACGTTGAGCCGGGAGTCGATTTCGAGGGCCGCCCGCATTCCCGCGATGCCGGCTCCGACGATCAGCACGTCCGTGAAGAGGTGGGGAACCCGTTTGGGATCGAACCGCACGAGATACCGCCGCTTGGGGGCAATCCGAATCGGTTCCATCAGATCGTTCCCAGTTCGTCGTCGACGTCTGCCAAAGGAAACCGGCGCGGTGGCCGCGCCGGTTCATCATCGTCCCGCGATCGCTCAGCCGATGAATTCGACCTGCACCGGCTGCGGGATAATCTTCGCATCATACGCCCGTTGCAGCAGCGTCGCCACGGCCTTCCGGCCGCGCTCGCCGAAGTCGATCGTCCAGTCGTTGACGTACATGCCGACGAACTTGTCAGCCTGGCTGCGGTCGAGGTCCCGACCGAACTGCAGGGCGTACGCCAGGGCCTCGGCCCGGTGATCGAGAGCGTACTGGATGCTCTCCTTGAGCAGCCGGGTGACGTCCTGCATGACCTTGGGGCCGAGATCCCGGCGGATCGCGTTGCCGCCGAGCGGCAGGGGCAGGCCGGTGTCTTCGAGCCACCACTTGCCGAGATCGACGATCAGCTTGAGGCCCTGGTTCATGTAGGTGAGCTGGCCTTCGTGAATGATCAGGCCGGCGTCGACTTTCCCCTGCTCGACGACATTGAGGATTTCGTCAAAGGGATAGACGACCGGGGTGAAATCGTCCCCCAGCCACAACTTGAGAGCCAGGTAGGCAGTTGTCAATTTGCCGGGGATCGCGATCGTCTTGCCGCGAAGGTCTTCGCGAGTCATCGGCTCGCGGGCCACGACCATCGGGCCGTAGTCGTCACCCATGCTGCACCCGCAGGCGCAGAGGGCGTACTTGTCGGTCATGTACGCGTAGCCGTGCAGGCTGACGGCGGTCAGTTCCAGTTCGCCCTTCAGAGCCCGGTCGTTGAGGGTCTGGATGTCCTGCAGCTCGTGGGTGAAGCGGTAGGGGCCGGCGTCGATTTTGTTATTCGCCAGCGCATGGAACATGAAGGCATCGTCGGGATCGGGACTGTGTCCCACGCGAATCAGTTGCTTCTCGGCAGACATTCCGACTCTCATTTCATACGTCGTGAGCGGGCTTCCGGCCCTGCGGGTCCGGCAAGCCCCTGCGGTCCGTCCAGCCCCGCGCGGGGAAACTCCGGAACGGTGCGGCCGACGTCGCCTCATCCGCGAGACGACGGTGATCCGGCCGTCAGAATTGCTGCAATATAGTCCCCCGCTTTAGGATTGACCAACCTGCCGGGGCTGCCGGAAGGGCGTCCGGGGCAAATCCGCCCGCTTTCGCTGGAACCAGATCCCCCGATGATCCTCATTTCCACCCGCGACCTCAGCCGCCAGTTCGACAGTGCGCCGATTCTGAACAAGGCCACCTTCGACGTCCGGGCGGGCGAACGGATCGGCCTGGTCGGGCCGAACGGGGCAGGAAAAACCACCCTGCTGCGGATTCTGGCCGGGCAGGACCACTCCGACACGGGGGAACTGGCGATTCCTGGCGACGTCCGGATCGAAATTCTGGAACAGCACCCGGAATTCGCCCCCGGCCGGACGCTCCTCGACGAGGCCCGCGAGGGGCTGGACACCGTGTTCCGCCTGCAGGAGGAATCGCACCGGGTCGCCGACCAGATGGCGACGGCCGCCCCTGACGAACTGGCCAGGCTGCAGAAGCGGTTCGACGCCATCCAGCACGAGCTGCAGCGGCTGGACGGGTTTCAGGTCGACTACCGGATCGACCAGGTCCTGGCGGGGCTGGGATTCGACCGGTCCCAGTACGACCAGCCGGCGCAGTCCCTCAGCGGCGGACAGCAGAACCGGCTGCTCCTCGCCCGGCTGCTCCTGAGGGCGCCCGACGTCCTGCTGCTCGACGAACCGACGAACCACCTGGACATCGCCGCCACGGAGTGGCTGGAAAACTACCTGGTGGGCTGCGGGCGGGCGATGGTGCTGGTCAGCCACGACCGCTACTTCCTGGACCGGGTCTGCACGCGGATTCTGGAGCAGCATCAGGGGCGGCTGAGCGACTATCCGGGGAATTTCTCGCAGTACTGGCGGCTGCGGGAAGAGCGGCAACTGGTCGCCCAGCGGGCCTTCGAAAAGCAGCAGGAATTCATCGCCCGGACCGAAGAGTTCATCACTCGCAACCGCTACGGGCAGCTTTCGAAACAGTCTAAAGACCGCGAACAGAAGCTGGCCCGGGTCGAGGCTGTCGAAACCATCAGCGACATCGACGGCCCCAACATGGGCTTCGGCAACTGCACCCGGACCGGCGACTGGGTCATCGAGGCCACCGGCCTGACGAAAGGCTTCGGCGGCCCGCCCCTCTTCAAAGAAGTCTCGCTGCGCGTCGATCGCGGCGACCGGCTCGGCATCATCGGCCCCAACGGCACCGGCAAAACGACCCTGCTGCGGACGCTGCTGAAGGAGCTTCCACCCGACGCCGGGACGGTGCGGTTCGGGGCCAACGTGCTGGTGGCCTATTTCGACCAGCAGCTCGCCTGCGTCGACGAAAATCTCGACGCGATGGAAGCGATCCGGCCGCCCGATATCGCCCGTTACACCGACGGCCAGCTCCGGGACTTGCTGGCGAAGTTCGGCGTCCGGGGCGCCCTGGCGCTGCAAAAGGTCGGGGCGATGAGCGGCGGCGAGCGGAGCAAAGTCGCCCTGGCCCGGATTGCCGCCCTGCAGCCGAACGTGCTGGTCCTCGACGAACCGACCAACCACCTCGATCTCTGGTCTCGCGACGCTCTGGAACAGGCCCTGCGGACGTTCGCAGGAACCCTGCTGTTCGTCAGCCACGACCGCTACTTCCTCGACCGGCTCGCGACGAAAGTCCTCGTCGTGGAACCGGACCGCTGGTTCCTGTTCGAAGGGAACTACTCCGAGTACGTCTCGTTCCGCAAAAACCAGCAGGCGGCCCAGCAGGCCAGCCAGGAAGGCCAAAAAGCGGCCGAGCGCGCCGCGGCGGAACGGAATAAGCCGTCAGACAGCAAACGCCGGCGAAAATACCCGTACCGCAAAGTCGAAGACATCGAAGCCGACATCGCGGCCAGTGAAGCCCAGTTCGCCCGCTGCGAGGCCGACCTGGCGGACGTCGAGGTGCATCGAGATGCGGAACGAATGCAGCGGACGCAGCAAGATTATGCGCAGGCCCAGGCAGATCTGGCCCGGCTGATGGAGCACTGGGAAGAGGCGATGGAGTTGAATTAGGGCGAGAAGTCAGTGCAAAATGAAAGGTGAAAAATGCAAAGTGCAAAATGGAAGAGGGGGTGAGGCGGACTCATGCAGGACGCATGCAAATGCACCCGTCCTTGGAGCTGGTGCATTTTGCTTTGCTTCATGCACCCTGTGTCTTTCTCGGTGACCTCAGTGCCTTCCGTGGTTCCATCTCTTCACTCTGATTCGTGCGAATTCGTGTGATTCGTGGTTCCCCCCGCAATCACGCAAACACCTTCTCGCACACATACCCCTCATTGAGCGTCGGCCGTTCCGGCCGGCCCTGGTGGCGGTAGATCAGGCGGGTGTGATCGAGACCCAGCGCCGCCAGGATCGTGGCGTGGAAGTCGTGGATGTGCAGGCGGTCGTCGACCGCGTGCATGCCGAAGTCGTCCGTCGAGCCGACGATCTTGCCTCCCTGAACGCCGCCACCCGCCAGCCACATCGTGAAACCGTACGGGTTATGATCGCGGCCGTCTCCCTTCTCGGACATCGGCGTGCGACCGAACTCGCCTCCCCAGACGATCAGCGTTTCCTCGAGCAGGCCGCGCTGTTTCAGGTCCATCAGCAGGGCGGCGATCGGCTTGTCGGTCGACTTGCACAGCCCCGAGTGATTCTGTTCCAGTTTGCTGTGAGCGTCCCACTTGCTCCCCGAGCCTGAATAGAGCTGGATGAACCGAACGCCGCGCTCGACCATCCGCCGGGCGAGGAGGCAGTTGCGGCCGAAGGCCTCGGTCGCCTTGTCGTTCAGACCGTACAGTTCCTGCGTTTCCGCGGTTTCCTGAGTCAGGTCGACTGCCTCGGGGGCGTGGGCCTGCATGCGGAAGGCGAGCTCGTAGGACTTGATGCGGGCTTCGAGTTCGGAGTCGCCGGGGCGAATCTCGGCGTGATGCCGATTCAAGCGATCGATGAATTCCAGCTTCTTCGACTGACGTTGCGCGGTGATCCCGTCCGGCGAATTGAGGTGCAGGATCGGATCGCGGCCGGGCTGGAACTTGGTCCCCTGGAACGTCGCCGGCATGAAGCCGGTGTTCCAGACGCGGTTGCCGCCGGGCGGTTCCCTGTCGCTGTCGAGCAGCACCACGAAGCTCGGCAGATTGCGGTTCTCGGTGCCGAGGCCGTAGGTGACCCAGGAGCCCATGCAGGGCCGGCCGCCGAGGATGCTGCCGGTATTCATCTGGGCCACGCCGCCGACGTGATTCAGCGAATCGCCCCAGACCGAGCGGATGACGCACAGGTCGTCAGCGTACTGCGCGACGTGCGGGTACCAGTCCGAAATCGGGATCCCGCTTTCGCCGTATTGCTTCCAGGTCCGCTGGCAGGCCAGCAGCGGATTCTCCGAAACCCCCATCGGGGTGATGACCCGCTTGACGGTCGACGGTAGCGGTTTGCCGGCGTACTCGTTGACGACCGGCTTGGGATCGAACGTGTCGATATGGCTCGGGCCGCCATCCATGAACAGGAAGATGACGCTCTTCGCCTTGCCGAAGGCGTGCGGTTTGCGGGCCGATTCTTCGATGATGGCGCCAGCGGCGGCCTCTTCGGCCAGCATCGCCGACAGCGCCAGGGCGCCGAAGCCGCCGCCGGCCCGCTGCAGGAAGTCGCGGCGGGACTGGGCGGGACGTGCGTGCGGCAGACGGAAGTCGCTGGCGGTGGGCTGGTTGGTCATGAGTGGCCTCCGGGCGGGCGGCTGCGAGCAGCCGGGTCAGTCCACAAACAGGAATTCGTTCGAGTTCAGGACGGCGTGGCAGAGATCGATCCAGGCTTCGCCGCTGGCCAGCTTGCGTCCGGCGGTCGCGTCTTCTCCCAGCGACGGGTTGAGCGCCAGGAACTGGTCCTGCTGCTGACCGAGGAACTGCAGAGCTTCGGCCTGCTCGACCGAATCGGGCGGGCGGCCGTAGGCGATCAGCCACAGGGACTCGACCATCCCGGCGGCGTCGCCGGTCGCATGCTCGGAATTGATGCGATCGGCGAGCTTGCGAGCCGCGCCGAGAACCAGTTCGCTGTTGAGAAGCATCAGGGCCTGCGGAGCAATTGTCGTCTGCGTCCGGCAGCCGCACGCCTCGTGCATATCGGGCAAATCGAAGACCTGGAGCATGGGGTAGGGCAGGTTGCGTTTCGCGTAGATGTAGACCGACCGGCGAACGCGATCCGCGGGGTTCTCGGAAACTTTCCAAGCTCCGGCCCCGCCGAATTTGGGGGGGAGTTCAGGGCGGACGCCAGCCCCGAACATCGAGTCGTTGAGAGAATCGGCAACTGCCAGCCAGGCGTCGCGGATCCGTTCGCCGGTGAGCCGCTGGCGGGGAAAGTGCCAGTAGGTTCGATTGTCGGGATCGGTCTTCAGGGCGATGGCGGAGTCGCTCGCGGCATCGGTCCGGAATCCGGCCTGCTGGTAAGTCGCGGAGGCCATGATCAGACGATGCAGTTCCTTGATGCTCTTACCGCGAGCCAGGAATTCGGCGGTCAACCAGTCGAGGAGCTCCGGGTGCGTCGGGGCGGCGGTCTGCACGCCGAAGTCGTTGGCGTTCTCGACCAGCCCCCGGCCAAAGTGCCCCTGCCAGATCCGATTCGTCAGCACGCGATAAGTGAGCGGGTTGTCGGCGGCGGTGAGCCACTCGACAAAGGCCGACCGTCGGCCGGATGTTCCCGGCCGCGGCGGCTGGATCGCCGGTCCTTTCCACCCTGCCTTGCGGAGAACCTCGGGGACATCGGGGGGCGTTTCGTCAAGCGGATAGTCATAGCTGCCAGTCGCCAGCAGGAATGTGTCGGGGGCTTTTTCGGAGACTTCCGTCACCGCCATCGCGGTCAGTTCGCGCGGCGGTTTCGGGGCCGACTTGCGGGCCTCGTCGAGGGCTTTGGTCAGCTCGTCGCGGCGGGCCGCATTGGCTTCGCCCATCGCCGCGAGCAGATCCTTGTCTTTGATCTCGATCTGCCGCTCGGACCAGAAGACGAGCTGCAACTGGTAGGGGGTGCGGTCTTCCGGGGCCGTGTCGACGGCGTCCAGCACGACCTTGGGGAACTTCAGCCGCTTCTCGGCGCCCGCTTTGGCGCGGGCGTCGCGGCTGATGGCGTGCAGTTCGCGTCGCAGGTCGGCGGTTCGGGCTTGCCATGCCTGCAATTCTTCGCGGTACTTTGCGAGCGCAGCGTTGTCGCCCAGCGGGACTTTGTCCTGCAGGGTGATGCCGGAAAAGAACGCCTGGAGCTGGTAGAAGTCGGACTGCAGGATCGGATCGAACTTGTGGTCGTGGCACTGGGCGCAGCCGATCGACAGCCCCAGGAAAACGGCCCCCAGGTTCCCCGTGTGATCATTGAGAGCCGACTGCCGCGCCAGCAGGACATCCGACGCATTGCTTTCGTCAGGCCACATGCGGTTGTAGCCGGTCGCGATCAGGGCGTCTTTGCTGTCCGGGAACAGTTCGTCCCCGGCGAGCTGTTCGGCGGCAAACTGGTCGTAGGGAGTGTCGTTGTTGAATGCGCGGATGACGTAGTCGCGGTACTGGTAGGCCTGCGGCCGGGCGGGGTCGGCGTTGAAGCCTGCCGTCTCAGCGTAGCGAACGAGGTCGAGCCACAACCGGCCCCAGGTTTCCCCATAGCGGGGATCGGCGAGGAATTCCTCGACGCGGCGTTCGAAAGCGTCCGGGCGATCATCGGCGACGAACGAGGCAATTTCCGCAGGAGTTGGCGGGACTCCCAGCAGATCGAACTTGGCCCGGCGGAGCAGCGTGTACTTGTCGGCCCGAGTCGAACTGCGCACTCCCGCGGTCTGCTGTTGAGCCGCGATGAAGGCGTCGATCGGATTGCCGTGGGCGGGGATTTCGATGGCCGGGACCGCTGGGCGGTTCACGGGCTGAAAGGCCCAGTGGGCGCGACCTTCCTCGACGGTGGGAGGACCATCCGATGCGAGCGACGGCAGGCAGGCTGCCAGAGCGACGAGGCCGAACAGTGTCCGTACCCGGAAATTGACTGCAATTCGCGGCATGCACAACCTCCGGGGAGCTACACCGCCCAGCCCGAAGGCCACCGGGCAGGGACTCGCGAGCGGGTGACGTCGCAGGGGGCGCAAACCCCAACGATTTGTGTGGTTCGGAGGGGAACTCCCTCGAAAAACTACAGCTCCCACTATAACCAAGTTCGACCGCTGCAACAGCCCTGCATCAGTGATCGCCGATCTTTCCGGAAATCGAAAAACGGGGGCGTCATGCGATCCGGGAATGATCGGCGGAATCTCACGCCTGAACCTGACATTTCGTGCACCAAAGAAATTCCGAAAATGGCAGCGTCCTTGGACCGGGGAGCGTCGACATCAACAATTCTGGCAGGGCTCTGTCGCAGCGACAGGCCGGCAGATGCTTTTCAATGGGACAAGACTGAGCATGGAATTCGTCGACGTACTTTCGCGCTGGGTGCATGTGGGGACGGCGATTACGGTGCTGGGGGGGAGCGTTTTCCTGCGATTTGTGCTCCAGCCCGCTGCGGCTCAGCTTCCTGAAGAACCGCATAACCAGTTGCGCGGTCTGGTGATGCAGCGCTGGCGGCGAATCGTCCAGGTGGGGATTCTGCTGTTTCTGCTGAGCGGGTTCTACAACTATCTGGGGGGGATGGGCGGTCACCGCGGCGACAAATTCTATCACATGCTCGTCGGAACTAAGATTCTGCTGGCGTTTGGCGTGTTCTTCCTGGCCTCGGTCCTGACCGGCCGGTCGCCGACGTTTGAGTGGATGCGGGCGAAGTCGAAAACCTGGCTCGCCGTGACGATTGGCCTGGCGGCAATCGTTGTCGCAATTTCGGGTTACGTCAAAGTGGTCCATCCGCCGCGCGCCGCCCCAGTCGCGAGCCCCGCTCCGGCGGTCCATTAGCCGCGGCCACGAAGTGGGGGCGCCGCATTCTGCGTCTCTATTGGAGCAACTTGGAGTGCGATTTTGAGCGCATGGAAGTGTTCGTTTGTGGAATTGCCCGGGATGTCGGTGACGAGATTGGGCAAGAATTCAGACATCGTGGAAAATCTCCTGCCTGATTAGTAGAAACCCCCTGTAGCCGTAACTCGTCCATCAATTGCGACTTCGGGTGATTGTCCGCCGGGAGACTGCGAGACACTTGGTAAATTCCGCGTCATCTCGAACCTTTTTCTTCATCTGGCTGTCGAGATTTCGCGTATTCCATAGGGAGAGATGCGAGTTCCTCCCCGGCGGGGGAGGGGTTGACGCGACTGACGAAATGGTTTCGCAATGCCGGTTGGCATTGGTTTTGCTGTGCAGGGTTCTCCCATGGATTTGATTTCGCACTGACCTGCGAGACGGTGATGCGGGGGGAGGAGGGCGGCGGTGGTGCAGTACCTCAATCCGGTGATGAAGCAGCTCCGGGATCAGCAGATCCGTTACGCACCACGCGATGTGCAGGCTGCCCAGGTGGACCGCGCCGAGCGGCTGCTCTGGGAAATCGAACGATCACACTCCTACCCGTATGGCGAAATCTGCGAACGGATTACGTCCTATCGCGCGGAGCTGTATCCCGATCTGGCGATTTCGGGAGAAGAAGCGCTGCATGACCTGCGACGCTTTGTGGAAGACCTTTCGGAAAACATCGAACTTGAGGCCGCGTCCGTAACCGATGATGAAGTCTGGACCGTCGAAGACGTGAGTCGTCGATATCAAGTGTCCGGAAAGACGGTCCTGCGGTGGCGCGAAAGAGGGTTGCCGGCGCGGCGATTCCGGTTTGGCGGCAGGAAAAAGGTAGGCTTTCTCCGTTCTACGGTTGAGCGATTTGTTCAGCGGAATCCGACTGTCGTCGAACGGGGAGCCAGTTTCAGTCAATTGACCGATGCAGAACGCGAGAATCTGATTCGCCGGGCGCGACGGCTGTCGCGGGCTGGCGCCGGGCAGACGGAAGTTGCCCGGCGGTTGGGGAGACGCTTCGGACGGTCTCCCGAGACGGTGCGTTATACATTGAAGAATCACGACCAGGAACATCCGGAGGTTGCCGTGTTTCCCAACTCCACCTCACCATTGTCTGACGAGCAGAAAGTTCAGCTCGTGGCGGAATTTCGTCGCGGGCTGGACGTGGGCGTCCTTTCGGAAAAATACCGTCGGACCCGCACAAGCATCTATCGCGTCGTCGCGGAAGTCCGGGCTCAGCAGATCCTGGAACTGCCGATCGACTTCATGGACGCCGAGGAATTTCATGCGGCCGACGCCGACGCGAACATTCTGACGTCGTCGCCTCCGCCGACTGACCGCAAATCAGGAGTCGTCAAGCCGCCGCCGGGGCTGCCGCCGTATCTGGCAAGCCTGTATGCCATCCCGCTGCTGACTCGCGAGGAGGAAGCGTACTACTTCCGGCGGATGAACTACTTGAAGTTCAAGGCCGCGGAATTGCGAAAGACGCTGGATCCGCAGCGCCCGAAGACTCGCGACATGGATCAGATCGAGCAGTGGCTGAACCTGGCGGGCGAGGTGAAGAACTTCCTGATCCGCAGCAACCTGCGGCTGGTCGTGTCGATCGCCAAGCGACACGTGAAGCCGAACACCAATTTCTTCGAGATGGTCAGCGACGGCAACATGTCGCTGATTCGTGCGATCGAGAAGTTCGACTTCACGAAAGGATTCAAGTTTTCGACCTATGCGAGCTGGGCGATCATCAAGAACTACGCCCGTTCGATTCCGGCCGAGCACACCCGCCTGGACCGATTCCGGACCGGAAACGACGAAGTCTTCCAGAATTCGTCCGATCCGCATGCGGGCGAGCCGAATTCCGAAGTGGTCAACCATCGTCAACATGAAGCGATCATGGTCATCCTCAATCGGCTCGAGCCGCGTGAGAAGGAAATCATCGTGCACCGTTACGGCTTGAGCGTGGGGGCGGCTCCGCAGACGCTGGAGCAGGTCGGCCACCGCTTTGGCGTAACCAAGGAACGCATCCGCCAGCTCGAGGCGCGGGCCTTGCGAAAGCTGCGCAAGATCGCAGAGGCCGAGAGCCTCGAAATTCCGGGCATCTGAAGCCTGACGAGCGGAACGGTTGGAATTCCCCTGCGGCGGCGCGACGATCTGCGCCGCCGCAGGCTTTTTCAGACGGCGCAGCAACGCGTCCGGGTTGCCGATCGCGGGAGAAAGTCGGGGAGAGCGAACCCGGATGCCAGTTTTCACGTCCAGTGACTGCGACTGGCGCTTGCACGTGGTGCCGAGGTTGCTATATTCATCCCTTCTCAACTGGGGTGGTCCGGGGACCCGCTAGCGTAGCTCAACGGCAGAGCTCCAGTTTTGTAAACTGGGGGTTGTGGGTTCGAATCCCACCGCTAGCTCTTCTCGGCGGTGGTCGGCACGGATTCCACAGAAGCGACAGGCAGGTCACGGCAGACAGATCACGACAGACAATCCGGTGGGATTCCCGAGCGGTCAAAGGGGTCAGACTGTAAATCTGATGGCAATGCCTTCGCAGGTTCGAATCCTGCTCCCACCACTGAAAAATGCTGAGGTCCGATCGTTCGAAAGCGAAATGAGTGCGGCTCTGCCAGAGACGTAACCTGTTTCGGCGTGAGGGGTTCTGGCTTCGGAGTTTTTCGACCGCGGGTGTAGCTCAATGGTAGAGCTCCAGCCTTCCAAGCTGGTGGTGTGGGTTCGATTCCCATCACCCGCTCTGTTTCGGCTTCGGCGTGCAGAATCGTGGCAGGGTTGACAACTTGCGACGAAATGCACACTTTTTGCGGCAAGGCCGGCCGTGCATTGCTGCTGTAGCTCAGCCGGTAGAGTGCGTCCTTGGTAAGGACGAGGTCGTGGGTTCGAATCCCACCAGCAGCTTTTGTGTTGTCGGGCAGCGAACTGGCTGCCACTGCAGGTAGACGGTGGGGGTTCACCGTCGTAGCGGCCCGGTGGTCACCGTGGTCAATGAATCAGGCGGGATCAGCCGCCCCCCGGGACAGAGAGAAAGAGGTTCAGAGCAGCAATGGCGAAGGAATTATTCCAGCGGACCAAGCCGCACGTCAACGTCGGCACCATCGGTCACATCGATCACGGCAAGACGACCACGACCGCCGCAATTCTGGCGGTTCAGACCGCCAAGGGGCTTGCGAAGTTCAAGTCGTATTCGGATATCGCCAAGGGTGGTACCGTCCGTGACGAAACCAAGACCGTCACCATCGCGGTGAGCCACGTCGAATACGAAACGGCCTCTCGCCACTACGCCCACATCGACTGTCCAGGCCACGCCGACTACATCAAGAACATGATCACCGGCGCCGCACAGATGGACGGCGCCATTCTGGTCGTGTCGGCCGCCGACGGTCCGATGCCGCAGACCCGCGAACACATTCTGCTGGCCCGCCAGGTGAACGTCCCCGCGCTGGTCGTGTTCCTTAACAAGTGCGATCTCGTCGACGACGAAGAGCTCCTGGAGCTCGTCGAGATGGAGATCCGCGAGCTGTTGTCGAAGAACGACTTCCCCGGCGATGATATTCCCATCGTGCGCGGCAACGCCAAGGGCGCGCTCGACAATCCGGCCGACCCCAAGTACAGCCAGTGCATTTCGAACCTGATGGACGCCCTCGACGCGAACATCCCCGAGCCGACCCGCGACGTCGACAAGCCGATGCTGATGGCGATCGAAGACGTCTTCTCGATCGAAGGCCGCGGCACTGTCGTGACCGGTCGTATCGAGCAGGGCGTGCTGAAGGTTGGCGACAAGTGCCAACTGATCGGCCTCCGCGATACGCAGGAAACGACCTGCACCGGCGTCGAAATGTTCCAGAAGACGCTGGATCAGGGGCAGGCGGGCGACAACGTCGGCGTGCTGCTCCGCGGCATCAAGAAGGAAGACGTGCAGCGCGGCCAGGTTCTGGCCAAGCCGGGTTCGGTGACGCCGCACACCAAGTTCGAGTGCAATGTTTACGTGCTGAGCAAGGAAGAAGGCGGCCGTCACACGCCGTTCTTCAACGGCTACAAGCCGCAGTTCTACTTCCGCACGACGGACGTGACCGGCGATTCCAAGCTGCTCGACGGCGCCGAAATGTGTATGCCGGGCGATAATGTTCGCCTGGAAGTTCAGCTCGGCAAGCCGATCGCCATGCAGGAAAACATCCGCTTCGCCATCCGCGAAGGCGGCAAGACGGTGGGCTCGGGCGTCGTCACGAAGATTCTTGACTAGTCCTCCGCCGGCGGACTGACCGTGCAGATCCATGGACCGACCTCACCCTCAACGGGGTGAGGTCGGTTGTGACTTCGGGAGAGTGATTCGATGGCTCGCGAATTTGTGTGGCTGGAATGTACGGAAACCGGCCTCCGGAACTATCGCGTCAACAAAGAGACGCGCGGCACCGAGCGGCTGGAGCTCAAGAAGTACTGCAGCAAGCTTCGCAAGCACACCACCCATAAAGAATCCCGCAAGAAGTAGCGCTCCAGGCTGCTCTGGCGGAACGGCGGCGGGCGAATGCCGGCCGCGGTCTACGGGTGTAGCTCAATTGGCAGAGCAGCGGATTCCAAATCCGCAGGTTGGGGGTTCGAGTCCCTCCGCCCGTGCTTGACAATGTTGCCGGAGAACGCGGTGCGGACTGCCGACCCGTTGGAATTCCATGCAGGAACGTCGAGCGATGCCGCCTGACGTCGACAGAGGGCAGTGATGGCCAAGGCGCTTCGAGAATCGACCTATCTGAACTCTCTGTTCTCCGCAGGGCTGTTCAAGAAGAATCAGGGGCGGATCGCCCGGCTCTGGACGTGGATTGTCGTAACCGCCGCTGTCGTCTGGGGCGCATGGACGCTGCAGGCGCGACTGCTGGTCGAGTACGGCGATCTGATTCGGATTGGCGTCCCGACGCTTGTGGTCCTCGCCGGGGCCTGGGCTGCGTTTCGTCTCGTCCACTTTCCCCGGTTCGCGGATTTTCTGATCGATGTCGAAGGCGAGATGGGGAAGGTGTCGTGGCCGGGCTGGGGCGAACTCTGGCGCGCGACGGTCGTCGTGCTGGTGACGATGTTCCTCTTCAGCGTGGTGCTGTTCGGTTACGACATGCTCTGGCAGTATTTCCTGCGCTGGTGCTCCATTCTGCAGGCGTAACTATCTCCAGTCGTCGTCAGGTTTTTCCTGCTTCGATGGCTTGCAAAACCAGTGCTGTGGCGACATCATAGCCGGTTCGCCGCGACTTCCCGATTGCGGGGACGGTGTTGTTATTGCAGCGTAAAGCGTTGTTTTTCAAGCGGTTGCAGCGAAGGACTGAGGGATGAGCCAGGAGCAAAATGCTGTGGGCGGTGCCGACGCCGACAGCCAGGGAATGCTCTGGTACGTGCTGAAGGTTCAGAGCAACCGCGAGCGGTCGATTCGTGACTCGCTGGTTCGCCGGCTGCGGCAGGAAGGGCTGGACGAGTTCTTTGGCGAGATCGTGATCCCGACTGAAAAGGTTGTGGAGACCAAGGGGGGAAAGAAGCGAGTCGTTGAGCACAAGTTGTACCCGGGCTACCTGATGGTGCACATGGTTCTCAATGACGACACCTGGTACTTGGTGCGCACGACCGGGGGGGTTGGGGATTTTACGGGAGCGGCCGGCAAGCCGATCCCGATGCGGGAAGATGAAATCCAGCGAATGCTCGGTGTCGAGCAGAGTCGCAAAGAAGAACCGGCCAAGGTCAAGGTGGACTTTGAGACCGGCGATATGGTGAAGATTAAAGACGGTCCCTTTGATACGTTTCAGGGGACGATTCACGCGATCGACGAGGCCAACGGCAAGATTACGGTGCTGATCGAGATCTTCGGGCGTTCGACGCCGGTGGATCTCGAATACTGGCAGGTCGAACGCTCCTGAGAGCGCGAGCTGAATCCGCGCAGAGCTTGGGCAAATGGCGAAGAAATCCGCGAAAGTTAAGGCGCAGGTCAAGGTCCAGATCCCGGGTGGCAAGGCGACGCCTGCTCCTCCCGTCGGTACGGCTCTCGGTCCGCACGGCGTGAACCTGGGTCAGTTTGTGACCCAGTTTAACGAGAAGACTCGCGATCTGAACGGCATGATCGTTCCGGTCGTGATCACGATCTACGACGATCGGTCGTTCACCTTTATTCTGAAAAGCCCGCCGGCGTCGGTGCTGTTGAAACAGGCCGCCAAGATTGCCAAGGGCGCGGTGAATCCGAAGGCGGAGAAGGTGGGGACAGTCACTCAGGCCCAGTTGCTTGAGATCGCCAGGACGAAGTTCGAAGACATGAATTCTTCGAGCCTCGAACAGGCGGCGAAAGTGATCGCCGGAACGGCGCGCAGCATGGGGCTGGAAGTGGTGGACTAGCTGCCGGGGTGGCGGCTGGTCTCTGGTGCGAACAGTTGGTTCTTTTGATCGGATCGTTGTCATGGCGCATCTTTCCAAGCGCATGCGACATTTGCAGTCTCAGGTCCAGAGCTTGGGCACGGTGGATCTTCCCTCTGCGGTGAAGACGTTGAAACAGCTCGAAGGGACGCTCCCCGCAGCGATCCGAAAGTGCCGGTTCGATCAGACCGTGACGATTTCGATCCGGCTTGGGGTGGATCCTCGGCAGGCGGATCAGATCGTCCGCGGCTCGATCGTGCTGCCGCACGGGATCGGCAAGTCGAAGCGCGTCCTGGTGTTTTGTCAGGGCGATAACGTCGCGATCGCGACGGCGGCAGGCGCCGAGTTCGTCGGTGGCAAAGAACTGGCGGATAAGATCAAAACCGGCTGGACCGACTTCGACGTTGCAATTGCGACGCCGGACATGATGGGTGTTGTCGGTCCGCTCGGCCGCGTGCTGGGGCCTCGCGGCCTGATGCCGTCGCCGCGAGCGGGCACGGTGACGCAGGATGTGGCGGCCGCCGTGAAAGAGTATCGGGCCGGCAAGGTGGAGTTCCGCGTCGACGACGGCGGCAATGTCCACTGCGTCGTCGGCAAGCTGTCGTTCGATGAGACGCCGCTGGTGGAGAATGTCGAGGCTTTCCTGAAGTACATTCGGGCGCTGAAGCCGGCGACCTCGAAGGGACAGTACATTCGGAACGTCAGCGTCCAGGCGACTATGTCTCCCGGCGTGACGGTCGCGGCCGTTTAATCGGCGAGACCGGTCTGCGGGGTTCGTGCACGGAATTTCTGGGGCAGTCGGTGCTGCCGGGTATGGGATAGAGATGAGCAAGGTCGTTAAGAATCTCATGATCTCGGAAATCCGTGAACGGGTTGGCGAGTATCGTGAAGTGCTGGTGCTGGACGCTTCCAAGGTGAATGCCGTCACGGCCAACAAACTCCGGCTGACGTTGCGCAAGAAGGGCATCCGGCTGCTCGGCGTGAAGAACGCGGTCGCTCGCAAGGCGCTCAGCGATCTCGGTCTGACCGGGCTGGGCGCCGTGCTCACCGGCCCGTCGACGATTGCGTTCGGTGGAGAAGATATCGTTGCTTTGTCTCGGGAACTGTCCGAGCAGGCGACGCAGATTAAAGAGCTGGAGATCAGGGGCGGCGCGATCGGCGCGACGTCGTTGACGGCTAAGAATGTTGAGGATCTGTCGAAGAGCAAGGGCCGCGCAGAGCTGCTGTCCGACCTCGTCGCACAGATACTCTCACCAGGCGCCAACCTGGCTGCGGCCCTGCTGGGGCCGGGAGGTCGCGTCGCCGGCGCGATCAAGGCGATGGCGGACAAAGACGGCGGGGATGCTCCCGCCGCGTAAGCGGGACGCGGTGTGCTGAGGCCGCGTCGGCCGGCAACCACTATCTAATGATTTGAGTATCGGTTTTTTGCGACGAAGAAAGGATCTGGGGAAATGACTGAAGTGGCGACTTTCGACGCCTCGACGACGGATCTGGGCGACAAGATTGCTAACCTGACGCTGCTTCAGGCCAAGGCCCTGGCCGACTACCTGAAGCAGCAGCACGGGATCGAGCCGGCTGCCGGCGGGGCCGTGATGATGGCGGCTGCTCCCGGCGCTGGTGCGCCGGCCGCCGCCGAGGAAAAGACCGAGTTCGACGTGGTTCTTGCCGCGATCGGCGACAACAAGATCGGCGTGATCAAGGTAGTTCGCGCGGCGACGAGCCTGGGTCTGAAGGAAGCCAAGGACCTGGTGGAAGCCGCTCCGAAGGCCGTGAAGTCGGGCGTTTCGAAGGAAGACGCCGACAAGCTGAAGGCCGAACTGGAAGCCGCCGGCGCCAAGGTCGAGATCAAGTAGAGTTGGACGACAGGCGTACTGCACCGATTTTTCCGCGTTTGTCAAGAGAACATTTGACGAACGGGGGTGATTGGTGTAGCCTGCTAGGCGATCATGCTGCGGCCCGGCGTGGATTCCGCGTCCGGGCCGCAGCTATGCCGCTTTCGCCAATCAGGAGGACGCCATGCGTACGGCCCGCCGCCGTCTCGCAGTCTACTGGTCTTGTCCGTTCAGGGATGGACGGGTCTCGGGTGTGATTCGTGCTCGGGAGAGAAGCCGCTCCCCATTGCTGTGAAATGTGGTTTGAGCGGGAGCAACGTGCGGATGGCTGAGGTTGATCCGCGCGTTCGTTCGGTTATTCTTTCCGGTTTGGCAGGTCGCGGAAAGTGTATGGTCGCGCGTCATCCCGACGTTGAGCACGATCCTGACGGGAAGTTGTGTGACCGGTACGGTCGCGCGACGTTCAAGCCGCTGATCTGCTCCCGGGTGTGAGGCAGAGTTCCTGCCGCCGGTTGTCTTTCTCAGGAAGTGACACGCATGCCAGTTCCCTCTATTCGCGTCATCCCGGTCAATGAAGTCCGTAATCTGGGCGCCCTGAAGGGTGACTTTGAGATCTCGGATCTGACGCGAATCCAGACCGAGTCTTACTTCCGGTTTCTTCAACTGGAGAAGGAACCCAGGGAGCGCAAGGACGAGGGCCTTGAGGCGATCCTTCGCGAAATTTTTCCGATCGAGAGCTACCAGGACGGAAAATACCGCCTGGAATACGTGAAGTATGAGCTGGGCAAACCGCGGTATACGCCACTGGAGTGCCGCCAGCTTCGCCTGACATTCGGTCGTCCGTTCCGCGTCTGGCTGCGACTCGTCAAGGAGCAGCCGATCGAGGAAGAGGTGTACCTGGGCGATATGCCGATCATGCTCGGCGGCGGCGAGTTCATCATCAACGGCGCCGAGCGCGTGGTCGTGAGCCAGTTGCATCGTTCCCCGGGCGTGGACTTTGTCCAGGCCAACGAGCCGGGCGAGCGAAAGAGTTTTTCCTGCCGCGTGATTCCCGAGCGTGGTAGCTGGATCGAGCTGAATATCACGAAGCGTGAGACCCTGGGGGTCCGCATCGATCAGAGCGGCAAATTCTCCGTGATGACGTTCCTGCGGGCCATGGGGCCGGAGTTCGGTTCGACGCCGGCGCTGATCAAGCTGTTCTACCCGGTCTCGACGGTGAAGCTGAGCAAAGAGGCCGTTGAGAAGCTGACGGGCAAGCACGCCGCGGAGGATCTGATTTATCCGGCGGGCCACGAGCGCTGCGGCGAGATCATCGTCGAAGCGGGTCATCCGATCAACAGCGCTCTTGCGGAGGAGCTGGCGGCTTCGCCTTTGAAGTCGGTGCTGATTATCGACGAGGTCGCCGACCGGCTGGCTCTGGAGAGCATCCTCGAAGATCCGACGATGTCCTACGAGGACGCCCTGCTGCGAATCTATCAGCGGCTGCGCCCGGGGAATCCGCCGCAGCTCGAAAAGGCCGTGGATCTGTTCAAGGAGAAGTTCTTTGACGTGAACCGCTACCGGCTGGGCCGCGTGGGCCGGTTCCGGATCAATCGGAAGTTCAATCAGGACGTGCCGGACACGGAGATGACGCTCCGTCCCGACGACATCGTCAACTCGATCCGCTACATCCACAAGCTGCGGTCGGGCGAAGCGACGGCGAGCGTCGACGATATCGACAACCTGGGCAATCGCCGGTTGCGGACCATCGACGAACTGGCGGCCGAAGAAATCCGCAAAGGATTTCTGAAGCTCCGTCGCACGGTTCAGGAGCGGATGAGTCTCAAAGACGTCGAAGAGATGTCGCCTCGGACGCTGATCAATCCGAAAAGCGTGTCGGCGGCGATCGAGTATTTCTTCGGCCGCGGCGAGCTTTCGCAGGTCGTCGATCAGACGAATCCGCTGGCGACGCTGACGCACGAGCGCCGGCTCAGCGCCCTGGGACCTGGCGGTTTGAACCGGAAGCGTGCGGGCTTCGAAGTCCGCGACGTGCACATTTCGCACTATGGCCGAATCTGTCCGATTGAAACGCCCGAAGGGACGAACATCGGACTGATTTCGAGTCTGAGCATCTTCGCGAAAGTCGACGATTACGGCTTCCTGATCACCCCCTATCGCAAAGTGGTGAATCGGAAAGTGACCGACGAGATCGTCTGGTGCCGTGCGGACGAGGAATCGCAGGTCTATATCGCGCCCGCCGATACGCCGGTCAAGGATGGCGTGATTTCAGACGATCGCGTGATGGCCCGCCATCACAACGACGTGGTCTGGATTACGTCGAACGAAGTCAACTTCATCGACGTGGCCCCCTGCCAGATGGTCGGCGTCTCCGCGGGGTTGATTCCGTTCCTGGAGCACGACGACGCCAACCGCGCCTTGATGGGTTCGAACATGCAGCGGCAGGGCGTGCCGCTGCTGATTGCCGAGCCGCCGCTGGTGGGAACCGGACTGGAAGCCGCCGTGGCGGAAAGTTCCGGCATGGTTCTACGGGCTGAGAAGTCCGGAAAGATCACCTATGTGGACGCGAACGTCATCGAGATCGATGGCCGGAAGCATCCGCTCCGCAAATACATGGGGCTCAACGAGCGGACCTGCCTGAATCAGAAGCCGACCGTAGTGGTCGGTCAGAAGGTCAAGAAGGGCGAGATTCTCTGCGATTCCGCAGCGACTCGAGACGGCGAACTGGCCCTGGGCCGGAACGTGCTCGTGGCGTTCATGTCGTGGGAAGGCTTCAACTTCGAAGACGCGATCATCCTGTCCGAGCGTCTGGTGAAGGAAGACGTCTACACGTCGATCCACATCGACGAGTTCGACGTGGAAGTTCGCGAGACAAAGCTGGGCCGCGAAGAGTTCACCCGGGATATTCCTAACGTCAGTGAGAAGGCGCTCCGGAATCTCGACGAAGACGGAATCGTACGGATCGGCACCCGCGTGGAGCCGGGCGACATTCTGGTCGGCAAGGTCTCCCCGAAGGCAAAGACAGAACTGACGCCGGAAGAAAAGCTGCTGCATGCGATCTTCGGGCGGGCCGGCGAGGACGTGAAGAACGAGTCGCTGGAAGTTCCGAGCGGCGTCGAAGGAATTGTGATCCACACCGAGAAGTTCTCCCGCCGAATGAGCCTGTCGGAAGGCGAGCGGAAGAAGTTCGAAGCGGAGCTGAAGAAGGCCGAAGAGGCCGGGGCTGCGTCGGTGGCCGAGGCGTTTAAGGAGTTCTTGAAGGAATTCGAGACGGCGTTCGGCAGCAAGCTGAAGGACTCGGACGGTCGGGACGTGCGGTCGGTGAACGACGACAAGTTCCTGGCGACGTACGCCGAGACGTTCCACAGCATGTTTGAGATGCTCGATATCAAGAGTCCGCAGAAGAAGGCGGACTGCAAGAAGGCCATCAAAGATTTCTGGCAGCCTGTGGAAGACGCGATCGACGAACGCGACCGCACGCTCAACACCATGAAGCGCGGCGACGAGTTGCCGAGCGGCGTGCTGCAGATGGTCAAAGTCTACGTGGCGCAGAAGCGGCAGATCTCCGTCGGCGACAAAATGGCCGGTCGTCACGGGAACAAGGGTGTGATTTCCAAGGTGCTGCCCGAGGAAGACATGCCCTTCCTGGAGGACGGCACTCCGGTCGACATCCTGCTGAATCCGCTGGGCGTGCCGAGCCGTATGAACGTCGGTCAGATTCTCGAGACCCACCTCGGGTTCGCCTGCGCCAAGCTCGGCATCCGGGTCAAGTGCCCGGTGTTCGACGGTCCGGCGGAAGAAGAGATTCACAAGCTGCTGATCCAGGCCGGCCTGTGCGACGACGGCAAATCGCAGCTTTACGATGGACGGACGGGCGAGGCCTTCGAGCAGAAGACCACCGTTGGCTACATCTACATGCTCAAGCTGCACCACCTCGTCGAAGACAAGGTGCATGCTCGTGCGACCGGGCCATACTCGCTGATCACGCAGCAGCCGCTGGGCGGCAAGGCGCGGTTCGGCGGACAGCGATTCGGCGAAATGGAAGTGTGGGCGCTGGAAGCGTACGGCGCCGCCTACATTCTGCAGGAACTGCTGACGGTCAAGAGCGACGACGTCGAAGGCCGGACGAAGATTTACGAGTCGATGGTCAAGGGCGAGAACACTCTCGAAGCGGGCACCCCGGCGAGCTTCGAAGTGCTCAACAACGAGATTCGCGGTCTGTGCCTGAACATGCAGTTGGAGAAGACGGGCGTCTGACGCGCGTTTCACCGGCTGGCGTAAGTGATCAAGTTTTTCTGCGCATCGACCGCAGACTGCATTCTCAAAGGAGATTCCCCGTGAGTGTTGGCGAAACGACCTATGATCGCGTCAACGAGTACTCGGGCATCAAGATCGGCCTGGCGAGCCCGCACGATATTCGGAGCTGGTCGTTCGGCGAAGTGAAGAAGCCGGAGACGATCAACTACCGGACCTACCGTCCGGAACGCGACGGCCTGTTTTGCGAGCGCATTTTCGGACCCGAAAAGGACTGGGAATGCGCCTGCGGCAAGTACCGCGGCATGAAGTACAAGGGGATGATCTGCGATCGCTGCGGCGTGAAGGTGGCGCACAGCCGCGTCCGCCGCAAGCGGATGGGCCACATCGAGCTCGCCGCTCCGGTCGTCCACATCTGGTTCTTCAAGAGCATGCCCAGCCGGCTGGGGGCGCTGCTCAACATGAAGACCACGTCGCTGGAAAAGGTGATCTACTTCCAGGACTACGTGGTTATCGAACCGGGCGATACCCCGCTGCGCAAGTGCCAGATGCTGACGGAAGAGGAATTCCGGCAGGCGAAGGCCAAGTACGGCGATGAGTCCTTCGAAGCCGAAATGGGCGCCGAGGCGGTCAAGCGGCTGCTGATGGGCCTGAATCTGATCGAGTTGTCGGCTCAGCTCCGCGAGGAGCTGAAGAAGACGACCAGCGAGCAGAAGCGCAAGGACCTGATCAAGCGGCTGAAGATCTCGGAAGCCCTTCGCGACAGCGACAACCGGGCCGAGTGGATGGTGCTGGACTGCGTGCCGGTCATTCCGCCCGATCTGCGCCCGCTGGTGCTGCTCGACTCGGGTAACTTCGCCACGAGCGATCTGAACGATCTGTACCGCCGGATCATCAACCGGAACAACCGGCTGAAGAAGCTGGTGGACCTCAATGCGCCCGAAGTGATCGTGCGCAACGAGAAGCGGATGCTGCAGCAGTCGGTCGATGCGCTGTTCGACAACAACCGCTGCAAGCGACCAGTCCTGGGCTCGTCGAATCGTCCGCTGAAGTCCCTGACCGACATGATCAAGGGCAAGCAGGGCCGGTTCCGCGAGAACCTCCTGGGCAAGCGAGTCGATTACTCCGCCCGTTCGGTCATCGTCGTCGGTCCGAACCTGCAGTTGCATCAGTGCGGGCTGCCCAAGAAGATCGCGCTCGAACTCTATCAGCCGTTCATCATCCGGCGGCTGAAGGAGCTGGGCCACGCCGACACGATCAAGTCGGCCAAGCGGATGCTGGAGCGTCGCGACGAAGAAGTCTGGGATATTCTCGAAGAAGTCATCACGAATCACCCCGTGCTGCTGAATCGCGCTCCGACTCTGCACCGCGTGGGGATTCAGGCATTCGAGCCGATTCTGGTCGAAGGCAACGCGATCCGCATCCATCCGCTGGTCTGCCGCGGCTTCAACGCCGACTTCGACGGCGACCAGATGGCCGTCCACCTGCCGCTGTCGATTGAGGCGCAGGTGGAAGCCACCACGCTGATGATGTCGACGAACAACGTGTTCAGCCCGGCGAACGGCGCTCCCATCATCAGTCCTTCGCAGGACATCGTGATGGGCTGCTACTACGTGACGGTCAAGAAGAACGACCTGATCGGCCACGGGATGTGCTTCTCCTCCGTGCGGGAAGTCCATACCGCATTCCAGCTCGGCAAACTCCGGCTGCACACCGCCGTCAAGGTGCGGATGCCGAAGGACAAGCGAGTCAAGGGGGAAGGCGCCGAAGAGTTCACCAAGGGCGGCCTGATCGAGACGAGCGTCGGCCGCGTGATGTTCAACGACATCCTCCCCGCGAAGATGGCGTACTACAACATCACGATGAAGTCGAAGGACCTGGCGAACGTCATCTCCGACTGCTATCTGGAGCTGGGCCGTCGCGAGACGATTCAACTGCTCGATCGCATGAAGGAAATCGGCTTCCGCGAATCGACGCGCAGCGGTCTGAGCTTCGCCACCAGCGACCTGAATACGCCTTCCAACAAGGAGAAGGTGATCAGCGACGCCGAGAGCAAAGTTCTCAAGCAGCAGAAGCTGTACGAGCGCGGCATCATCACCTCCAAGGAACGGTACGAGCAGGTGCTCGATACCTGGACCCACGCGAGCGAACAGATTCGCGCGGCGATGATGGACGCGTTCAAGAACGACGTCCGCGACGGCGGCAAGTACGTCAACCCGATCTTCCTGATGGCGGACTCGGGCGCCCGAGGCGGCCAGGAGCAGATCCGTCAGCTCGCCGGTATGCGAGGCCTGATGGCCAAGCCGAGTGGCGAAATCATCGAAACGCCGATCAAGGCCAACTTCCGCGAAGGCCTGACCGTGCTGGAGTACTTCAGCTCCACCCACGGCGCCCGTAAGGGGTTGGCCGACACGGCGCTCAAGACGGCGGACAGCGGTTACCTGACCCGTAAATTGGCCGATATCTGCCAGAACATGGTCATCACCTGTCTGGACTGCGGGACGACGAAGGGGATCACCCGCGGCGTCATCTATCGTGGTGAGAAGGTCGAAGTCGGACTGACCGACGCCATCCGCGGCCGCGTCAGCCGGACCAACATCGTCAACCCGATTACGGACGAGGTTATCGTCCGCGAAGGCGAGCTGATCACCGTCGACGTCGCCCGACGCATCGAAGCGATGGGTCTGGAGAAAATCCAGGTCCGCAGCCCGATGATCTGCGAAGCCGATCTCGGCATGTGCCGGCTGTGTTACGGCATGGACCTGTCGACCGGTGCGCTGGTCGAAGAAGGTCTGGCCGTCGGCATCATCGCCGCGCAGTCGATCGGCGAACCGGGTACGCAGCTCACCATGCGGACGTTCCACATCGGCGGCGTCGGCATCCGCGACGTGCAGGACAGCGAAATCAAGACCCGCCGGGCCGGACGCGTCCGGTTCGCCCGCGTCCGCAGCGTGGTCAACGCCGAAGGCAAGAGCGTCGTGCTCGGCCGGAACGGCGAAGTCGTCATCGTCGATCCGAAGGAGCGTGAACTCGAGAAGTACACGATTCCCAACGGCGCCGTGCTGCAGGTCGCCGAGAACGATCTCGTCGATATCGGCCAGGTGGTCTGCGTCTGGGACCCTCACTCGGTTCCGGTGCTCTGCGAGGTCGGCGGACGCGTCCGCTTCGAAGACCTCGTCGAAGGCCAGTCGGTCCGTTCCGAACGCGACGCCAACGGCAACATGCGGCGAACGGTCATCGAGCACAAGGGCGATCTGCACCCGCAGATCATTCTGGAAGACGCGACCGGCAAGATCCTCGACTTCTACTACATCCCCGAACGGGCGAGCATCGAAGTCGAAGAGACCACTCAGGTCTCCGCCGGTTCGGTCATCGCCAAGGTGCCCCGCGAGTCGCAGGGAACGCAGGACATCACCGGCGGTCTGCCGCGCGTGACCGAGCTGTTTGAAGCCCGGAAGCCGAAGGACCCCGCGATCATCGCGCAGATCGAAGGCGAGATCGTCATCGTCGCGGAGAAGAAACGCGGAAAACGCGTGATCATCGTCCGCGGCGCCGACGGCACCGAGAAAGAGCACATTATTCCGCACGGTAAGCACCTCCTGGTGCATGCCGGCGAACTGGTGAAGGCGGGTGATGCGCTCGTTCGCGGGCCGCTCGTGCCGCACGACATCCTGGAAGTCAGCGGCGAAGAGGCCGTCGAACAGTACCTTCTCCACGAGATCCAGTCGGTGTACCGCTCGCAGCGTGTGACGATCGACGATAAGCACGTCGAGATCGTCGTCACGCAGATGCTGCGGAAGCTCAAGGTCAACGACGTCGGCGATACGACCCTCCTGCCCGGCCTGCTGATCGACAAGTGGGAGTTCCGCCGCATCAACAACCAGTTGATGCAGTGCGTCAAGGTGCTGGACCCGGGCGACACCGAGTTCCACGAAGGGGACGTCGTGCCGGCCGCGACGATTCTTCAGGTCAACCAGGAAATCGAAGCTACCGGCGGCAAGCCCGTGAAGACCGGCAAGCCTCGCCCCGCGACCGGAACGCCGCAGCTTCTGGGCATCACGAAGGCGGCGGTGCAGAGCGAAAGCTTTATCTCTGCTGCCAGCTTCCAGGAAACCACGAAGGTTCTGACCGAGGCGGCGATCGCCGGCAAGCTCGACAACCTCGTGGGCCTCAAGGAAAACGTGATCCTGGGGCACCTGATTCCCGCCGGTACCGGTTTCGAGCTGCATCAGAAGTCCGAGGTCCGGATCAAGCCTGAGGCTCTGGCGGAAATCTATGCGGAACGGGACCGCATCCTCGCGGCCCGGGCCAACCTGCTCAACGAACCCGACCTGACCGGCAGCGGATCGTAACGGCCAATTGGTGGCGGATGCGTGAAGTACGAGGAGGTCCGGCGAATTCGCCGGACCTCCTTTTCATTGGGGAGGCTCCCGCGTGGAACGCCGGAACGAATTTGCCGGAGTTTCACGGCGAAATCGGTCTTGAGGCGACCGGGACCGGTTGTCACACTACGCGCCGGGTCCGAACTGGAGACGGTCCCTCGTGTTCCTGGAGTCGAATCCGTGCTGCGTGCGGACAGGATGTCCCCGGCTCGCGTCTGGCTGCTGATGCTGGTGCTCGGCAGTGGGGGAGGGTGCGCATCGATTCTCCCCTCCAGTCCGCCAGTCGGCAATCCGGTCTTCGTTCGCGCCAACGACGGCGAGTTCGTCTGGGAGCGGACGGTCGATGTGGTCCACGACTACATGTTTGAGATCCGCCGCGAAAACAAGCTCGACGGCGTGATCGAGACGCAATACAAGACCGGCTCGGGCGTTCTGGAGCCGTGGCATCGCGAGTCGGTCGGTCTGTACGAGCGGACCGAGAGCACGCTGCAGTCGATTCGGCGAAAGGCGTATATCAGCATTACGCCGGCCGACGGCGGCTACCTGATCGGCGTCGAAGCCTACAAGGAGCTCGAGGACGTGGCGAACGCCGCAAACTCGCCGGGAGCGGCGACGTTCCTCGACAACAATCCGCTGCAGCGGGATTTGAGCCTGGTCGTGGGGCAGGCCACCCCCTCAGGCTGGATTGCGCGAGGTCGCGATCAGTTGCTCGAACAGGCGATGCTCGACGACTTGCGGGCGGCGTTCGGACAGTGATTGTCGCTGCGTCCGTTCAATGTTCGAGGCTCTCCAGCGCCGTCACCAGCCGGTCGATCTCGGCCCGCGTATTGTAGAGATGGCACGAGACCCGCAGGTGCCGGCGATTGCGCCAGTCCATGACGGGAACCTCGATCCGGTGCTGCTCCCAGAGCGCCCGCTGCAGAGGATCGAAGGCATTCGGTTTTGAACGCTGCGGCTCGGATCGACGGAGCGGCACGGTCACCATCGTTCCATACCAGCCCGGTTCATCGGGAACGAGACCCCGGCAGCCGGACCAGGCTTCCAGACGCCCGCGGGCGTAGCGGGCGAGGTCGTGTCCGTAGGCGCGAAACCGGTCGAGCCCCGCCGCCTGCAGGAATCGAATCGCCGCAGGAACCGCCAGAACCGCCGCAGGATCGCGCGTCCCCATCCACTGGAATTCATCCTGCCAGCATTCGTCGCGGCCGCCCAGACTGCGTCCCCAACTGACGAGCGGCAGCCGTAACTGGGACTGACGTTTCCGGGCGACATAGAGAAAACCGCTGCCGAAGGGAGCCGAAACCCACTTGTGCAGGCTGGCGCAGTAGAAATCGCAGCCGATCGCCCGCAGGTCGATCGGCACCATCGCTGGAGCGTGCGGACCGTCAATGCAAACCGGTATGCCGAGACTGCGGGCGCGCCGGCAGTTCTCGGCCACCGGGAAAATCGCCGCGGTCGGGGAGGTCACGTGGCTGACGACGATCAACCGCGTCTGCGGAGTGACTTTCGCGAACAGCTCCTCGATCAGTTGCTCCGCCGAACTGATCGGCGTCGTCAGTGCGGCGGTGACGACCTTGGCGCCGACCCCCTGGCACGTCTTCCGCCAGATATTGAAGACGGCGCCGTATTCGTGATCGTTCAGCAGCACCTCGTCCCCGGCGGCCAGGGGCGTTGAGGCGGCGACGACGTTCATGGCGATGGTCGCGTTGTCGACGAAGACCAGGTCGCGGCGATCCCCGCCCACGAACTGACCGAGGACCGCACGCGCTTCGTCGAGCTGCGGCTCCATTTCCCGCAGGAAAAAGTCCATCGGCTGCTGTTCGAGGCGGCGGCTCCAGCGTTCGCGTTCTTCCTGAACGCACCGCGGGGCCGGGCCGAATGAACCGTGATTCAGGTACGTCACATCGAGAGGAATCGTCCAGGCCTCGCGACCGGGGAGCGTTGAGGCGTCCGTGGCCTGCATCGGGGGCTATTCCTCGTCGGGGGGGGCGGTCGGCTCGTACGGGCTCTCGAATTCCTCGGAATCGAGATGCAGACTGGAAATGATGCGTTCGAAGTCCGCCCGGAATTGTTCGATCTCCCGGTCCTGCCCCTGATAGACGATCAGGAATGTGCGGGTCAGTGTTTCGAAGGAACGCAACGCGGCGGAGCTGACGAGGTCGAAGCAGACGAAGTCGAGGTCGCAGGCCTCGGCGGGAAGCTGGCAGATCGTCGTGCTGACGCCGTAAATATCGAGCTCGGGATAGTCGTCGCGATATGCGGCCAGCACGGCGCCAAGGACATCCTCCGCCGCCGGGCGATCGGCAAAGACCGTCAAGGACCAGAACGCGGCGCCCGAAGTCTGCAGCGACACGGTCGCAACGCCGTCGGACGCGTCCTCTGACAGCGTCCAGTCGGTCGGATAATGAAACACCAGTCCGTGGCCGGTGTAAGTTCTCTGGCTCGACATGCGGGATCCATTCCGGACTTCAATCCGTCCCGGAGACGGTCGGTGAGTTAGTATCAGAGCGATTTGCAGAGCACGCCGCCATCGACGAGCAGCGTCGAACCTGTGATGTAGCTCCCCGCGTCGCTGGCCAGCAGCAGAGCGGGCCCGGCGACCTCCTGCGGATCGCCCCAGCGACCGAGGGCCGTCCGGTCGGAAAAGTTCTGGCGATCGGCCGGCGACAGGACGCTCAGCGGCAGATCGGTCAGGAACGGACCCGGCGCGATGCAGTTGACGGTCACGCCGCTGGGGCCCAGATCGAGCGCCATGGCGCGGGTCATGCCGATCAGTGCGGCCTTGGTGGCGGAATACGTCGTGCGGCCCGCTTTGGAGGTCATCCCCATCACCGACGAAATGTGAATGATGCGTCCCCAGCCCCGCTCCTTCATCGCCGGCGCGACGGCGCGGGAGAGAACCATGCAGGAGGTCAGATTCAATTCCATCAGCCGGTCCCAGTTGACGTCCTGGAGATCTTCAATCGGTTCGGGAATGTTCGAGCCGGCGTTGTTCACGAGAATGTCGATGCGGCCGAACGTCGCCAGGGCCTCGTCGGCCAGCCGCTGCATGTCCTCGCGCACGGACAGGTCCGCCGCAATCCAGCATCCTTTGCGATGCGTGCCGTGCAGGATCTCCGGCAGGGCAGCCTCCAGCTCGGCGGGATGGCGGCTGCTGATGATCACATCCGCACCCGCCTGCGCGAAGGCGCGGGCCATCGCTTTGCCGAGTCCTTTGCTGCCGCCCGTGATCAGTGCGACGCGGCCGGTCAGATCAAACAGCGAAGTCGCCATCCGGAGGGCTTCCTGCGAAGTTGGTTGGGGGAATCTGCGACAGTTATCGGCTTGGACCGGACAATTCGCAAGTCGTGGACGAATGCGCCGCGGCCGAAGCTGCTAAAATGCCTCGAACGCGAATCGCTGGAAGACTCGACGTGAAACTCTTCTACACCGATCAGTTCGTGCTGCCCCTGCCGGAAACTCACCAGTTTCCGATGCAGAAGTACGCCCGACTGCGCGAACGGATCGCCCGGTCGGACTGGGGTTGCGGGCAGGAACTGCTGGTTCCGCCCGCGGCCAGCGACGTCGAGATTCTGCGCGTTCACGATGCCGACTATCTGACGCGGGTGGTGAAGGGCGATCTGGACCGCGACGACCTGAAACGCCTGGGGTTTCCCTGGTCTCCGGAGCTGATCGAACGGTCGCGGCGTTCCTCCGGAGCGACGCTGGCGGCCGGCCGGGCGGCCCTCTTCGACGGCTTCGCCGCGAATCTGGCCGGCGGCACGCATCATGCCTTTCGCGACCGGGCCGAAGGTTACTGCATCTTCAACGACACGGTGATCGCGGCTCGCGGACTGCAGGCTGAAGGTTTGATTCGGCGGGCGGTTGTGATCGATCTGGACGTGCATCAGGGGAACGGGACCGCCGCTCTGGTCCGCGGAGACAGCTCCATCTTCGCGTTTTCGATGCACAGCGCCCGGAACTATCCGTTCGAAAAGGAAACCAGCGATCTGGACGTGGCTCTCGATGACGGCGCAGGCGATACGGAATACCTCGCCTCCTTGAAGAAAACGCTGCCGACGGTTCTCCAGGCCGCCCGGGCGGACATTGCGTTCTATCTCGCAGGCGCCGATCCATACGCCGGAGACCGCCTTGGACGACTGTCTCTGTCAAAGGCCGGTTTGTCCGAACGGGATCGGATGGTCTTTGCGGCGTGCCAGGAGGCGGAGTTGCCAGTGGCCGTCAGCATGGCGGGAGGTTACTGTCCACGGATCGAGGACATCGTCGATATTCACGCGGAGACGATTCGGCTCGGGCTCATGCATTTTGGCGGGCGATCAACAATAATCACCGTGCAGCCATCGGAAGCCGTTTGAAAGACTCGACGGGCGAACTGCCGAATCTCCGCCGTTTGCGATGGCGGACCAGAATTCTCCTGGGCATCGTCGCAATGGTGTTTGCAGCGGGAGGTTGGAGCTTGATGACCGCAATTCAGCCCGACAATCTGGGCGTCGTGGAGGGGAGGTTGCGGCCGTGCCCCGCGTCGCCGAACTGCGTCTGCTCGTTCGACACAGATCGGGAACACGGCATTCCGCCGCTGACATTTTCAGATTCGCCGGAAGCCGCAATGGAGCGGCTCCGCCAAACCGTCAAGGCGATGCCGCGAACGCGGCTTGTTGTCGATGCTGCCGGCTACCTGCACGTGGAATTCCGAAGCCTGATTCTGCGATTCGTAGACGACGTCGAATTCCTGGTCGACGCAGAGACCCGCATGATCCACGTCCGATCGGCGTCTCGATTGGGGTACTCCGACCTGGGAGTCAATCGGCGGCGCATTGAGGCGATCCGGAAGGCATTCGCCGCCGGAAGCTGAAGGCCGGTCACATCCAGTCAGTCAGCTCGACTTCGACCGTCATGACTTCCTCATTGCGGCGGAAGATGACCGGAATCTTGTCGCCGGGGACTCTGTCGTTCAGCAGCTCGATCAGAGCTTGAAACGAATCGACTCTGTCCTCGCCGAACTTCAGGATCATGTCGCCTTCCCGCAATCCTGCCTTGGCCGCAGCCGATTCCTCGGCCACGCTGCTGACCGTGCAGCCGACGGCCGGCTGCACCGCGCTGATCCCCAGATATCCTTCGCCCCGCACCTGGATCTCATCCACGTTCCCCATGTCATTGGCGATGGCGTCCAGAGCTTCGTCCGAAACGGCAGCGTGTTTCGTCCGGTAGATTCGCAGCTTCGGGATGTGATAGAGCCTCAAAAGCTGCTTCAATCCCGCGTCGCCGCCGGTCCAGCGGCGCGTGATGATAATATTGCCCGGGGGCCGGCTGCGCCGGGCGGGTGTCGGAGCCGCCGCAAAAACGCCGGTGGGATCGTTGTATTTGACGAGTGCTCCCTGTTTCTCCAGTTCGGCGACCGCGCGCGCAAGTCGCTGATCTGCCGCCAGTTCAAGAATTCGCGTCGCGCGATCGCGAGTGGCCGTCTTGGGGGATTTCATCAGCGCGAACAGGACGGCTTCGGTCGCGTCGAAGCTCACGTCCTGGTTCGCGGCGTAGATCCGGTTGAGGACTTCGAGGCTGCGGGCGGCCGTTTCCGGGCTTCCCGCGCCTGCCGCCCGCGCGAGCGGTTCGATGGCCGCCGGTCCAGCCTTCAGCAACTCTTCAGACGCGCTGTCGCGCGTTGCAAAACTTGACGAATCGAGATCCTGAATCAGAGCGGTCAGACGCGCCGACGAATCGGGGGTCTCTTCCCCCGCGGCCAATGAGACAGTAAGAAACGCAGCCGCCAGCCCGCAGAAGACCCGTCGCCAGACCATCGCGTTGCTCCTCGAGTTTCAGTCTTTCGAGATTCGGGCCGAGTTTCGCGAGGGGCGATCAGTCGCTGAAGCCGACGGCGACGGAGCCTCACCGGCTGGAACCGATTCGGTTGCCGGAGCCGATTGTGGCTGTGAGTCGGGTTCCGCCTCAATGGCGTCCGGCCGTTCCGGCTTCGCCGCGTCGGTCGCAGCAGCCGGTTTGATCTCCGCCAGGAAACTGTAATCCCCGACCGTGTCCAGGCCGCCCGAATGCAGGGACTCGATCGACTCGATATAGCGGTCTCCCATTAACGAATCGACGTGAGTTTTGGGGCGATTTCGCTCTGCCATCGCGGCCGGGATGGAGTCGCGGGCCACATACAGCAGGAAACGGGCGGCGACCCGATCCGCGCTGGCATATCGTTCGAGCCGCGCCACGATCGGAGCCAGCTTCTCCTGGGATTTGCTGATGAAAATCTCCCATTCCGTGTCCGAAGCCTGGCGGCGCTGCAGCTCGCCGATTTCCATCCAGATCTTCTTCACCTCGGGATAGTACATCCGATCGTATTGCGGTCGTGGAATCAGAATGTAAAGGGCGATCCCCGCGGCAATCAGGCCGGCGGCGGCAAACCAGCGGCGTTTGCGCCACAGATGCTCGCGAAACGGGACCCGGGCGATCGCGCGGACGGCGTCGTCCTGCCGGGGAAAGATTTCCCACATCGAATCCAGCTTCATGATCCGCAGAACATCCTGCATATCTGCGGAAGCGCCGCAGAGCGCGATCCGTCCGCCGCGCTCGCGGACTGCAACCCCCAGCCGCATGAATTCGCCAATCATCACCGAGCCGAAGTAGTTGGCCCGTCCGAGATCGATGACCAGGTGCTTGACCCGACTCGATTTGGCGACTTCCAGGACTTTGGCGACTTCGTTGTTGACGACGTTGAGTCCGAAGCCGACGGCGTCCCCTGCCGGTATGACGACGAGGGTGTCCCCAAACAGGTCGACTTCCAGCACTCGGTGGTCGCGGAGTTTTTCCGTAGCTGGCATGCAGGCACCGGCAGGCGGGGACGAAGGAGGAAAGTCTTGTCGCAGGAGACGTTGTACCACGGCGGCCATTGGCGGTCACGCGCGATGTTTGCGAACCGCGGCCCGGCGCTGGAAATGCGATCACCCCGCAGATTCTGAGGCGATCGGTCGGAAATCCGGGAGAGTTCTTCCGAAACGAGGCGTCTTCTCTCTCGAATGGACTTGAGCGGAGCTGTTCGCTTACCGGTTTTAGCGGTTTTTCCAAATCTACTCTCTCGACAATCTTGCCGCATTCTGCTGAAGTTGACAGGCCAGTGCACAACGTGCGACGCCGCAGAGGGATGCTTTCATGCAACGATATCAGCCGCAAGGACTTCTGTTGACCGTCTGCCTTGTGCTCGCCGGGCTGGGGCATCCGACTGTCGGAGTTGCGCAGGAGCCGCCCGCCACGGACGCGGCCTCACTTCCAGAATCCGAAGGCGCCGCAGCCCCGGACCGGACAATCTACATACCGTTCAAGAACTTGCGCTCCGTCTTCGAGGGCCAGGGCTCAAGCGTTCTGATGCCGTATCGCGAGTATCTTGAGCTCGCCGAGAAGTGGTGGGGCGACAAACTTCGGCCCGCCGGCAAGCCGCCGGTCGAAGGGCTCGTCAGTTCCGCCACGTATGTCGCCAAAGTCGAAAGGGACATCGCGACGGTGACCGCCACGCTTGTGGTCACCGGGCTGGACCGCGGTTGGGCCGAGGTCCCGCTCCGATTTGGCGAAGCGGCGATCGGGGAACTGAGCAGCGATACCGGCAAGGTCCTCCTGCGCGGGACTGGGAATGGCACGTACGCGCTGCTTCTTCCCGAACCGGGCGAACATCGGGTGACACTGCAACTGACCGCGCGCGTTCGCACCAGTCCCGATGGCCGAAGCCTGGAGCTGGAGTTGCCGCCCGTCGGCATCACGACGTTCGAGCTCGTACTTCCCGAAGCCGATCAGATCGTCGAATTGAGCCCGAAACTCGTCAGCGAAGTGGTCAAGTCCGGGGACAAGGAGACTCGGATCAAGGCTGGACTCGGCGCCACCGAAAAAGTCACAGCGACCTGGCATTCCCGGGCCGGAACGCGCCCCGACATGGAGCTGCTGACCAGCGTCACGAATCAGACGCTGGTCTCGCTCGAAGACGGGCTGATTCATACCGATGCCTGGCTGACCTACGAAGTGCTCCGGGGCCAACTCGATCGCGTCCGGCTGGCGATTCCCAAAGAACACCGAATTCTCGACATCACTTCGGAGGCCCGCGTCAAAGACTGGACGACCGCCGAAGAAGAGGGTCGGCAGGTCGTTACGGTCGAGTTCCTGAGCCGGGCGAGCGGAAAAGTCACGCTCGAAGTTCACACCGAACGACCGTTGCCGGCAGACGCGGTTTCAGTGGTCGGTCTCGAAGACAACGCCGCCCACGGAATTCATGCCCTCGACGCACTCCGGGAAAGCGGTCAGGTCGCGGTCCGAACGGGCGGCGACCTGACATTGACCGTTGAGGAGCAGCAGGGGCTTTCGCGAATCGACGAAAGCGAAGTCGATGCCCGGCTGAAACGCCCCGGGGCGCTCTACTTCAAGTATTACAGCCCTGCCGTGCAGCTTAAGGTGCTGACCCGCCCCGTCCAGCCCCGGCTTATCGTGCGACATCAGAGCCAGGTGATCTATCGCGACGAGCAGCTCCGACTGCAGTCATCGCTGAACTACGCCATCGACCGCGCCGGGGTGTTTGAGTTGAAGTTCCGGCTCCCGGCCGGGATGACGGTCGAGAATGTCGTCTGCGCTCCCATGAAGCAGTTCGACGTTTCTCCCGACCAGTCGCAGTTGACCATCCTGCTTAAAGAGAAACTGCAGGGCGAAGTGGCCGTGCAGGTGGTCTGCGTGAAAACCCTCGACACCCAGGCGGCCGCCGCCGACCAGATGGCGCCGCTGCTTGAGCCGGAAGGGACCGAGCTGGAAAACGGTTCCGTGCAGATTTACGCCCCGGATTCGCTGGAAGTCATTACGGATATCGAGAAAGTCGTTTCGGCCCAGCCCGATCCCAACCCGCAGGCCGGAGGGATTCCGAACAGCCGACTGGTCTCGTCGTGGGTCTACAATCGTCGCCCCGTGGAGATTCCCGTCCGCATGGTCCGCAAGCCGACCCGTCTGACCGCCACGGTCGGGACGCGGATCGACGCCCGGCAGGGACAGGTGCAGGTCGTCGCACAGGTGAAGTTTCTCGTCGAATACGCGGGACTCGATACGTTCCGGATCGCGGTTCCGGAACCCGTGGCCGACACCGCCCAGATCACCCTCGCCGGAGGGGCCGATCTGCCGCCGGTGAAACAGAAGAGCAAAGCCGCCGCCGCCGTCGACGGCTGGGTCACCTGGACCATCGTCCTGCAGCGGGAAGTCGTCGGCACCGTCCCCTTCGAAGTTCGCTACGAACTGACCCCCAAGACCGCCGCCGCCTCGCCCGCCGAGCAGACCGCAGTGGGTCTGGTTCGCGTCGAATCGCCATACGACGACACTGAGCCGAACGCCCAGAAGAAAGCGATTACCGTCTCGCGAATCGCGGGCGAAGTGACCGTCGTCAAAGACCGCGCCCTGGCGGTCGCGACCAGCGCCACCGGCGGCGACGTCGAACCGATCGACGTCCGCGAGCTGACCCAGCTTGCCCAGGACGGCTTTGTCGCCTATCGCTACTACAAGCAACCGGTGGAGATTTCTCTCTCCGCCAGCAAGTACGACATTCAGGCGGTGGTAGAGACCGTCATCCCGCGGGCGCTGGTCGAAATCGTCATCGACCGCAACGGCGCCGCCACCTACCGCGCCCGCTATGTCATCCGCTCCAGCGAACGTCAGCGCCTTGCGCTTGCGCTCCCCAAAGGGGTCGAGCCCCTCGGCGTCATGGTCGACCGCAAGACCGTCGCCCTCGAAAAGAACCCCGCCGCCGACACCGAACACCTCCACGCCTACTTCGTCAACGTCGCCCGCGCCACGTCCGCCGACGAACAGTTTTCGTTCGCGGTCATGTTCCGCAACCCCCAGCTCGAAAAAGACCTGTTCCAGACCTGGGGAGGCAACATCATGCTTCGCCTGCCGGTCATCGGCGGCGAGACCGGCGTCGCCATCCAGCAGCTCAAGCTGGCCGTCTGGATGCCCCAGGAATACGCCCTCGTGGCGACTCCCGATGGCTTCACTTCGGAAACCCGTTCCACGTTCCGCGCCGCGCTTTTCGGTTTCCCCCGCCGGACCAGCAGCGCCGGCGAACTCGACCAGTGGATCGGCTCCGACGCCACCGGCCTGTTCGACTTCCCTGTCGAGGGCCGCGACTATGTCTACTCGAATCTGGGGGGCAAGAACCTGGCCGTCGTCTCCTGGTGGCCCCTGCCGGCCTATACCTGGCTCATCAGCGGCGCCCTCGTCGTCATCGCCGTCATCCTCCGCAACACCTCGTGGGAGAACAAGCTCACCATCCTCGTGATCGGCCTCTTCCTCGCCGCCGCGTATGCCTTGAAAGACTCCGAAATCATCCTCCACGCCGTCACCGTCGCCGCCTATGGCATCGCCGCCCTGATCGCCCTCTGGCTGATCCACGGCCTGCTCGGCGCCCGGCCGACGCCAGTCCTCGCCACCGCCGGCGGCCCCTCGCTGCCGGTCACTTCCGCCGCTGCTCCGAATGAGCCGGAACCGGAACGCGAACCGCCTCAGGAACCGCCATCCCCACCGGTGAGCTGAGTCTGAATGCGTCTTCGCGTCCCTTTCCGCCGTGCTCCGTGTTCTCCAGAAGTCGTGCCGACCATGAATATCACACGTCGTTGCACAATTGTTTGCCGGTGGATGGCAGCCGTCGCCCTGGCGATGGCCGGAGTGCCAGCGGTTCTCGCTCAACCGCCGGCGCCGCCCCAACCCTCGGCTCCCCGCCGCGTCTTCGTCCCTGTGGAAGAGCTCGACGCCGTCCTCGAACGCCATCGCCAGGGAGTCTTCCTCCAGCGGGCCGAGTTCGACGAACTGCTGAAGCTCGCGCAGGCCGCTGAGCAAAGCCGGCCGCGCAGCGCCGTCCCCGCCGCGGTGACGGCAGCGACCTGGCTGGCGGAGATCCGCGACAACCAGTTGTTGCTCAAAGGCACCATTCGCCTGTCGCAATTCGCCGACGGCTGGCAGAGCTGGACGTTCCCCGCCAACCGGATCGCCGTCGAACGGGCTCTCATTGGCGAAAACCCTGCCATTCTCAATCGCGACCCCCAGGGGGCGCTGGTCCTTCTGACCGAAGGCCGGGGCGATCATACTCTGACCCTCGAACTCAGCACCGATCTGACCGCCGTCGGCAGCGATCAGGTCGCGGTCTTTTCGCTCATCCAGGCGGCTCAAGGGACTTTGACGCTCGCCGTGCCCGCGGGAAAGCGACTCCTCGCCGGCAACCTGCAACTGGAACGCCCGACCCCGCTCGATCAGCCCGCCGAATACAAGCTGGCCGTCGGCGGGCTCCACAACCTGCAACTCCGACTCACAGACCGCGCCGCCGACAAGAACGCCGACGCTCTGGTCTTCGCGACCACCGGCTACGGACTGCACGTCGCGCCGGGCGAGGTCACCTGGCGGGCGCTGACGTCGGTGATCGTGTATGGCAAGCCGATCGACACCTTGATCTGCACGGTTCCCGCGACCCTGGAAATCGCCGACGTCTCCGCCACCGGGCTCGAAGGCTGGGAGCTTGCCGACGCCGACGACGGTCAGACGCAGCTCACCCTCGCCTTCGGTCAGCCGTTCGACGGCCAGCGGAAGATCACGTTTCAGGGCGTCATGGCCACCCCCCCCGATCAGGAATGGGCGGTCCCCCCTCTCAGCATTCGCGAAGTCACTTCGCACGTTGGCCAGATCGTGCTGCAGCATCCCGCGGCCGTCCGCCTCGAACGGACGGCGGCCGACGGGGTTCGTCCCGCGTCCGCCGGCGAGAAGGCCGCCTCCGATATGCCGGACGACATGGCGACGCTGGGGGCCACGGAGTTCCACCGCTACGACTTCTGGAAGCCCGATTTCACGCTCCGGTTCATCACCCGCCCCAAACAGCGCGAGCTCCACACCGCCGTCGCGGCCGTGCTCAACGTGACCTCGCAGAGTCTGGAGGCCCAGGCTGCCATCACGCTGGCCCCGCGGTTTGAACCCCTGTTCGACCTCGACGTCCAGCTCCCCGCGGAGTGGGCCGTCACCGGAGCTTCCGTCGCGGATCAGCCGCGCCGCTGGCAGGTCATGCCGCTGGAGGCCGGGCGGCAACAGGTTCGCGTGCCGCTGGAATCCCCGCTGGCGTCCGGCGCGACCGCCGTCGTCGTCCTGCAGCTCCGCCGCGAAACCGAAGGCTGGCCGCCGGAAACCGACGCCGTCGAAGTCACCCTCCCCGAATTCGTCCTGCCGCAAGCCAGCCTGGTCGAGACGACGCTGGTGGTCCGCGGCGATGACGACCTGGATCTGGCCCTCGAACAGATCGAAGGACTCGACCCGCAGCCCTTGCAGGCCGATTGGGAACGTCTGCGACTGCAGTCGCAGGACACGCGCTATTCCGGCCTGATGAAAGTCCGTCGGCGCCCCTCGCAACTCGCTGTCGAAACCGTCGAATTCGCCCGGCTCGATCCGCAGACGCTGCACGTCCACCTGCAGGGGCGGGTGACGGTTCGCGGCGGCGGCGTCCGCACGATTTCCGTGGGCCTGTCGTCCGCGCTTGGCGACAGCGTCCGATTCGATTTTCTCTCCGGCCCCCGCATCGTCGAGCAGCGAGCCGCCAACGCTGTGGACGGAGAGCGGGTCTGGACCCTCCGTCTCGATCAGCGATTTCGCGGCGAACTCCTGCTGGCGCTTGATGCCGATCTCCCCCGGACGACTGGCGAGTCCGTCTCCGTTCCCGTGTGGCGATTCACGGATGCCGAGCGCCAGAATGGCTACTTTGCGGTTGAAGCCGGGGCCGATCAACGTTTGACGCTGAAGGCCGAGAGTGCGGAAGCCGATCCGCTGGCCGAGGCCGATCCGCTGGACCTTCCCCCGACCCGGTACGCCCCGAAGGAACGGGTGATCGCGGTCTATCGCTTCGTGACTGCCGGGGCGAAACTGTCGCTCAGCGAAGAACGCTTCGAGAAAGTCAGCCTGCCGACCGCCGTCTGCCGCGAGCTGCTGATGGAATCGGTCCTCGGCGAGACCGGCGAGATCCAGCAGAAGGCCCTGTTCCAGGTGACGCTCGTCGGCGTGCAGAACCTGCGCGTTCTGCTCCCGGAAAACTCGACCCTCTGGGCGGCCCGGCTGAACGGCCAGCCGGTGGAAGTCCGCCGGGCGGACGACGCCTATCTGCTCCCCATCAGCGCCGACGTCGCGGCCGACCAGTTGCAGGCGCTGGAGTTGTTCTATCGGACGGAAGGCCCCGGCCTGCGGGCGTTCGGGACGATCAGTCAGCAGCCTCCCCGGTTGACCGCCATCTCCGGCACGGGCGTGGGACAGGCGGTCGAAGTTCTGCAGCAGAGCTGGCGCGTGCATCACCCGCGGGAGACGCTGGTGGTCGCCAGCGATGGCACGCTGGAACCGGTCGAACCGCTGGACGACACGGGCTGGCTGCGGAGCTGGCAGGACCTGGTCCGCGTGCCGACCGGCTGGAATCTGGCGTGGACCTTGATCGCCCTGGCCGTGATTCCTGGTGTTTGCGCGATGGTGGTGCTGACATGGCGGAATGGCGGCGTCGGTGGATTGGCGCGTGCGATCGGAGTCGTTGGAATCGTGGGAGGCCTCGGTCTGGTCGGACTAATGGTCTACACACTCGGGTCGCAAGAACGGAGTGCCTCAGCTCGGTTTGGCAAAGTCAATACGGCCCTTTCCGGCAGTTCGGATGGAAGTAGCACGCGGTATTCTGCGGGAACGATTGTCGGACTGAATCCGCCCGCGTCGGAAGCTGCGAGTCCGACAGCCGCACCGGCCAGCGAACCGCAGGCGGCAATGATGGGAGACTTCGATGCGCCGCAGAAGAGTCTCGCCATGCCAAGGGAAGCGAAGCCTGCCGAGGAGTTTTCAAAGCGACAGCAACCACAGTCGGCGGATGGCGAGTCCAAGAGCGAAAGTCTTGCCGACCGCAAGTCGGGTGAGGCCGAAGGACGATTCAAGAACGACCTCTCGGGGCCGCAACAGGACCCGTTTGCACCGCAGCGTGCTCAAGCTCAAGCAGCTCCCGTGGCCGCAGGCCAGACGCAGCCGTTCGAGCAGAATCTCTCCCTCGTGATCCAGCAGGACCAGAACCAGGACGGCGTCATGGATCGCGATGCCGATGGCGAGAAAACGAACTGGGCCTTTCGGAGCAAGTCGATGTCGAAGGGACTCCTGTCCCTAACGATGCAGCTCCCCGTCCCTGAAGACTCCGTGGCGAAACTCTTCCGTTACTACGGGACCGAGACCGATGGCGTCACGCTCGAATTCGGCTTTGTGAACCGCCAGGCCGGCCTGGTTCTGCGGATCTTCCTCCTGGTCCTCGGGCTGGCTGCCGGCTGGTTTCTGCGGAAACGGTCTCTTTCGGCCAAACTGCGAATCAGCCTGGTCCTGCTCGGCGGAACGCTGGCCGCGGTGGCGGTCGCCCCGCTCGGCTGGCAGGCGCTGCTCGATGGCGTCTGGCTCGGAAGCTGGGCCATGCTCGCCGTCTGGAGCCTGCACGCCGCCGTCCGCTGCTGCATCCAATGCTGCCATTGCTGCGGTTGGAACCGGACGACAACCACGATTACGACTCTGCTCGCCTTGACGGTCGGCCTGTCGTCTGCGGACACCGTTCAGGCGCAGGCGAAGGGGCCTGCCAAGCCGCCGGCCGCGGCGGCGGCGAAGAAGCCGGCAGTGGCGGCTGCGAAGAAAGACGTCGCAAGTCCGCCGGTGGTCGCGCCCTACATCGTCGTCCCGTACGACGCGAATGAGGCTCCGACCGTCGCCGACCGCGTCTTCCTGCCGCAGGAGAAATTTCGCGAGCTGTGGGAGCTGGCGCATCCCGACCAGCGGCCGGACGCCCTGCCGCCGCAGGATGGCGGACTGGTCGACGCCCTGTATGCCGCCCGGCTCGTCACGGCCGATCGCGCCGAGAAGGACGCCGTGCTGCAGATCACCGCCCGCTACTCGGTCCGCAATCTGACGCGCGGCCCGCTAACCGTGCCGTTGCCCCTTGGCCGGGCCGCCGTGCAGTCGGCCGTCATCGACGGCAAGGCCGCCGCCGTTCTCGTGCGAGACGGACTGATGCACGTGGTCGTCACCGAACCCGGCTGGCATGTCGTCGACGTCGAGCTGGCCGTTCCCGCCCTCCTCTCGGGACAGACCGGCAGCGCCCAGGTGCCGCTGCTGCCGGTTCCTGCCGGAAAATTCTCGCTCGAACTTCCTGCCAAAGGGCTCGTGCTGCGGGTTAACGGATCGAGCACCGCCTACCGCCTGCGAGCTGACGGCGATCGCCAGGTGGCCGAGTTCGGCGTCGACCGGACAAAGGAGCTCTCGCTGAGCTGGCAGCCAGAACAGACCCGGGCCGGCGCGGCCGCCGTGATTCAGGTCGAGTCCGCGACCGCCGTCTCGCTGACCGATTCGGGCATCGTGCTGAGCACCGGCCTGCAGTATCGGGTTCGGCAGGGAGGGATCAGCGACGTGCAGTTCGTGCTGCCGGCGACCGTCCGCCTGCGCAGCGTCCTGGGCCCCGATGTCGGCGGCTGGGACGCCAGCGAAGTCGACGGTCAGCGCCGGCTCCGCGTCTTCTTCCGTCGCACTGTCAGCGATGCCACGCAACTGACGCTGGAACTGTTTCAGGAACAGGTCATCGGCGGCGACTCGCAGACGTTCGATGTGACCGTCGTCACGCCGCTGGAAATCACCGGCGAAGTCGGCTTTGTCGGCGTCTTTGCCGGCGACCAGTTCACCGTGCGCGGCGCGTCCGGCGTCAATCTGAGTCAGGTCAATCCGGACCGCTTTACCGCACCCGCCCCGGTCAGCCGCCCCGAGGCGCCTCCCGCCCTGGCCTACCGCTTCACCAAGCGGCCGGCGACGGTCACGCTGACCGCGACCCGGCAGGCGACCCAAGTGCAGCTCGCCGCCCGCCACGCCGTCAGCGTCTTGCGCCGCAAGGCCCAGTTGACCTCGCAGTTCTCCGCAACGCTGACCGGTGCGCCGCGGACGTCGCTGTCCGTCGCCGTGCCGACCGGCTATCTGCTGCTCGACGTCCAGGCGACCGAACTCAAGGACTGGTACGTCGCCCGCCGCGATGGCGGCGACCTGCTGACTGTGGAATTTAACCAGCCGCGGACCGGACTGGTCGAGCTGGTACTGAATGGCGTCATCCGGCGGGACGACGCAGCGGCTCAGCTCGCACTCCCGTTGCCGCAACTGCTGGAGACGACCCGTCGCGACCAGCAACTGGCCGTCTGGCTGGAGGCAGGGATTGCGCCGCAGGTCGAAAGTCTGGGAAGCTGGAAATCGATTGACGCCGGCCTGGCGACGGGCATTGCCCAGGCGCTCGGACGTCCCGCGCCGCAGTTGGCGTTTTCGTCGCAGGACGCCGATCCCCAGCCGGTCGGTCTGCGGCTGACGCAGTTGCCAGCGAAGTTGACGGCGGCGTCGCTGGCGACGGTGCTGGCGTCCGACGTCGGCGTGGCCCACACGCTGGGTCTGCAGTGGGAGATCTCGCAGGCTGCGACCGATACGCTGTACTTCACCACCCCCGAATGGCTCGCCGGTCGGCTGGAATTCGCCGGGGAGAACCTGCGCGAGGTCGTGGCGGGCACGCCTGAAAACCAGCGGGTCCGCTGGACGGTCTCGCTCCGCTCGCCGGTCTCCGGCAAGTATTTCCTCACCGGGACCGGCATGCTCCCCCCTCCGTCAACGGAAGTGGCTGCGCCGGCCGTGATGTTTGAGCAGTTCGCCGGGCCCGGGCAGTTTCAGACGCTCCAGCGGCAGCAGGCCTTCGTCCTGCTGATCAACGCCTCGCCGGGACAGTTGACGGCGGTCGACACCGCGAACATCGAGCCGGTTCTGCCGGCCGATCTGCCGATCGTTCTCGACGACCAGCTTGCCCGGCAGGCGACAGAACTGCTGCATGTGAAGCAGCCCGGAACCGCCCCGCGCTGGAGCGTGCAGCGCTTCGCCGCCGCCGCGGCGATTCCCGCCTCGGTCAACGTCGCCGACTACACGACGGTCGTCTCGCGCGACGGGGCGTATCGCGGCGTGCTGGCGCTGACGGTCAAGAACCGGACGCGGCAGTTTTTGGCGCTGCGGATGCCGGCCGACTCGCGGCTCCTGTCGGTCTTCGTCGGCAATCAGCCGTCGCGGGCCGTGCAGACCACGCTGGGGGCGGGGCCGATCGAGCTGATCGCCCTGCCGAAGACCAGCGAGGCCGATACGTCGTTCGTGGTGCGGGTCGTCTATTCCGGCCGGCTCGGTTCGTCGTTGCCGAAGGGCTTTCGGTGGGCGAGCCAGGAACTCGAACTGCCCGCCCCGCTGGTGGTCGGCCAGCAGGAGGACGAGAACTACGGCATCCCCGTGGCCCGCACCCGCTGGACGGTCTACCTGCCGGACGATCTCCGGGCCGCTCCGGTTCGCAGCGGCCCGAAGAACAACCTTTCGCCGGTGACCGACGAAGCCGCCGATCTGACCTACCAGTTCTCGGCCCTGCAGGAAATCAACGATCTGATGTCCTGCGTGGAAAGCGAAGTCAGCACGGCGACGCGACTGAGGGCCTTGAACAATCTGAAGCAGATCGAGTCGTCGGTCCGACAGTACCGGAACGACAACGAAGAATTCGGCCGCGTGCAGACGAAGGCTCTGGAGCGTCTGTCGGAGGTCCAGCGGAAATGGTCCGATTCGCCGGGAGATCAGGCTGGACGTGGCGCTATCGTCGAGCAGCAGGCGGTGACGAACATTCAATCGGCGGACGACCTGTTCGACCTGAATTACGACAATGGCCGCCGACTGATGATGAGCAACACCTTCACTGGCACTCCCATTGGCAGTCCTGGTGCGACGATCCATCTCCCTGCACCATCCTTCGAGTTCCGCGCGCCACAGAACGACGCGGCGCCAGTTTCGGGAAAGCCGGCGAGTCGCAACGAATCTGAGCAGTTGCTGCTGGGGCGTTCCCGGGCCGCCTACCAGGGCCAGAATGCGATGGAGATCGATCGATTGAATCGTTCGCTGGAGGAGAAATCGGGGAAGAAAGGCGGCCAGGTTCAGCTCTGGGACGTGAATTCGGCGCAGACCATGGTCGATGGTCGCATGGGAATGGCCGGGAACGGTATCGCCAACTCTGGAGGGGTTCCGCAGGCTCCCGTGAACGGACCGGGACCGGGTGTCGTCAACGAGTTTGCTCGCCAGAACGTCTTTGTGGCACAGGGAATGGCCGGAGAAGGTGCGGAGGTCCAACTGCACGGACTCCAGGCCGGGGCCAGTCATCGGATCGCGGGGCTGTCGCTGCCGATCGACATTCCTCAGTTCGGTCAGAAGCTGGTCTTCTCGAAGCCGGGCGGCGACCCGAAGCTGGCGATCTCCGTCCGGCCGGAAGAGACCGTGCAGTCGGGACTGGCCTGGGTCTGGGCCGCCCTCTGGGCGCTGGTTGTTGCGGGAGGCTGCTGGGCGCTCTCTCGACCGGGGTTCAGTAACCGACTGCTGCAGGCGCTTCCGGGACTGCTGACCATCCTGTCCGGCCTCGGTTTCCTGACGCTCTCCGCCCCGTTCAACCTGCTGTCGCTGGCGGTGTTCGTCGTGGCCTCGATCTGGTTCACGCTGGGCGCGACGCGTCGAGCACCATCCGCCGTCGACTCGAACGCAGCCTGATCTCGGACGGATCAGTCACGATGTGACAGGGTCGACCGTTCGCGGCGTCTCGCGATGGTGTGCCGGGACGGCGACGAACTTGTCCGGTGAGAGGATCTGCTCGCCGTCCCAGCGATAGGCCACCAACTGACCGCCTCGGGCGACGCTGTAATCCAGGCAGGCGGCATTCGGCGCCCGCGGCGTCGGCGAAACAACCTCGCCGGGCGAGAGCCAGTAATGGCCGAAGAAGACGGGCGGCGCGTCGACGGCATAGGGCTCCAGATCCGGGTAATCGACTGCCGGGAACAGCGTGTCGGGCATCTCTTCCGGATGAACGCTGATCGTGTAGCTGCGCCAGGTCTGGTTGTGCGGCGAGCGATACCACTGCAGCCGGACGCGGCGGCGCAGGTGGCCGTCCTTGTCGTGGTAATGCACCCCTTCCGGCAATCGGACGTCGATCCCTTTGAGAGCGATTTCGATCGCGTCGAACAGGGGAGTTCGTTTCGCGGTCGCCTGTTCGAGGAACGCCGCGGTCATTGTCCCGTGAGCGGAGAGAGCTCTCCCAATCTCCTGCAGCGAATGGGGATGCCAGCAGGCGTGAATGCAGCGGAGGCCGTCGAGTTCGAGAAAGACGGGGAGCGTGCGAAACCAGTTCAGCCAGTCCGACCAGGCGGGGTCGCCGGCGAACTGGTGCATGGTCGCGCGATGCTGGTGGACGTTGTGCTCGTTGTGCGGGCGGAGGAATTCGCCGGGCGCTGCGGGGTCGGGAGTGGCGTAGCAGAGGGCGTTGAACTCGTGGTTGCCCATGACGGCCCGGGCGGCTCCCGCCTCGACCATGTTGCGGACGATCGTCAGGACCTCCCGAATCGCCGGTCCGCGGTCGATGAAGTCCCCGAGGAAGAGGGCCTGCCGCGTCGGATGTCGGAAGATGCCGTTCGACTCGGCGTACCCCAGCCGGTCGAGCAGTAGTCGGAGTTCGGCGGCATGGCCGTGAATATCGCCAATCACATCGTACATCGTCGGAACCAATCCTCCGGGGCCGTGCGGGAATGTTGATGCGGACCCAGTATGGCGGATGGTCGAACGGTTGTCGCCGCAGCGGTCTGCCGGGGATATAGTGCGGATGCCGGTTTGACCGAGGGGCCGGCGACTTGCACCGTGATGTTGAGCGTGTCGAAAGGGGAGTTGCTGCGATGTCTCGTTCGTTCGCTGCCTGGTTCGCGTTTTTGTACGCCGTGTCGTCGTTGCCGATGGTGTCGGCGGCCGACCGCACTCCAAACATTGTGCTGATTCTGGCGGACGACCTCGGGTACGGGGACGTGAGTTACCACGGCGCCACCGACATCCGGACGCCGCACATCGACAGCCTGGCGCGGGACGGGCTGCGGTTCGACACGTTCCGGGCCAACAGCAACGTCTGTTCGCCGACGCGGGCGGCGCTGCTGTCGGGTCGGTTTCCGGACCGGGCCGGGGTGCCGGGGGTGATCCGGTTTCATCCGGAGAATTCCTGGGGACGGCTGGCGGACGACGTGACGCTGCTGCCGAAGGCGCTCAAGCCGGCGGGTTATCGGAGTGCGATTGTCGGGAAGTGGCATCTGGGGTTGAACGAGCCGGATACGCCGCTGGACCGTGGTTTCGATGTCTTCCACGGTTTTCTGGGCGACATGATGGACGACTATTACACGCACCTGCGGCATGGGGAGAATTTCATGCGGCGGCAGCGGGAGGTGATTTCGCCCGAGGGGCATGCGACGGATCTGTTTACGGAGTGGTCGTGCGACTGGATTCGAGGGCAAGCGGGGAAGCCGGAGCCGTTTTTCCTGTATCTGGCGTACAACGCGCCGCACGGTCCGATTCAGCCGCCTGCGGACTGGCTGAAGCGGATTCGCGGCCGTTCGCCGGAGTTGCCGGAAAAGCGGGCGAAGTTTGTGGCGCTGACGGAACATCTGGACGACGGCATTGGGCGGGTGCTGGGGACGCTGAAGGATCTGGGGATCGAGGAGAATACGGTTGTGATCTTCACGTCGGACAACGGGGGAGATGTTCCGAGCGGGGCTTCGGCCGGTCCGTTCCGGAGTCACAAGGGGCATATGTACGAAGGAGGCCTGCGCGTCCCCTGCGCGGTCCGCTGGCCGGGTGTTGTGAAACCGGCGAGCCGGATCGCGTTTCCCGCGCTGACGCTGGATCTGTACTCGACGCTGGTCGACATCGCGAGACAGCCGGTCCAGGCGGGAACGGACGGGGTCAGCCTGCTGCCGACCCTGCGCGGCGAAGCGCAGCCCGTCCCGGACCGGGTGCAGTACTTCGTCCGACGGGAAGGGGGCGTGCAGTTCTTTGGCAAGACGAATGACGCCGTGATTCGCGGACGCTGGAAGCTGGTCCATGACGGTCCGATGTCGCCGCTGGAGCTGTTCGATCTGGAGAGCGATCCGGCGGAGACCACGAATCTGGTGGAGAAGTCGCCGAAGGTGTTTCGGGAGTTGGTTCTGGAGTTGTCGCGGCAGTTGCAGTTGGGAGGGGCGGTGCCTTGGCAGAGGGCGAATAGTGCAAAATGAAAAGTGAAAAATGCAAAGTGCAAAATGAAAAGAGGGTGTGAGGGGCTGGTTGGTTGGAGGTATTGGAGAGGCAGAAACTGCCGGTGGGGAAGTCTGACGGCGGGGGACGCATCGCGTTTCACGAATGCCTTCGCATCTCTCCGCTGTGAAACAAGTTCCGACGTCTGCGAATCGCTGTCCGCACGGTGAAAACCGTCTGGACAGCGATTTTTCTTTGGGTTAAGAACCCGACCTCCAATCTCCCGGAATTTTCTCTCAAGTTTCTCTTCACAACTGCCGACGGCGCGGAGCCGTCGTCGCGGAGGCATGGATGCCGTCCGAACGTGCGCCCGGATTGCGCGGACTGATTTCCGACACACAGTCGCTGGTGTTTCCAGTCGTGATTGTGTGTTCGGTGGGAGTCATCGTCGCGCCTCTGCCGCCGTGGATGATGGATCTGCTGCTGGCGGGCAATATTACGCTCGCCGTCGTGATTCTGCTGACGACGATTTACGTCCGGAAGCCGCTGGAATTCAATGTCTTTCCGTCGCTGCTGCTGGGCGTCACGCTCGCCCGGCTGGTGCTGAACGTGGCCACGACGCGGCTGATTCTGACGCGAGCCCACATCGACGGAACCGGGGCCGCCGGCGGAGTGATCGAAGCCTTTGGAGGCTTCGTCGCCGGCGGTCAGCTCGTCGTCGGACTGATTCTGTTCGTGATTCTGGTGGTGATTCAGTTTCTTGTGATCACCAAGGGCTCCACGCGCATCAGCGAAGTCGCCGCCCGGTTCGCCCTGGACGGAATGCCGGGCAAGCAGATGGCGATCGACGCCGATCTCAACGCCGGGCTGGTTACCCAGGAGCAGGCAAAGATTCGCCGGGCGGAAGTGACTGCTCAGGCGGACTTTTACGGAGCGATGGATGGTGCCAGCAAATTCGTCCGCGGCGACGCCATCGCCGGCATCGTGGTGACGCTGATCAATATCATCGGCGGTCTGATCGTCGGCATGGCGATGAACGGGATGGACTTCCAGAAGGCCGTCACCGTCTTCACGACGCTGACGATCGGCGACGGCCTTGTCTCACAAGTACCGGCCTTTCTGATCTCGCTGGCGTCGGGTCTGCTGGTCACGCGATCGTCGGGGGACTCGAATCTTTCGCGCGACGTGGTCGGGCAGACCTTCCGGCATTCCGAAGCGATGTTTCTGTCTGCAATTTTTGTGACGGGCCTGGCTTTCACGGGGCTGCCGATGCTGCCGATGCTGAGCCTGGGCCTGGGCTGCGGAGCGATTGGACTGGCGATTCGCGGCAAGAAAAAACAGGACGTGGCGGCGAGCGCGCAGCAGGAGCAGCAGGCTCAGTCCGAAGCCCGGCCGCAGCCTAAGCCGGAAGATCACCTGCTCGTCGATCCGCTCGAACTGGAGCTCGGGTTCGGCCTGATCCGTCTGGCCGATCCCGCTTCGGGGGGCGATCTGCTGGACCGCGTGACGCGCGTCCGGTTGAAGGTGGCCCAGGAGACCGGCATTATCCTGCCGAAAGTCCGGATTCGCGACAACGTGCGGCTGGATCAGCGCAGCTATCAGATCAAGCTCAAAGACATCCCCATCGCCTGGGGCGAAATCCACCCCGACGGGCTGCTGGCGATCGACACCGGCATGGCGAACGGCGAGGTGCCGGGCATTGCGACAACCGACCCGGCGTTCGGTCGCCCGGCCCGGTGGATCGAGTCCTCGATGGCGGAGCGGGCCGAGCTGATGGGGTACAGCGTCGTCGAGCCGTCCTCGGTGATCGTGACGCATCTGACGGAAGTCGTCCGGGATCACGCCGACGAGCTGCTGACGCGGCAACACGTGCACCAGCTTCTGGAGAATCTGAAGGAACGGGCGCCGAAGGTCGTCGAAGAGCTGATTCCGGAACTGCTGAAGCCGGCCCAGGTCCACATGATTCTGGCCAACCTGCTGCGTGAACGGGTGCCGATCCGCGATCTGGAATCGATCCTGGAAACGCTGGGGGAATACGCCGACAAGACCAAAGACCTGACGATTCTGACCGAATACGCCCGGCACTCGCTGAGCCGGACCATCTGCCAGCAATACCGCGATCCGCAGCGGACGCTGCATGTGATCACGCTGGACCCGGCTCTGGAAGACGTGCTGGCTGGGGGAATTGAGTTCGGGGATCGAGGCTTGTCGATCAAGCTGTCGCCTCAAGTCTCCGAAGCGGTCACGAAGGAACTGGCGAAACAACTGGAGCGGCTGGTCTCCGGCGGGCATCCGCCTGTGCTGGTCTGCAGCCCGCAGATCCGGGCGGGGCTGCGGCAGATTACGCAGAATACGCTGCCGAAGCTGGCCGTTTTGAGTTTGAATGAGATTACCCGGGATACCGCAGTTCAACCGCACGGCCAGGTGCCGCTGCAGGCGATCCGGACTGGCGGCCCCGCCGTCCGACCACTTCAGACCGCGTAGCGCATCGACGAGAGACTGAAAGACCCGTTTCGCCAGGATGGTGAGACGCATTGATTGCAGAGTCCAGGGAAGGACGAATGCCATGCAAGCCGATGTGAGAACTTACAAAGCCCCGACGCTGGATGCGGCGCTGGAACTGGTCCGGCGTGAGATGGGGGCTGACGCCATTGTTCTTCACACGCGCCAGGTGACCCGGCGCGGACTGCTGCCGTGGTCGCGCGGCCGCGAAGAAGTTGAGATTACGGCCGGGCTGGGAGTGCAGGTGCGCTCGACGCCGAAACACCTTCTTGAGCCGTCAATGGCCCGAACGGCGGCGGCCGGGATTTCGCTTGCTGACGAAACTCTCCAGCCGCCGCCCGATCTGCTCGGAATGAAGTCCGCCCCGACGGAGGCGGTTCCCCCCGAGCCTGCGCCCCCGATCAATCGTCTCTCGTCCGTCGCCCGCACTTCGGAGCGGCCCCAGCAAATCGCGGCCGAGCCTCCGATGGGCCGGCATCCCGGAACGAAAACGATTGCGGCCCGGCTGGCGGCGATTTCGCCGACAATGCCAGAAATTCCATTGCCGCCGCCGCCGGCCGCTGTCACTCCGCCGCCGGCTCCGGTCGCGCCGCCTGTCGTGCCACCGGCTCCGGTTCCCCGGTCGATGACTCGGGAGCGAACTGTCAGCGAACCTCCGGTTCCTCCCAAGCCGCCGACGCCTTCCGTGGCGACGGCACGCTATATGCCGTCCAGCGATCCGACGCTGGCAATTCAGCAGCGGCTGGACATGCTGCAGAAGATGCTGACAGACCTGGGGCGGCAGAACCGCAGTAAGGGAGCAGCGGACATTCCGGCGGAGCTGTTCTCCAGTTTCACACAACTCATCGACGCGGAAGTCGACGAAGATGTGGCGCGGGATGTCGTGCTCCGTCTGCGGTCGCTGCTCTCTCCCACGCAGCGGAAGAGCCCGGAAGCGATCCGGTCGGTCCTGACGACCCAGATTGAGAAAGAACTGCGGGTCGGTGCGCCGATCGCGCCGCAACGCGGACGTCGCAAAGTGATCGCCCTGGTGGGGCCGACCGGCGTCGGCAAGACGACAACGATCGCCAAGCTGGCGGCAAACTTCCGGCTCCAGGACGGGGCGAAGCTCGGGCTGATCACCGTCGACACGTATCGCGTCGCGGCCGTCGAGCAGTTGCGGACGTACGCGGAAATTATGGACCTGCCGATGAAAGTCGTGACCAGCCCGCAGGAAATGCGGCGGGCGCTGGACGAGCTGACGGGGCTGGATCTGGTGCTGATCGATACGGCCGGCCGCAGCCCCAAAGACGAACTGAAGCTGCAGGAGTTGAAGACGGTGCTGTCCGAGGCGCGTCCCGACGAAGTGCATCTGGTGATGAGTCTGGCGGCGGGATCCCGGGTCTTGCAGACGACCGCCGCACAGTTCCAGCCGGCGGGCGTTTCGTCGCTGATTCTGACGAAGCTCGATGAAGCCTCGGGGCCGGGCAGTCTGCTGAATGTGGCGCGATCGGTTCCGGTGCCGGTGAGTTATCTGACGACGGGTCAGGACGTTCCGGCGGACATCGAGCCGGCGCATGCAACGCGGATGGCCCGACTGATCACGGGGCAGGATTCGCTGTCGGCAACGTCCGGTCGTTAGCCCCCGATTCGCGACGTGCCAGTCCGTTTGGAAATTTGCCCGACTCTGGTTGCCAAAGATTTTCATGACAGTTCTGTCCGCCCCCATTCACGATCAGGCACTCGAACTGCGACGGCTCGTCGAGCTGCGGCGGACGTCGAAGGAAGCCTTGACGCCGACCCGGGCGCGATCGATCGCGGTGACGAGCGGAAAGGGTGGGGTCGGGAAGAGCCACCTGGCGCTGAATCTGGCCGTGGCGCTGGCGGAACAGGGGGCCGCGGTCTGTCTTCTGGACGGGAACCTGGGGCTGGGAAGCCTGGATCTGCTGTGCGGCGTCAACGGGTACTGGAATCTTTCGCATGTCATCACCGGATCGCGGCAACTGGAAGACATCGTGCTCGACGGCCCGGGGGGCGTGCGGCTGATTCCCGGCGCCAGCGGGATCACGGATCTCGCCGATTGCCCGGCGTCGGTGCATGAGAAGTTGCTGGAGCAGTTTGATGAACTGGAGGCGGGCTGCGACTACCTGATCATCGATACGGGGAGCGGCATTCACCGCCTGGTCCGGCAGTTTGCGGCCTCCAGCGACGAAGTGCTGGTGGTGACGACTCCGGAACATACCGCGATCGCCGACGCCTACGCGACCGTCAAAGCGCTGTCGACGCTCCCAGATCTGGCGTGGAACGTGGTCGTGAATCAGGTTCACGACTCCGAGCAGGGGGAGCGGATTTTCGAGCGGCTCAGGCACACGGCGGGTGCGTTTCTGCAGACTCCGCTGCGATGGGCGGGGGCGGTGCCGTGGGACGACGTCGTGCCGGATGCCGTGGTCCGTCGTCGGCCATTTCTGATCGATCACCCCGGTTGCCCGGCGGCCCAAGCCGTTCGGCGAATTGCGCATCGCTTCAGCGAGGGTCAACCGGGCAGCGAACTGGGCGGGTATCTCCGGCGATTATCGCAGCGGCTGGTGCGTCGGCGAGGGATTGAGGCGGATGCCTCTGTGAAACAGAGAACTTGAGAAAAAGTGACTCCTGCGCGGGAAAATTCACGGCCTGGGGCCGGCTGTCACAAATTGGTAAAGGGCAGAGAATGATTCAATTCTTCGGATTGTAGTGCCGATGTTGAACCGGCGGAGAACAGTCGGCCGGCGACGGTCGGGGTTTTCGACTGTCCGGAATTGAGGTTCGGGGGCGGCGATGGCTGTCCAGTTTGCGGTGCGTCTGGCTTTGTTGGCCTTTGCGGCGACCAGCCTTGTGGGGCTGATTGCGGGCGGAGATCTGGTCGGGGTGATTCAGCTTGCGCTGTTTCGCGTCGTCGCGTTCTACGTCATGGGGCTGTTGTGTGGTGGTGTGGCTGAGCGGCTGATGGACGAGCAGGCCAACGGGGACTTCGCCCGCTGGATCGACTCGCTGAAGGCTGCGGAGGTCGCGAGCGAATCCGGTGCTTAAGGAAGTAGACTCACCATGGAGGGTCGGATGGTCACAAAGGTAACCGACGACATTGGCGAGCTGTGGAACGCGTTCAAGCAGGATCAATCGAATCAGGAGCTGCGAAACGCTCTGATCGAGAGGTTCCTGCCGCTGGTCCGATACAACGCCGAGCGTGTCTGGTCCAAGCTCCCCGATGGCGTCGACCTGAACGATCTCATGTCGGCGGGCGTGTTCGGGCTGATCGATGCGATCGAGGCGTTCGACCTCGAACGCGGCGTGAAGTTCGAGACGTACTGCGTGCCGCGAATTCGCGGGGCGATGCTGGACGAACTGCGGACGATGGACTGGGTTCCGCGGCTGGTGCGCAGCAAGGCCAGCAAGATGGAGGCCGCCCGGAAAGAGGCGGAAGCCGAACTGGGCCGTCCGCCGTCCGATACGGAAATCTCCCGCAAGATGGGACTGCCGATCGAGGAATTCGAGCGGCTCAAGAGCGAAGCCAGCGCGGTCAACCTGGTCAGTCTCAACAAGAAGTGGTACGAGACCGACAGCTATAAGGACGTCCGCGAGATCGACATCATCGAGGACTCCAAAGGCGAGGACCCGACGAAGGGGATCCAGAAGCGGGATCTGATGAAGCTGGTCACCAAGGGCCTCAACCGCAACGAGCGGCTGATCATCATCCTGTACTACTACGAAGAGCTGACGATGAAGGAAATCGGAACGACCCTGGGTCTGTCCGAGTCCCGCGTCAGCCAGATGCATTCGAGCATCGTGAACCGGCTGAAAGACCAGCTCCGCCGTCGGCGTCCGGAATTCGCCCAGTAATCGCTCGATCTCGTCCGCGCACTTATCGATCCATTTGACAGGCCGGAGAGTTTTCCAATGGGGAACTCTCCGGCCCGTTTGCGTTTTGGGCGAGGCGTCGTTCGCGGACTATTGCTGACGGGCAGCGTGTTGGATGAGTTTGCAGATGTTTCCGACCGTCATGAGCTGCTTTGGCAACTGTGGGCCGGGCTGGCTAGTCAGCGGGGTCCAGTCGAGAGTTGCGTACTGAGTCTGCAGTCGAACCAGGCATGAGGGAGTCAGCCGCCCGTCGGCGTCGCACTCCCATGCGTCGTGCTTGATGACGCCTAAGATCGAGTTCTTGATTCCCAGGCGTTTTTCCACCTGGAATTGAAGATCGAGGTAATCGATCGATTCTCCACCGAGATCATCCTCGAAGAGCGAATCGGGCTGAATGTCTTCGATTTCAATTCCCAGGCCGTCGGCGATCAGTTCCCGGACAACGGGATAGACATCATTCAGTTCCACGGTTGCAGTCATTGGCAGGTTCCAGAACGGGATGAAATGGCCGTATTCTTACGGACGTTCCGCGACGGCGTTGGCGAGATCAGGCTGGTTGAACGGGACGAACTGGGCGTAGATGGCCGTGACCATCGGATGGGCGTGGCCGAGCTGTTGCTGGACGAACAGCAGATTGCCGCCGGTTCGTTTGTAGGCGAGATAGCCGTAGGTATGCCGGAGCAGTTGCACGCTGGCTCGCTCCGCGAGCCCGGCGGCGGAGAGGATTCTCACGACCCGGCGGTAGAGGGCGGTTCGCTCGTAGGGTTTGCCGCGTTCGTTGAGAATCAGCGGCTGTTCAATGTCGTCCGGCCGGACGCCGGCAGGGAGACGCTGAGGATGGAATTCGCGGACGTAGCTTTCCAGCAGCTCGCACAGGCTGCGGGGCAGATGGACCGTGCGGACTTCGCCTGGACGCTCGGAAACCTGAAACTCGGGCCGGCCTGTGGCGATGCAGGTGTCCGCAATGAGCAGCCGGCAGAACTCGGTATTGCGAACGCCCGAGAAGAGCAGCGTCTCGATGATCACCCGATCCGTCGCGGCTGCACTCCGGTCGCTCGATTCCTGTTCGACCTGTCGCAAATGGGCCAGCAGCCGAGCGACTTCATCCTCGGACAGGAAGCTTTCGCGGGTCAGTTCCCAGGGCGTTGCGGTCACGTGCATCTCCACAGATTGGAAGTGTTGCGTATGACTGTAACGCAACAAAAACGATCTGTAAAGGGATTCTGCATGCGCGTTCGAGGCTGAAGAATCGCAATTCCTCTGTCTTCTCTGCGTCCTCCGCGTTCTGCTCTGCGTCTCTGCGAGAAATCCGGTTCCCTTCCGGGTATGATTAGGCGTTTCCCGCTGCCTCACCCCGCTTTCCTGCCTGAGAAGATCATGTCTGTCCCCAAAGTGGCCATCATTGGACGGCCCAACGTCGGCAAGAGCTCGCTGCTGAACTGGCTGTCCCACAAGCGGATTTCGATTGTCGACCCGATGGCGGGAGTGACGCGCGACCGTGTGACGTATCTGATGCACGTCGAGGATCGCTTTTTCGAGCTGGTCGACACCGGGGGCATCGGGATCGTCGACCGGGACGATCTGGAGGCGGATATCGAGCGCCAGATCGAGATCGGCATCAATGAGGCGGATGTGATCCTGTTCGTCGTGGAAGGTCCGGTTGGCATTACGCCGCTCGACCGCGAGGTCGGGCAGCGGCTGCGGAAGATCCAGAAGCCGAAGCTGCTGGTGATCAACAAGTGCGATTCGCCGAAGACGGACCAGGAAGTCGCGGAATTCTTCGGCATCGTGGACGCGCCGGTCATCTGTACGAGCGTCAAAGGGAACCGGAATCAGAAGGAACTGCTGAAGGCGATCCTGAAGACGCTGCCCGAAGCCGACGCGATGGAGCCCGAAGAGGGGGGCGACCGCGAGGCGGATCCGGAGTTGAAGCTGGCGATCGTGGGCCGGCGGAACGTCGGCAAGAGCACGTTCATCAACCAGCTCGCCGAGACCGAGCGGATGATCGTCAGCGAGATTCCGGGGACGACGCGGGACAGCGTGGATATCCGGTTTCAGGCGGACGGCAAGTCGTTCATCGCCATCGACACACCCGGCGTCCGCAAGCGGAAAAGCCTGGCCAACAGCGTCGAGTGGTACGGGCTGGCCCGCGCCAAGCGGAGCATCCGCCGGGCGGATGTGGTGCTGATGTTTTTCGACTGCACCGAGCGCGTCTCCCGCGTGGACAAGCAGCTCGTGTCGGAGATCCGGGACGAGTGCAAGCCCTGCATTTTCGTGGTCAACAAGTGGGATCTGTCGGGCGAGATGTCGATGGAGCAGTGGTCGGAGTACCTCTTCAAACTCTTCGCCGACATGCGTTACGTCCCGGTGGCCTTTGTGACGGCGTTGACCGGCCGGAACGTGAAGAAGCTGATCCACCTGGCGCAGACGATTCACAAACAGGCCCGCGAACGGGTCACCACCGGCGAATTGAACCGGGTGATCCGGGCGGGCGTGGCCAACTGGCCGCCGCCGATGCGGCAGAACCGGACGGCGAAGATTCTGTTCGCGACGCAGGTGGGGACCGAGCCGCCGACGATCGTGATCAAGTGCAACGATGCGGTGCTGTTCGACGAGTCGTGGAAGCGGTATCTGTTCGGCTACCTGCGGGAGCACCTGCCGTTCCAGGAGGTGCCGGTCAAGGTTTACTTCCGGTCCAAGGGGGATTCCAACCAGAAGCCCGGCTTCCACCCGCGGGAAACGCAGGAGTTCGAGGAAGAGCTGGCGGCCTGGCAGGCGGAGGAGCAGGGCGAGTGGAACGACGCCGACGAGTTCCAGGACGGGCAGATGCAGGACGAGTAGCCGGGAGGACGGTCGTTGATACGGGTTGGTCACACGCAGCCGCCCCGGAAGGGGCGATGGAGTGGCGACCTGACGGAAGCGGTCTCCCTCGCTCCGCCAAGGATCCCGGCACTCTCCGGGACCGCCCCACGGGTTGCGCGTCGGTCGGAACCGCCGCTCCACCCGTGGCTACAACCCGTCGCCCCTGCCGGGGCGAAGAGCCTTCAAGACCGCGAACTGTCGGGGTCGAACGAGGGCCGCCCGCCCTCCCGAAATCGTCAGGAAACCGGGTTCCCGTTTCCTCGCCCCGGCCGGCCCGGTAGACTGAAGGTGTTCTGGCCCGCCCTCTGATCTGCCGGAGTCTCCGCCATGCGCCTGCCCGCCTTTGCCGCTCTTGCCGTCGTCACGCTGTCGCTGGCGACCGCGGTGGCCTGCCCCTTCTGCTCGGCCCCGTCGCTGACTCTGACCGAACAGCTCACCCAGGCGGACGCCGCGTTGCTGGTGAGCTGGGCCGGCGGCGAGAAGGGGAAGAGCGTCGACGGCGGGTCAACGATCTACAAGGTGGTCGAAGTGGCCCATCAGCCGGCCGATGGCAAGTGGAAGGCGGGAGACGCGATTTCCCTGGTCCGCTACCGGGCCGGCAAAGAGGGGGAACAGTTCCTGCTGCTGGGGACGAAGAGCGGCAAGGAGATCGACTGGGGCAGCCCGCTGGAGGTTTCCGAGACCAGCTACAAGTACATGAAGCATGCGCCGAAGCCCGACGCCAAGGCGGCGGACCGGCTGCGGTACTTTTTGACGTACCTGGAAAACGCGGACCCGATCATCTCGGCGGACGCCTACGGCGAATTCGCCAACGCGAACTATGAAGACATCACGCAGCTTTCCAAAGAGATGCCGCGGGACAAGGTCCGCAAGTGGCTGACCAGTGCTGAGACGTCGCCCGGCCGGATGGGGCTGTATGGCCTGCTGCTGGGACTGGCAGGGAACGCGGATGATGCGGAGCTGATGCAGCAGAAGATCACCGAGTCGGGGGAAGATTTCCGGCTGGGGATCGACGGGATCATGGGTGGCTATCTGCTGCTGACCGGCGAAAAGGGTCTGGAAGTCCTGGAGCAGACGAAGCTGGCCGACAAGAAGGCGCCGTTCAGCGAAACATACGCGGCGATGCAGGCGCTGCGGTTCATGTGGCAGTACGGGGACAACCGGATTCCTCCTGAACGTCTGAAGCAGTCGATGCGGATTCTGCTGGAGCGACCGGAGCTGACGGACCTGGTGATCGCGGATCTGGCGCGCTGGAAGGACTGGTCGATCAGCGACCGTCTGATGGGGATGTACGGTCAGCAGGAGTACGATATTCCGTCGATCAAGCGGGCGATCGTGCGGTTCTACCTGGCGTGCGAGAACGAAGCGAAGAAGCATCCGGAAGCGGTCCCCGCAGACCTGGCGAAGGTGGCCTCGCTGAACCTGGCCGAGCTGGAAAAGAAGGACCCGAAGACGGTCAGCGAAGCCAAGCGGTTCTTCATTCTGAAGTAGGTTGGAACTGCGGCGCTCGGGAAGGGATGTCCCATGCGGTGGCTCTGGTGCTGTCTGGCTCTGGTTGCGTCCGCTGACGGTGCGCTCGCGGCTCCCGGCTGTCCGTTTTGTCCCCCTTCGCAGCCGACGCTGTCGGAGAAGGTGGCCGAGTCGGACATGGTGGTGCTGGTGCAGTGGGTGGAATCCCAGTCCGACCCCAATGATCCCGACGCCGGGGCGAAGACGGCGTTTCAGGTGGTCGACCCGTGGCGGGTGGCGAAGAACTCGCAGGGGCGAACCTGGAAGAAGGATGACCTGCTGGAGTGGCCGTTTCTGCGGACCGGGAAGAAGGGTGAGCTGTTCCTGATGTTCGGCCGCTGGCAGGACGGGGAGCCTGCCTGGGACTTGCCGGTCGAGATTTCTGAGATCAGTTTTCAATACGTACGGCAGGCGCCGTCGCCTGAGAAGTCCGGGCCCGATCGCCTGAAGTACTTTTTGCGGTTCCTGGAATTCTCGGACCCCCTGCTGGCGGGGGACGCCTTCTCGGAATTCAGCAAAGCCCCATATGAAGATGTCGTGGCGCTGGCAGAGCTGCTGCCGCGGGCCAAGCTCCGGCAGTGGCTGGAATCGGCGGAGACGCCGCCTCTCCGCCGGGGTTTCTACGGGATGCTGCTGGGACTGTGCGGCGACGACAACGACGCGAAATTCCTGGAGAGTCAGGTGCTGTCGAAGCCGGCGGCGGACGAGGTCCGGCTGGGGCACGACGGCATGATGGGGGGCTATCTGCTGCTGCGGGGAGAGCCGGCGCTGCAGAAGCTGATCGCGGCCAAGCTGGGCGATCCGTCACTCCCGACGGGCGAAATGTACGCGTTCCTCAATGCCCTGCGGTTCATGTGGCAGTACGGGCGGGATCGCATTCCCGCCGCGGATTTGCAGGGGGCGTTGCGGGGCTTCCTCGACCGGGAAGACATGGCGGAGGTGGTGCTCAGCGACCTGTCGCGGGCGAAGGACTGGTCGGTGCTGGAACGGCTGACGACGGCGTATGGCAAGCCGCCGTTTGAGACCTCGTCGGCGAAGCGGCGGATCGTGCAGTTCGTGCTGGCCTGCGCGAAGGATCAGTCGGAAATGCCCGAAGCGGAGACCGCGAAGCTGGCGAAGGCATTTCTCGACCGCATCCAGCGGGAGGAACCGGGCGTCCTGAAGGCGGCGCAGTCGCCATTCTGAGGGGCGCTGGGGGAAATACTGGGGGCTCGAAGACTCGACCCAGCCACCCCAGTGCTTCGCAACCAGTCCCTGCAGCTTGGCTGAACCGCGGCAAAGCGAAGCAGGCGACGCCGCGGAGCGACATCGCCTGTGCCGAATCAATTTCGCCAAGACCAGAGGCCTCAGATCGCCATGCCCTTCTTGCGGGACTTGCGATGCTTGGCGCTGCACGGACGCTTGCCGTGGTTGGCGGGCTTCACTTTACGCTGATTCTTGGCCATGGTCTCTCACCTGAACATACGGAACCGCGGGTTCCCCGAAAAACGAGTTGGGGAGTTTAGCAGCCGTCGCGGGGCCTGCCAAGTCACTGGCGGGAAATTGAATCGCGGTTCGGACGCAACGCATTTCGGAAATGGAGGTTACGTCCGAATTGCGAATGTGGGAGACGGCTACTTGATGGCGACGATCATCGAATCGGGGCCGACCAGGTGTTCGACCCGAGTTTCGCGGAAACCGGCCTCGCGCATCCAGCCGCAGCCGTCGGCCCCGGTGTAATCGAAACCGGCGGGCGTCTCAATCAGCATGTTGAGGCTCATCAACAGGCCAAACGCGTTCTGCCGGCGATCGTCGTCGATCAATGCGTCGTAGACGACGAGCGCGCCGCCATCTGGCAGGGCGTCGCAGGCCTTCCGGATCAGCATCTGTTTATCGTCGAGGCCCCAGTCGTGCAGGATGTGGCCCATCAGGATGACGTCGGCCCGCGGCAGCTCGTCTTTGAAAAAATCGCCCGGCTGGAAGCGGACGCGATCTGACAACCCGTTTTCCGCCACGTAGTCGTCGAAGACTGGCCCGGCCTTGGGAAGGTCGAAACCGATGCCGGTCAGGTGCGGGTTGGCCAGTGCGATCTGCACGGCGAGATCTCCCTGGGCAGTCCCGACATCGACGTAGGTCTTGTACTGAGCCCAGGGGAGCTGGCGGGCGATCGCCATGTTGGCGCCCCGGCTGAGTCCGGACATCGCCCGCAGGAATTCCCGCAGTCGCTGCGGGTCGGCGTAGAGGGCGCCGAAGAAGTCTTCGCCGCCGTGGCGGGTTTCGTTCTGATGCTCGCCGGTGCGGAGGGCTTCGGTGAGGTGGCCCCAGAACGGATAGAGCCGGTGACTGCTCATCTCCAGGATGCCGCCGACGTACGACGGCTTATTCCGGTCGAGGAACAGATCCGTGGACGGCGTATTGCGGTAGACGCCGTCGGTCCGTTCCAGAAATCCGAGGGCCACGAGGGCGTCGAGAAAATCGGCGGCGGAACGAGGATGGAGCCCGAGCCGGGTCTGCAGCTCGTGCAGGTTTTCGGGCTGTTTCGCCAGTTCGGTGAAGACGCCGAGTTCGACGGCGCTGAGAAGCGTCTTGGAGGACCAGAAGCCGAAGCCGACCTGCAGAATCTTTTCGGGCGAGGAGTGAGTCATGCGAATCCTTCCGTGGAAACCGTGAGCGAGTGCTAACGCGGCCGGATTTTAATCGGGCGTTCGATCCGGCGACAATTCACCGGGGCTTGCGGGCTAGCGGGCGATGGGCGTCCCGCCCGGCTTTCCAGGGATCGACCGGCGTCGTGTTCGGCTGCCGCGGTCCCGGAGTTGTGCGACCTGCCGCCGCTTGCGCTTCGAGCCGCGTTGTCAGTCGTTCGACGACTTCGGGGTGTTTGAGGGCCAGATTGTCGCGTTCGCCGATGTCGGCCTCCAGATCGAAGAGCTGGACGAGCGGCAGGGCGCTCGTGTCGTCTTTGCCGGGACGGGGTGCGCTCCAGCCTCCCGATCCGGGGCAGAGGAGCAGCTTCCACTTTCCCTCGCGGATCGCGAAGGAGCCGTTGATCGAGTGGGAGATCAGATCGGGGCGAAGCGCTTCCGTGGTTCCCGTCAGCACCGGCAGGAAGCTGAAGCTGTCTTCCGCGGCATTCGCCGGCAGTGGAGCGTCGAGGATGTCGGCGACGGTGGCGAGGACGTCGGTCAGGCAGACGAGTTGCTCGCCGGTCTTTCCTGCGGGAGCATGTCCCGGCCAGCGGACGAGGAACGGGACGCGGTGGCCCCCTTCATAAAGATCGGCCTTATGCCCACGCAGAATTCCGCTGGGGTTGTGGCCTTTGGCGAGGAGTTCCGGGTATTGGGCCTGCGGCGAGCAGCCATTATCGCTGGTCACGACCACGAGGGTGTTGCTGGACAGTCCCTCCTCGTCGAGCTTCCGAAGGACTTCGCCGACGGCCGTGTCGGTCTGCATGACGAAGTCGCCATAGGGATTCAGGCCGCTCTTTCCCAGCCAGTCGGCAGTGGGGAGGATGGGAGTATGGGGAGAGGCAAACGGCAGGTAGAGGAAGAAAGGTTTTCCGTTGCGGGCGGCTTCGGCGCGGGCGCCGATCGAGCGGACGGCTTCGCGGGTCAGTTCGGGCAGCACGTTGGCGGCGTCGAAATCTGCAGCGGCGGGGCCGAGGCGGGTTTTGCCGCCGTTGTCTCGGCCGGCCATCATGAGGAATGCGCGATCACCGACGGGGGGTGCGGTCAGCCGATCGTTGCGGAGGTAGGCATAGGGGACCATGTCGAGCGACGCGCTGATGCCGAAGTAATCGTCGAAGCCGACGCTGTTGGGGCCGTCGGTGACGGGCTGCGTGTAGTCGACGTTGTGGACCTGATCGGCGGCTTCGATATTGAGCTCCGCCACGTCCTTGCCGGGCAACTTCTTCCAGTTCATCCCGAGGTGCCACTTGCCGGCGGCGGTCGTGTGGTAGCCCTGGCTTTTCAGCAGCGACGCGATGGTCAGGCGATCGGGCTCGATCAGCCGTGGACTGAGGCCGCCGAGGACGCCGCTTTTGAGCTTCGATCGCCAGCAGTAGCGGCCGGTCAGCAGACCGTACCGCGTGGGCGTGCAGACGGCCGATGGAGTGTGGGCGTCGGTAAATCGCACGCCTTCGGCGGCGAGGCGGTCCATGTGGGGCGTGGCGATTTTGCCTTCGGGGTTGTAGCAGCGGACGTCGCCGTAGCCGAGATCGTCGGCGAGGATCACGACGATATTCGGTTTCTCGGCGGCGGCCGGTGACAGAGCGGAAAGCACGATCGAGAACAGGGCTACTGGGGTCAGGATAATCCGCATGTCGGAATTCCTCTGAGGCGTATCAGGTGCGAATTGCGAATTACGGTTTGAGCGTGAGCCACAGGCCGCGGACTTCCATCACGTTTTTGCCGGGGATGTCGGTCGCGCGAAGCGTGAGAGTTCCGGGGCCGCGATCGAGCTGCAGTTCGCCGAGCGTCAGGGGCTGGAAGTCTTTGACGTAGGATTCTGAGCCGCGTGAGGCCCGGTCATGCTCGTGGCCGCGGAGGGGCGGGTCGTGGGCCTCGACGATTCTCGCTTTCAGCCGATGCGGGCCGCAGCTCAGTTCGATGGTCGAGCCGACGTCGACCGCGGGGCAGGCGTAGTCGACGACGACTTCGTAGGCGCCTGCGGTGTGGACGTCGACGATCCAGGTGATCCGGCCTTCGGTGGTCGTCCAGTTCGTAAAGAACGAACAGTTCGGGGCCTTGCCGCTGCGCTCGACGCCGCCGTGCGGGATGCCGTCGCGGGCCGGTAGTTGCGTGACCGGGAACTCGTGATAGCCGACCGTGAAGGGGCGTTCTTCGCGGACCATTTCGGCCAGGACGGTCCCTTCCCAGTCTTTGACGGCGGCGGCGAGGCGGGCGGCGACGTCGGGCTGTTGCTTACTGATGTCGGTCTGCTGGCCGGGATCGGCGAGCATGTCGTAGAGGCGGCCGGCCGCATCGAGCCGGTACTGTTGGGTCCGGACACTGACTTTGTTGGCCCAGTGGGAGAAGATCATCCGGTCCGTCGGTTCCGCGGTCTTGCCACGGAGCAAGGGGGCCAGGCTGACGCCGTCGAGCGGCTTGTCGCCGACGCGCTGGACGCCGGTCAGGTCGAGAAGGGTCGGCAGCAGATCGATGGCGGCGGAGATCTGCGGGATCTTCGTTCCCGCGGGGATCTGGCCGGGCCAGCGGACGAGCAGCGGCGAGCGGACGCCCCCTTCGTCCGTAGTTCCTTTGCGCCCGCGCATCCCGTCGTTCCAGCGCCAGCCGTTCGGACCGTTGTCGGAAAAGTACAGGACGATCGTGTTGTCGGCGATTTTCAGTTCATTGAGCTTCGCCAGGACGCGTCCCACGTTCCAGTCGATGTTTTCGCACATGGCGAGTGCGGCCCGGGTGTGGTCGAGCTCCTCCCGCTCTTTGCCGTGATAACGCAGCGGCAATTCGTTGTTGTCGAACTTTTTGTAGAAGCTGTCGGGAACCTGCATCGGCGAGTGGGGCGTGTTGAGCGCCAGATAGCAGAAGACCGGTTGCTGACGGTGCTGTTCCAGGAAGGTCAACGCGTGGTCGGTCAGGTCGTCGATGATGAAGCCGTTGCCGCGGACCGGTTTTCCGTTGTGCTCCAGCGGCGGGCTGAAGTAGTCCCCCCAGTGTCCCGAGCAGAAGCCGTAGTATTCCTGGAATCCTCGACCGTTCGGGTGATAGGGGTATTGCATGCCGTTGTGCCATTTGCCGAATGCGGCGGTGGCGTAGCCGCCGGCGGCGAAGGCGTCGGCGATGGTTCGCTCGTCGAGGTCGAGCCGCTCGCCGCCGGTGGAGACATTCCAGACGTTGCCGCGCGGGTGATAGCGTCCGGTCAGGAACTCGGCCCGTGTCGGCGAACAGACGGGGCAGACGTAGAAGCGGTCGAAGATCGCCCCGTCGCGCGCCAGCGAGTCGATGTGAGGCGTGCTGAGGTTGGTATTTCCATGCACGCTGAGGTCGCCCCAGCCCTGGTCGTCGGCGAGGATTACGATGACGTTCGGCCGATCGGCGGCCTGGACGACGGTTGCGGCCGTCAATGAAGCGAGCGTCATCATCAGTCGCGTCAACATGACGTCGGCTCCAGGTCGTGGAATCAGGGTGTTGGCGGAGTCTGTTCGCGATGGGAAGTGTCGAGTATCCTCACGGGCAGCGCGTTCCGCGTCAACAGCCTGTCGTGGTAAAGAGAGACGCCATCGATCTTATGAAGGATTTTGCCGGATGCTGCCCCGACTGGTGCTTCTGATGTTCGGCTGCTGGGCGTTCTCCAGCGAGTCAGCATTCGCCACCCCCCCCAACGTCGTCTTCATCCTGACGGACGATCAGGGGGCGGTTGACGCGGGGTGTTATGGCTCGACGGATCTGGTGACGCCGAACATCGACGCTCTCGCCGCCCGCGGCGTACGGTTCACGCAGTTTTATTCGGCGGCGCCGGTCTGTTCTCCATCGCGGGCGGGCATTCTGACCGGGCGTTATCCCGTCCGCGCCGGCGTCCCCGGCAACTGCGCTTCACAGCCCGGCGAGAAAGGGGCGCTCCCACCCGAACAGGTGACGATCGCGGAAGCGTTTCGCGGCGCAGGTTACGCGACGGCCCACATCGGCAAGTGGCACCTGGGCTACACCCCCGAAACATTGCCGCTCGCCCAGGGGTTCGACCATTCGTTCGGACATATGGGGGGCTGCATCGACAACTGGTCTCACTTCTTCTACTGGAGCGGGCCGAACATTCACGACCTCCACCGCAACGGTCGCGAAGTCTTTCACGACGGCCAATACTTCCCCGAACTGATGGCCGACGAGGCGATTACTTTCATCGACCGGCACCGGGAGCAGCCGTTCTTCCTCTACTTCGCGATGAACGCCCCGCACTATCCCTACCAGGGGGAGGCGAAGTGGCTGGAGCGATTCAAAGATCTGGAGTATTCCCGGCGTCTCTATGCGGCGTTTCTGGCCAGCCAGGACGAGCGGATCGGGCGACTGCTCAAGCATCTCGATCAGACCGGCCTGCGCGAGAACACCATCGTCGTGCTGCAGTCGGACAATGGTCACTCGACCGAGGAACGGGCGCACTGGGGAGGTGGCAGCGCCGGTCCTTACCGCGGCGCGAAGTTCAGCCTCTTCGAAGGAGGCATCCGACTGCCGGCGATGATCAGTTGGCCGGGACAGATTCCGCAGGGAGAAGTCCGCAATCAGGTGGCCCATGCCTGCGACTGGTTCCCGACGCTGACGGAACTTTGCGGAGTCCAGCTCCCGGAAACGGATATCGACGGTCTCAGCCTGACGCCGGTGCTCAAGTCGGCCGACGCTCCCTCGCCGCACAAGACGCTCCACTGGCAGGTCGGCAACGGACCGAATGCGCAATGGGCGGTCCGTCATGGCGACTGGAAGCTGATCGGCAACGTACAGGACACGACCGTCGGCAACAAGCCGGGCGCGAAGGCGGCCGAGCGGCCTCCTCTGTTCCTCAGCAACATCGCCCGAGATTCCGCCGAGCGGACCAACCTGATGGATTCGAATCCCGACATCGTCCAGCAACTGCAGCAACTGCATACGGACGAGACAAAACGCCCCTGACCGTTTCCCTGAAACACTTCGGAGCCTCGCATGCCGCTGTCGTCCGACTTGCCCCGCGGTTTCTCCCGTCGCAGGTTCCTGGCGGCGTCGTCCGCCAGTCTGGCCGCCGCATCGTCGCTGTCGTCTGCTGCCGACGCTCAGGAGGCCCCGTCGGCGTCCCCGGCCAGCGGCCGCCGTCCGCGCGTGGCGGCGATCAATTCGATTTACCGGCTGCGGTCGCACGCGTATCACATCGCAGGGCGGTTCCTGCTGGGCTATACCCGCAACGGCTTTCATCATCAGCCGCCGTTCGACCTCGTCCGGATGTACAACGACCAGATCCCCGAACACGATCTCAGCCCGGAGACGTGCGAGCGGCACGGCGTGGAGCTGTGCAAGACGGTCGAAGCGGCAATTGGCGGTCCCGATAAACTGGATGTCGACGCGATCCTGCTGATCATCGAGCATGGCGACTATCCGCTGAACGAGCGAGGGCAGATCCTCTATCCCCGCTACGAGCTGTTCGAGAAGATCGTCAACGTGTTCCGCAAGAGCGGACGGAGCGTGCCGATCTTCGTCGACAAGCACCTGTCGTACGATCACGCCAATGCGGCTCGCATGGTGGCAACTTCGCGGGAGCTGGGTTTCGGTCTGATGGCCGGCTCATCGCTGCCGGTCACCTGGCGCCAGCCGGAAATCGAACCGCCGCTCGAAACGCCGTTTGAAGAAGCGGTGGTCTGCTTCGGCTACGACCGGGGTCCGGTGGAGATCTATCTGTTCCACGCCCTCGAAGTGCTGCAGAGCATGCTGGAACGCCGGGCGGGCGGGGAGACCGGCGTGAAGTCGCTGGAGTGCGTGCAGGGAGACGCAGTGTGGAAAGCGGCGGCGGCAGGTCGCTGGTCCCGTCGGCTGCTCGACGCGGCCCTGTCCCGCTGCCAGAGCTGCAACGTCGGACCGGTCGAGCAGAACGTGAAGCAGCCGCTGGCGGTGTTCGTCGAATACCAGGACGGCACCAAGGCCACGGTTCTGAATCTGATCGAACAGGTCTCCGACTTTGGCTTCGCCGCGACGGTCCGTGGCCGGCCGGATCCGGTCTCGACCTGCTTCTATCTGCCGTCGCCTCCCGGCGCGAGGTTCTTCGATCCGCTGACCTGGAACATCGAGCAGTTCTTCGCGGCCGGGAAGCCTCCGTACCCGGTGGAGCGGACGCTGCTGACGAGCACGCTGTGCGATTTTGCGATGCGTTCGATTCACGCCGGCGGCAGCATCATTCGCGATCCGGCGATGGCGGTCACGTATCGCGGCCCGGAAAGCAGCGGCTTCTTCCGCGGTCCGTATGTGGATGCCGGTTGAGAAACCGGATGACATGCTCACCCTTGACGGTGAGCATGTCATTGGCCTTGGTCGGCTATCGCTTCGGGACTTACCAGGCTCCGCTTGGGCTGCCGACTCTTGTGAAGCCATGCCGGGGCACTGAGCAATCCAAATAGACATTCGCAGATGGCACAAAAGTACGAACTTGAAGCACTCGGACGATTCCAAAGGCAAGAGAGACGGAACCGCAACGCCCCATACCGTCGGTTTTCAATCCAGCCTGAAGCGGATCGTGCCGAGTTTATACGCCCGTTCGCATCAGTAAAACCTGCACAAGCGGCAAAAAAACAGTTGACAGTATGTTCCTGAACTGTATCGTGATCATCCTGATGGAATCGCTATGGTGTGTCTGTCATGGATGACTCGAACTGTTCATCATCGGAATCAGGGGGCGATGAGAATGATCGGGACATTACGGCGTAACCGTTCACACCCCGCCGGCCTCGTCGGTTGAGATCTGGTCTTCGCGCCCGCGGCGAAATCGGCGACATCATCGGCATGTCGCACGAAACGTCGCCGGTGACTCCTGAGCAGATCGCCGCCCTGCCGCCCGAATTCCGGGCGCTGCTGCAGGCGGTGATCGACCATTACGAACGGCGCATCGCCGCCCTCGAAACCGAGATCGCCACGCTCAAGAAAACGCCCCGCAATTCGTCCCTGCCGCCCAGCACCGAGCATCCGCACGCCAAATTCCCGCCGCAAAAAACGAAGAGCGGCAAGAAACGGGGCGGTCAGCCGGGGCACCCGAAGCACGAGCGGGCTTTGATTCCCACCGACCAATGCCAGACGGTCATCACGGTCAAACCGGAGGCCTGCCGGTGTTGCGGCGAGCCGCTGACGGGGGACGATCCGCAGCCGTGGCGGCATCAGGTGTGGGACGTGCCCGAGATCAAGCCGCTCGTCACCGAATACCAGCGGCATCGCCTGACCTGCCCCTGCTGCGCGACGAGCACCTGCGGCGAACTGCCGCCGGGCGTGCCCCAGGGCCAGGCCGGACCGCGGCTGGTGGCCCTCGCGGCGCTGCTCATGGGCTGCTTCAAGCAGAGCAAGCGGCGAGTCGCGCTGTTCCTCGAACAGGTGCTGAACCAGCCCTGTTCGCCGGGCTGGGTGGTCAAGCTGCAGAACCTGGCGACGTCCGCCCTCGCGCCGTCCTATGACGAACTGTCGAAACAACTGCCGGCCGAGACGGTGCTGGGGATCGACGAATCGCCGACGAAGGAAGCGAACCGCAAGAGCTGGCTGTGGACGTTCGTCGCCGGCTCGTACACGGTCTTCGCGTTGCGGACCACGCGGGCCGCGACGGTCCTGCAGGATCTGCTGACCGACGCCTTCGACGGGGTGGTCAACTGCGACCGGGCGAAGATGTACTACAGCGTCGGCCGGCCGCAATGGTGCTGGGCGCATTTGAAACGGGCCCTGACATAACAGAAACAGGGCAGGCGCTGATCGATCATCCCGATCAGCAGGTCAAGCGTCTGGGCTACGACCTGATGCGGCCGACGAAGGAACTGTTCCGACACTGGGCCCGCTGCCGGGACGGCACGCTCACCCGCGGCGGCTTCGAGCGTCTGATGCAACCGATCCGGCAGGAGATCGACGGCTTGCTGCTGCGCGGGGTGTTCAGCGGGAACCGCAAACTGCAGGGCATGTGCCGGCCGCTCTACAACCATCGGGACTGGCTGTGGACGTTTCTGGAGGTGGAGGGGGTCGAGCCGACGAATAACGCCAGCGAGCGGGCGTTGCGTCCGGCGGTGATCTGGCGGAAGCTGTCGTTTGGGACGCAGAGCGCCAGCGGCAGCCGGTTCGTGGAGACGATCCTAACCGTGGTGGAAACCTGCCATCGGCAATCTCGCAGCAGCTTCGAGTACCTGACCGCCGCCGTCACAGCCCACTTCGCCGGTCAGCCCGCCCCGTCGCTGCTGGGCGGGGTGTGAACGGTTACCATTACGGCGGCTGACTGGAATTAACGGTGCGGTTTTGATCTTGGCGGCGACGCTCTGGAATGGAATGGCAGCCAACGCCGAGGCGGCTGGCTTCCGTGTGTTCGATGAGCAGATCCAGACCGACCCGAGCTACGACTTTCGAGCCAAGGTGTACTCCGTCAACAACGGCGTTTGGACGCTGATTGCAACGGAGAACTACGACTACGTTGGTTCGTATTACATGGATGGCTACGGCTGGTTCTACAAATGGAGGATTAATGAGTTAATATTTCCTGCCGACGAGGATGCGACGGTTATGTACCAAGTCGAGTACCGGTATGGCGGCGGAGCTTGGACCTACTTCTTCACTAGCTCGGCGCCGGAAGAATGAGCAGTTCCAGAACTTGAATGCATGAAAGGCGGAGCCGGAATGCAAAACACTCGTAGTGATCGATGCTGTGACCGAAGTGGCGTCACCATCATTGAAGTGCTGGTGGTCGCAGGCATTCTGGGTCTGCTTGCGGCCTTGCTGATCCCGGCGGTTCAACAGAGCCGCCGGGCATCGCGCCGAGCCACTTGCCAGAATCATCTGCGGCAGATCGGCATCGGGATCGCGTCGATCGCAGAAAGCACAGGTGTGTTTCCCACGTCGCAAAAACCAGAACCTGCGTACTATCGCCTCTTGCCGCACTTGGACGCGGCCGCCGTGCGAACGGCACTTCTAGAGCAGAGAGTTCCGGAGAATTTTCAAGTCCCCACTTTGGCGTGCCCGGAAGATGCAATCGTCACTTCCAATATGGCTGTGGGCGACTCCAGTTATTTCTTCAATGACGGGATACACTTCCGGATCTTCGAGCCGATGAATGGCTTTCGAAATTCGCGGACTCGGGATACTCGTCCCAGCGACGTTTCGGACGGGCTGTCGAACACAGTCGCCATGGCGGAACGACTGGTCCGGCCGTTGAAGGGAGGGCCGTGGACCGCAGAGATCATGGATCGAGAACCGCGGCGGTTCTTGTGGTGGACGGAAACACGATACTCAGGGCGCGGGGAGGAGGATCTGGCGGCTGAGAACTGTCGCAATCATCGCACGACAACATATCCTTTGCACTTTGGCGCGAACGCGATGAACTACCGTTTGTCGTACGGTTATGACCACATTCTCGCTCCGAATCAGACCGGATGCTACAACGGACCCGAAGACTTCGATGTGGATGTCGATCTCATCCTGATGCCCGCGTCGAGTCTGCATGCGGGTGGCGTCAACGTGCTTGTCGCGGATGGCAGCGTCCGTTTTGTCGCCGATGGAATCGACCTGGGCGTCTGGCGGGCCTTGGGGACGCGAAACGGAAATGAGTCAGTCGCGGCCTTTCCGGGTCACTGAAAACGTGAAACAGAATCGACACTGGCGTTGGATGGTGATTGGCGCGGCGCTGCTGATCGCCGCGTTATTGGGCCTGTATTGGTGGACGCGCCAGCCGCCTCCGATCTTGCCGGCCAACCCGGCTCCCTACGTAAAGCAATTCACCTTCACGCGGCTGGAAAGCGGTGAACCGATCGGCGACGTGGTGACGCTTCTCCAGCGTACCGGGTTCTATGCCAACGTCGATGTGACGCCAAACAATCTCCCCGGACAGATATTCGCCGACCGCGAGCTGACGGAAACGGTGTATTGGCCGATGACATTGGCCGTCATTCCGCGCGGCTGGCGTGGAACGGAACGGAACACGGTTGAAATGCCGTGCATTCGCTACCGTCAGCAGATTTCGCCACGGCAAGCGACCGTGGTCAAGAAAGGCTCCCCCAAGCCTACCCCGCTGGCGGTCGGAAACATGAAGACGTGGCCGGTATCGGCGGGATACTCGGGTTCTCCGAAGAAGATCCCTCCGCTGACTAAGGGGAACCTCTGCGGATATACGTTCTTCGCCCTCGGGAATCATCCACCGGGCGAATACGTTTACGAACTGCGTATCTATCCAACAGCGCACTGGATCTCAGACGTACGCTTCGAATCCGGCCCGCCCCTCGTGTTGCAGCGGGGGCTGTTGCAAGTGACCGGTGACGAGCAGCCACAATAGCCGATGGTCCACCCGGCGATGAAGACTTCGTGAGTCCGTCATCGCTTCGGGCGATAGAAGTGCGTCGCCTGGCCGTAGCTGGCTTCTGCGGCTTCCATCAGGGTTTCCGACAGCGTCGGGTGGGCGTGGATCGTTTCCGCCAGGTCGCGGGCGACGGCTGCGGTTTCGACCGCCAGGGCGGCCTCCGCGATCATCTCGCCGGCGCCGGGGCCGACGATGCCGATGCCCAGCACCCGTTCCGTGGCGGGATCCAGCACCAGCTTCGTGAGCCCTTCCGTCCGCGCCAGGGTCATCGCCCGGCCTGAGGCGGCCCAGGGGAATTTGACCACTTTGACATCACGTCCGCGGGCCTTGGCCTCGGGCTCCATCAGGCCGACCCAGGCAATTTCCGGATCGGTGAAAACCACGGCGGGAATCGCGGTATTGTCGAAAGCGGAGGGCTGCCCCAGAATCGCTTCGGCCGCGACCTTGGCTTCGCGGGTCGCCTTATGGGCGAGCATCGGTTCGCCGGCGACATCGCCGATGGCGAACAGGTGGGGCACGTTGGTCCGGCGCTGGGCGTCGACCTTGATGAAGCCCTTCTCGTCGACTTCGACGCCGGTGTTCTCCAGGCCGAAACCCTTGCTGGTCGGGCGTCGTCCAATCGAAATCAGGACGCGGTCGAAGGTCTGCTTGGGGGCGACTCCTTCGCCTGCGAGGGTGGCGGTGATACCGTTCTTCGCGGCCGCGAGAGCCTCGACCTTCGTGTTGAGATGAATCGCTTCCAAGTGCGATTCCAGCCGCTTCTGCAGCGGGCGGACGAGATCGCGGTCCGCACCCGGCAGCAGTCCGCCGGTCAGTTCGACAACGGTGACCTTCGAGCCCAGGGCGGCGTAGACGCTCCCCATTTCCAGGCCGATGTACCCGCCGCCGACGACCAGCAGGCTGCCGGGGATGTCCGCCAGTTCGAGCGCGCCGGTCGAATCCATCACGCGCGGATCGCCGATCTGAAAGACCGGCGGCACGGCGGGCGTCGACCCAGTGGCGATGATGCACTTCTCGAATTCGACCGTCAGCGTCTTGCCGGCGCGGGTCTTCACTTCCAGCAGATGATCGTTGATGAAGGTGCCGCGGCCGGGAATCAGTTCGACGCCGCGCGCCTTGCACAGCTCGCCGACGCCTCCCGACAGCTTGCCGACGACGGCGTTCTTCCAGTCTCGCAGCTTGTTCAGGTCGATTTTGGGCTTGGCGAAGGTCAGTCCCCAGTCGGAGGCTTCGCTGCTTTCGTTGATCAGCTTGGCGACGTGCAGGAGCGCCTTCGACGGGATGCAGCCGCGGTTGAGGCAGACGCCGCCCGGTCGTTCGTCGTCGTTGATCATGACGACTTTCAACCCGTGATCGGCGGCTTCAAACGCGGCGGGATATCCGCCGGGACCGCCACCGAGGACCAGCAGTTGAGCCTGGATGTCTGCCATGGAAACTCTGTTCTCAGCAAGGAGCATTGATCGGGCGATTCAGCGAAGGAGCCCGCGGATCGCAACCCGCGGGCTCCAGGAAATTCTAGCCGCTCAGCAGCCTCGGCACCAACCGATCAGCATTCGACCAGCAGGCGGAAGGCGTCGGAAAACAGCCCGCTCAGCTTGACGATGAAGCGGGCGGCGTCGGCGCCGTTGACCACGCGATGATCGTAAGAGAGTGACAGCGGCAGCATCAGCCGGCTCTGGACTTCGCCGTCGACGAGCTGCAATTGCTGCTGGCTGCGGGACATCCCCAGGATGGCGACTTCCGGGTAGTTGACGATCGGCGTGAAGGACGTCCCGCCGATCCCTCCCAGATTGGTAATGGTAAACGTCCCCCCCATCATGTCCTTGATCTCGAGCTTGCCGTTGCGGGCCTTCTCGGCGATCTCGCCCAGCTCGGTCGCGATCTGCAGGATCGTCTTTTTGTCGCAGTCGCGGAGGACCGGGACGACCAGGCCGTTGGGGGTGTCGACGGCGACGCCGATGTTGTAATACTGCTTCAACACGACTTCGGCCTTCGCCGAATCGTAGCTCGCATTGAAATTCGGGAACGCCTTGAGGCAGGCCACCGCCGCTTTGATAGCGACCGCGGTCATGGTGACCTTCACGCCGCTCTTGCCGACCGATTCCTGGAACCGCCGACGGGTGGCTTCGGTCTCGGTGATGTCGGCCAGGTCGTGCTGGGTGACGTGGGGGATGAGCTGCCAGGCAAGGCTGAGGTTGTTGGCGGCCGTCTTCTGCAGCTTGGTAAACGCGATCCGCTCGACGGGGCCGAACTTGGAGAAGTCCGGGAGAGGCGGAGCGACAAGGCCGCCGCCGCCCGAGCTGCTCCCGGCCGCCGCCCGTGCGACGTCTTCCATAGTGATTCGACCGCCGGGGCCGGAGCCGCGCAGGGCTTCCAGCTTCAGGCCGAGTTCTCGCGCCAGTCGCCGGGTGGCGGGGCCGGCAGGAATCGGCAGGCCGGCGACGGAGGCGACTGCGACCGGAGCAGGTGCAGTGGCCCGGGCAACAGAGGCCGCGACGGGCGCCGCCTTGGCGGGAGCCGCTTTCGCCGCTCCGCCGTTGACGCTGGACGCCGCGGCGCCCGAGGGCTCGATACTCAGCATCGGCTGGCCGACTTTGACCGTGTCGCCGGCTTTGACCAGGATCTTGCCAATCTTCCCCGCGTGGGGGCAGCGGAGATCCATCACGGCCTTGTCGGTTTCCAGAGCCATCACGACCTGGTCGGCCTGAATCGTATCTCCGGCGGCGACGAGGATATCCGCAATGTCGGCGGACTCGATTCCCTCCGCCAGTTCGGGCAGTTTGAATTCAATCGTCATGACGTCCCAATTTTCTCTGGGGCGGCTCCATCATGACTGACGGTGAACCGCCTCGAACTTCCGGCCTTCACGCCGGCTGACAGTCTGTCTGCAATCGACGCCGCCGGGAGCTCGCTCCCGACGGCGCGACACGATTTCAGGCGAACGCGGGGTCGACTTTTTCCGGATCGACGCCCAGTTCCCGCAGAGCCTGCGGCAGCTTGCGCGGATCGAACTGCCCCTCGCGGGACAGCGCCAGCAGGGCGTAGTAGGCCACGCATTCCGCATCGATCTCGAAGTGCCGTCGCAGCGTGCTGCGCGCCTCGCTCCGACCGAACCCGTCCGTGCCGAGAACCACGTACTGCCCCGGCATATAGGGCCGCAACTGCTCCGCGACGAGCTGCACGTTCTCGCTCGAAACGATGAACGGCCCCTTCACGCCGGACACGGCCGATTCCAGGTAACTGGTGCGCGGCTTCTGGTCCGGATGCAGGGCGTTCCAGCGGGCGGTCGACTGAGCGTCCCGCTTCAATTCGTTGAAGCTGGTGATGCTCCAGACGTCGGCCTGCACGCCGAACTTTTCGGCCAGAATCGTCTGAGCGCGAATCGTCTCCCGCAGGATCGGGCCGCTCCCCATCAACTGAGGACGTCCCCCCCGCTTCTTCGCGGTCAGCTTCGGATCGAGCGGATAGAGCCCCTTCAGAATCCCTTCTTCGACCCCTTCGGGCATCGTCGGCTGCACGAAGGACTCGTTGTAGACCGACAGGTAGTAGAAGATGTCTTCACCGCGACCGTACATCCGGTCCATGCCATTCTGAATGATCACCGCCAGCTCGTAGCCGAAGCAGGGGTCGTAGGCCAGCAGGTTCGGGACGCTGCTCGCCATGAGCTGGCTGTGGCCGTCCTGGTGCTGGAGGCCTTCCCCATTGAGCGTCGTCCGCCCGGAGGTCCCCCCGCAGAGGAAGCCCTTGCAGCGGGAGTCGCCCGCCAGCCAGATCAGATCGCCGACCCGCTGGAAGCCGAACATCGAATAATACGTGTAGAACGGCACCATGTTGATGCCGACGTTCGCGTACGCCGTCCCCGCCGCGACGAACGACGACATCGCCCCCGCTTCGTTGATCCCTTCCATCAGCACCTGACCATCGCGGGCCTCGCGATAGTAGACCATCTGCCCGGCGTCGACCGGGGTATACATCTGGCCTTTGCTGGAGTAGATCCCGTTCTGGGCAAACAGCGTGTGCATGCCGAAGGTCTGGGCTTCGTCGGGAATGATCGGCACGATCCGCTTGCCGATTTCCTTGTTGGCCATCAGCCAGCCCATCAGTCGACCCAGCACCATCGTGCTCGACCAGTCTTTGCCGTAGGACGCTTTAATGGCGTCCAGGAAGGCGGTCGGGGCGGGAATCGGCAGACGCTCTTCCGTCGGCGTGCGCTTCGGCAGGTAGCCGCCGAGCGCCTGGCGATGGGCGTGAAGATACTTCATCTCGGCGCTGTCGTCGGCCGGCTTGTAGAATTTGGCCGCCTTCGTGTCCTCATCGGACATCGGCAGCTCGAACCGGTCGCGGAATTTCAGCAGCTCGTCTTCTTCGAGCTTCTTCTGCTGGTGAGTGGTGTTCTTCCCCTCGGCGCTTCCGCCCAAGCCATAGCCCTTGATGGTATGCGCCAGGATGACCGTCGGAACGCCCTTGGTGTCGACGGCCGACTTATAGGCCGCGTAGACCTTGTGGGCGTCGTGACCGCCGCGACGGAGATTTTTGATCTGGTCGTCGCTGAGGTGTTCGACCAGTTTCAGCAGTTCGGGGGACTTGCCGAAGAAGTCCTGGCGGATGAATTCGCCGGACTCGACGACGTAGCGCTGGAACTGCCCGTCGACGATTTCCAGCATCCGCTGCTGCAGCGCGCCGGTCGTATCCGCCTCCAGAATCGAATCCCAGTCGGCGCCCCAGATGACCTTGATGACGTTCCAGCCGGCGCCCCGGAAGATTCCTTCCAGCTCCTGAACCACCTTCCCGTTGCTCCGGACCGGGCCGTCCAGACGCTGCAGGTTGCAGTTAATCACCCAGGTCAGGTTGTCGAGATGCTCGCGGGCGGCCATCGAAATCTGCCCGAGCGATTCGGGCTCGTCGATTTCCCCGTCGCCCAGGAATGCCCAGACTCGCGACTTGTTCGCGGTCGGACAGATGCCGCGATGTTCCAGGTACCGCAGGAATCTCGCATTATAGAGCGAGCAGATCGGCCCCAGCCCCATCGAAACCGTCGGAAACTGCCAGAAATCGGGCATCAGCCAGGGATGCGGATAGGACGAGAGACCCGTCCCGCGCGGCAGTTCCCGGCGGAATTTCTCCAGATTCTGCTCGGTCAGGCGGCCTTCGACAAACGCCCGCGAATACATGCCGGGCGAGGCATGGCCCTGAAAGTAAACAAAATCGCCCGGATGGTCGGCCGTCCGGGCGTGGAAGAAGTGATTAAAGCCGGTCTCGACGAGAGTCGCTGAGGAGGCAAAGGTGGAAATGTGGCCGCCGACGCCCGAACCGGACCGGTAGGCGCGGACGACCATCGCCATCGCATTCCAGCGCACGATGCTGCGGATCTTCCGCTCCATCGCCCGGTCGCCGGGATACGCCGGCTCGGCTTCGCGCGGAATGGTATTCACGTAGGGGGTCGTGATCGACGGAACGACCGGCACCTGCTGCGCCTGAGCGCGCGCAAAGAGTTGCGTCAGCAACTGGCCGACCTGTTCGCGACCGTAGCGGTGGAGGACGTCGTCGAGCGACTCCAGCCACTCGTCGAGTTCGGCGGGATCCACCGTGAGAACGGGAGCTACGACGGGCTCATCCGCGTTTTCAGCGACCGGAACCGACTCCGTCCGCCGGTCCGATACCGGAGCAGCCATAGTGCCTGCCATAAAAGAATCAACCTCATCGATTGAGGAGCGAACAAATTTCGGGAGCCGCCCGGCCATCAACCCGTCTGGAAAACGGTACCGGCTGGTCCGGATAGACCGGGAGCGCACCCGCAAACTGGAACCTTATCCTATCAGCTTGGGCCGCATCTGCACAGACTGCAGCAACCCCCGGAAACCGGAGCCGGTCCATTGGGAAATCGCCGGATTTCCCTGGAAATTCTGACGCGTCTCGGCAAAGGCCGTCCCAGCGTCGCCCTGATCGCAACTCGTTTGTTGATTTTCTGTTAGGAAGCATCTCCGAAGGCCCTCCACCTGATCAGGCAATTTAGACACGTACAATTGACGAAAGTCGGACCGAGGACAACAATGGGTGCATCCTGGACGCGACCAGCGCGTCGCTCCAGTCCCACCTTCTGAAGCGATCCGACGAGTCCCGCGGGTCGTTTCGATTGCAGGAGAGTCGAGGATGTCCTCAGCGACACTCAAGAATCCGCGGAACCGACCCGCAGCCAGCGGGCATCACGCTGCTCCCTTACCCACTGACCTTCAGAGTGCGATCGAATTCTTCGGCGGCGACGAGCCAATCGCCGCCGTCAGCGTCGGCGCTGCAGAGCTTCCCCTGAGCGACGAGGCCCCTCGCGCCGCGGCCGACCCGTCGGGCGAACTCCTCTATTCCAACCGCCTGCGGGAATGGCCGCTCCTGACACGCGACGACGAATTTCGCCTGTTCAGCCGGATGAACGGACTGCGGCGCGAGGCGGAATCGCTCCGGAAGACGCTGGCCGCCGGACGGGGAAACGGCGGACTGGTCCGTCGCATCCGTCGTCGGCTGCAGTCGGCCCGTCAGGTTCGTAACTATATTGTGTCATGCAACTTGCGTCTGCTGGTCTCGGTGGCCGGTGCCGCCGTCCAGCGACCGGGCGAGCTCGACGACCTCGTCAGCGAAGGCCAACTCGCCCTGATTCGCGCCGTCGAGCTGTTCGACTACACCCGCGGCCTGCGGTTCAGCACCTACGCCACTTGGGCGATCCGTAATACGCTGGCCCGCTCGCAGCAGAAGAATGCCCGCTACCGCCATCGATTTGCGATTGGACTCGATTCGGGGGGGCTCGATCAGCCCTGCGACCGCAGTCCGGAGCCGGAATTCAGCGACGTCCCGCCCGCTCCGCAAGTCGTGCAGCGTCTGCTGCGGGGATTGCCTGATCGGGAACGGACCGTGCTGGAACTGCGCTTCGGCCTGACCAAGTCCGGCCGCGAATTGCGGTTCCGGGAAATCGGCGAGGAACTGGGAGTCAGCACCGAACGCGCTCGACAACTCGTGTCCCGCGGACTGCTGAAGCTCCAGGATCTGGCCCAGGACGCCGGCGTCACACTCGACGAGTAATCGCTGGTGCACATTGCCGGGTGGCCGGCAACCGGGTCGGGTGGCCAGCGGCTGGAGCGTCTTCGCGAAGCCCCGGTCCGGAATCACTCGGTCCGGATTGCGGCGAGTCCCGTCGCGAGGTGGACTGCCGCGTCAACGTGAGCATCTGGTATCCTGTCATCTCCCGGATCAGCCCCGAGAGACCTTGTCAGGATGCCGCCATGTCAATTCGCGCCTGGACGCTGCTGCTTGCTGGCGTTAACTTCTTTCACTGCCTTTCCCTGATTGCCGCAGAGCCCGCTCCGGTCCTGCTCGGCCGGCCGCTGCTGGTGAGCGAAGACTTCGAATCCGGTGGCACCTCCCACTGGGCTCCCGCTGATCCGCAGGCGTGGAGGCTGATCGAGCAGGACGGCAACAAGGTCTTTCAGCAGTTCGCGCAGAGCAAGGTCGAAAACCCGGTCCGCTCGCCGTTCAACCGCTGCATCCTGAAGGATCTGACGGTCGGGGACTGCGTGCTGGACGTCAAGCTGCAGTCGACAGCCCGCGACTATCCTCACCGGAGCCTGTGCTTGTTCTTCGGGTTCCAGGACCCGTCGCACATGTATTACGTCCACTTCGGCCAGAAGACCGACGACCACGCCAACCAGATTTTCATCGTCAACGACGAGCCCCGGAAGAAGATCTCGACGAAGACCACCCCCGGCACCGCCTGGGACGATCAGTGGCATCACGCCCGCATCGTCCGCGACGTCGCCAGCGGCCAGATCGACGTCTACTTCGACGACATGCAGACGCCGGTCATGACCGCGGTCGACAAGACCTTCACCTGGGGCCGGGTCGGCATCGGCTCGTTTGATGACACCGGCAATTTCGACGACGTGCTGGTCTACGGGACAAAGGTGGAGTCAAAGCCGTAGACGTAGGGCAGGCTCCCGCCTGCCGGAATGGATTGCCCCAGTTCAACAACGCATGTCGGTCGGATTCCGTTCAATCGCGAGCCAGATCATGGCACAGCGGCACATTGGCGGCGCGTCTCCGGTTCCTCAAGAAGGCTCGAGTTCTGACCGGGAGAATGTTTCGCCCGTTCGAGGACTTGCCTGGGAAGCAATCGCTGGACTCGTCAGTATGATCGGCTATTTCATCGCAAGAGGCCCCGGCGTCGACAACGGAATTCCGTTTCTCGTCGATGAGTCGCCACAGCAATACAGCCTTGAAATCGTGCTCTTGGCATTCGCGGCCGGTTTTGGACTTTCGGCCATGAGACAGCGCCGTCGCCATGGACGACTGGGAGGCGCCGTTGTGTTTCTATTGTCGGTGGTCTGTCTGCTTGGCTGGCTGGATTTCCTTCTGAACTGGCAAAGTCGTCCATGGGGATAGGGGCCGGTCGAGTCAGCACAATCCGGCCGGCACAGCCGGCCCTACTTTTCAATTGCCGACGCAGGAATCGCCTCGCCAGGAGCGTCCGGCGCTTCAATCTGGCGAATGGCCAGCGCCGCCGCGCCGCGGACCTCGGGATCCTCATCCTCGGCGAGCGACTTCAGCGCCGCAACCTGTGCAGCCGCGAGCGGTCCCAGGCGTCCCAGCGAAGATGCCGCCATGGCACGGACCTGCGGATTGACATCCCCCAGGGCCGCGGTCATCCGCGGGATCGCCGGTTTCGCCGCCAGGCCGGCATTTCCGAGCGATGACAGTGCGGTCATCCGGATGTTTTCTTCGGGGTGCTTGAGCAGGGTGGCCAGGGTTCGCACGGCGAACGTCACGCGCTCTGCGCCCTCCTCGGCTGGCGTGTCGGCTTCCTCGTCGCGCGGCTGATCGCCGATCATGATCAGCGTCGCCGCCGCATTGACCTGAATCAGCGATGACGGGTCCCCCAGCAGTTTCACCAGCGTCGGGGCCGCCGGAGCCGCCTCCGGACCGACCTGCGCCAGCAGCATCACCGCGAGCTCGCGGGCCTGCGGCCGCTCATCGTCCAGATGCTCAATCAGCACGGGAATGACGAGGTCGCCCGCCGCCTGCAGATCCTGCTCGGCAGCCGCCCAGTCGTCCGGCTGCCCCCCTTCGGCGGCCTCCACGAGCCGTCCGAACGCGAGTTCAACGTCCGACGGGCCGGTCGGCGTCGCGGGAACCGGCTGCAGCGTCTCCATGTCCGCCTCGATTGGCTGCGGCACAGGAACCAGCGGTCCCGGAGCGGCCATTCCGAGCGCGACTTCCTCAGTCTTCGTCGGCGTAACGACTTCGGCGGCCGCGGAAGTCGCCGGGACGGGGACCGGGGACTTCGCGACAGGCTCGCTGACCGGGGACGCCCCCTGCTGCCCGCAGCCAATGACCCCGCCGACGGTCAAAAACACCCCGATGGCCGCTGAATATCGCACGTTTCGGTCTCCCTCCCGGAATTCGCGTTTCACGCACGGACTGTATGCGAAAACGCCGACGGCGCTCAATCCGAATCCGGCGGAAGTGCCGGGCTGTCCGGCACGGATCTCAAGCGATACAAGGAATGTCGAATGACGAAGGCGGAATGTCAAAAGGAAGAAGTTGAGAGACGAGAGTCGAGAGCAGAAAATAACCGCCAATAACCAACCACCAATCACAAATAACCAATATCGCCGCCGTCCAGGGCCTCCACGTCAAACCCATCTCTGAGTCGGCACCAGCCGGCCCCGCCGGTTGACAGTTCTTGCGGCGAGCAGTACAGGTGTACGAGAGACATTTCTGAGTCGCGCATCGCGAGCCTTGTTGCCAGCCTCCCCGCAGGAACTCCGCCTTGCACGCCTCCGCCGAGCCGTCGCCTGTTGCAGCGCCGACGCCGATCGAAAACTTTGTGCCGCTGGCGGTCGACGTTCGCCACCTGCGGGTCAAGTACGGCAAGTTCGTCGCCGTCCAGGATATTTCGCTGGAGATCCCCGCCGGGGAGGTCTTCGGATTCATCGGTCCGAACGGCGCCGGCAAGTCCTCCACCTTTCGCGTCCTGGCGACGCTGCAGCCGAAGTATGAAGGCGAAGCCCGCGTCTGCGGCCTCGACGTCCGCGGCGACCCGCAGCGCGTCCGGGAGAAGATGGGCTTCGTCCCCGACTACTTCGGCGTCTACGAAGACCTCACCGTCCGCGAGTACCTCCATTTCTTTGCGGCGGCCTATCGGCTGTCGGTCACCGGGCGCAAGGCCGTTGTCGACGATGTCCTGCAGCTCACCGACCTGACTCACAAGATCGATTTCCAGGTCGATTCGCTGTCCCGCGGCATGAAGCAGCGGCTGTCGCTGGCCCGGGTGCTGATTCACGATCCGGAAGTGCTGTTGCTCGACGAACCCGCCAGCGGCCTCGATCCCCGCGCCCGCATCGAGATGCGCGAGCTGCTCAAAGCGCTGCGGGACATGGGCAAAACCATTCTGATCTCCAGCCACATCCTGCACGAGCTGGCCCAGCTCTGCACGCGGATCGGCATCATCGAAGCCGGTCACATCGTCTCGCAGGGGACGGTCGCCGACATCTATCGCCAGCTCGGCATGCTCAAGATCGTCCATCTGCAGGTCGCCAATGAGACCCCGGAGCTGCTCGACAGAATCCGGCGGATTCCCGGCGTCACGCAGGTCGATTCTCAGACCGACCGGATTTCGCTCCGTTACGAGGACGGCGCGATCGAAATCGAGGAGCTGCATGCCCGCATCTGCGCAGCGGGCGCTCGCGTGCGGATGTTCCAGTCCGAGGTCATGGACATGGAGACGGCCTTCATGAAGTTGACCGAAGGAACGACGCAATGACGTGGCGACCGCGTCTGCCCAGCCTGCCGCTGCTGGCCCGCGAGCTGACCGAACAGGCCGCCCGCCGCCGGACGTTCGTCATCCGTGCGATCTATGCCGTCATCCTCTATGGGGCCGCCGGTTTCTATCTGTACGACCGCATGTCCCTGGCCGGTTTTTCGATCGACGACATGCTCGGTTCCGGCCGGGAGATGGTCAGAGCGTTTACGAACTGGCAGCTTGCGGGCGTCTACATTCTTCTGCCGGCGATCACCTGCGGCGTGATGACCTCGGAAAAAGAACGCGACACGCTCGGCCTGCTGCTGCTGACCAAACTCGGACCCTGGACCATTCTGTGGGAAAAACTCCTCAGCCGGCTGTTCCCGATGCTGATGTTTCTGCTCCTCCCGCTCCCGCTCTACGCCATCGCCTACGGATTGGGGGGCGTCGATACCAGTGAGATGATCTTCTTCGCCTGGCTCCCGCTGGCGACGGCGTTCCAGGTCGCCTGCTTCGCGCTCCTCTGCTCGGTCTGGTTCCGCACCACCGCCGGCGCCTTCGTCGCCAGCTACGTGGGGGGCTATCTGTCGATCTTTCTCGGCTCGTGGTTCCTCGGCATCATCCTGATTCCGATGGGAGAACTCGGCATCTTCACGGTCTACCTGCGCGAGTTCGGCCAGCCGCTCGACCAATTCCTCCGCATGTTCTCGGGAGAGTATCCCCGTATGGGATTTCTACCACTTCTGGCCCCCTGGTATATTGGAATGCTGCAATCCCCGCAGTTTTTCGGCACGGGCGGCCCTGGCTTCGGAAGTCCGGTGGCGATCCTGGTCGCATGCGCGGCCGGCAGCTCGCTGCTGGTGCTCAGCGGCGGTTTCTGTCTCGTGCTGGCGCGAATTCTCCTCTGGCGCCGGGCCTTCCTGAATCCCGGCAATCCGCTCATGGCCTTCTTCCGGGGGCTGGATCGTTTCTTTCACCGGATCAATCAGAACCGCTTCACCCGCGGCATTCAGCTCGTCAAAGACCACAGCACCCTGCCCCTCATCGACCCCGTCGCGTGGATGGAAACGACCAAGCGGTCGCTGGCGACGCTGCGTTACCGCGTCCGAATCCTGCTCGTGCTGATGATCCCCCTGCTGCCGCTGATCGCGCTGGCGATTTTCGACGACGGCGGCGGCTACTATCAGAATCGCCCCTACGGACTCGCCTGGCCCTTCTGGAGCGTGCTGGTCCTGCTGCTCGCCGTGCAGGCCAGCGGCCTGATCGCCGGCGAACGGAGCCGGCAGACGCTGGACGTGCTCCTGTCGACGCCGATGACCGCGGGCGAAATCCTCGAACAGAAGCTCGCGGGCGTCTGGCGTCTCGCCAATACCCTCGCCGTCCCCTACGCCACCATCGTCCTCTGGGAGGTCTGGCATTCCGCCTTGAGGAGCGGCGGAGCCTCATCCGCAAACTACGGCTACGACTGGATGGCCAGCAATCCGGGAATCACGCGGCCTGCATTCTCGACGATCGAATATCTCGTCGGTTCCGTGGGGTTCTATTTCGTCTATACCCGTCTGCTGGGATGGCTCGGGATGACTTTCAGTCTGACGTCGACGTCACGCATCCGCGCCATCCTCTGGACCCTGGGGATGGTGTTCGGCCTGTGCGCCGCTGGACCGACCGTCGCCGCCGTTTTCGATCTCGTCACAGGCTCTATGTACAATTCTGGTTACGGCGAGCCGTTGCTGATCCTGGAAATGCTCCGCTGGTCCAGCCCCGTCACGATTCTCCTGGTCCACGAGCGGCAGTGGTACATTCCCACCCACGGCGCTCCCGCCTTCCTGCTGATCGCCGCCCATCTGTTCTGCGTCTGGATCCTGGTCGTATTGCTCCGGCAGAGGTGCTATCGTCGATTCGGTCCCGCCACGCATCGCGTCGAACCGCCCGAAGTGCAGATCGGCCAAGTCAGAATTGCCACGGCCGCGCGGTGATCCGCGCGGCGGCGGCTCGCGTTGAAACGTCCAGTCCCGTCCAGAGTCCGATCGAGGCCACGCATGTCCGTCGACCGCTGCCGCCCGCTCCTGGGACATCGGACTGCTGCATTCCGCCGCCTGGCGGCCCTGATCGTCGCGTGTGTCGGCGGGCTGGCGCTGCCCGAACCGGTCGTCGCGCAGGTCAAAATCGAGCAGACCCATTGGGGCTTCGACGGCCGGGCCGCCGCCAGTCACTTCACCCCCCTGTCGGTCGAAGTCAGCAACACCTCCGCCGAACAGGTCGAAATCGACCTCGTTCTCCGCCGCCAGGCCGGAATCGCCAATCCGGTCGACGCGCCGCTGCTCGAAAAAGCCTTCCTGGCCCCGTTCAGCTCGCGCTGGGTCCAGTTCTACCCGTATATGACCGTCAGCACGTCGTCGTGCCGGCTGAAGCTCGGCGACGAAACCATCGAGATTCCCAGTCCCCGCTTCAACCGCTTTCAGCGCGTGCTGCTCGACGACGGAACGAACCTCTCCTCCGAGTCGTCGCTGGTCAAGTCGTTGCCGGACCAGCTCTTTCCGCCATTCGTGACTGCCACGGACGGACTCCAGGCCGTCTTTCTGGACCATGTCCCCAAGTGGGAAGAAGGTCGCCGGACTGCGTTCCTGGAGTGGCTCTGGCTCGGCGGGCGGCTGTATCTGATCCACGACGGGGCGGGACGTTTTCCGCATTTCTCGGGGGAAATGGCGTTTCTGAATGCGCCGATCGAGGAGTTCTCGCACGGCACGGGACGGATTCGCCGGCTCGAGATGCGCCGCGGCGGCCTCAACCGGACCGTCCTGAGGAGTCTGTTCAAGGACCTTCCCGGGGATCGAATTCCGCTCCCCGCCGGCGCGGTCGCCGAGACCACCGGAAACGACCCGATCGAGATTCAACGCGGCGTCGACGAAGCCAAGGAGGAGGCCGAGGAAGCCCAGGAGCAGCAGTACGGCATGTTCATGCGCGACGACCTGCTGTCGGCCGACCGGCTGCTGACCGAATTGAAGCAGATGACCCGCCCCGAGCACTCCTGGCTGCTCCTTCATTTCCTCTTCTGGATCTACATTGCCGCCGTCTTCCCGGGAGCATACTTCCTGGGGCTGCGTCTCGCCGACTACCGCTGGGTCTACGTCGGACTCGGCGCCGCCGTGACGTTCTTCAGCATCGCCTTCGCCGTAGTCGGACATCGGGGCTACGGCGAGCGCGCCGCAGTCTACACGACCGCCCTGATTCGCCCCCTCCCCGAGACCGGCTGGGATGTCAGCGGCTGGTCCGACGCCTTCGTCACGCTCGGCAACACCTACACCATCGACCACCCCGGCCAAGGATTGCTCTATTCCACCTGTCAGGACCTTGAACCGGTCCGGGGACTGATTCAGAACGGAGCCGACGCCTCGTTCACCGTCGACATACCTCCCTACAGCTCACGCGAGTTCGCGCACCGCGTACGCATCCCGGGCAAGCGTTTCGACGTCCGCGTGAAATCCTATTCTCCGGCCGCCGAAGGTCTGGCGGCCTTCGAGCTGACCGTCGGCAAAGATTTCCCGGCCGACATCCGCACCTGCCACGCCATCGCCGGCAATCACATCTACCTCGTGAGCCGCGACGGCAATTCCCTCAAGCTGCAGTCGGACCTGGGAACCGTCGCCAATGCGCTTGGACTGCGGGACGACACCTCCATGGTTCCTGCGATGATGCTCGGCTACGGCGACGACGAAAGCAGTCAGGACGAGCGCTTCAACAATCTCGGCCAGCGGATGCTGGCCCAGGCCGCCCACGTCGGCACGCGCCGCGAAGCCCGACGGTCGTCGCTCCCGCCGGACATGCTCCGACTCTGCGTCTACGCCAGCCTCCCGGAAGAGCTGGCCCCTCCCCCTTCTCTCGGCCGGAATCTCGGCCGCGCCATGTATGTGCTCGATCTGCCCCTGAACGCTTCGGAACAGCCATGAGTGAATTGCAGGCGACTCCCGTCCGTCCCGCTCCCGGACGGGCAACCTCCGGAGCAGAACCCGTCGTGGTGGTGGACGACGTCGTCCATTCCTACAAAGGCCGCCGGGCGCTCGATCACGTCTCGTTCGAGGTCCCCGCCGGTTCGCTGCACGGCTTCGTCGGCCCCAACGGCGCGGGCAAAACGACGTCGCTGAAAATCATCTGCACGCTGCTCCGACCGCAATACGGCGTCGTCAAGGTCTTCGGCCAGGACGTCGTCGAACATCAGCACTCCGTCCGCAGGCGGATCGGGTTCATGCCCGATCACTTCAGCAGCTACCGCCAGATGACCGTCTTCGAATATCTCGACTTCTTCGCCGCCGCCTACGGCCAGCCCTTCAAACAGCGCACGACGACGATCGAGGAAGTTCTCGCGCTGACCGATATGGAAGGCCGGCGCGACGATCTCATCAGCGGACTCTCCCGCGGCATGCAGCAGCGCGTCGGCCTGGCCCGCGTGCTGGTGAACGACCCCGATCTGCTGCTCCTCGACGAACCGGCGTCGGGACTCGACCCGCGCGCCCGGATCGAATTGATGGAAATCCTCAAGGCCCTCAAGTCGATGGGCAAGACCATTTTCATCAGCTCCCACATCCTCAGCGAGCTCGCCGAACTCTGCGACAGCGTCACGATCATCGATCGCGGACGCGTCAAATTCTCCGGCAAAGTCTCGCAACTGCTCGCCCGGACCGGCGAACATCCGATGTTCCGCCTGACGGTCGGCGACGACCGTCCCGAATGGGGGGACCAGCTTCGCGCACTGACCGGGGTCGTCTCTGTCGAACAGGTCGACGACCGCCCCGAGTATCGCATCGAGTTCGACTGGACCCAGACTTCGACCAACGACCTCCTGCGAAGCGTGATCGATCTCGGCATCGTGGTCACCGGCTTTGCGGAAGACAAGCGGCACCTCAATGAGGCCTTCCTCGACCTGACCGAACGCGGGGTGCGCTGATGTACCACGGCCTCGCCGCCCTGATGACCCGCGCCCTCCGGCTCGACGCCCGCCTCCTGCGCGGCCACCTGTTCCGCCTGGCCTTCGTGGTGATGGTCTACTTCTCGTTGTTGATCGCCCAGCTCCAGGCTCTCAGCTTCGGCGCGCCGGGGCTCCGGTTCTTTACGAACCTCGTCTGGCTCAACGCCTGCTTCATCTGCCTGGCAGGCGTCAGCTTCTTTGCCACGGCGATCACCGAGGAAAAAGAAGAGGACACGCTCGGTCTCCTGCGCATGGCGGGACTCAACCCGCTCGGCATCCTCCTGGGAAAATCGACCAGCCGGCTGCTCCAGGCCGTGCTGCTGCTGATCATCCAGTTCCCCTTCACGCTCCTCGCCGTCACGCTGGGCGGCGTGCTGACGGTGCAGGTCGTCGCCATGTACGTGGCGCTGGTGGCCTTCATCATTCTGCTCGCCAACGTCGCGCTGGTCTTCTCCGTCATGTGCCAGAAGGGGGGGAACGCTGCCGGGCTGACATCCCTCTGGCTGTTGCTCTACATCGCCGCCTGGCCGATGGCGGAAGGCGCGCTGGCCTGGTTTCCGACCGTCGGAATCACGAAAGCGGGCTTCTGGAAGACGACGCTGATTCACTCCGTGGAGATCATTCGCAGCTCCTGCGTCTTCGAGCGGATCGGCGTCATTCTGTCGACCGGCTTCGACGAACCGGTGCTGTCGACGCAAGTCGTCGGCAACTCGCTCGGCGGATTGGCCGCGTTCCTGCTCGCGTGGGCGTTGTTCAACGCGTTCGCGAAAAACGCCACGCCGACGGCCCAGACCCGCGGCCTCCTGGGACGCAGCAAGTCCCGGCAGCGGATCCAGGTCTTTTCGCCAGGCCGCGCGTGGAATCGATCGCTGATCTGGAAGGACTACAACTTCATCGCCGGCGGGACGGCGATGGGTGCCATCAAGCTCCTGGGATACTTCGTGGTCTTCGGCCTGATCGTTCTGTTCAATTCCCCTCCCCTCTCGTTAAGCACGAACTGGCGCGACATCGGGGCGGCCTCGCTGATGCTCTGGTGCCTGCTCACCGGACTCGACCTGAGCCTCATGTCCTCCCGCCTGTTTCACGACGAGCTCAAGGGGCAGACCATGTCCGCCCTGCTGATGCTCCCCCGCTCGGTGGCGTACGTCGGCTACACCAAGCTGATCGGCTGCCTGCTCGGACTCTGGCCGGCGATTGTGGCCCTGATCGTGGCGCTCGTCGCGGTTCCGAACGCGGCGGAGTTCTTTATCGACGCCATCGACGAACCGGGAACCTGGGCGTTCGTGATGAGCATCCTGGTCTTCTGCCACGTGGTGGCGCTGCTGTCGCTGTTCGTCAAATGGGGCGCCCTGCCGCTGGCGATCCTGCTGATGATGGTCTCGGTCAACTGCTGCCCCGTCCTCGCGATTCCCTTTCTGCTCCTCTCGTCATCCAGCAACGGCGAGGGGGCGGCCCTGGCTGCGATCGTGACGCTCTGGATTCTGACCGGCGTCATCAGCTTCGTGCTGCAGGTGATGATCGGCGCCCGACTCCAGGAAATCGGCTCGAAGTGATCGCGTCGCGAATCGCTGATCGCTGATCGCTGATCGCCAGATTTGAAGGCCGCACAGCTCTTCACTGGCTCTCGACTCTGGACTCTCGTCTCTCGTCTTCTACGCAAAGATCTCTCGAATCGGCCGTCCGCCGGTCAGCGCATGCGGGCGGTTCAGCGTATCGTAGAGCACGGTCTCGTCCGAAACTCCCAGTGCATGATACATCGTCGCGACGAAATCCTGCGGCGAGACCGGCTTTTCGATCGGCCGGCTGGCGATCCGGTCGCTGGCGCCGTAGACCTGCCCGCCGCGGACGCCCGCTCCCGCCAGCAGTCCGCTGTAACACCACGGATGGTGGTCCCGGCCGGTGGAGCCGTTAATCGTCGGCGCCCTGCCGAATTCGCCGACCCAGGCAATCAGCGTGTCGTCGAGCTTCCCGGAAGCGGTCAGGTCCTCCAGCAGCGCGGACAGCGCCCGGTCGGACGGCGGAATCAGATCGTTCTTCAACCGGTTGAAGTTGTTGCCGTGGGTATCCCAGAAGTTCTGACCGTCGTTGTGCCAGTTGACGGAGACCATCGGTACGCCCCGATCCAGCAGACGTCGCGCCAGCAGCACGCATTGCCCGTGCAGATTGCGCCCGTACCGCTCGCGAGTCTCGGGAGCTTCCCGTTCGAGATCGAAGGACTCGGTCACTGTCGGCGACGTCAGCAGATCGAAGGCCCGGAGCTGTTGACGATTCAGACTGGCGACCGCTCCGATCTGTTCGAGGGCGGCGCGCTGGCGGTTGATCCCTTTCAGCAGTTCTCGGCGATGAGCCAGCCGGTCGGGCGACTGCCCGTCGATCAGCGTCAGGGCGGGGACTTTCCAGCCCGTAGCGTTGGGATCCCCCTCGACGAGAAATGGATCGTATTGCCGGCCCAGCCAGCCGCCATGTTGCCCGGGCGCGCGCCCGCCCGGCGCGGCCGGATGCAGCGCCAGCCAGGGGAGAGTGACGAACGAAGGCAATCCGGTCTCGCAGGGTCGGAGCTTGGACATGACGCAACCGATGTGCGGCGTATCGCGTTCGCTCGGCGGCTCCGCGTCGCTCTTGTTCACGGGCGGGAGCTGCCCCGTGAGGGCCGTGTGACCGCTCGAAAGGTGGGCCGGGTCGTCGTGAGTGAGCGAACGAATGACGCACAGTTTGTCGGCGTGCCGCGACAGATGCTGCACGTGTTCGCTGAATTCAATCCCCGGCACGTTGGTCGCAATGGTCTGAAACGACCCGCGCACTTCGGCAGGGGCCTGCGGCTTCGGATCAAACGTGTCGATCTGGCTCGGACCGCCCCACATAAACAATAGAATGCACTGCTTCGCACGCCCCGAGTCCAGCGCGGCCTGGGCCTGCTGCACGGCGGACATCCCGCCCCAGCCCAGTCCGGCGATCCCCAATGCCCCCGCCTGCAACAGCACGCGCCGACGCGGCAGAAACGGAGACGCACTTCGAGGGACCGGTGGGAGCATACACAGGCTTTCGGGCGGGATAAATCAAGGCGGGCTTATGCGTTGAATTGTCGCCGATCTCGTCAGAGGCGTCAAGCTGGCTTGCAACATTGCGTACAGCAGCCCGATCACTCGATGGCACGCGGAGAATGACTGTGTCAGAACGTCGTTCTACGTGCATTCCACGGCGCTCGTAGTTAAAGTGGCCGTCCTCTTCTGCTCGACTCCGCGCTCAACCTCAGGAGGCAGACATCATGTGCAGCCGCCGGACCGCCCTGGCGATTCTGACCCTGCTGGGGGCCTGCGTCGACACCACGCTGGCTCAGGAGCAGGCTCCTGGACTTCAGCGGCTGCCCTACAGAAACCCCGGGCTGGTCGTCGACCTTGGCGTCGGTCTCTGGGCCTGGCCCCTCCCGATGGATTTCGACGGCGACGGCGACCTCGATCTCGTCGTCAACTGCCCCGACAAGCCCTACAACGGCACGTACGTCTTCGAAAACCCCGGCGGCGGCAAGCTCCCGATCTTCAAACCCGGCCGACGGATCAGCCAGGGACTCCAGAACGTTCAGGTTTCCTATGTCGCAGGAGTTCCCCGCGTCCTTTCTCCGGGGATCGAGTACCCGGACTTCCGGAAGTCGGGCCTCGAACATGGGGTGAAGCTCCCGTTGAAGGCCAACATTCACCCCAACAAGGTCCGCGCCAATCAGTGGAAATACGCGGACTTCGATGGCGACGGCCAGCTCGACCTGATCGTCGGCGTCGGCGACTGGACGGAATACGGCTGGGACGACGCCTTTGACAAGACAGGACGCTGGACCCGCGGCCCGCTGCGCGGCTACATCTACGTGATCCGCAATACCGGCTCGACGCAGGTGCCGAAGTACGCCGATCCGGTCAAGCTGCAGGCCGGCGACGCCCCGGCGCAAACGTTCGGCTGGCCCTGCCCGAATCTCGCGGACTTCGACGGCGACGGCGACCTCGACCTCCTGTGTGGCGAGTTCCTGGATCAGTTCAACTACTTCGAAAACGTCGGCACGCGGACGGAACCGCAGTATGCCCCCTCGCGTCGGCTCATGTACAACGGTCGGCCCATCGCCATGGATCTCGAAATGATCGTTCCGGTCGCCATCGACTGGGATGGCGATGGCGATCAGGACCTCGTCGTCGGCGATGAAGACGGCCGCGTAGCCCTCGTCGAACACACCGGGAAAGTGGTCGACGGCGTGCCGCAGTTCCTGCCGCCGGTCTATTTCCAGCAGGAAGCCGAGGATGTGAAGTGCGGCGCACTTGCCACCCCGGTGGGAGTTGACTGGGACGGCGATGGCGATTTCGACGTCGTTTGCGGCAACACGTCGGGACACATTCTGTTTTACGAAAACCTGAGCGGCGCAGGCGTCGAGCAGCCCCGCTGGGCCGCACCGAAGCCCTTCCACGCCGGCGACGCCGTTCTGCGGATCATGGCCGGACCGAACGGCTCAATCCAGGGCCCCTGCGAAGCCAAATGGGGCTACACAACCCAGACCGTCGCCGATTGGGATCAGGATGGTTTCCTGGATCTCGTGGTCAACTCCATCTGGGGCAAGGTCGTCTGGTACCGCAATCCAGGGACTCGCGGAACGTTGAACCTGGAAGCCTCCCGGCCGATCGAAGTCGAGTGGCCCGGTGCTCCCCCAAAACCCGGCTGGACCTGGTGGGAACCGCAAGGGCGCGAACTGGCCACTCAATGGCGCACCACGCCGATCGCAATCGACTGGACCCAGGACGGCCTGACCGATCTGGTGATGCTCGACCACGAAGGCTACCCCGCGTTGTTTGAGCGGGTCCGTCAGGACGGAGCACTCAAACTCCTGCCCGGCCGACGGATCTTCTGCGACGCCAAAGGCGAAGTCCTGCGGTTCAACGCCGGCTGGGCGGGCAAGAGCGGTCGCCGGAAGTGGTGCATCGTCGACTGGGACGGCGACGGCAAACTCGACCTGCTGCTCAACGGTCAGAACGCCGTCTGGTACCGCCAGACCGGCACGCAAGACGGGAAGGTCCTGTTCGAAGACCGCGGCCTGCTCGACACCCGCAAGATCGAGGGCCATGACACCAGCCCGACCACCGTCGACTGGAACGCCGACGGCGTCCCCGATCTGCTGGTCGGAGCCGAAGACGGCCGGTTCTACTACCTGAAGAACTCGCGAACCGCGAAATAGTCCGCCACGCCGCACCTGGAACAACAAAGGGTTTGACATGCTGAAAGCCTGCTGGAGTCTGCTGCTGGCCGTCGTCGCGATGCCGGCCCTCGCCGCCGAGCCGGCCGGGGTCGTGGAACGCGAATTCATCTACGAAACAGCCCCCTTCCCCGAATGCCATGCGTCGACGATCGCCGAAACTCCGCAAGGCCTGGTCGCCTCGTGGTTCGGCGGACAGTACGAAAAGGCCAAAGACGTCGGCATCTGGGTCTCCCGGCTGCAGAACGGCAAGTGGACCGCGCCCGTCGAAGTCGCCAATGGCATCCAGTACACGAGCGTTGACGGCACAGTCCACCGGCATCCCTGCTGGAACCCCGTCCTGCACCAGCAGCCGGGCGGGCCCCTCGTTCTCTTCTTCAAAGTCGGTCCCAGCCCGGACACCTGGTGGGGCGAAGTGATGCAGAGCGAAGACCACGGCGTCACCTGGTCGACGCCGCGCCGCCTGCCGGAAACGATCATGGGCCCCGTCAAGAACAAGGCGATCCTGCTGAAGTCCGGCGCCCTCCTCTGCCCGACCAGCAGCGAGCACGACGGTTGGAAAACCCATTTCGAAATGACCTCCGATCTCGGCAAGACCTGGACGCGGACCCCTGCCGTCGAAGATCCCATCAACGCCGGCGCCATTCAGCCGACACTGCTGATGCATCCGGACGGCCGACTGCAGGCCCTGGCCCGTAGCCGCACCGCCAAGGCGATCGTCGAGACGTTTTCTTCCGACGGCGGCCAGACTTGGACACCGCTTGCGAAGACTTCACTCCCCCACCCCAACTCGGGAATCGACGCCGTGACGCTCAAAGACGGCCGGCATCTCCTGGTCTACAACCACACCCCCAAGGGCCGCAGCCCGATCAACTTGGCCGTTTCGAACGACGGCAAGACCTGGAAGTCCGCCGCCGTGCTCGAAGTCGAACCGGGGGCCGAATTCTCCTATCCCGCCATCATCCAGACCGCGGATGGCCTCGTGCACATCACCTACACCTGGAAGCGGAAAAAAATCACGCACCTGACGGTCGACCCCTCCAAACTGCAGCTCACCGACCTGCCGTAGTGCGCCAGGCCAGAAGGCGATTTGAAGACGGCTGATCGCTGATCGCAGATCGCCGGAGAATGCGTCGCCCGTGTATCTCTGTTCTGGCGATTCGCGATCAGCGATCAGCGATAAGCCCTCTCCTCTGGCTACTCGCTACTCCCTATTCGCTATTCCCTCTTCTCACCTTGCGAGACCGTCGATGACTTCGCTCCGCGCCTGGCCCCGTCCGCTCCGTGGCGTTGTTCCTCCCATGATCACGCCCTTGAGGGACACCGAAACGCTCGATCACGCGGGACTGGAGCGGGTCGTCGGGCGACTGCTTGACGGCGGAGTGGCGGGAATTTTCATTCTGGGGACGACCGGCGAAGGCCCCAGTCTCAGCGACCGCCTCCGGCAGGAAACGATCTCCGCCGTCTGCAATCTGGTCCAGGGACGCATCCCGGTCCTCGTCGGCATCACCGAGACCTGTTTAACGGCTGCCATCGAACTGGCCAAGGTCGCCGAGGAATGCGGCGCTGACGCCGTCGTCACCGCGCCGCCCTATTACTTCAGCCCGGACTCCCGCGAACTGGTCCGCTACGTCGAGCGGATTACCGACTCGATCGGCCTGCCGATGGTGGTCTACAACATCCCCAGCCTCACCGGCTGCTTCTTCGATTTCGACGCCATCCGCCAGCTCATGCAGCACGATCGGATCATCGGCTTCAAAGACAGCTCGGGCGACATGCTCTATTTCCACAAGATGTTGCAGCTCATCCGGCAGCGACCCGACTGGACGGTCCTGATGGGCCCCGAAGAACTGACCGCCGAAGCGGTGCTGATGGGGGCCCACGGGGGAATCAACGGCGGCGCCAACGTGCACCCCCGGCTCTACGTCGATCTCTGCGCCGCCGCTCTGGCCGGGGACCTGGCGCGCACGCGCGAACTGCATCTGCAGGTGCTCGACCTCGCCGGGCGGCTCTACTCCGTCGGCACCGGCTCCGCGCCCGTGATCAAGGGAATCAAGGCGGCCCTCGACATCCTGGGAGTCTGCCGCGACGTCTGCGCGGAACCGCTGATTCCTCTGGCCGGCCCCGAAAAACTCCTCGTCCGCCAGCACCTGCGCGATCTGGGGCTGCTGGAATGATTTAATTCTTGAAGATCTCTCGCAGAGACGCGGAGCAGAACGCGGAGACGCAAAGAAAAGACGATCGCGAGACTTTCGCCGCTGTGCAATGGAAGTCGCGAATGAACGAACGGATCGACCACGGGCCGAGGGCTTGTTCAGATGGCATTGCCGGCTGATGCGACGCACCTGCACTGCTGGTTCTGGAGCGAGTGAATATGGAGTATTCATTCTGCGTTGATGTCTCGATCTGGCATCCGTCGATTGACCCGGACGAGATTACGGATGCATTGCATCGCCGTCCGTCGCGTTCTGTCAAAGTCGGCGAACTCCCCGCACGGAAATACGGCGGCACGTCCGGTGACGGATTGCGCCCGGCACGTGTGACGACTTGGAGGATTGGCTTACATTCGGAATCCCGGTTGAACTTCCCCGAAGTCGAACCGGACGACATCGTCCGGACTTTCCTGTCGACTCTCGACGAGGAAGAACGATCGTTTCTTCGTCGAATGTCCGCGGAGGGACGCGCGGCAATGACGGTGTGCGTCTTCACAGACGGAGGGAACGCGGCCGTCTGCCTGAACCCCAATGTCGTCCGAGAGTGTTCGCGGTGCGGCTTTGAAGTCTGCTGTGATTTCTACTGTGTGCCGCAGAGAGGATAGCGGCGTCGACCCAAAGTCGATTAACTCGTGATGCCTCAAATCTCTTCGTTCAAGCGACTGCGCTCGAGTCATCGAGCCGCCTGCCGCTTGCGAATCAATCTCATCGACTCGCGACGTTGCGAGAAAAGCCGGTCCCCCCTTTCCCCGCAGACTTTCACCGGGTAAGTTTTTGGTCGGCGTTCCCGCAACAACCTCCTGCCCAGGATCTCCAGGATGTCCCACCCGGTTTCACGTCGTCACTTTCTGTCGCAGGCGATTGTCGCCGGCGGTGTCCTGGCCTTGCCCTCGGCGAGCTGGGGACGCGTTCCCGGAGCGAACGCCCGGCTGCGCGTCGCCTCCATCGGCACGGGCGGCAAAGGCTGGTCCGACCTGACCGCCACCGCCGCCAGTCCCCACGTGCAGATCGTCGCCCTGTGCGACATCGACGAAAGCGCCGAACACCTCGGCCGGGCCGCGGAAAAATTCCCCGACGCCAAGCGCTACACCGACTGGCGGAAACTGCTCGACGAGTCCAAGGAAATTGACGCCGTCATCGTCTCCACTCCCGATCACATGCACGCGCCGATTTCCCTCGCCGCCATGCAGCTCGGCAAGCACGTGCAGTGCCAGAAGCCGCTGACGCACACCGTCTTCGAAGCCCGGCAGATGCAGCTCGCGGCGAAGAAGTATAACGTCGTGACGCAGATGGGCAATCAGATCCAGTCACACGAGGCCTACCGGACCGCCGTCAAGCTCGTTCACGACGGCGCCATCGGCAAGGTCCGCGAAGTCCACTCCTGGCAAAGCGGCGTCATGAGCTGGATACTCGTCGACGACCGGCCCGCCGGCAGCGAGCCGGTGCCGGAAACCGTCCACTGGGACGACTGGCTGGGCGCAGCGCCCGAGCGCCCCTACCTCCCCAAAATCTACCACCCGTTCAATTGGCGCGCCTGGCAGGACTTCTCCAACGGCCAGCTCGGCGACTTCGGCTGCCACATTCTCGACCCCGTCTTCATGGCCCTGAAGCTGACCGCGCCACTCTCGATTCAAGCCGAAGCCCCGGCCCTCAATCGCGAAGTCTGGGCGAAATGGTCCACGGTGTCCTACGTCTTCCCCGGAACCGAATTCACCGCCGGAACGACAATCCCCGTCACCTGGTACGACGGCGCCGGCAAGTTTCCTCCGCGCGACGCCTTGGGACTGCCCGAGTCCTACAAGCTCCCGGGCAGCGGCTCCGTCCTGGTCGGCGAAAAAGGCTCGCTCGTCATTCCGCACGTCGCGATGCCCAAGCTCTTCCCCGAGGAAAAGTTCGCTGACTTCACCATCCCCGTGGTCCCGGCCCGCAATCACTACACCTCGTGGGCTGACGCCTGCCGGGGCGAAGACAAGGCGACTTCGGCGTTCGACTACTCCGGCCCCCTCAGCGAAACCGTCCTGCTCGGAACCATCGCCATCCGCCACGCCGGGAGCAAGCTCGCCTGGGATTCAGAGAAGCTGCAACTGACCGGCGCTCCTCACGTGCAGGACCTGCTGACCAAGCCCTACCGCACCGGCTGGCAGCCGACCTGGATCTGAGCGGTTCGCCGCGACAGTTTCGCAACGCATTCGCACGGGCGCATCCGCGTCTGCAAATCCTCCGAAGCGCCGGCGGCAGTGATTGCCCCCGGCGCTTCGGTCGTTTTTTCCGCTGTCAAACTCGGTTTCCAGTAGACTCCCAGCAACGATTCTTTATATGTTATTCGAATGAGAAACCTCGTCCGTCAACTCGGGAGCGTCACAGATGGCCGGCCGATCGGGAACGCGAGCCCCATTTTGTGACGGGCTGTCGCGACGGAGCATGCTGCAGGTCGGCGCCCTGGCCATGGGCGGACTGAGCCTCCCCGACCTGCTCCGCGCCGAAGCGGCTGCCGGCCGGCGGTCGCACAAAGCCGTCATCATGGTCTTCCTGTCCGGCGGCCCGCCCCATCAGGACATGGTCGACCTGAAAATGGACGCACCCGCCGAAATTCGCGGCGAGTTCCAGCCCATCTCCACCAATGTCCCCGGGATCGAAGTCTGCGAGCTCCTCCCCCGGCTCGCCAGTCGGATGGATCGGCTGGCCGTCATCCGATCGCTCGTCGGGTCCGAAGGTCGCCACGCCGCCTTTCAGTGTCTCACCGGACAGAAAGTCCTCAATCAGCCCGCCGGCGGCTGGCCGTCGTTGGGCTCGGTCGTCTCGAAGCTGCAGGGGCCGGTGACCGAGGGCACGCTCCCCTTCGTCAGCCTCGCGCCGCGGATGCGAAATGCTCCCTGGGGCGACCCGGGCCAGCCCGGCTTCGTCGGTGAGGCCCACGCCCCCTTCGCTCCGAACGCCGAGTCGGCCCAGCTCACTCTCAACGGCCTGAACGTCGACGGACTCCGAAATCGCAAAATCCTCCTCGACGGCCTCGATCGCCTGCAGCGCCAGGCCGGGCAGAGCGGGGCCCTCGAAGGACTCGCCAAACACTACGAAAATGCGTTCGGCATCCTGACGTCGAGTCACCTGGTCAACGCTCTGGATGTCGCACAGGAAGGCCCCGAAGTCCTTGATCGCTATGGCCGCGGTGCCGTCGAGAACGCCGGCTACGGCGACGCCGGCCCGCTTCGCAACGAGTACCTCCTCGCCGCGCGACGCCTCGTCGAAGCGGGCGCCCGCGTCGTGACCGTGGCCTACGGCCGCTGGGACTGGCACGGCCGGCCGCACGGCACAAATTTCGAAAACGCTCGCGACCATCTGCCGCAATTCGACCAGGGGCTGACCGCCCTGCTGGATGATCTCGAAGAACGCGGACTCGACAAAGACGTCAGCGTCGTCGTCTGGGGCGAATTTGGCCGGACCCCGGTCATCAACAAAAACGGCGGGCGCGACCACTGGCCGCAGGTGGGCTGCGCCCTCCTCGCCGGCGGCGGCATGCGCACCGGCCAGGTAATCGGCAGTACGAACCGGCTCGGCGAACATCCGCAGGAACGCCCGGTCCACTTCCAGGAAGTCTTCGCCACGCTGTACCACAACTTGGGGATCGACGTGGAACACACCACGCTCCCCGACCGTTCGGGACGCCCGCAGTACCTCGTCGATCCGATTCATCGCCCCCTGCCGGAACTGGTCTGATGGCGGCCCTGCGACTCACGCGCACCCGCACGTTCACGCACGGCAACTCCGTCTACTGGGCGGCGTTCTCCCCCGATGGCAGCCAACTGGCCACCGCCAGCCTCGACAACACCGTCAAGCTCTGGAACGTCGCCGACGGAGCGCACACCGGCACGCTCAAAGGCCACGGCGACGGCGTCGCGTTCGTCGCCTGGCTGTCCGATCAACGGTTGCTGACCGCGAGCCTCGACCGGTCGCTCAAGCTGTGGAAGCTGGAAACAGCCACCGCCGAAGCAACCTTCTCGGGGCATCAGGACTACCTGAGCTGTGCGGCGATCAACCGGCAGGGGACGCGGGCCGCTTCGGGGGGCTTCGACAAGACCGCCCGCGTCTGGGACCTGCAGAGCACGGCGGCCCTGGCCGTGCTGACCGGCCACACCGGGACAGTGCAGGCCGTGGCGCTTTCGAGCGACGGCAAACATCTCGCCTCGGGCGGCGACGATCACAACATCCTTCTGTGGGACGTCGACTCGCAGAAGTTGCTGAAGACGCTCGCAGGCCATTCGCGGACCGTCGAAGGGCTGGCGTTTTCCCCCGACGATCGACGACTCGCCTCAGTCGGCGCCGACGGCAGTCTGCGGCTCTGGACCGCCGACGGGGAGCCCGCCGGGAGCATGCAGGCCAATTCACATGGCCTCAAATCGGTCGCCTGCTCGCCCGACGGCCGCTGGCTGGCGACTGGAGGCCTGGATGGCGTCGTCCGGTTGTGCGATCCGGCCAACGGTCAGCAACTCCTCGCAGAACCGGCCCATCGCAACACGGTCTTCTGCGTCGCCTTCAGCCCGGACGGGAGCCGACTGGCAACCGCGAGTTTCGACCGGACGATTGCCGTGTGGGATCTCGCGACCGCTTGATGTTGCTTCGCATGCGAATCAGACGTCTGTCGGGGGCGCTGCGGCGCGTGACGCCGGGGATCTCGACTACCCCTTCTGAATCGCCTGCCGCATCTCCCGCGAGTCCGCCTTCTCCTTGAGCTTCTCCCGCTTGTCGTGCAGCTTCCGGCCCTTGGCCAGCGCCACCGTCAGCTTCACCAGCCCCCGCTTCAGGTGGACGTCCAGTGGAATGATCGTCAGCCCCTTCTGCGACGCCCACTCGGCAAACTTGCGGATCTCCCGCCGACGGAGCAGCAGCTTTCGCGGCCGACGCGGCTCATGATTCATATACGTCGCCTGCGGGTACTCCGAGATATCGCAGCCGAGCAGCCAGACCTCGCGATTCTGCACGCGGACGTAGGCCTCTTCGATGGAGATCTTGCTGTTCCGGATGCTCTTGACTTCGCTCCCCAGCAGCACGACGCCGCATTCCAGCTCTTCGAGCAGATCGTACTCGTGCCGCGCGCGACGGTTGCGACAGACCACGCGGTCGTTCGGAGTCTCAGCAGAAGCAGCAGGTTTCTTGGCCATGATATCCGGAGCTGGAGGTCGGGAACCATCATTCTAGGCAACGCCCGCCGCAGCCACCAGTCGCGGGGAAATGTCGAAAAACAAGTCGAGAGTCGAGTGCCTAGAGTCGAGAGCCAGAATTGAGCGTGATCCCATGTCTGGCATTTTCTTCTCACTCGCCACTGACCACTCCTCACTCACCACGTCTTCCCTCTCCCCACACTCCCGCGTTCCGCGCCAAAAACTCCTCCGCCCAGTGATAGTGGTCGAGCAGCCCTTCCGTCGACCGACCGAGCAATCGGAACGCGGCGTAAACCGCTTCGATCGTCGCCAGTCCCGACACCGGGTCTTCCGACACTTTGGAGACCCGCGGATACGCCGTCACCAGCGGCGGCAGCGTCCGCACGGGCACCTCGGCGACGAGTCCCTCCATCCGTTCCGCCCACCGCCAGGTCCCGTCCAGGAACAGCAGACCCGCCTCGGCGTCCGCCGCACTCAACACCGGCCCTCCCAGCCCGAGTCGGACATACCCCGCCGGAATCGCCGGGACGCGGGGATAGTTGCAGAACCGGAAGTCCGCCCGCGGACGCAGAGGGCGGACCGTGCACTTGGCCCGGCGTTCTTTCGGATGCACGACGATGATCGTCGGCGGATACGTCAGCGCAAGCTCGTCAGTCACTTCGCGCCAATCGCGTAGAGGGCCTTCTTGCCACGCAGATAGATCCGGCCATTGCTGACGGCCGGCGAGGCGACGAACTCGTCGTCGAGCGTGTTGCTGGCCAGAACGTCCCGCTCGGCCTCCGCCGCAATCACCGTGCACAGTCCCTCCCGGCTCAGGAAGTAGACCTTGCCGTCCCCCGCAACCGGCGAAGCCTTGTAGTCGCGACCGCCGATTCGGTCCCGCCACATCTTCTCGCCCGTCGCCTGCCGGTAGCACGCACCGATGCCGTTGTCGGTGACGACCCACAGCAGCGAGTTCCAGGCCACAGGGCTGCAGGAGTCGGGCGTGTTCTGCGTTTCTTTCCAGGCGATGATCTCACCGGGCAGTTGGCCCCTGCCGACCGGCTTCAGCCCCTGCAGCGCCCCGCGCATGCCGACCGTGGTAAAGACCCAGTCGCCGACGAGCGTCGGACCGGTCACCGTCCGTCCGCCGGTGAGTCCCGGCACCGACCAGATCCGTTCGCCTGAGAGCGGCTCATAGGCGTCGAGGACGTTCCCCCCCATCACGACCAGTTCGCGACGGCCCTGAGCCGTCCGCAACTGCGGAGTCGTGTAGGAATCCCCTTCCTCGGCGTGCGAACCGGTCATGCGCGGCGTGTGCCAGACCACCTTGCCGGTCGTTTTGTCGTGCGCCACAACGTAGCTCGGCGCAAGCTCCGTCGTCTCTCCATCCAGCGAGTCCTGCATGCAGGCCGAAATCACCAGGTTGTCAACGAGTACCGGACTGTTGGCGTGACCCCACCAGATCGTGTAGGGACCGTAGTCTTCGACGAGATTCCGCCGCCATTCCAGCGTCCCGTCGAAGCGGTAGCTCGCGAGCAGTCCGTTCCCGAAATGCACGATCACCCGTTCGCCGTCGGTGACTGGCGACGGCGTGGCCAGATTCTGCAGGTCGTGGAACTTCGACGAACGTTTGCCAGTAGCGGCTTCCTTCCGTACCGCGACTGCAGCCCCCACTTCCTTCGTCCAGACGATCTGGCCATCTTTCGTCGAAAGACGCACGAGCAGCAGCTTCCCGTCGGACTCGGACGTCAGGAAAATCGCGTCTCCCCAGATCGCCGGCGTACTGTCGCCCCACTCCGGGAGCGCGGCCTTCCAGACGACGTTCGCCGTTTCGCTCCAGGTCACCGGCAAACCCGTCTCCTGAGTGGTGCTGTCGCCACGCGGACCGCGCCGTTGCGGCCAGTTGTCCGCCATGACGCCGACCGGGGAATTGCCGACGAGCAGCGTCCCCAGGCACAGAAGCAAAAACATTCTCACCGTAAACTTCCTTCGCGAGCAAATTCCGTTCAACGCCGATCGTCGTTCGAAGCACGCCGCCATGTTTGTCATCACATGCTCCCCAGACAGCTTAACCACAACGGTTTCCGGGAAGACTTGCATTTCTGCATTTCGCACATTTCGTCTTGCAAGGACTTCGCTGCCCCGCCTCTCTCGTCACAGCTCTTTATCAAGTTCCATCGGAGCAATTTTACAAGGAAACTGGCAAGCGTCTCTCCCCCTCTGCTCTCCGCGTCCTCCGAGTCTCCGCGGTAAAACTTCTTCTTCTCTGCCTGCGAAATCGCTCACTCCCCGCGCGCCGTCAGTTCGGTCCGGCCGAGACCGTTCGCCGACCGGGGCGTAAAGACGAACGGCGGCAGCGTGAAGTTCTGGATCGCCGAGCGCACGCCCCCCGTGTACTGATCCTGCAACGCCTGATCGACCGACTGATTCCCCTGGGTCGTCACGAACCCGGAAGAGTTGCTCACCGTGTGAGATTCCTCCCACGCCGTTTCCCCCTGCACCACGAACGCGGCCTTCACGGTTGTCACTTTGGCCGTAAAGCTGACGTCCACCGAATCGAGTCGCCCGAACTGCCGGTAGCTCCGCTGTTCCGTCGTACCAACTTCTTCGACCGCGGTGACGACGAGCTGCACCGCCGCCCCCTCCTGGACCGTGATCTTATGGTTCTTGAGCTGCTCGACCAGTTTGTTCCGGGCCTCGGTCAGCGCCGACGGGTCGATCGCCGGATGATTTGCCTGCAGCACCAGCGAGCAGACGCCTCCGGGTTGCAGCACGAACTCCAGCGGCGCCGTCTTCCCGGAAAGCTCGCCGACGACCTGCGGCGCCGGCAGGCGGGCCGCCGCCAGGACCGGCCGGTCCCCGGCCGTCGTGACGTACCAGTGTCTCCCCCAGCGACCCCGCGGCAGGTGATCTCCTTCCGCCAGATCGTACGCCCAGACGGTCACTTTCTGGTCGGTATCAATCAGGCGGGCGTTGTCGAGCAGCAGATAACGCTCGTCGCACCACTGCAGATAACCCGACAGGACCGGCACGGGGAACGGAGCCGCAGCCTGACCGTCGGTGAGATTGACCGTAAACAGGTAGTAGCCGCCGTTGTGCTCGGAGAGGAGCGCCAGCCGCATCCCGGCGGAATCGATCGCCGCCGCATGAACGTCGCCGACGTCGGTGATGCGTCCGCACCGCTCGCCGGTCGCCGCATCGACGAAATAGTACGCCTGCCCGTCGGAATAACCGATATACTTCCCCCCCGGCGTCACGACCGGGCGCGAAGCGTTGTCCGCTCCCCACATCGCCGCGGCGCCGGCATCGAGATCCCAGCAGACCAGTCGACCCTCGCCGCTGAGCGTCACAACCCGATTCCCGGCGACGAACTGAGCCCCCACGGGAAGTCGTCCCAGTTCGGTGGTTTCCGAACGATACGGCTGCCAGCTCGCAAGCTGCTTGCCGTCCTGCGTCGCATAGATGTCGTACCGCCCGGCCTTATCGGCGGTCCAGAAGAGAAACCGCGAACCATCCGGACTGACGTCGACCAGATCGCCGTCTCGACGGAACTTGAACTCGCGGAGCTGCTGACCGGTCTTGAGATCGTAAACATCCACCCAGGCCCGGTCCTTGCCCGAGCCGGTGTCGCTGGAGAACGCCGAGGACTCATTCCCCGCGGTCGCATGAAAGCGAAACTGCGACAACTGCTGGGCCGACCGATCCCCCTCCATCACCCGCCCGAACGGATCCCACTTGTTGGAACGAAGCGCCACCGCCACCGGGGCGTCGTCACCCGCCAGCGCGATCTCCCGCAGCGATCCCGGCCCGTTCCGCAGCGCGACCGGCTTGGAGTTGAGTTCAGACTGCGGTCCGGGGTCGGGCTTCACCGTCCATGTCGTCTCACCCGGTTTCACCGTTTTCATCGAAACGAACGTCGGCTGATCGGGGACTTCGTCGTCGTTGACGAGGATGACCTCGTAGTCGTTTCGCCGGGCCAGGTTCCTGGCGATTCGCTCGGTCGACTTGGCGATCTTCTCTTCGGGCAATTCGTAAACGGTCACAAACCCGGAATTGCCGCTGGCGTCGATCACCGTCAGATGGCTGTCGTCGAGAGCGAACCGCTTGCCGGGAAAGTTCACCGAGCTCGCCGGAACCTGCCAGACCATCGCTCCAGCCTGGCGATCGATCAGCCCGTGCTCGTAGGCCAGCAGCCGCTGCCCGCCGGGAAAGAACTGAATCGGCATCGCCCCGATCCGCCGATCCCCGAGGACCAGATCCTTCAGCTTCTCCTTGAAGGTCATATGATCCACGATCTCGCCGTCTTCCACATTCCAGATCACGATCTTGGAACAGTGCCAGCCGTCGAGAACCGCCGCCAGTTCTTTGCCGTCGTGCGAGAACGCCAGACCGACGACTTTAATCCACCAGCCGATGTCGTAGCCCGGCAGCGCCAGATCGCCCACAGGGCTCCCGTCCTCCAGGTCGAACAGCGTGACGACTTCCTTCCAGTCCTTGTTGTGGACCACCGCAATATGCTTGCCGCCGGGGCTGAACGCCGCCGCGTTCGCGCGGCCGTGATGCCCCAGATCGATGTCGGCCACCTTCGAGCCGGTCGGCAGCTCGAACAGATGTATCTCGCCGCGCCCGAAAAAGTTGGCAGCCACCAGCCGATCGGGGCGCGGAATCGCCAGCCCGTCCCAGTTGGCGTCGAGCGACACTCCCTCAATGTCGATCACATGTTCATCATGCTCGGTGTCCCACACGCCGACTCCCTGGGAGCGATGTTTGTCAGTCGTCCCCGCGAAGTATTTTCCATCGGGGCTGAGCGCCGCCATGAACGTCTCGGCCTTCAACCCGTCGATCTTCGCAACCTTCGAATTGGCCGTCACATCCCACAGCTCGCGGACGTCCTTCGGCTTCCCTCCTTGCCCGACCAGCACAAACCGGCTCGGAACCACTGGAAACACGATGTCCCCCAGCGATGCCCCCCGCGTCATGGGAATCTTGATCTTCGGGGCCTTCTTCGCCGTGTACTCCAGCGCTGCGACCGTCTCTTCGGGTTCCGCCGACCAGAACTCAGGCGGCAGGACATCCGGCGGCTCTCGCAAAATGTCGAACTCGCCCTCCGCCCCCCCCGCGCGCACCGATCGCTTCTCGCGAAAAGTCTTCGTCACGCCGACCACGGCCCCGAATCCCGAGCCCGCCTCAGGATTCCTCGGCCCCTCCGACCGCGGCAGCCCGGAGGCCGCATTCCCAACCCCGCTCCCGCCGACGGTCGTCCCCGTCACTGGAGCATCGAATCGCGACTTCGTTCCGCTGCCGGGAAAGGCCTGATCGCCGCCCGGCAAACCGCTTCCGACCGGCATCGCCCCGACGCCGTTCGGCATCCCGAAGTGCGGCACCGGTTGCGCTGGGGCGAACATCGAACTCACCACCTGATAAGCAATCACCGCCGAGACGACGAAGGCGACTCCCCCCGCGGCGTACTTCACGACGGGAGGAGCCCCGGAGCTCTTGCCGCTCCGACCGCGGGAACGGCCGCTTGACCGGCTGCGTCCGCCGGGTAATTCGAGATCGGCTCCGCACTCCTTGCAGACGACCGTGCTCCCGGCCCGCTCATCGGGAAAACGATACTTTTTCCCGCAGACGTCGCATTCCGTCAGGATTGGCATGACGCACCATCATGTTGTGAATCAGGATGTTGGGAACTGGCCGCGCAGAGCCCCCGGAACCGGGGCGCGCAAGTGATGATTCGGACGAGAGTTGTCGTTCGATACTAACGGAATCTCGCAGGGAAAAAAAACGCCAATCTCCGGACCGGAGACGCCGCCGATCTGACGGCAGAACATCGGCAAACAGGGACCGCAGCGCCTCGCTCAGGCGATCAGACGAGACGCACGTGCTGGACGTTGTGCTGCAGCAGCCATTCGAGCCACCGTTCCTGATCTTCGGAGATCTCGATTTCAGTCCGATACGAACTGTCGAGCGGGGAAACAATCGTGATCACGCCGTCGTCAAACGCCTGACGAGCCTCCTCCGCCCGAATCCAGTATTCCCGTTCGCCCAGCTCGGCAGGCGCATCCTGCACCCCGGCCGGCGTTGCAAAATAAGTGACGTCATGCCGGAACCGATCGGGCATGGCGCACGACGGCGCCGCGGGCTGGTCAATCGAGATTACGCGCACTGCCATAGTCGACGCCGACTTTCCGTAAGTAGATTTACTATGTCTCCGCTCCGTATCGCGGATCCCCTCGGCGCCCCTGCGGCAGCATTGTCCGAAAAAACGAACTCCGTCGCAAAAAACCGAGTTGAGACTCTTCAGGTCTCACGTTTACGATACCGGGAGACGGGGCCTTTGACACCGGGTCAGTGGACCTCCCTCCGGTGCGGGCCATCGAAGGATCCTCGTCTGGCAGCACCGGTGCCTCTCCGCGCCGGTGCTGCTTTCATTTTCCGACGGCACACTCTGCACCGGCATCGTCGCACGTTCCAGGGAGCCAGGCCATGTCACGCCGCTGGTCCGCTTTGATCGCCCTGCTCGCCGTCTCGCTCACCGCGGGCAACACGGGAGCCATTCGCCAGCTTTCGCTCGATCCCGAAGCGCCCGTCGTCGACCTGTTCCAGGGCGAACACGACGGAAAGCTCGGCCTGAGAATGGTGGCTCAGAACCCGAAATCCGGGCTCGTCTTCGTCACCAATCGCTCCCCGGAATCGCTCACAGTCGCTGTTCCGAAAGCCGTCATCGGCGTCCACATTCTCCCGCAATTCGGACAATTGCAGGGGCTGGGAAACCAGAATGGCTTCGGACAGGCGAACGGACTCGGAAACAATCAGGCCGGCGGAGGCGGACTGGGACAGAACACCGGTGGAACCCTGTCCCCCATGGGCGGCAATCAGGGGTTTCCGGGGCTCCAGAACGGCGCAAACGGCCTCAATCCCGCCGGCAACGGTTTCTTTTCGATTCCACCCGGCAAGACCGTGCAGCTCCAGTTGAACAGCGTCTGCCTCAGCTACGGTCGCCCCGATCCAACCCCCGCCATGAAATACAAGCTGGTACGCCTCGAAGACCAGGTCAGCGACCCCGCGCTCCAGGAACTCCTGGCGGGAATCAACGACCGAGCCGACCGCGACGCGGTTCAGGCCGCCGCCTGGCACCTGGCGAACGGACTCTCATGGTCCCAGATCGCTCAACTCTCCGAACAGCGGCTGCCAGGAGTCGTCACTCGCATGTTCTCGCCCGCCGACGTCCGCAACGCGCAGTCGCTGGTGGAAACGGCGAAAGACATCGCCAAGGACCGCCCGGCCGAAGAGTCGCAGCCCGTCGCACTCCGCACTTCATCCGCGCGCTGAACAATCGCGACCTTCAAACATCAATCGACAAGGGCTTCCGGATTCCGGAAGCCCTTGTTCGCTGAGGCTCGCTGCCGATCGCCCGGCGGCCAGCAGTCTTACAGCATCCATCCGTCTCGATGCGTTCGATCCCAAAACGTCTCGGCCGCGGGAGCGCTCGGGCACTTCATCGCGGCAGCGTCCCACGCGAAGCCGCCCCCCGTCCGATACGCCACATCCCCCACGAGATCTTCGCCGTCCCCTTCGCGACCGCTCCCCGAGTTGCGTATGATGTTCACAGTTCACGAAGGGAACACCGCGATGGCCAAATGCGACCAGGGATATCTGTGCGAAGTCTGCGGCGAAGAAGTCGACAACATTACCCAGAGTGATCTCTACCTGCGGTATGTCATCGGCGAAGTCCCCGTCCGCGACCTGCTCGCCGCCCCAGAACGACACCTCGCCTGCAATCCCTTTCACGCCCAGTTCATCGTCGACCCGGGATTTCCCCCCGTTCCGATGGAGGGTCCCTTCGCCAAGCAGAACCTCGACCCCGCCGAGGTGTCTCGCCTGGAAGATCTGATCACCCGTGGCTGGCGACGACTCCAGGAGCTGCACGGCCAGAGCCTGCCCGTCAGCGACTATCCCCTTCCCGAAATCCAGGCCGCCGGTGAACGGGAATCGAGCGTCACCTAGTCGTCCTTCCCCCTCCGCAGTCAACTAGGTTTCGAAACGTCGCGCGATGCCCCTCTGGCCCAACTCCGACGAAACGCTGCAGCTCCTGAACAACGCCGGCGGCGGTGACGCCGGCGCGGTCAATCAGTTGCTGGAACGTCATCGGAACTCGCTGCGCCGGGCGGTCCATCTCCGACTCGATCGCGCGCTGGCCCGCCGGGTCGACGCCAGCGATATCGTGCAGGACGTGCTGGTCGAAGCCAACACCCGCCTGGCCGACTACCTCCGCGATCCCCGCCTGCCGTTTCACCTGTGGCTCCGGCAGCTCGCCAAGGACCGGATTATCGACATGCACCGTCGGCACCGCGGCGCCCAGCGCCGCAGCGTCGATCGGGAACAGGGAATGTCGGTCCCGGGCGCCGGCGGCCAGTCGTCGATCAATCTGGCGGGCCTCCTGCCCGACGCCGAGCTCACCCCCGCCGCCGCCGCACTTCGCCGGGAACTGGAAGAACGCTTCCTGCTGGCCCTGGAGCAGCTCGAAGAAGACGATCGCGAAATCATCCTCATGCGGCACGTCGAACAGCTCGGCAATACCGAAGTCGCCCAGGCCCTCGACCTGTCCCCGGCGGCGGCCGGCATGCGGCATCTGCGAGCCTTGCGCAAGCTCCGCGCCATCCTCGGCGACACCCCGTCCCAGGCCGGCTGGACCTGAAACATCCGGCGAAATCGCCACTTTCCGCCGCACCTCCGCCGACGAAATGTGTCTGCCATCGGCCGGCGCAGCATTCCCCCGCCCGGCCGACTACAATTTCCGCAACGCGAGAGTGGCGAAACTGGCAGACGCGCTAGATTTAGGATCTTGTGCCGCAAGGCGTGGGGGTTCGACTCCCCCCTCTCGCAATAAAGGACTTACGACGATTCGACCGGGCGGTCACGGCAAGAAAGAACCCGTCTTCCACGCCCCCCCCCCCCCGAAACCCGCCCTTCTTAGCCCCCGTCGATCCACCGGGGGCCGTTTTCTTTCCCGCCCGCTATACCGTCGACAACCACGATCAGCCCCCTTCCATCATCCAGCCCCCCTCCACCGCAGAGGGCAGGAGTCGGGCACGCTCCGGCTGGCCGATTTGCGGCCTCCACATCCACCGCGCCAGGCGGTGGCTTCCCCGGCCGGGAATTCAACCACGTCTGCCCCCCCGCCTCGGAGAGTTCTTGACTCGGCTCCGGCCACTGGTATTCTCGGGCGTCCTTGTCACACCTCTCGTGAGTCACATCTCTGGTCGGAGACGTCCCCATGATCCGTTTCGCGGGCCCGTTCGCCTTGTGCCTTGCCCTTTCCGCCGGCCCTGCCCGGGCCGAAGTCATCACACTCCAGTTCGAGGGCGTCATCGAGTCCGTCGTCGACGCCAACGCCGTGGGGTTGCCGACCATCGACTTCACTCCCATCCCCGCCGGCAGCCCGCTGGTCGGCACATACACGTATGACACCGACACCCCGCTGACCAACGGCGGAACCGGTTTCAAACGCTACACCAACCTCCTCTCCACGGACGCATCGATCGCCGTCAACGGCCACCAGTTCGACTCCGCCGGCCCGGGGGCCGCCATCGTCGTGTCGCAGGAAGCCAACTTCAGTTACACCGGGGTCGCCATCTCCACCCAGCCGATCTCGCTGCCGGCCGGCTGGAGCGTGGCGAACGCCAGCAATCCCTACTTCACCATCCGCTTCGAAGACGCCACGCCCCAGACCCGGTCGCTCGACCTCCCGTCCTCGGCCGCCGACTTCCCCACCGACAACATGGTCTTCGTCCTCGACTTCCAGCAGTCGGTCACCGTGGACGGCGTCCCCTACGGCGGTCGAGTCTTCGTCCAGGGCAGTCTCTCCTCGCTGACCGTCGTACCGCCGCCGCAGGAAGTCGCCATCGATGTCGACCCGTCGAGCGCCGACAATCGGGTCAGCCTCAGCTCCCGAAAACCCAAACCGCTGCAAGTCGCTCTGTTCGGCTCCGCCGAGTTCAACGTTCACGACGTCGACACCGACACGATCGCCCTGGGTGACCCGCTCCTCACCGATCCCGACACCGGGACCGGCCTGAAGGCCCCGCCGACGGCCTTCCGCTACCGGGACGTGAACCGCGACGGCCACCGGGATCTGCTGCTGACCTTCAGCCTCCTCGATCTCCAGGACCTGGGCGCCATCGACCCGTCCTCCACCTCGCTGGAGCTCCAGGCCCTGCTGCAGAACGGCGGCCTGATCTTCGGCAGCGATGCCGTGTCGATCTCGGGCGGTCACGGTCACGGTCACGGCAAGAAATAACCCGCCCGCCAGGCCCCCCTCGAAATCCCCCCCTCTTAGCCCCCGTCGATCCGCCGGGGGCCGTTTTTTCTTCGTTTCGCAAACACGCCGGGGGCCGTTTTTTTCCGCCCGCAATGACGTCGACAAACAGGATCAGCCTCCCTCCGCCAGTCGGCCCCCCTCCACTGGAGGGGGGCTAAGAGAGGAGGCGCGGTTGCGCCTCACGGCAACTCAATAAAATCCCACGGTTTCGCGGGCCACCCCCGTTCCGTGTTATGCCGCTCGACATACGCAATCCGCGTCGCCAGCGACGCCGCCGAGAAGCAGAACCGCTTGTCGTATTTGATCGTCCAGATCGGGCGACCCGGACGGAGTCCGTAGCGGACCGCTTCCTTGGCGCACTTCACGACCCACGGCACCTCCCACCGCGACGGCCCGACGACGAAGTGGACGTGCCACGTCTGCACGGTCAGCGCCAGCACGCGCTGCTGCAGCCGGTCGATGAGCGACCGCCCGAGCATCCCGCCGATCTCGTGCCACCGGCTCAGATCGAAGCGATAGACGGGATACTTCAACCGCTCCCGGTCCGCCCTCTCCAGCTCGGGATCGGCGGGGTAGGTGATCCCGTCATCGACCCACCCGCGCGGATCCCCCCGCAGCCAGGTCCCATACGTCGTCATGGTCACCATGACCCCATGAACCTCCCGCATGGCAGAACTCCGCGCGAAACATGGACGCTTGTGTATTGCGATGCATAACGTATCGTCCGTCCACGTCTCTGTCACCAGGAATCCCAGATTTTTTTCTTTTTGTCTTGTCTTAGCCCCCCTCCAGTGGAGGGGGGCCGATTACGGAGGGAGGCCTAATGACGCACGCGAGGCGGCATCACGAAGGGGGGCCGATTTACGGAGGGGTGCAACGCGTGGGAAAGGGGCCCGATCATTGAAAGAGGCCCGATTACGGAGGGGGGCCTGACAACGCACGCGAGGCCACAACACGGAGGGCGTCTCGCACGTCAAACGCACGCCTCATCACCAAGGAAGCCCGCTGACGGACGCCAGCCCTCGGAACGCCTTCGCGCATTCGGTCCGCCCGGCGCGATCGGTCCCCCGTGGGGGTGGATCGGTCACTCTCCTGGTGCACCGATCCGTGCATGATTCACCGGTCACAGCGTGCGATCAGCCCCCTTGCGCGAACGGACCCGCTGCACGATCGGACCCCGGTTGGTGGATCGGCCCCCCGGTGCGCAATCGGCCCCCCTCCATTGGAGGGGGGCTAAGAGGGTGAAGAGGGAGTTGGGCGAACTGCATCCCCCACCACCCCAGCCCCGCACGTCGTAACTCTTCTCTGCGAAGCCCGAAGCCCGAATCCCGAAGCCCGATCCGAGCCATTGCACTCTGCACAACCGTGTGGTACTTCTCAGGAACACACGTGGGGGCTGAACGCCCCGGCCCGCCGGGTGGGGCCGGTCCGCCCGCTGGTCCGAGTGGCGACACACCGTCGGAGTCCCGATCGCATGCATTCCGTCACGCTCTCCGGGGGTCCCAGGCGGGCCGACTGCGGTCGGTCGGTGTCGTCCGGGGGACACAGGCTGGTCGTCCGCGATCGACCTGTGTCGCACAGCGACAGGAGGTTGACGGCAGATGTCCCGGTCCACTTCGCCGACCACCGCAGCACCGTCGGTCGGCCTCTCTTGTTTCCTCGCGGCACAACGGCAGAACCAACCTCCTGTGGCGTTGCCACCCCGGTAGGACGCAGACGTCCAACCGGGGCTGCCCGCCGGCGTGTGGTACTCGATCAGCCTATCGCTTAACTTGGGGTCGCCCTCAATTAGATGTTCACCGACCTATACCGCGACGTCTGAAATCGGACTCGATACATGCCTCAGAATCTCTGGAATGCAACTCGTTTGTTCAACGAGCTAAGCCGCGATGATCGACTCAGACGAGAACCCGAAACCGCTGGGATCACCGCTTGGCTAACGCTGACGTTGCCTGGCATTGAGACGGTGTTACGGTCGGCTGGGACTTCGCCATCGGATTTCACCCTTCACAACGACGAGCATGCGTTCCGCGTCGCAGAAAAAATGGCTCAACTTGTTCCGGAAGAAAGCCTACACGCGCTGTCGACGTTTGAGATTGCTCTCCTACTTCTGTCATCTTACTTGCACGATATAGGCATGACGCCACACCAAGGTAGAGTCCACGCACTCACGGTATCGGCACTTGGAGGGCCTGCACAGCCTGATCATGCGCCGGACGTCGAAGACTTTCAACGTTGGATGCGGGCTTCTCCAGAGTTTGCAAATGCGACAGGACTGTCTCCGACTATCCCAGATCCTGCTAGCCTAGCGAGGGTACGCCGCGCTATTGCGCATTATTGCCGTTCGAAGCACAATGACTGGAGTCAAGAATGGATCGCGTCGTCGTTAGAACTACCGCCCGAACCAAGTCCTCTCTACGCCGGATTTTCTGAAGATCTCATTGAACTGTGCCGTTCTCACCATTATGGGTATGAGCGTCTAGTCGAGAGATGCTTCTCTCCAAAGGTAATACGCGAACGCATCGTTCATCTTAGGTTCCTCGCATGCATTCTCAGAATTGCTGATGTCTTGGAGGTTGATCCGGAACGGACTCCCGAAGTCATTTTGACGCACCGGGACATCGATCCATCCAGCATCCCATACTGGTACAAAGATCACGATTTCAGTGTAGAGCTTGACGACTACAACGTACGTCTCATCGCTCACCCACGTCGAGCGTATATTCACCGAGCCATAGTCGACACGGCAGATCAGATCGAAGAAGAATTGCGGCTCTGCCAACGTCTCTCGACTGAGATTCCATTCGAGAGCATCCCGTACCGAGAGGGACGAGGAGAGGCGTATGCGTGGAAACTGTCGCCGTTTCTTCAGCGATCAATCACGCCGGCGCCAGGTCACTACGAGTACATTGACGGAGCCTTCCGGCCTAATACAGACAAAGTGCTTCAACTGCTTGGAAGCCAGGAACTCTACTCGGAGCCGCTCTGTGCCGTCCGTGAGTTATTGCAGAACGCCATCGACGCAGTTCGAGAGCGTGTCGCATACGACTGGCTAGCACTTCCACAGCAAACCGATGAGGCGTTTTCGCTCATTCAGTCGCTCGCTAGCGTTACGCTCGAACTAACTGTCGTTGGCGGTGACGTCTGCCTTGTGTGTGCGGACAGCGGTGCCGGCATGTCTAAACGCATAATTAGCAAGCACTTGCTGGTTAGTGGTGCGTCAGAACGTCCGGACGTGACGGAACTGGAAAGAGCGTGCAATCGGCATGGGCGAAGGCTGGGGCGGACCGGAAAGTTTGGGATTGGAGTGCTGAGCTATTTCCTGTTAGCGAATAGCGTGACGATTGAAACGCGAAGACACTCCGGCGCAGGAGACGACGACGGTACGGGTTGGCGCTTTACGACGGGCGGAGTCGGCGATTTCGGAGAACTCGTACGCCTGAATCGGTCTGATTCGGGTACAAAAGTCGTTCTTGCGTTACGTAGCAATGTGTGTGCTGATCCCGTTGCGTTCTGGCGATCACTTAGGACTTACGTGACTGGGACGCTCACGCGCGTTCCCTGCCGCTTTGTTCTCAAATGCTCGCTTCCAGAGTCTTCGGACACGCTCGAAATCGCGCCCGGTTGGGCACGAACGTCGGAGTCGTTGACACCAATTGCTGGGAACGACCGATTAGAGAGTTTCGGCAGAGAGCAAAGGGAGCGAGAAGCGTTTATCGACCCAGTTGCCGCGAGGCGAATGGCTGAGTCCCAAATGCGACAAGAGGCAACCATTGCCTCCGTGCGCGACGCGATACGTTGGCAAATTGGGGAGGAGGTCCGTCTCGACCGGATTGGAACGGCGCGTATCCACGTCCCCTACTTTCAGCTGCCTGGGGGCACGTCTCCCGTGTACATGGAGACGTCAGGCGACGCGGTACAACCGCAGGTGCGGCAAATTGAAGCGTTTCGCCTTGGCAAAAGCCCAACGATTGGCCTGGCAGTTGGAGGTGATCTTCTTCTCTCGTGGCGGGGAATGAGTGTCGTCGCTCGTGTCGTAGAAAGCGAGTCCCGCGTCGCGGTACTTGTGTACGGTTTTGACCGCGGATGTACGATAGAGATCGATCTTGAAGAAGAGTCGATTGGGCGGCTTGCTTTGAGTCGAGAGTGGATCCAGTTGTCGCCAGAGGTGGATAGGTGGGCGCTATTAAGGTTGGTTGCGAAGCACGTAAACGCCGTGCGGAGTAGAGTTGTCGAGTTATGCGCAGGGTCACAATTTGCAAGTATTTCGTATTCGATCGCTCACCGCGTCGATTTTCCAGACGCAGAGTTGTACTGGATCCGATCGGTCGGGACGTCAGGTGATGGAAATCGGGTATTTTCTTGGGAAAAAACACAGTTTCCGTTCACAAAGAACAACCGAGTGTGGTCAGGCGACAGTGCCGACGTCTGCCTCCAGACAGAGGCAGGCTTGTTACGGTCATATTGTGCGCTTCATGTAGTGGTTGTCGACGGAAACACTGGTTGGAATCTATTCGTGCCAATTAGGCCTACACGAATCCTCGCGTATGATGCTGGTGAGTCGGGTGCGGTAATCGTACCGGTTTGGGATTCGGGAGTGGCGCGTTTCGACTGCAAGTGTAGCAGATGGTCGCGATTGAGCTTCCCAGATGCGTGGTCAGATTGGGTAGGCCTTTTGAGTACGGATTCCCAGTTCGTTTGGAACGAGAGGCATTCATTCGTAGGGAAGTGTAATTGGGAAGCCTCGGCATTAGCGGAGTCGGCGCATGTGTCAGCCGTTAAGAAGGCAGATGTAGTGGAGACTATAGACAAGTGCCGGGATCCGGAGTTTGCGCATCTGTTGATGTTTGACATAGTGGCTCACCGAGATATTGGTCGTTGGAATGGAATTGTCGAAGGAGAGGTGCGTCTTGCTGAATCAATGTGGCAGGCCGTTGGTGCAATGCCTGAAATCCGCTTTGTTCAACAGAACATCGATGAAAATGGAGGCGTTTCAAATACGTTGTTTATGTTTCGAAGGGACGGAGGAATTAAAGAAGAGCCTTTCGTGATTCCAGTTCCGGGCTCGCAGTGGATAGTGACGCAAGTCCAAAGCGTTCGCAGGGCGGAGGAGTAGCTTCAAGGTGACGCCAAGTGCGTCCTCCCGGACCGCTGACGCGGTCCGGAGGGCCATCCGTCACCTGATTCCGTCGTCCGAGCGAATCACACCGCCCGGAACGCGAACTCCCCGTTCTGGCTCTCCACCCGGATCGTGCTCCCCTCGGGGAACTCGCCTCCCAGGATCGCGTTCGCCAGCTCGTTCTGCAGACGCTGCTGGATCACGCGCTTCAGCGGCCGGGCCCCGTAGACCGGGTCGTAGCCCTCTTCCGCCAGCGCCTGCTTCGCTTCGTCCGACACTTCCAGCGTGAAATCGTTGTCCGCCAGACGCTGCTGCAGCTTCGCCAGTTGCAGTTCCACGATCTGTCGCACTTCCGTCCGGCCCAGCGGGTGGAACACGATCGTCTCGTCCACCCGGTTCAAAAACTCCGGCAGGAACTCCTTCCGCAGGGCCCCCAGCACCCGGCGTTCGATCTCCTTGTCGTCCTCCTGCCCGTTCAGATCCAGGATCAACTGGCTCCCGATGTTCGACGTCATCACCACGATCGTGTTGGTGAAGTCGACCGTCCGGCCGTGGCTGTCGGTCAGCCGGCCGTCGTCCAGGAGCTGCAGCAACACGTTGAACACGTCGCGGTAGCGTGCGGCGGCGGGGGAAGATCACAGACAGGAATGTCTGTGCCACTGAGAGGGAGGCCCTGGCTGGTGGTGCGATGAAGTCCCTCGCCCTGGCCCTCTCCCGCTGAAGACAGCGGGAGTGGGGACTGGAGGGTGTGGGTTTCGGCGGGAGTTTGAGCGCGGTCGAGTTATTCCGGCCCGGTGCTGCCGGCGGGGGCGAGGTCGACGTGGCCGTTGGGGGAGGGCTCGTCGCCCGCGACCTTCAGCAGCGTTTCCGGCAGTTCGATCCCGGCGATGTCTTTCATGACCTGCATCATCGGGGGGAGGCTGCGGCTCATGCTCTGCAGGAAATTCGCGGTGGCCCCGCCGTGACCGTTGGAGTTCCCGCCGTCCCAGACCACGATTTTGTCGAACTTGATGTTCGAAATCGCGGTGGCCGAGGCCTCGGCCATTTTATCGATATGTTCGAGCATCAGGAGCTGGAAGGCCTGCTGCGCCCCGCCGCACGCATCGATGATCTGTTTGAGACCTTCGCCCTTTTTGGCGAGGACTTCATACTGTCCGCGGGCCTCGGCTTCGAATTTGGCGTAGATGGCGGAGGCTTCGCCTTCGGCTTCGATCTTCCGCTTTTCGGCGCTCGCCTGGGCGTCGACGATCATCTTGGCTTTTTCGGCCTTGGCGACCGCTTCGAGCGAGGCCCGTTTTTCGGCTTCGATCCGTTCGGCGTCGGCCAGAGCGGCCTTGGCCATGGCGCGGTGCTGGGCTTCGAGCACCGACGCTTCGGCTTCGCGCCGGCGAGTTTCGCCGATCTGGTAGGCTTCCGCGTTTCTGACGGCCAGTTCGGCTTTGGACTTGGCGATGGCCGCCTGGGAGATGTTTTCGCCTTCGACCGCGCGGGCGTTGGCCTCGGCGGTTCGGATCCGCATGTCCTGTTCGGCGGTTTTGACCTGGGCTTCGCGCTGGAAGGCGGCTGTCTGTTCGGCGATCTGCTTTTCTTTGTCCAGCTCGGCGACGCGGACGGCGAGCTCGCGAGCGGCGGACTGCATCCCGATCTGGCGCTCTTTTTCCAGCTCCGCGACGCGAATCGCCTGATCGCGTTCGGCGGTGCGGATGCCGATTTCCCGTTCTTTGGTAGCCGAGCTGATCTGCACGACCTTGTCGCGTTCGGCTTCGGCGACGCGGGTTTCGCCGAGGCGGAGCTGCTCGGCGACGTCGCCGCGGGCCTGCTGGATGGCCTGGGAGGCGGCCTTCTGGCCGATGGCGTCGATGTAGCCCGATTCGTCGGTGATGTCGGTGATGTTGACGTTGATGAGGACGAGGCCGATTTTTTTGAGCTCGGGCTCCAGGGAGTTCTGAATGTGGGTCAGGAAGGTGTCGCGGTCGCGGTTGATGTCCTCGATCCGCATGGAGGCGATGACCTGGCGGAGCTGGCCGAAGATGATCTCCTGGGCCTGTTTTTCGATGTCGACCCGCTTGAGGCCGAGCAGGCGGACAGCGGCGTTGTGCATGACTTCGGGGGTCACCCCGATGGCGACGGTGAAGACGCTGGGAACGCTGACGCGGATGTTCTCCGCGGAGAGGGCGCCGCGGAGGGGGATTTCGATCTGGACGGGTTCGAGGTTGAGGTAGTTGTAGTCCTGGATGAGGGGCCAGACGAACTTGGCGCCGCCGTGCAGACATTTGACGGTGCCGTCTCCGCCGGTCTTGCTGCCGTAGATGACGAGGATGCGGTTGGACGGACACCGCTTGTAGCGGCTGGCGAAGAGCATCAGGAAGCCGAAGAGCGAGATGACCGCGAGGACGATCATCACGAGGACGAAGAAGCCGCCCGAGGAGAGTGGCAGGTCCGACTGGGCGAAAACGAGCGGGTTAAGCATGCTGGAGCTCCTCGGCGACGTTGAACGGCGCGACTTCGACGGCTTCATGGCCAATCATGGCGGTGACACGGACAGTGGCGCCGGTGGGGATTTCCGGGCCGGCGGTCCAGGCGGTGAGTTCGACGGTCCCCTGGGGGGCGGTGACGTGGACTTTACCGGCGGCGGACTGGCCGCCGGGGATTTTGAGGTAGACGGTGCCGGTGAGTCCGACGAGGCGGTTGAGATGGATGGTTCCGTCTTCGTCGAAGCGGGTCATTTGCTGCATGAGCCAGTGGACGACCCACATGGCGGCGACGCCGGCGACGACGCCTCCAGAGAGAGCTTGGAGCGGGGTGCCGCCGGAGGACTGAACACCAAGCCCGGCAAGGCCGAAGAAGGCGATGGCGGCGGTGAGGGTGCGGATGGTGACGATTTTGAAGAACCAGAGGGCGCTGCTGTGATCGTGACCGTCGGCAGCATCGTCGCCGCCGGCAGAACCGTGATCACCGGAGGAGGCGCCGGCGTGGGCGACTTCGGAGGCGCCATCGTGGTCGCCGCCGAAGCCCATGAGGGTCATGGCGAACTGGCAGAGCATCCAGGTGCCGCCGATGACGGCGCAGACGAGAAAGACTTGGGCCATGGTGGAGTTCCTCAACAGTTCCGATGCGAGATCCGGACGCGGAGGACGGGAATTATGACGGAGTGAACGCAGGGGCGTCGCGACAGATCACGGGAATCGACGGGGGCGGATGAGAATTGGGGGGCGTAGGTGTTTTTACTATCGACGGTGGAATCGCGGGGGATGGCACCGCGTCCGTTCCCGGCGGACGCGGCTGCGGTCCTCGCCGAAGGCTTCGTGGCGGATTTCGAAGAAGACGTGTTCTCGAGCCGCCGGTGACCGCGGTTGAGCGCCGGCGGCCGAGACGCGTCGGCCTGGCTGTCCCTCGCCGGGGTCACGTAATGGGTGCCCCTGTCGACGGTCGTTGGTTTCCGCCGGGGCTCGGGCGTTGATGCAGCACGCCGCCTACGATAATGGAAGTGGCTGAGCTGCGCAGGGTTGCCGGAACCAGCGACCGCCCGCGTCCGGTGGCCGACGACGTGCCCCCGCAACTGCTACTCGCCGACACGCGGATTCTGGTGACCGATGATGATCGGGATGCGCGCTGGCTCATCCGCCGATGCCTGGAGACTGCCGGCGCCCGGATCGAAACCGCGATGAGCGGTGCGGAGGCGAAGTCAGGTTGGGCGTGGATGTCGCATGCCGCGGCGGGGGGGGGAGTGTGCTGGTGTGCGGGGGGGGCTCCGGGCGCTGACGCTTCCGGCTCCTTGGTGCGCAGGCGGGAGGGGGCGCCTGGGCCGTCTTCAGCACGCGGACAGCTCGATCCCCGTCCCGGACCGCCTCAAGGTCGGGAAATGCCGTTTTTCAGCCGGAAACGTGCCGATTCGGCTAACCTCAAGCCGAGCCATCGCCCGCGGCTTTCCGCTTTTTTTGTCCTGGGAATGACCGGCCGCCGTTCGCGTCCCGGCCTCTTCCCTCAACGGTAACGAGAAGTTCGCGTTGAGAGCTGCGGACTGGCCGAAGCTGCGGCCGGCCGCACGTTGACCGGTGGTCGCCGTGCGAACGAATTCGAACGGAGACCGCGTCGAGTGCTGCGCAAGAGTTGCTCGGCCAATTCAAGCCGCGGACTCGACGCATCTCGTTGTCTGCCGTGAGATTGACAGCCGTCCTGCTGAGAGTATTCTCAACTCGGATCGTTTAGAGAATCACAAGTTCGGCGGCGGAGGGCGGAAGAGTGGTCACGCTGCGGTCGTACCAACCGAATGACGGGCCCGCGCTGCTGGCGTTGTTCCGAGACACCATCCGCCGCGTCAACAGCCGGGACTACTCCCCGCCGCAGGTGGCCGCCTGGGCGTCCGACGACATCGACACGGTTCAGTGGTTCGGGCGGTTCGCCGGGCGGTTCGTCCCGGTGGCCGAAGAGGACGGCCGCCCGGTCGGCTTCGCGGAATTGGAGCCCGACGGGCACATCGACCGGGTGTACGTCTCGGCCGACCATCACGGGCGTGGAGTCGGGCGGCAACTGCTGGCCGCCGTGGTGGCCGAGGCCCGGCGTGTCGGACTCGCCCGGCTGTTCACCGAAGCCAGCATCACCGCCCGGCCGTTCTTCGAGGGCCAGGGATTCGTCGTTCTGGCCCCGCAGGTGGTAACTCTCCGAGGAGTCGAGTTCGTCAACTACCGGATGGAGCGGGTACTCGCCGAACCAGGCGCTGCAGCAGACGGCGGGGGCAGGTCGGCTTTCTGGAGGTCATAGCTCACTCGGCCCCCGCCGCTGCTGAGCTTTGTCGTTAGGCGGAGGATGCCACATCCGGTGTCCGGCCTGGCTGATCTGGACTCTCCGGCATCCGCTCGCTGATAGGTAGTTACCGCGCGAGCGAATCCGAATCGAGACATCAGCGTGCGCCGTGTATTCGACCCATCTCGATCCCATCATTGAGATTGACTGCCGGTCCGTAGCGAGTATTTTCGACCTAGATCGTTCAGTAAAACATCGCTTCGGCTATGGAGGCTTCCGGCGTGGCTAAGGCGAAAAAGATCTTGTTTGTCTGCGAAGGCAACTTGCATCGCAGCCCGACCGCCGAGCGGCTGTACTCGGCTACCCCTGGCATCCGGACCAAGTCCGCGGGACTCTCTGACTCCGCCCGTGTGCAGGTCACAGAGGAGCTGTTGGCGTGGGCCGATGTCGTGTTCGTCATGGAGCAGCGACTTCAGCGACAGCTCTGCCGCCGGTTTTCGGCGGAGCTAATCGGCAAGCATCCGGTGTGCCTGGACGTGCCCGACGACTTCCAGTGCGGTCAGCCTGAGTTGGTGGAGGTTCTCACCCAGCGGCTGGCACTGCACCTCGGGCCACCTGCCGGCGGAGCTGCTCCAGACTCCGTAGAAGACTGAGGGGCCCGACGGTAACTATTCGTTACCGTTCGCAGACTCTGGCCACTTCCAATCTCCCATACGACCTACGAAGTCGTGAAACGGGCTTCCTTCGTATCCATCTTGAAACGGGGCAACGCCGAATCGCTCAAGGACCTTGAGCGATTCAAATATGCCGACCTCAACTTGGTGGCTGAGCATTTCGGCGACGACTTCGCGGTCCACGGGCGTCATTCGCGACAGGAGTTCGTTGATTGCGTGCTGTTCCGGGATGAAATCTGGAGTCGCATTCCGGTTCCAGATGCCCGCGCGAACCCGTTGCGGACCAATCTGACCTTGTCCATCTCGGCAGACCTCGACCAATGCGTCAATGATCTCTCGATAAAGTCTTGGCTTGTGTGTTTCCACCAGCTTGTCTCCGGAGCGACTACGGCTTGCCCTCTAAACCCCTCGACACACGCCGTTGAGGGTGTGCGGACTTCGCTACTTGTCAACGCGGTCCGGCGCAGCGAGTTACGACGAATCACCCGCTGGCGGACTCGCCTGAAGGCCCCCGGCACGACATGCCACGCGTCTCAACGGTAACGACTGGTTACCGAGCGGCCGACGGCCAGCCGCCGCGAGCTGATTACTAATCACCGTCAGCGGAAGTCACTTTCGGCCGGTCGGCACTGCAAACAGCTTCCGCCTTGAGGTGGCGCTTGGCAATTAGCCTTTCCTATCCATCATTCGCCGAATGGCGTGAACGTCAACGTCATTCCATTCCCGGCTTGGCAGCGGACGGCAAGGGCGATGATTTGATCGACGTGGCATCTGTCGCGATCTCCTACGCATTCGCGTACAGCCTGAAGTTCTCCGATCAACTCCGGCATATCGTCCTTCCCAAATGTGTCGTAGCCGCAGTCAGATAGCTGCGACAGCAATTTGAGCGAATCCTGACGACCCAGCAAATAGCGTTCGTTTTCCTCTCGGCCACACGTTGAAACAACGGACTCACCTTGCTCCAGTACGATTGTGATCATCGAAGCGTCCTACCTCGCCGGGACATTCGAAACATCCCGACCTCGATCCTACACCATCGGTTCGACGTCGGTCAAAAGTTGTCGGCTGCCGCCCGACACGCTTCGAAAACGTCACCGCCCGCTGCTGAATTCCACGCAGCCGTACGCCGCTGTTTCAAGCCTTTCGCAACGGTAACAAGCAATCACCGTTGAGCGATGGGCTGGCCGACGCTAACCCGGAACCAGACCCAGCACATGATCGCGTTGACGGCAGCGACGGAGACCAGCCCCCGATCCAACTGCCAGGCACCCATCATGAAGCTGCTCAACGCCAACAAGCCGCAGACGGTTGCCGCGCAGGCAGCCAGGAACCTGAAGAATGAACGAACTGCGGAACCAGCCATTGGCGTTAACCTCTCATCGACGCAGAACAGCCAGGAGTCTACAGGGCTTGGCGGCGAGTGTCACGAGGCTTTGCCCTGACGCCGTGTCACGCGGATTGGTCTCGGAGACGCCTCGCAACGGTAACTGCTGATCACCGTCGGCGGCTGCACTGCCCGCTCTGGTGTCGAGGCGCCGGTTGCCGGTTGGTTGCACTCTGAGACGCTGCGTCGCAGACTTTTGTCGTGCTCGCGGATTCGGCATTTGGTCGAATAGAGGACCGGAGAGTTGCTGCGATGGAATGACGTTCGCCGCCTGATTGTCCGGCATGTGGCCCCGGCCGTGTGTTCGCTTGGATTCATGCAGCCAGGGCGAACGATGCGACGGTGGCGGCCGGACTTCGTGGACGTCATAGACTTTCGCTGCGGAAAGTGGAACGACTGCTTTCAGGTGACGTTTGGGTGCGAGCTGCTTCGGAACGTCAGGACTAACCCAAAGCCTTGGAACTGCTCCTTTTACGTTCAACCGACAGATGTCTGGCCGGAACGACTGCTACAGTTCAAGGACACAACCGAAGACCAGGTCTTGGCACTTGAGGCACTCTCTCCAATGTTCGCGGCCGAGGCAGCGCGGTGGTTTGGCCTGCTTCCAACCCTCCAGGCGGCCCGGTCTGCCGCTGACCGAAACTCTCCGATGAGCCGAAATGCGGTCGGAAGCTTCAACGTCCCGAGCCCTCGCTATGAAGAAGTCGTTCGGTTGCTCGAAGCGACGATCCAAGAAAAGCAATCACCGCCGCCTGCGAACAGTAAATGATCATCACCGTTCGGCCACGCACTGGAAGAGCGGGACGATCACCTGTTGTGACCTGAGCGGCGCGAAGGCCATGTCGCGGTCAACCGTAGTAATCCGTCGGGCTCGAATTCCGTCTCCAGCCGCAGGTTCGCAGTTCATTCAAGACTTCTTCGGGTGGAGACTCAAACATTTCGGCTCAACCGACGAATGCGTGCTGACTGCAGTGCAGGCCGGGCAGCCTGAGCTTGAAGAATTCCTTGTCGCGAAAGTCGAACGCCTGCCGCTGCAGGAGTTTGATCTTGGTGTTCGCCCCCTCCAGCGAACCCCGTTGAGATTGGGTGGTCGTACCAGGCCAGGAGGTCCTGCCGGTGTTTGCGCAGCGTCTTGGCAAGCTGGATGAGCGGCCGGATGCCCGACGCTTCCGCCATGCGGATCCGGCGCTCCAGCACCAGCTCGCCCGTCCGCTTGTCCGGGTGTTCCCAGACCTGCAGCAGATCCCCTGTCAAGGAGTACGCCTTCGCCAGCGAGCCGTTCAGCCGCAGCGTTTCCTCCAGCCGCTGGCGTTCGAGGCGACACGTCCGGCAGAGCACCCGCGGCACGGCGAGTTGCAGCCGGACGGTTTGGGAACCGATCGGGAGCGTTTTGAACTCACGCGAGACTGATCCCTGGGGATGGACGTCACGAGATCCACAGGCCGAGCAGCGCAACTTCTGCCGGGGCTGCTCCGGACAGCAGCACGATCGCGTTCTGCTCCCACAAGGTTTGTGTGACGCGGTCGCCGGCTATCCCGAAGGCGCGGTCCAACGGATCGGCGGACATGCGGACTCCTGTCGTTTGAGGCTGTTGTCGTAACCCCCAATGACGGCCGCATGTCCGTGCTTTCGCCACCCTCAGCACGCATTCCCCGGCAGCACGCATTCGCCGGATGAGTTGAAGAAAGTCGGGATGGCGGGACACCGTCAGAGCTTTTCCTGGCCGGATTGGTAAGCTGGAGGTCTCAATTCCGGGAGTGGTTGGCCGGCGCCAATTTGAGGCGCATGTCAGAGAATTGCGGAATGTTTCAGGTCGTCGACGTCGTGGCAGAGGCTCATGAGCGATGAACGGGATAAAGCACAACTCTCTCAGAATTACGCTGCGCATTCCCGGGAGCTGGTCGCATCCTGGCGAGCTTCTGGAGCGTCTGCCGGATGGTTTTCGCCTGGCTCCCGACACCTTGTTTCTGCCGGACGATACGTCGATCGATTTCATCCCGATGCCGCCGGACGGCGAGTTTCCCCAGATCTTTGAATCGTCGTGCCGCCGGCCTCCCAAGGACGACGAACTGGCAGTCGTCGCCCGATACACCGTAAACGTGGGGTTGAGCGGCCCCGGAGGTTCTTTGGAGTCGGCCAGGACAATGATGCAAGCCGGCGCAGCCATCGTGCAAGCCGGCGGGGCGGGCGTGTTCGTCGACAGCAGCGCCCTGGCTCATGGGGGCGAGGATTGGATCAAGATGACGGATGACGGAGGGCCGGACGCCATCAGCTTCGCATTCGCTTCGATCGTCCGCGGTCGGCGGCAGGTGTATACGATGGGCATGCAGGCGATAGGATTCCCCGATCTCCTGATGAGTCCTTCCGACGTCGACGAGCAAGGCCGGACGATTATCGAAATGATCCGCTACATCTGCAGCAGCGGTCGACCAGTTGACGTCGGCCACATCCTGGCGGACGAACGGGGACCGCGATTCCAGGTCGTGGCTCGAACGAGCGACGACTTCGATGCCCGGAGCCCGATGCACAATCCTTTCGGGCGTTTGAAGCTCGTGAGTGCACGAGACATCGCGGAAGGCAACTGACGCCGCGACGTCAGCGGGCCGGCGCCAGCCAGTGCAGTTCGGCGGCGAGACTCCGTTCGCGGTCGTCTTCGCCGGTCGTCTGCGCTTGCGTTCGCTGGTGTTTCAAGTACGCCAGCCGGCGATGAGCGCGCATCACCAGCCGAAGATCCGCCTGGCAACGGCGACAGGTCTCGCGCAATGTCTGCGCCGCGCGGCAGACGGGGCAACGGAAAGCGGACTCATCGGACATAGAATAGAATATCCTCCAGTTCCTCGCCGAGACCGGCCACGGCCGCGCGATCATCGACCGCCATGGCGTTCTTCAGATTCTCGCAAAGCGACTCGATGTCCCGTGCGTCCTGGCCTTCGACGGACGTTTTCAACATCTCCGCCTTTTTGAGAAGCGAGACGGCTTCCGGAAATCTCGATTCCGCGGTCTGGGAATCGGCGGCAGTCGGCGTGCTCGGGCGATCGGAGTCCCGGTCGTCCCATTGGTTGGAAGAAGGAGGAAACTCCCCTTCATCGGCGAATTCCTCGGAGGAGCCGAACATCGCATCCAGACGCGATTCCGCGCGGTCTCGCTCGTCGGCCTGGAACTGGCTGAGCGCATTGTCGACGGCCAGAACTCGGCTGAGGCCCGTCGCGGGTTGCGTCGCGGTCACTTTGAGCGTGCCGTCCAGCGTCAGATCGAATCGGACGACGATCTTGCTGCGGTCCCCGCCGCCCGCTTTGAGATCGAGCCGGAACCGTCCGATCGACCGATTGCGGTGCACCTCGGGCCGTTCCCCCTGAAGCACGTGGATTTCCGCCGAATCCTGGTCGTCGTGCATGGTCGAGTAGGCTTGTTCGTAGCGCGCGGGAAGGGGGGTGTTCCGATGGATGATCGGGGAGAATTCCATTTGCGGCCCGGCGAACGTCATCCCGACGCAGGCCTCGATCCCGAGGGTATGTCCGGTCACGTCCACCAGTACGGGTCCCACGGATCGACCGTCGATCATGGCGGCCTGCACGGCGGCTCCCAGGGCGACCGCCAGATCGGGGTCGACCGCGCGACTGGGTTCCCGCAAAAACTCCTCGCGCAGACGTTCTTCGACCAGCGGAATGCGCGTGGAGCCTCCCACCAGCACCAGATCGTCAATTTGGTGAATCGTCAGCCCTGCCTCGCGCAGCGCTTCGTCGAGGCTCTGGATTGTACGCGCGACGAACGGCTCGATCAGCTCTTCGAACTCTTCTCGCGTGACCGTCGCCGTCAGGTGCACGGGTTCGCCGTTTTTTTCGGCGATGAACTCTTCCGCAATCTGCGCGGTCTCCTCGGTCGAAAGCCGCCGCTTGGCCCGTTCGCACGCCTGCCATAAGCGATACCGCGCCTGCGGGCTCTCGCGCAAGTCCAACCCCTGCTCGGCCTGGAACTGATCGGCGACGTAATTGGCCAGCACCTCGTCGAGATCGTCACCTCCCAGGCGAACGTCGCCGCGGCTGCTGAGAACTTCGATAACGCCCCCCTCCATGCGGACAATCGAGACGTCGAAGGTTCCGCCGCCGAAATCGTAGACCGCGATCTGCTTCCGATCCTGCGAGCCGACGTGATAGACCAGAGTTGCGGCGGTCGGTTCGTTGATGATGCGTTCGACCGACAGACCCGCGAGCGCCGCCGCTTCGCGGGTCGCCTGGCGCTGGTTCTCGTCGAAGAATGCCGGAACCGTGATCACCGCCCGATTCACGGGCTGTCCGATTGCGCGGCTGGCCCGGTCCCGCAGGCGACGGAGAATCATGGCGCTGATTTCCGGCGGCGTGAACGTCTGGTCGCCGAGCGGAACGGGATCCATGCGCCCCATCCGGCGTTTGATCGACGCCACGGTGCGGTCGGGGAACGCGGCCAGTTGGTTCTGCGCGATCACGCCTGTGACCAGTTGCCCCTGCGGATTGATCCCCACCACCGACGGCAGAAGCTTCTCTCCCGCTTCCTCCAGGACGCGCGGCTGCCCGTCGATGACGATCGCCACCACGCTGTTGGTGGTCCCCAGGTCGATGCCGACGACGGGATCTCGAAGATCGGCCATACGTTTCTCCTCCTGTGATACGTCCATGTCCCCGGTCGAAATTACTTCGCCACTCTCACATCCGCGAATCGCAACAGCCGACCCTGCCAGCGGTAGGCCGGCGCAAGCTGCTCCACGACGTGTCCGGAGGGACAATCCACCGATTCGACGGCGCCGATGGCGCGCATGGTGTTCGCGTCAAATTCGCTTCCCTCGGTATCGAGTCGATCGATGTCGCGGTCATTCATCGCGCGGCGAAGTCGCGTCAGGACCAGGTTCAGCCCTTCGATCGCGGGATTCTCGGCGGCCGGACTTTGAACCCGGCGTTGTTCGACGACGAACGTCAGCAACGGACGGGCAAACCAGCGGGCCACTCCGTTCATCCCCGCGAAGTAGAGGTCGACCGCATTCGCGTCCGCCTCCTCGCGGAGTCTTCGATTCCTTTCCCATTGCGCGATCGCGGCGACCGCCCGGGAGAGCTGATGATCCGTCTCAACGATGAGCAGCGCGAGTTGTCTGGCAGCGGCTGAATCGTCGGGACGGCTGTCGGCGGCGCGGACGAGCAGTTTCGATTCCAGCGATTGAAGGTTCGTCACCGCGGCCTGAATCTGCTCGGCCAGCGCGCGGCTTTCTTTGGTTTGTCCGCGCCACTCGTGCCGCATCGCGGTGAACGCTTCGACGATGTCCACCGCTCCAAACTGCGGCGGCGCCTCGTCGCGCGACGGGGTTTCCCCACAGGGTGGTTCACCGGACGATTCCCGCTGGAACATCGAGTCATTCATGGAGCGTCTGTCTCACGATGTCGCAAAGGGGCCGATCGTCGCCGCAATTGGAATTCCGGGCGCGCTGGTTCAGGCCGGCGCCGGCGGAGTTGCGGAATTGTCCGAAGCCCGATTGCCCAGGCTCAACAGGAACGCAGGGGACAACCGGGGTGGGTTCCGCCGTTGCGCTTCGATCGCATCGGACCACCGAGGAACTTCCTCGGGAGGGGGCTGGACCAGGCGTCGGGCGATCGACAGCGGATCCTTGACCGCCTCGAAGGCCGAGCGGATTTCGCGGAACCGTTCGGGTTCCCGGTCCGGAGGAAACTGCTTCACCAGCTCCAGATACCGGGCGCGGACCTCCGCCTCGCCGGCGTCTCGCGACACGCCCAGGATTGCGAAGGGATCGGAGGTCGTTTCAGCGGACGTCGACGGATTCATCGGTGAAGCTCCTCGTCGTCAAAACGGCTGCGATTTCTGAGCGGCCCGCCTGGCCGCCTGACACGTGGCACAATTGCAGTTCGGCTCGAAATCCAGGTCGTCGCCTTCATCGTCCTCGGAATCGCCCTCGTGGCCGGTCCCGAATGCATTGCCGAAGGGAAAACCGAAGAACCGCATCGAATCCGTTGCCAGCACGTCGTCGAACTCGTCGGCCAGCGCGACAAACCAATACCGATAGTAAGCGTCCCGCTGCAGTTGGGCGGCCTCGCGCAACATCGGCCCCAGTTCCCGATATTCTTCAGACCTCCAATGATAACGTCCCCGAAGATAAGCGTTGAGTTTGGCCGCAGCGAAAATCGGGTGGCGCTGGATCGCGGTTTCCTTGTAGCAGGGTGGCCACTTGATTTCGTAGTTGTCGGGCCAGAATCGATGTTCCGAACACCAGAGGAAGGCCTTGTGAATCCGTTCGTCATTCATGCCTTCCAGGACCAGCCGGGAAGCCTTCGCCAATTGGGCCAACAACGCCTTTCCGATATTTTTTCCGTGCATGCGGTAGGCCGGGTAGAGCAGTTGAATGCGCTGCAAATCCCAGAAAAAGCCCCCGGCATCGAGCAACTCATCCAACGGCAATCCGCCGAGCCGCTTTAAGACGCCATCCAATGCCGCACGCAATGGTGCGAGATCGGTCGCGGGAACTCGCATCTGTTGAGCCGCTCCCAGCATCATGCAGGCATCAGCCAGCGAATCCCGGCCCCGGCCCGATTCCTCACAGATCTGTCGGCGCTGGTCCTCAAACGCTTCGGTTCGGCCGCTGCGCAATGTGGCGGCGGCTCTCAGGTAAGGCAGCCATTGTTTCGGCAGCCATGCGGGCCACAGCTTTTCGGCTTCGTCCAATCGCGCCGGGACGTCTGCGAGCCACGCCTTCCGGCGGCACAGCCGCATCGCCTCCAGGAGCTGCCACTTCCAGGGGGTCGCGCGCACGCGCGGATCGTCCAGCCGGGAGGCGGCGAGAAAATCGACGTGCGGCTTCGCGTCCTCCAGACACTCGTTTTCGAGCAGATGGTCGACCAGCCACAATCGCGGCTCGACGTCCTCGGGCAGCGCCTTCGACCAACTGCTCATGGCCGCGGCCAGCTCATCCTCGAGGGGCTTCCGCTTCGGTTTCGCCAGCCGGTCGTCGTCCAGTTTGGATTCGATCCACTCGACGTAAGCCTCGTGCGCCGGGCGATTGGAGGAATCCGCCTTCACCGCAGCCCGCAGATTTTCTCGAATCGCCTTGGGATTTTCGGGCGGCCCGAACATTAGCGATATCATTCCGCCGCCGCGGTCGGACTGCATCAGCGAGAGTGCTTCGTTGAGGTGGATCTGGCTGGCGATCGCGCCGCGGAGCGGCGCCGACAGGGCCTCGTTCCGGGGCAGATCTTCTTTCAGATACTTGTCCAGCAGGCATTCTGCTTTTTTCTCCGCGACAGAATCATCTGCGAATCGGCTGAAATAGAAAAAGGAGAGCAACCGGTTCCGGGGATCGTGCCGCGGCCCCTGGAACAATTTGGCCGCTTCTTCAAAGAGATTGCCGAACTCCTGAGCGAACGCTCGACCGAGAGCGACCTGCGAGAGTGCGGCGGCCAGATCCGGTTCGGTCTCCCCATATTCCGCCACAAACCGCCGCAACCACTGCAGCTTCTTCGGCCCCAGAAGGAGCTCCCGCGATTCCTCCGGGACGCTCAGGCCAGCTTCCGCGATGCGAATGGCGGCCCGATCAAAACGGACGCGCCGCAGGAGCTTGGCGTGATAAAGCAGTTGATCGTCCCAGCGGTTCCACGACGGCGACTGCGACTCGTCGCACGGTTCGCCGGTCCCCTGAGAGTGAGAAACGTCCTCGAGATCGGAACGCAGCGCGACCATCATGGCCGTCGCGATTCGCCCGGGACGCCGCTCGGGGTTCAAACGCTTCCAGGCTTCGTTCGCAGCTTCGGCGTCCTCCGCCAGCCAGTCCACCAGTCCGCGAGTGAACAGCCGCCATTCACTGAGCGGACTGCCGCGGGAAATCACGGAGAGGCGTCCGACGGCGACTTCTCCGCGAGATTCGCACGCGTCCTGCAGTGCGGCGCGAATCGCGGAGACCTGCTCAGCCAATTCCGACGGCAAGGCAGAGAGCGCCGAATCGTCAAAGACGGCAACGTCTTCGAGGGTTTCATCCGGCCAGGCGCGCGGAGTTTGTTGCGACAGCCGCTGGCGATGACGTGCGTTGCTGCCCAACGGCACATCGTCGTGTCGCTGGATCTCCGGACGTCGCGCCGGCGACTGCGACTGCGACTGTTTCTGGGCTTTCCGTTTTTCCTGCCGCTTTCGCGTGTGCCGTTCCTTCTGGCGTTGCGATTTGCTCCCCATTTCTCGCGTCCACTTCTCAGGACGTCGTCAAACGAGCCCAGCTTGTGGCAGTCCAAGCTGCCAAGTCGATCATTGCACCACGCAGCCGCATTATGGAGCGTCGGGCTCGACGCCGGAAGGGATCAAGCCTTCTGCACTGCCATGCCTGGCGCTCCGTCCGGTTCTTGCCAGCTTGCTCTTGTTTGGCGGGAAATTGTGGCTCATCGGACGAATGCGTGCTTACGCCGGCGAATTCTGAGGCCCGACAGGGAGCGATTCGGCGCCGTTGCGGCTCCAAGTAACGGAACTTGGGGGAGAACTGCTTTGGTGAATCGCCGAGTCGCTCCGACACACTGTCCGCCGCTCGGATGGCTGGAGCGACGATGTCGCCATCGTCAGATCGTCAAGGGTTCCGATGCTGGTGACAGAATACGACCTCGGCGACTCATTGCTCGCCTGCACGTTACGGTCGTCCCGTCTCCGCCGGTCCAGTTTGGGCCGGACCTTTGAACCAAATCAATTGGACAGCGCCATCCACTGATAAGATGAGGGTGGCAAATGAGTAACGGCTCGTCGCAGATCAGTTGCGACGAGCCGTTCGTGATTCAAGTCGGGGCGACAGGACGGCTATTGAACTTCTTCCGGGATGTTTCCGGACGTGGCCGACTGCGCTTCTCCCGGCAGCAAAAGACTTTACGGGCCAGAGTGATCCTGATAAGTCTGACGGGTGACCTATTCCACCGTAAAATCAATCCGATCACAAAGGGCAAATGATGGTTGTCGTCGGCCATCCAGTCGCTTGACGCCCAACATAACTGAAAGGCCATGAGGATGCGTCTTGTTACTCACGAGCCGGCAGCGCCGCTTGGGAACTTCATCCACCATTTCTGGGACTGCACCGACGCGCCCTCTCACCCGAGAGAGCGAATTCTGCCGAGCGGAACAATTGAACTCGTCGTTAACCTTCGTGAGGATGAAGTTCGAATTTATGGCTCAGCAGAGCCAGAGCGTTGCCGGCGATTTCCGGGTATTGTCGTCTCGGGAACGTATGCTGGTGCGTTTGTTATCGATCCGACGCAACATGCTTCAATGACGGGCGTTCATTTTAGGCCCGGTGGTGCGTTTCCCTTTTTTGGCGGCGCCACCGGCGAACTGGCGAACAGTCACCTTGGTCTGGAGGACCTATGGGGCAGGTCTGCTGTCGAGCTTCAAGAGAGAATGTGTTCCGCCGCGACGCCTCTGAAACGATTTCGAATCCTGGAAGAAATGCTTGAAACTCGGTTGCGATGGCCATCGGAACACCCGGCGGTTTCTCTCGCCCTCGATATCTTTGGACCGGCGGGCATCGGCGACTCGGTTCGTGCGGCCGCGAAGCGCGTCGGACTCAGCCAGCGACGGTTTATTCAAGTATTTACGGCTCAAGTTGGCTTGACGCCGAAGCTCTTCTGTCGCGTCCTGCGGTTCCAGCGTGCCCGGGAGGTCGTGGATCAAACCGCGACGCCGAACTGGGCCCAGGTGGCGCTGGTCTGCGGCTATTACGACCAGTCTCACCTGATCCACGATTTTCTGGAGTTCTCCGATCTAAGCCCAACTGACTATATCGGGCTACGCAGCAATCGCCTCCTGCGAAATCATGTCCCTCTGATCGGCTAGGTCATTTTTCTCCAATACGACCATCGTCTCCCGCTGTAGCATCACCGGCGTCGGGGGCGCAGGTTCATCCCACAGCACACGTGCCCAACGGACGGTAGTTCGGCAAGCCGATTGTGACAGTTGGATCCGGCGACATTCGCCCCAACGTTACGATCCAAGTCAGGATGGTCCAGACCTTGAATCGGGCACGAGAGTATTGGAGAAGAAGAAAGGCAGTCTCATGAACAAGCTCATTCCTCCGGTAATGTTGCTTTGCCTCGGGATTTCTGCAGGTGGTTACAACGAGGTGGAGAGCGACGACACGAAGGCATCGAAGGACACGATACAGAAGGAGGGCAGGCCCATGTCCACGGTTAGCATCCGCTACATGATCGACGACGTTCCCACCGCCATCAAGTTTTACACGACACAGCTCGGCTTCGCGCTTGACCATGACGCCAGCCCGGCTTTCGCATCCGTCACCCGTAATGGGGTGCGGCTCTTGCTCAGCGGCAAGACCAGCTCCGGTCGCAGGGAAATGCCGGACGGCCGCCAACCCGTTCCCGGCGGCTGGAACCGGATTCACATCCAGGTAGACGACCTCGAAGCAGAGGTTAAGCGGCTTCGCGAAGCGGGCCTCAAGTTCCGTAATGACATCATCACCGGCCCGGGCGGTTCCCAAATCCTCCTCGACGACCCGTCAGGCAATCCCGTCGAATTATTTCAGCCCAGAACGGGTGCGGACGATCCGGACAAGGAAAGGGCACACGACAAATTCGAGGCAGTCAAGCGGTCACCGGAGCACGCCAAACTGAAAGAGATGGAAGGCACGTGGAAGGCCACGGTCAAGCCGACCAGCGGACCCAAATCGAAGGGCACCATGTCGATGAAGATGGACCTTGGCGACCTGTGGCTGGTGTGGGATTTCAAGAGCGAGAAAGGGGACTTCTCCGGTCGACGTCTGGACACATACGATCCGCAATCGAAGAAATATTACGCCGTTTGGATCGATTCGATGTCAACGACGCCTTTGCAAATGAGCGGCAACTACGAAGGCAACCAGATGGTCATGGTCGGCGAGTCCCGCGGAGCTGACGGAGAAATTCAGAGGATGAAATTCGTCACCGAGATGAAAGACAAGAACAACATCGACTTCACCATCTACGCCCCCGGCCCCGACGGCAAAGAGAGCGCGATCATGAGCATCATGTACGAGCGAGCGAAGTAGTGGCGCCAACCCCGCATAGAGAGTTTCCGAGAAGTGCTGGTCGGGGTTCCGCGAGCTTAGGATGCCAGTCGATTTCCGCGAACGGGGCGATAGGATTGAACTCCGCAACCGCGGATTGGATAACGGGTTAGCGGCACTCAATCGGGCAAATAAATCAAATCTGCCTGGCCAGTCGAACCGATTTCAGCCCCATTCACTATCCGCACGTCATTGGCACCAAAGGATAACGGCTCGTCGCAGTTCAGTTGCGACGAGCCGTTCGTGATTCAAGTCGGGATGGCGGGATTTGAACCCACGACCTCTTGCACCCCAAGCAAGTGCGCTAGCCAGGCTGCGCTACATCCCGTTGTTGCAAATTGCTGCCGCGGAACCGGTTCGGACGCCGATTTCCGCCGCAGGGTCAATGCAGACTGCCAGTTATCGCGTTGACGGGCGGGAAATGCAAGTCCGGCCTGCTGACGTTTTCCTCGCGGGCGGGGCCGATGTCGCAACGTCTCTGGCAAATGCGAGTTGCGTCAACGGCCGACTATCGGGCCTGAGGTCGGATCAGGACCGGGGTCTGGGGGTGGCCCGTCCGTGCCTCGGCGTCCCTCATAGCTGGAGTCAGCGCGTTCATCAATTCGGGGGCCGTCAAGTGGAGGTCGCGGTCGGCGTCGGCGGCGCCGTCAAAGGCCTCCGCAAGGCTGGCGGCGAACAATCCTCGTCTGCGTTCGTTCCAGACGTGGCTTCGCTGATCGGCGTCGCAACTCATGACGATCGTCGTGGACTGGAGGGGCGAATTCAGCTCATCAAGGATTTCCTTTCCGGCCGGCTGACGCTGCAGATCGCGCCCGCTCCCTTCCGGAGTACAGTCCCAGAGGAGGAGCTTGTCGGTCGACGGGCAGGCTTCCAGCCGTTCGATCAGCCACGCCAGCGGCAGGCCGGTTTCCGTCATCCGGGCGGAATCGAAGTCGCGCGGTGCGAGGTAGACCTTGCCGTCGTCAGTTCGGTAAGCGTGACCGGTGATATAGATGATGACCTGCGTAGCCGGCTTGGCCGCCGTCAGCACGTTCTCGAACGTCTGCTTCCATTCCTCCAGCGTCGCATCGAGAAGAAGCGACCCGCGGTGGTCGGAGAGGGCATAGCGTTTCAGCAGCGCGGAATGTACGAGCCGTGCATCGTCGAGAGCGGTCTTGACCGGGCTGAGCGAGGTGTCTGTATACGACTGCGTCCCGATGACCACCGCCCAGCGGTCCGCCTGCGTCGGTCGGCGGGCGTCGATGGCGGAGGCCCGCAGAGTTCCGCTCGAAGTGAAACCGCTCACTCGCACGGCATCGAATCGGCGTAACGACGATTGCGTCACTTTTTCCAGCCCCAGCGTAACTTCGGTCTGCGGATCGAGCAGGACAGTCTGACGCTGGCCATCAGGAGCGATCACCAGCAGCTCGCGGCCTGCCGGGTCGAGTTTTTCGATGACGCCGTCGAGGGTCTCGCTGCGTGTCACCTGCAGTTCACGAATCAGCGTGTCGTGCTTGAGCGACAACCGGTCTCCCGGAGCGAGGTCCGCCGAAGTCAATGAAACGCCTGCACGGGTGACTTCGCCATTAACGCTGATCCGGCAGTTGTCCGCCAGCGGCAGATCGAGCGTTGCGCCGCCTGATGGTCCGACCTGGATCCGGAGTCGACGGCCGTCGTCCAGAACTTCGCGCAGGCTGCCCACCGTGCCAACCAGCCGGGAGGCACGGAGGGATTGCAGCAACCGGCTGGCGCGCCCCCCAGACTCGGTGACGTGCGCGAAGGCGACGTGGTCGCCGACCTGGAGATCAGCCAACTTTGCCCGGGCGCCGTTGAGTTCGAGGATGGCGGCCGCGGGAACGTGAACGGGCAGGTCGTCGCGCAGGGAGCCCTCGGAGAGCGTGATCACGAGCCGTTGTTCGGGCAGATTGAGCTGCTTGACGACGCCGTGGCTCCGGACCGGCCGATCAACGTTGATGCCGAGCGCCAGGCTGGTTCGATTGGCGTCCAGTTCGATGGTGAGCAGATCGCCGGGCTGCAGTTCGCGGAGCAGAATATTCCGCTTGTCATTCTGCAGGAAGATCTTCTGTTTGCGCGGAAGTTCAAATTCTTCGAGGGCGCCGCTGTGAGCATCCTGGACGATGATCCGGCTATCGTTCGGCAGGATTTTGTGCAGGATGCCGTTGACGGTGTGTTCTGAGCGAACCGACGGGGGCTTGCCCGACGGCCAGAAGAGCATGGCCGCGCTCATGACCAGCGAGAAGCCAAGCGCCCCCGCGGCCACCCAGACTCTGCGGCGCGCACCGGAGTCATCGGAGGGCGGAGGCTCGTCGCCGCCGCCGACGACCTTGAGATCGACCTGCAGATCCGAGAGGGCTTCGTCTGCGGACTTGTAACGCAGGGACTGGTCTTTCTCGGTCAGCTTCTGAACGACGCGCGCGATGTCTTCGGGGACTCCTTCGAGCACGCGGCGGATTTCCGGGAGTCGGCGGTCGGGGGCGGCGTGCCACATCATCCAGGCGATCTGGCGATCGCGGCCGAAAGCGTTCAGGCCGGGGAAGAGCTGGTCGAAGTTCTCGCCGCAAAGCAGGCTGTAGGCGGAAAAGCCGAGCGAATAGAGATCGCTGGCGGGGCCGACGTCGCCGAAGTCATCGGAAACCATTTCGGGGGCCATGTACCTGGTCGTTCCTTTGAGCAGGCTCCCTTCGTCGTCGCTGGCCCGTCGGGCGAGACCGAAATCGCCGATTTTGACTCGTTTGCGCGAGTCGATCATCATGTTGCCGGGCTTGATATCGCCATGGATCACGCCCTGCTCGTGGAGATATTTGAGAGCCCGCAGGCAGTGGGCCAGGGTGGCCCGCAGCGCTCGGAGGTCCATCGGTTTGCCGCCGAGTCGCTCGGCGAGATTCCCCTGCATGAGCTCCATGATCAGCCATCCGCGTTCGCGGTCGACGTCGAAGATGGTGACGATGTTCGGATGGTGGAGCGACGCCAGGAGCTGGGCTTCGAGCCAGTACCGGGCGAGCTGTCGCGGATCCTCCAGAAACTGCTGATGGAGCTGCTTGATGGCGACTTCGCGTCCCAGTTCGACATCGCGGGCGCGATAGACGGTGGCGAAGCTGCCGGCGCCGATCTTTTCGAGGATCTGATATCGCTGCTGTTCGCTCGACACCGCACGACCTTTCGAGAACCGTTCTGCTCAGAGATCTGAAACGAGTTGTCTGTCGAGAAATCTACACGTCCGGCGGGTACCGGAAGACTCAGGACGCAAGCAGCACTGCGATGAGCTGCCGCAGCCGTTCGTCGTCTTCGAGTCGGCCCGTCAGCCCGACAAACGGATTCCGGTCCTCCGAGTTGAGCATTTTCAGAACATTGCGGAGGGCTTCGCGTTCGGATTTGGAATCGCCGCGCGAGTGAGCCAGGGTCGCTTCGCGGAGGAGCTGCTGATGGGGTTTGAGGGGCTGGCCCGGCTGCCCGATGAACTCGCGAACGATTTCCTTCCGGGCTCCGGCGCGGGAATTGGCGGGGCTGCTGATTTCCGGTTCCAGGACGAGCAGCACTGCCGAGGCGAGGACGCTGAACGCCAGAGCCGCATAGACCAGTACCGGATTCCCCTGACCGCTCTTGCGCGGATCGATCCGACGGGCGCCGCCGACATCCGCCAGGTGCAGTTCGGGAAGCTGGCCGTCTTCGCCGAGGCGGACGAGCGTCTCTCCGGTGCGGTCGGTAATGAAACGGGCCGTCTGCCGGCGGGAGTCCGACTTCTCGCCCTTCTTGACTTTCTTCCGGGCGCCGTTTCGAGCGGGAGCGGGTTCGGCGGGAGCACTGGTCGGCGTCAGCGACGGCGTCGGGTGAGCGAGGTCGCGGCCCGTGGCGGAAAAGTAGACCACCGTCTGCGGCGAAAGCTGCAGGACCGCCTCGGCGGGAAGCCAGACCCACTGGTCGACCGGCAGCGGTCGACCGTCGATCAGAATCCCCGTTTCCGGCTGTGCATAGATGGCGAAACGGCCGCCCCGACGCACGATGCTGCAGTGCTGTTCCGCGATATGGGAATCATGGAACACGAGCTGATTGTCGAGACCGGACCCCATCTGGACGATTTCGTCGCCCAGCATATAGACGGTCCCCTGCTCCGCCCCCGCAAGAACTGTCAGTCGCCCGGGAGCACTGGAGGAAACCTGAGTCATGGAAGCGTTTTCAATTCGCAATGGCGACGCTGACGACGGCACAACTTCATTCTATCGGCGGCGAACGCGTGCTGGAACGAATTCCGCGTCGGTTCGCCGAAACCGTTCAAGTGCCAAAGTCCATATAGATGAAGTTGATCAGAAACGGGCCGAGAATGATCAATACGGTGGAGGCCATGATCAGGATTCCGGGCAGTAGCATCTTGACGGCCGCTTCGCCGGCGACCATTTCCGCCCGCTGGCTCCGTTTGAGCCGAAGCACGTCGGCCTGCGTGCGGAAGATCCGGACGATTGGCGTGCCGAGCTGCTCTCCCTGAATGATGGAACCGATGATTCCGGTAATATCGTCGTCGTGCAGCCGGTCTCGCATGGCTTCGAGGGCCGCGATACGTCCCTTGCCCATGTTCATTTCGCTCAGGACGCGACCGAACTCGGCGCCCACGGGATGCGTGCGGAATTCTTCGACCGCACGTTCGAGAGCCTGATAGAACGTGGAACCGGCTTCCATCAGCAGCGTCACCAGGTCCAGCATGAACGGCAGCCGGCGCTTGATCAGGACGACGCGATGCAGCGCCTGCCCCCGGAGTCGCCGCCTCAGGAGCCAGCCCGTGAGCATCGTCAGCACGATGGCCAGAACAATTCCGGCGGGGCCCAGGAACAGAACGGCCAGATAGACATAGGCCGGCATCAGACACAGCGACCAGATTTCGAGCAGCCCCAGGTATTCTTCGGGCGTCCAGAAGCGTGGAAAGCCGGCCGCCTGCAGTTCGCGGCCGATTTCGGGGAGCTGCTCGCGGAAGGCGTTGCGGTTGAAGCGGGCGAGCGCCTGGAGGACGGGCTGGAAGATTCGATAGACGGGGCTGATTCGACTCAGCTCCTGAATCCGATTGACGTCGTACCGCCATTCGCGGTCCTGTTCGAAATCATCCGCGGCGAGCGTATTGGCGATCGAGCGGATAAAAACGAAGACCGCCACGCCAACCAGCCCGCTCCCCAGCAGTGGCAGGATGAAGTTCAGCAGCGGAGATTGGGCCAGAAGCAGCATTTGACCGGCAGACCTGAAGGAATCGTATTCGAAGAACGAGCGTGAAGGCCGTTGGAAACCGACTCAGATATCGGGATTGAGAATCTGTCGGGCCCAGAGATAGGCGACCAGATTCAGCACGAGCGAAGTACAGAGAAAGATCTGGCCGAGAACCGATGTGAATAACCGTGCGGTGCTCTCGGGATCGACGACGAAGTAGTAAATGGCCAGGATCGCGATCGGCACCAGGGCCATGTAGAACGCGCTCGTCCGGGCCTGTGAGGTGTCGGCCTGAATCTTTCGCTCCAGCCGCTGCATTTCCCGGACGGAGACCGCGATTCGTTCCACCGTTTCGTTCAGCCTGCCGCCGCTCGACCGGCTGGCCTGCATGGCGGCGGCGAAGAGTGCGAAGTTCTCGCTGCGAAGCCGCTCGCGGGCCTCGTCGAGACACTTCTCCATCGTCTTGCCCATCTGGTATTCGCCGACGATCTGCTGGAACTCCTGGCTGATGGGCCGCGGGCTCTGATTGGCGAGAATTTCGAGCGACTGCGGCAGCGACAGCCCGGCCCGGATGGCGCTGGCCAGCGAAACCATCGCATCGGCCATCTGATCGTCGATGAGCTGGCGGCGCAGGTGCGCCCAGCGACGGACGAAATACCACGGCGCAAGAAACAGGACGCCGCAGATCGCCAGGCCCAGGATCGGGATGTTGAACACGAACCACAGCACCAGAAACAGCGCCAGCACGAAAATCCACCACGACAGCAGGCCCGGACGGACATGCCGCGGGCTCGCCCGCAGCCGCCGGAGCTGAGCGCGAAAGTCGGCCTCGACAAAGTCGAGAAAACGGCCGAACGCGCCTTCTCCGGCCCACACGAGGAGGACGATCGCAGCGCCAAACATCAGTGACAGAATCAGGGGCATCGGATCTCGAGTCTGCCGTGTGCTGAAAACTTGCGAATCAGGAAGTGATTTTGCTTATTCGCCGTACAGGAATTCCAGTTGCAGCAGGTCTTTCGCAATCAGCGAATCGATGAACGTGGGAAGGTATCCGGTGGGATGCAGCACCTGCCCGTCGCGGAATGCGTAGATGTCGCGGATGATGAGCGAACTGCGGTCGACGTCGTATCCGGCGACCTCGGAAATCTGGGAGACCCGGCGCTGGCCGCCGGGCATCCGGGTAATCTGGACCACCACGTCGAGCGCTGACGCGATCTGGCGGTGAATCGAGACCACCGGCAGCTCCACGGCCATCAGCACCAGCACTTCGAGGCGTTTGATGACGTCTTCCGTGTTGTTGGCGTGCACCGTGGTCATCGAACCGTCGTGGCCGGTGTTCATCGCCTGGAGCATATCGAGGGCTTCCGGCCCCCGGCATTCGCCGACGATGATCCGGTCGGGCCGCATTCGCAACGAGTTGCGCACGAGATCGCGGATGGTGTATTCGCCGGCCCCTTCGACGTTGGCATGCTTAGACTCCAGCGTGACGACGTGGTCCTGATGGAGCTGCAGTTCGGTGGTATCTTCCACCGTGACAATCCGCTCCTTGTGCGGAATGAAGCTCGACAGAATGTTGAGCATCGTCGTCTTGCCGGTGCCGGTCCCTCCGCTGACGAGTATGTTCCGGTGGTCGACCACACAAGCTCGGAGAAACATTGCCGCGGACGACGTCAGCGAACCGAGTTCGATCAGATCGTCGACGGTGAAACGATGGACCGGAAACTTGCGGATGGTCAGACAGGGGCCGCGAGTCGCCAGCGGCGGGATGATCGCATTGACGCGGCTGCCGTCGGGCAGGCGGGCGTCGACGAGGGGCTGGCTCTTGTCGATCCGACGACCGACCTGAGCCACGATTCGTTCGATGATCGACTCGGTGACCTTATCGGAAATGAAGCGGCGGCCGGAAAGTTCGACAAGGCCGTCGCGCTCGACATAGACCTGGTCGCTCTTGACGACCATGATTTCGCTGATGGTCGGCGCCCGGAGCAGATCCTGCAGGGGACCGTAGCCGAAGACGGTGTCCTTCAGCTCTTTCTTCAGCGTCCGCAGGATCAGATACTTTCGCAGTTCGCGATGCAGATGCGGACGGACCAGCGGGAAGACTTCGGCAAACTGCGACTCGACCCGCCGGATCTTCGAACTGAGGTCCGCCTGGTGCTGCAGGTCGAGCCGTTCGCGAGAAAAGACAAGCAGGTTGTGAAGTTCCGCTTCGCGCTCCGGGACCAGCGTGGCGGGAATGTCGAACTCGTTGTAAGTCAGCCGGGCCAGGGAATCGAGGTTCTCCTTGCCGCTCTCCAGAATCAACTGATTGATCAGCAGATCGCGCAGCGTCAGCCCGACGATTTCCTCCAGGAGCTGCTCGTTGTCAGTCCCGAACAGGTTGAGTTCGCGGCAGACGTCTTCGATGTTCCGTTCGAGGAGCACAATCGTGTCCGGATTCCCGACCCGGCTGTTTTCGATCTCATAGAGGTCCAGCCGCTCCAGCAGCTTGCGGTGCACCCGCTGATTGACGTCGGCCATCAACGACCGCAGGTGGGCTTCGAGCTCCGCCCGGCTGATCGGAGAGACCTCCTCCGATTCGAACGTCAGCGTGAACGGCCAGATCCGGACGGAATCGCCGGCCTTGAACAGCGCGGAGTGGCCGCCGAGAACTTCGGCTTCGCCGACCATGCAGCCGTTGATGCCGATGTTTTCAAGTTTGAGCTGGCCGCTTTCCCGCGAAACGACCGCCTGGCGCTTGGAGACCAGCGGACTCTGCAGCACGATCGTGTTGGACGGATCGCGGCCAATACGGATCGTCGACTCCTCGGTCTCGATGAGGGTCCGCCGGCTGTCGTGAATCTTGTTGAACCAGATCTTCATGGATGTTGCAATCGGACCGATGAGCTGACGAGCTGGCGACGGGTTGCAGTCAGGGACTTCAGCGTTTCTTCGGATGGAGCAGCACCTGCAGCCCCTGCGAACGGGTGGTCCGCAGATACTCGGTAATCCGTTCGGCCTTGGCTTCCAGCCTGCCTCCCACCATTTTGGCGACGACGGTGATCGAGGTTTCATTGCCGCCGCGGCCCCCGGCCGCCCGGAAGACGTCGGTCCGGCCAGTCCGGTTGCCGATTTCCAGAATCCGGAACGGGCCGATGATGTCGGACCCCATCCCGGTAGGAGGCTGGGCCGGATCGGTCTCGGGAATCGGGGCCAGGGCCCCCACGCTGCCGCCGGGCAGCCGGGGAATCAGAAACGAAACGTCGTCCTCGGGATTGACGCGGGAGGCGTTGAACGTGCGAGGATCGACGGGCAGCCAGAGCGCCACCTCGTCGGGGCCGAGCTTCTCATTGAGGTCGCGCTGGCCCGGCGTGCGAATGTCCTGATAGAGAACAAGCTCGCCGCCGCGGTAGCTGCGGTTCGACGTCTGGCCGACGACGGTGCTCTGATAGTCCCACAGGGGGGCGACCTGTTCGAGATTCCCGACGCTGCTGCGAGGAATATCGACTCGAACGAGATGTTCGGCGCTGATGGCCTCGCCGGCGTTGAGCTGGACGTTCGCCCGGATGCCGATGAAGCCGACGCGCGAGTCGCGTCCAGCGAGACCTTCCAGGTAGAACCAGCTCAGCAGAGCGCCCCCCAGACCCAGCCCCAGCGCCAGCACGATTCCCGGCACACCCTTCATATCGCAGCTTTCGTTGGAGAGTCGTTCTGAGGCTGAAGTGACAGATCACGGACGAGAGACAGACTCCGTCGCCGGCGTTTCGGCGGTTTGAGACGTCTGCGGGCGGCCAGGTGCGGGAGTGCACCAGCAGATTCCAGTGACGCGATCCCCGTTCGACTGCAACTGCACGTCCCATTGAGCGTTGGAATGACGTCCCCTCAGGACGGCGGAATCATCGGTCAGGTTCTGAGTTTCGAGCTGAGCCAGTTTGCGATAGTAACCGCTCCAGTCCTGCAGCGAACCGCCTCCTTCAAAGGCCACCACCGCAGCGCCGTTCTCATCGCTCCATCCCAGGATGCGCCGGGCTCCCGGCGGAAGCGCGAGTTCGCCGGTCACGGGTTCCCCGGATTGAGCGACAAACGGCGTGGCATAGAGCAGCCAGCGTTGCTCTCCATAGGGGAGCGCCCACGCAGTCGCCGTGATGCGGTGGCCCGCGCCATCGGCGGCTCGGCCGCTGACCTGTCGGACGGCGACCGCCTGCGGAAGCGGAGCGGGCGGCAGATAGACGGCGTCCACGCTGTCGCCTGTTTCGAGGGCCGTCGGCAGTGTTTCGATCCGCCGCAACCACGCGGCCTCGTCCTCGCTGACCTGCTCCGCGGACGCTGTCACGCGGGCAGACACGTCGCTGCAGAACTTCGCCAGTGCCTGCTCGGCCGAAGATCGATCGCCGGAAATGATTCGACGCGACAGGGTCGCCCCGGAGTCTCCAATGGTCACATCGACGGCCCGCGCATCCCAGTCGGCCAGTTCATCGGCGCCGACGGCGACGGGATGGGACATTGACGCAGGTTCCACCCGCCACCAGGCGACGATCTGATGGCCGGCCGACAACCCCACCATCAGCACCAGCCCGACGGCGAAGAGGTCCGTCGCCCGGCCGGCGATGATCCGCGCCAGCGCCCGTGGCGAACGCCGCGGAGTGGTCGAAGGGGAGACTTCAGATGCTGCAGAAGTTGTTGCCACGGTTCAGTACCCGACTCCCACCGGAGATGGGGGGCAAGGCGGCGGACAACCACGCCCCTCGCAGTAGCAATGCTCCAGATCTTTGAGGGAAGGACAACGCATCGAAGTCGGAAGTAATCCTCGAAGGTCATTCAAGTCGTCGTAACGCTCGCGGAGCGGCTCGACAAATATGTCGGGAAACATACAGAGTTCCAACTCACAGCGCCACTTGTCGTAGAGCCGCATGAATGACGTCGACATTGTACACGGCAGAGCTTCAATCTGCTGAATCAACGGTTCCACCGTCGTAATACGAACGGTAACCACATCGCCGGCGCATTCCCGCGGCAGCCTGGGATAGAAGTCCGGCGCCCTGCCGTAATAGCGGATGAACTCCTCGTCCTGATCCAGAGTCTTGAGATGTCGGCGGTCGGAGCTGTTGACCAGTTGCTGCCAGAGCTGTTCGAGCTGGTCGTACTTGCCGGAGGCCTGTCCGCTGAGGTTGGCGAAATCGAGGTGCTCCATGTCGTACCAGACCCGCGCCCGCGGATACATGTTGTCGGGAATTCCCAGCGAGAAGAACTGCCAGCGATGGTCGAGCAGATCCTGCGACAAATTGAACGACAACCGTCCCAGCCCGCCCGGCATAGAGCCTCGAAACAGGGGCACGGGTTTGCTGACTTGAGCGCGACCGCGATGGACGCTGCCGTCCATTTCCAGCCGCCCCTGGACGATCATCACTTCCTGAGTGCTGGGAGCGGTCAGGAGCGGACCACGGATGCACTGAACCGTCAGATCTGGCGGTTGATTCCAGATTGCGTCGACCTGAGGCAGGTCAGCTCCGGATTCGGAGCTCAGCGGCGATCCCGCCGGCCAGTTGTCGGGGGGAGGATTCCATTGCCCGGTCCGGACCGCCAGCGAGCGCCACGTGGCATAGCGCGCTGAGCCCTGAGCGCGCACCTTCCAGGCCCCGACGAAGCCGATGTTGATCATCAGCGCCGTCATCAGCATCAGAAACGGGATGCTGAGCGTCAGTTCCAGGGGCGCCAGTCCGGCCCGGCTGGCCGCGGGGCGGCATTCACGGTCGCGGCGATGATGGCGGGCGATCACGGCGGACATTCCTGCGGACAGTGTGCGGTCTTGCGAGGTCAGTGCGGGCTGACGATCTGCAACTGCGTCTGGCTCAAGGCGCCCACGCGGGGTGGAACATAGCTCGTCAGGGAGCCGGTCAGATAGCGGCTCGGGTGCGTCTGCAGAACGGGAATCAGGCTTGGCGCCGTCGCCGGCGTCAGGCGGGCGGTCCAGTTCTGATTGAACAAATCCCACTCGTGCGGCCAGTTGTCGTACTGATTGATCCAGCAGGTCGCCGGCTGACCGTTCTCATCGGTGCAGGCCACCGGATAGGCCCACGGGCAGCAGGCATATCTTCGAAACGGAATATAGATCTCGGCCTGAGCAAACGTGACCGCGTAGTTCCGAGAGTCGCGCTCCAGCGGATTGCGAAACAATCCCGGAAACATCGTCGACAGCGGCGGCCAGTAGGCGGTCCCGACGAACTGGTAGTCCCGTTCGAGCGTCGCCTGCTGCTGCGAATCGAAACCGGCGCACCCGCCCCCCGTCGAGGCATCGAGCTCGCGAAGCATATGCGGCAGGTTTGTGTTGGGATATTCGTCGAGCAGCTTATTCAGTTGATAACACGTAAAGATTCGCCACAGATTGATATATTGCGACATCTTGGCGGTCGTGTCCCCCTCCCGGGACGAATACGACGGTGTGGGGTATTCGAAGTACTTCGTTTGCCAGTGGCGGATCCAGTCTTCCAGGTAGAAGAACGCCAGAGACCGCCGACGATCGGACGCCCGCCGGAAGTACTCATCCAGGTTCGGCATCATCGTGTCGACGCCCATCGGCGACGGGTCCAGGGCCGGCACGGTGCGGGCCCTGGGGTCGTCCTCGTCGGTGTATCCGACCGCGAGGACATTGCTGCGCCAGAGGAGCGCTCGCAACGGCTGGTTCTCGTGGATCCCCTGCGAAGACGTCCCGTAGCGCTGGACGATGTCGTCAACCGCCGTCTCGGCGAGAATCGGAGTGGCCCGGACGACGGCTCGCTGGAAACGCGGAATGAATCCCCCCAGCGGATCTCCCTGACCGTTCGGCCCGGCGAGAATGTACTCAAACAGCGGCAGCGAAATGCGGGACTGTTCGTGGGCCAGCGCGCCGAACGCGTCGACCATCTTCTGCTCGACATCGGCTTTGTCCACGATCGCCCGGCCCATCAACTTGAACTTCTGCGAATGGACCCTGCTTCCAGTTCCAAGCCAGAACTGCGTCCCGACCACCCGCCAGGCCTGCAGAATCTCCGGGACCAGTTTCTCCGCATTCTGGTCCCGGCCTTCACGCATGTAGGCCGTCAGCGCGAAGACTTCGCAGAGCAGATGGTTGCTGAAGGCCAGGGCGTTCATGCCGCGGGCGATCGCCACGCTCCCCGAATAGGCCGACGCATCGGCGGCGTTCTGCATGCGAATTTTGTCGTCGATCTGCCGGCCGACGTTGATCAGCATCACCAGCAGAATCGTAAACAGAAACGTCGCGAAGACCGTCAGAACGCTGATGACGCCCCGTTCGTCGCGATGCACGCGCAGCACCAGGCCCCGGCCCTGCCTGCAGGCGGCGGTCAGCAGATTCGGAGCGGGCAGGTTACCGTTCATGGAGATACGGCCTGACGGACTTGATGCCTTCGTTGCTCAGCGTCGCTTCCGCAAAGATCCGGGTCGTATTCACCCGCTGGCGGTATCCAGTGGCGGATTGGATCTTCGGGGCGACGGCATCGGGCTGACCGTCGGCCCGGACAATGTACTTCGCCAGCAGTCGGCCGGGGCCGGGCAGCAGCGCGAACTGATGTTCGACACGAACCGTCAACGGGTCCTGCCATCCGACTTCATATGGATCGAAGATGATGGACGGGTTGTCGTGGTTGCGGGGGTTGTAGGTTCGATGCGACAGCGAATCCCGCCCCTGCTGGCTCATCGCGTCCAGCCAGCGCAGCGTGACTGTCGTGTTCTGGTCGGCATACATCAGCTTGTTGCGCAGCCGGCCCGGAATCCGGGAGTTCGCCTGCGACGCGGGGACCAGAGCTGCATAGGCCTGCTGCTGCGCGGAAATCCGTTCGAGATTCGCCATTGATGGAAAAGTCGTCGAGCCCAGGTCGGCCGACGGGCAGATCGGCGCAATGGCCTGCACGGCCGCTGACCGGATCTGCTGGAGCTTGGGACTGACGAGGGTGGAATCAATGTTGACCAGGCTCATGCTGTCGATGGTGCTGCTGGACTGCGGATAAACCGCTTGCACGTTCGCCGGTTCGTCGACCGATCCGCAGACCTCGGCGGGGATCCAGACGCAGGCGGCCCGCGCCGCGGCAAACGCCGCGTAGTGCACCACCATCTGCGCCGCCATGAGCTGGCTGATCTGCACGATCAGCATCAGAATCGCCAGGAACAGCGGAAACGTCAGCACGAAGGCCAGGCTCTGGACGCCCCCCTGCTCGCAGCGATGGACTCGCTCCAGCCGGGACCAGTCCCAACGGGCGCCGCTCGCCCGGGCCAGAATCCGCAGCAGCACGAAACACACCGTCAGGGCGACCAGCCCCGGCCAGCACGATTCGAGCACGCTGCGGTCCATCGTTTTCCCTTCGATCGCGAGCGTCAGCGATTCCCGCCAACGCCGTCAGCAGTCAACCACATCTGCCAGTCGGGCCAGGTCACAATCACGGCGGCCAGCAGACCGGCGGGCGCCAGAAACAACTGCTGTTGCAGCGGACGCCGCTCCTCCGCGGTCAGCGGAACCCAGCCGCGGGCGTTCCAGATGCGGGACATCTGGCGAAAAGTCGCGGTCAGAATCCGGAAGACGCCGATCTGCCAGATGAGCCAGGCCACGCCGAGAACTCCTCCCAGAACGAAGGTCCAGAGCAAGGCCTCAATGCCTCGCTCCCAACCCAGAAACGCGCCCATCATCGCCACCAGCTTGAGGTCGCCCCCCCCGAGTTGAAACATGACGAAACAGAGCAGCATGATGCCGCCGCAGAGGACCAGACCGCGAATGCCGTCTTCGGCGGCCGGCCAGCCTCCCAGAAGTCCCCGCAGCGCGAGACCCAGCAGGCTGCCGGGGTAGGTTATCCAGTTCGGAATTCTCTGCCACTTGAGGTCAGTGCCGGCGGCGACCGCCAGCAGCGCCAGCAGCACGGCCCACAGCAGCATGCCCGCATTCTCCGCGTCAGTTGGACGTCGAACCGCCGTTGATGACGTTATTGGATTCGTTCTCCAGGTTCTGGAGGCCGGTGTTGAAGTAGTTCTTGATCGTCGGCCAGCCATACTTGAGGAGGAAGATCAGGATTGGAATGACGATCGCGGCGACGATCAGAATCGTCTCCAGACTGACCGCGCCCCGCTCGTCCCGGTGCAGACGTCCCCAGAACCGGCGAATCGAATTGCTGCTCACGTCCCCGACTCCTGCATCGCCTGTGTTTCCTGGAAATCCGTTCCTAGAGAAACGGCCACGAGACCTGCACGCACAACATTTCCCAGACGAGCGCCATCGTCCGTTTTCCATAGACAGTCACAATCAGCACCACCGGAAACGTCGCCGCCAGCACGAGCACATAGTCCAGCGTCGCGCCGCGACGGCGTCGGACTTCGGCACGTGACTGGACGAACGCTGGCATGGAATGAAATCGTCAATCGACAGGATCGCAGATCAGTCTGCCACGGACAGCACAGGAACATTCCCACCATAACACCGTACAGCTCCGCGGACATCACTGCACCGACTTTTGCATGGTACCCCGCGCCCACCCGGCGAACCAGACCCGTTCTCAGCCTGCCGCGCTGGAACGGCCTTCCGTTGCCGATCGGGAGGTTCCATTCCAGGAGAAACGCAAACGGGGCCAGCCGATCAACGGGCCAAACCGTAATCACTTCGAACTTCCGGAGCAGCCCGTCACGACGGAACCCCCGGGACTGATCGGTCAAACCTCCTGACGCAGCAGAGGTTGTGGCGAACTCGACAGTCGCTACAATGCAAACTCTCGCGATTTTTCCGACCACGCAATCTGGGGGGGCTGCCTCCGCTGCGAGCCTGATCGCAAAGACCGTTCTCTCATGCGCTTCCAGCTCTCCAACAAGAATCCGAGATTCCTGAACCGTCGGTTTCAGGCCCGGATGATCGTTGCAGTGGTGATGTTCGGCCTGTTCCTGTGGCTGGTCGAAACCTGGCGATTTTCCAGTCTGAACGTCAAATCTCCGCCCGCCAATCCCGCGCGCAACCTGGAAGCGGACTATTCCATCAAGGAAGATTCGCCGTTGCGGGACGACGAGTTCCGGGTGAGTGCGACGCCTGTGCTGCCCGAGGAGGAACTGCGCGTCGCGGCAGCCGACATGGGGGTGGCTCTGCCTGCCGGATGGCTGGACGGCGTTCGCGACAATACGATCGGGATTCGCCGGGATGAAGGCGACAGCTTTTTTCGGGTCCTGGCCCATGCTCGCGACGTTCCGGCCAGCGATCTGGAACGGGCCGCCCGCAAAGACGTCCTCTACATCAACCTGATGGCGGAGTCCGAGCGGTTCCGCGGCGACGTCGTCACGGTCACCGGAGAGATGTGGCGACTGCGGGAATTCGCCGCCGCGGAGAATTCGTACGGCCTCCGCAAGCTCTACGAGGCCTGGATCTTCACCGACGATTCCAGCACTCACCCCTATCGGGTCGTCTGCACGAGCCTGCCGAAGGGGATGGAGCCGGGCCAGAATCTGCGGACTCCCGTCCGGGTCGTCGGCTATTTTTTCAAACGTGAAGGCTATGAGTCGCCGGGGGGGCTCCACGTGGCGCCCACCATCCTGGCCAAGCGGCTGCAGTGGTATCGCTCGCCGAACTCGCCGCCGCCGATGGAGTCGCTGTCGACTTACCTGCTGGGAATCGTCGGCGCGGTCAGTCTGGCCCTCGTGGCGACCCTGGTCGCATTCACGCTCAGCGACCAGAAAGCCGAACGGGACGACCTCCGCCGGATGCAGGCCGCCCGGCTCGAGAAAATGCCCGATCTCAAACAGGCCGACTACGTTGATGTCGGTTCGATGCTTGAGAAGTTGTCGGTCCAACTGGAACGGGAAGAGCCTCGGCGCCCGTCCCGCCCGGCCGATGAACTGGAACCGCCAACCCTGCGAGTCCTTTCACGACCGTCGGTCGAGGATGACGACGAGTAGTGCTGCAAGGCCGCGGAATCGGCAAGGGCCGATGTGGTCGAGCGGCGACCGCACACTCCAGACGGACTGATTTCGCCCCGTGGCTCGCCCGCAGCAGCAGAACCTGTTCGCCGATGACGAACTGCCGGAGAACCTGGCGGCCTGGGAAGTTGCCGCTCAGAATGATCGGCTCCTGGCCGAAGTCGTCTTCAATCGCCCGCTCACCACCGTCTATCACTACGTCGTTCCCGATGCCTTGCGCGAATTGATCGGCCCCGGGAAGCGGATCGAAGCTCCCTTCGGTCGCGGCAATAAATTGACGACCGGGTTTTGCGTGGGGCTGTCGACGGAAGTCCCCGCCGGGCGCGCCCTCAAGTCGCTGACGGCGGTTCTGGATCGCGAGCCTCTCGCCGATGCAAAACTCCTGGAACTGACTCGCTGGATCGCCGACCGGTATCTCTGCGGCTGGGGTCAGGTTCTCGAAAGCGTGATTCCTGCGGGCGTGAAATCCCGGGCCGGCACGCGCGACCTGACGTTCTTTGAACTGGCGGCCGACTTCGAGCGGCGGCTGGGGAAAACCCGGCTGCCGGCCAAGCAGCAGGCCGTGGTTGCCGCGTTGCAATCGGCCGGCCGTCCCCTGCGGGCCGATGAGCTGTCCGAGGCTGCCGAGTGCGGGATCTCGCCGATTCACACGCTTCGCGACAAAGGCCTGGTCGTCTCACGACGAGACCGGATGCTGGTCGCCTCGGCGGAACTCCCTCCGCCCGAACCGCACCGCGAAATCGTCCTCAACAGCGACCAGCACCGGGCGGTCCGGGATATTCTGTCGGTCCTGCAGTCGGGACAGCACAAGACGCTGCTGCTCCACGGCGTCACCGGCAGCGGCAAAACGGAGGTTTACATCCGCGCGATCGAAGAGATCGTCGGCTACGGTCGCCAGGCGATCGTGCTCGTGCCGGAAATCAGCCTGACGCCGCAGACGATCCGCCGGTTCCGGTCGCGGTTTTCGTCGGTCGCCGTGCTGCACAGCCATCTGACCGATTCCGAGCGGCACGCCCACTGGCAGGAGATTGTTTCCGGCAACGTGCAGGTGGTCGTCGGCGCCCGCAGCGCGATCTTTGCACCGACGCCCCATCTGGGATTGATCGTCATCGACGAGGAGCACGAGACGTCGTTCAAGCAGGACACGACTCCCCGGTATCACGCCCGCGAAGTCGCCCGCCGGCGCGCCGCACAGGAGCGGATCCCGCTGCTGCTGGGATCGGCGACTCCCACGCTGGAGTCGTGGCTGCGGGTGCTGCGCAAGGAGGACTCGCTGATCTCGATGCCCAAGCGGGTCGAGCGCCTGCCGCTGCCGCCGGTGATCGTCGTCGACACTCGCAACGACCCGCAGGTCCGCCAGGGGACGGCTATCGGCCGGGCGCTGTTCACCGCGATGAACTCCGCCCTCAAAGAAAAAGGGCAGGTGATTCTGTTTCTCAACGTGCGCGGATTTGCCCCCGTTCTATGGTGCCGGGCCTGCGGCGAGGGCGTCCGCTGTCCCCATTGCGACATTTCGCTGACCTGGCACAAGCAGCGCGGCGTGGCCCTCTGTCACAGTTGTGACTTTGAGGTCTCGCCGCCCCCGACGCACTGCCCGAAGTGCGGTCACGGCGGGCTCACGCACCTGGGACTCGGAACCGAGCGGCTGGAGCACGAGGTTCGTCAGCGTTTCCCGGAGGCCACCTGCCTGCGGATGGACAGCGACACCATGAAGCAACGCGGATCGCACCAGACCGCCCTCGACGCTTTCCGTGCCGGTGAAGTGCAGATTCTGCTCGGAACCCAGATGATCGCCAAGGGGCTCGACTTCCCGAACGTCACGCTGGTCGGCGTCATCGACGCGGACACGCAGTTGCATCAACCCGACCTGCGGGCCGCCGAGCGGACCTTTCAGCTCATCGCCCAGGTGGCGGGACGGACGGGCCGCAGCGCCCGCGGCGGGCGGGTCTTCGTGCAGTCGGCCAGCCCCGAGCAGCCGGCGATTCAATTCGCCTCCCGGCACGACTACCTGGGATTTGCGAGCGCCGAGCTGGAGCACCGCAAAGTGCTGCAGGTTCCGCCGTTCTCCCACCTGGTGCGGGTTATCTTCCGCGGTCCGGTCGAGTTGGACGTCGAAGCCGACGCGCAACTCACAGCCGACAAGATCCGGGCCGCGGTCAAGGAGCAGAGCCTGGCGGTGCGCGTGCTGGGGCCGGCTCCCTGCCTGGTCACCCGATTGAAGACGCTGTTCCGGTATCACCTGCAGATGACGTCCGTCAGCCTCGAAGCACTGCGCGCCGCCTGGCTGGCCATCGCAGCAGAAGTCCCGACGCGGAAGGATGTCGAAATCGTGGTGGACGTCGACCCGATGAATCTGCGGTGACCGTTCAGACGGCACGGGTGGCTGGCGTCGGAGTCTGCGACGACCCAGCCCCGTTTAGCAAACGGGGTGACCGGGGCGTCGCAGACTCCGCCCCGGCCACCCGGATTCAATCGTCAAAAAAACCAACTTGCGGGAACGGCTACTCTTCCTGCTCCCGCAGCTTCGCCATCACCGACAGGTCTTCCAGCGTCGTCGTGTCGCCGACCGATTCCCGGCCCGCGGCGATGTCCCGCAGCAGTCGCCGCATGATCTTGCCGCTGCGGGTCTTGGGAAGCGCGGGCGTGAAGCGGATCTTGTCAGGCGTCGCCAGGGCGCCGATCTGCTTGCGGACATGCTGAATCAGATCTCGTTCGAGGGCTTCGCTTCCGTCGCCGCTCTTGAGCGTGACGAAACAGCAGATCCCCTCGCCCTTGATGTCGTGCGGGAATCCGACGACCGCCGCTTCCGCGACCGCTTCGTGAGCGACAAGGGCCGACTCGACTTCCATCGTGCTCAGGCGGTGACCGGCGACGTTGAGCACGTCGTCCACCCGGCCCATGATCCAGACGTAGCCGTCTTCATCTTTGCGGGCGCCGTCGCCCGCAAAGTAGCAGCCGGGCACCGTGCTGAAATACGTCTGCACGAAGCGTTCGTGGTCGCCGTAGAGCGTGCGAAGCATGCTCGGCCAGGGCTGACGCAGCACCAGCAGCCCCCCTTCGTTCGGCCCCAGGCTGTTGCCTTCCTTGTCGACGATATCGCAGACGACCCCTGGCAGCGGCTGCGTACAGCTCCCGGGCTTGGTGGGGGTCACCCCCGGCAGCGGGCTGAGCATGATGGCCCCGGTTTCCGTCTGCCACCAGGTGTCGACGATCGGGCAGCGTTCGGCGCCGATCATGCGGTGATACCACATCCAGGCTTCCGGATTGATGGGCTCGCCGACCGAACCGAGCAGCCGCAGGCTGGAGAGGTCGTACTTGGCGGGCCAGTGGTCGCCCCACTTGATGAACGCGCGAATGGCGGTCGGAGCCGTATAAAAGACCGACACGCGGTACTTTTCGATGATGTCCCAGAACCGGCCTTCATCGGGCCAGTTCGGGGCGCCCTCGTACATGACGACCGTCGAACCGTTGCACAGCGGGCCGTAGGCGACATAGCTGTGCCCGGTGATCCAGCCGATATCGGCGGTGCACCAGTACGTGTCGTCCTCTTTGAGGTCGAAGACCCACTTGCTGGTCATCATGGCGCCGAGCAGGTAGCCGCCCGTCGTATGGACCACGCCCTTGGGTTTGCCGGTGCTGCCGGAGGTGTAGAGGATAAACAGCGGGTGCTCGCTGTCGAGTTCGACGGCGTCGCAGTCCGCCGAGACGTCCGACATCAGGTCGTTCCACCAGTAGTCCCGGTCGGGCATCATGTGCACCTGCATGCCGGTCCGGCGGACGACCACCACCTTCTGCACGGTGGGAGACTTCTTCAGCGATTCGTCGACCGCCTGCTTCAGCAGGACTTCCTTGCCGCGCCGCCAGCCGCCGTCGGCGGTGACGATGACTTTGGCCTCGGCGTCGTTATTGCGGTCGGCGACGGCGTCGGCGCTGAAGCCGCCGAAGATGATCGAATGCGTGGCGCCGATGCGGGCGCAGGCCAGCATGGCGATGGTCAGTTCGGGGATCAGCGGCAGATAGAGCGTGACGCGGTCGCCGGTTCGAACGCCGAGCCGTTTGAGGACGTTGGCGAACTTGCAGACCTCGCGGTGCAGGTCCTGGTAGGTGAGGACGCGGGTGTCGCCCGGCTCACCTTCCCAGATGATGGCCGCTTTATTCTTTCGCCAGGTGGTCAGGTGCCGGTCCAGGCAGTTGAAAGATGCGTTGATCTTGCCGCCGGTGAACCACTTCGTGTTCGGCATCTCCCCTTCCAGCACCGTGTCCCATTTGCGGAACCAGTGCAGTTCGGCGGCCAGATCCCCCCAGAAGCCGGCAGGATCGTCCTTGCCGCGTTGCCACATCTGCTGATATTGCTCGACGCTGCTGATGTTGGCCTGGCTGACGAAACTCGCCGGCGGAGCGAACGAGCGGGTTTCCTGCAGGGTGGACTGGATCGATTCGGAGCTCATCGGCTGAAAATCTCCCGGTAGTCACAGCAGCATTCCGGGCACCCGCGATCCGTGGGCCGGCCGGAGCCAACGCAGCAAATTCCGCCGGCCACATCGCCGGTCGGGGAACAGTCTCGGCTGAACGCACCGATCACGGAGTGACTCTGGAACGATCAACGGGAGCTGATCTTACGGACGGGAAACCCAAGGGTCAACGAGCCCGGCCGTCGGGGGTTCATCCGGGTTCCGCAAAGATTGCCCAGCCCGCAGACTCTGGCGATTCGGGATCAATTCCCGGCAAACAGAGCATCGACGAACCGGTCCGGATTGAACAGTTCGAGGTCGTCGATCTGTTCACCGACCCCGACATACTTGACGGGAATCCCCATCGCCTGCCGGATGGCGACGGTGACGCCCCCCTTGGCGGTGCCGTCCAGCTTGGACAGGACGATGCCCGTACAGCGAACGGCCGCGGAGAACGCCTTCGCCTGGTTCAGCCCGTTCTGCCCGGTCGTCGCGTCGATCACCAGCAGGCTTTCGTGGGGCGCACCGGGGATTCGCTTTTCAACGACGCGAGTAATCTTCTCCAGCTCTTTCATCAGGTTGGCCTGATTGTGAAGCCGTCCCGCCGTGTCGATCAGGACGACGTCGACGCCCGCCTTGACGGCTTCGTCGCAGCCGGCGAACGCGACGCTGGCGGGGTCGGCGCCGCTCGGGCGAGTGACGATCTGGCATCCCAGCCGCTCAGCCCACATCGCGAGCTGCTCGACGGCGGCAGCACGAAACGTGTCTCCCGCCGCCAGCATGACCGATTTCCCCTGGCTGGTCAGCAGCTTCGCCAGCTTGGCGATCGAGGTCGTTTTGCCGGTCCCGTTGACGCCCGATACCAGAATCACCGTCGGCTTCTGATCGGAGAACGTCAGCGGCGACAACGGTTTGTCCGGATCCCAGGCGATCTCCTCGGAACCCCGGAGCAGCTCTTTCAACTTCCCGCGGACCGTCTCCCAGACTTCGTCCACATTGACGGTCCGGCCCAGATACCGCTTCCGCAGCTCTTCGACGATTTCGCCGGCCGCCAGCACGCCCATGTCAGTCCGGATCAGCCGGGCCTCAAACTGCTCCAGCCGGTCTTCGTCGAGGATCTCGCCCGCGCGGAACAGATCCCGCACATCGGTCTGCAGCAACTGCCGCGTTTTCTGCAGCCCCTGCTTCAGCTTGTCAAACCAGCCCATCGCCTCAGCGCCTCTGCGTGTCTCTCAATCCAGCCAGCGGACCACCGCTTCTCCAACACTCTACCACGGACGGCAATCAGACGGCAGGCCACCGTCAGACCAACTCGCGAAGCGAGAAATCAGGAACTCACAATCCGAGGCAGAATCTGCGAAGTCCTGGCAACTGACAACGGAGAGGCGATCCGGAAAACCCCGCTGGGGTCCCTCAAGTTGGGCGGGGGAGGGGTGGCTAGTGATTAGTGGCTGGTGGTTAGTGGGGAGAAGGCGGGGGTGGGGGAGTTGGTTTGCCGTGGATGCCGCAATTCGGCAGGCGGGAGCCTGCCCTACCGCGGCGGACGAGGACGTCCACCGTACGTACCGCGATCGGCTCCGGCGGGTCGGCTTTCTTACTGCCGTCCCGCCGGAGTCCGTCTGGCGGTGATGTTGCACCGGTGGAAGTCCCGGCGGTTCAAACACATTGATCAGGTTCGCCGGCTGTTGGGCCGGGTGAACGGGGAAAAGCTCGACGTCGAGGCTGTGCGCACGCGGGGTGCGCCCCTCGGGCTCTCCTTGCGGAAAGCCCGTCGCTGGGCCCTGATCAGGCCCGGTTTGACGGGAATCGTCCGGAACGCCGGCGGTGGCCCGCCGACGCGCATGCTCCTATGTCCCCGTCATAAATAGCGAGTTTGTTGCGCGGAATTCACATAAGAGGTGGTTGGTGGGTCGTGGATGGTGGATGGGGAGGAAGACGAAGAGGTGGTGAGTGAGGAGTGCGGAGGAGCCGGAAGACGAAAACGACGCGGAGCGTCTGAAGAGGCGTTCCCAGGCGGAGCCTGGGAACGAGGGGATGCGAATCCGGACAACTGACAACTGACAAATCACAAATCACAAATCACAAAGAACCAAGTCCAAAAGAAAAACCGCCGCGATCCAGCCCAGGGATCGCGGCGGCCGAGGTCTTGCGACAGGGGCCTCGGACGAAAGCGTTACGGCGAAGTCGCACTGACACCCAGGAGTTCTTCTTCTTCCTCCTGGATGACGATTCGCGGCGTCACCATCAGCATCAGACTTTCGGTCTCGCGACCGACGCCGGTGTTCTTGAACAGGCGGCTGATGTAGGGGATCTTATTGAGGATCGGCACACCCGACATGTTCCGGCCTTCCCGCAACCGCTTCACGCCGCCGAGCAGCACCGTGCCGCCGTCAGGCACGCTGACGGTCGTCGAGGTGTTGACGGTTTCCACGACGGGCTGCTGGACGGTGATTGTGGTCGAGGCGCCCAGATTGTTATTGCCGCCTTGCTGACCTTGCTGGCCGCCTTGGCCGCCGCCGCCGCCAACACCACCGCTGACGCCCTGAGCCATGATGGCGTTGACCATCTGCGCGGCCGAGCCGATGCTCCCTCCGATGCCAAGGCCGGGACCGCCCTGCTGGCCCTGCTGGCCCTGCTGGCCGCCCTGCTGCCCCTGCTGGCCGCCCTGCTGCCCCTGCTGGCCGCCGGTGCCGCCACCGGCGAAGGAGAACGTGAAGACGTCGGTCACGCTGAAGAACTGCGGCTGGACGGTCAACCGGACATACCGGCGATCGGCCGACACCACGGGCGTGACCGTCAGGAACACGCCGTCAGGGACGAACTGGATGATCGGCTGGAAGCCTGTGGAGAAGAAGCCCACGGTCGGCACCACGCTGATCACGAACGGACGGGACACGTTGTCGGTGATGAAGCCGGGGACGCCGTTGAACGTCGTCACCTTCGGAGCGAACATCAGGTTGGTCCGGGCGTCGCCCTGAGCCGCCTGAATGAAGAAGAAGGCTTCGATGTCGCTCAGAATCGCCAGCCCCATCTGGACGCCGGCCTGCGGGTTGTAGCCGCCGAACGTCGGCACGCCGACTTCGAACGACCCCTGCTGGAACGGAATGTCCAGGCTCGGATTGAAGGTGCCGGGCTGATTCAGTCCGACGATCGTCCCGCTCTTGTATTGATCCACGTTCGTCAACTGGCGGGTCGGCCCCTGCGTAAACAGTCCGCCGGTGGTCGTCGACTGGCCCTGCTGGCCCTGCTGCTGACCGCCGCTCTGCTGACCGCCGCTCTGCTGGCCACCCTGCTGACCGGACTGGGTCGTTCCCGTGAGACCGAAGCCGGGCAGAATCGGGGTGCCGAAGGCGTTCAGCGGCCGTCCGGAGTTGTCGTAGGTCGGTCCGCCGACGGAGTCCTGAATATTGAAGTCGAAGTCGATGCCGATCCGTTCGAAGAAGCGGTCGGTCACGGTCACGAACCGGACTTCGATCGTCACCTGCAGATCCTGCAGGCGGCGGAGCTGATCCAGCAGGTCCGCGATTTCCTCGTGAACCTTCTGGGTCTGGCGGATCACCAGGCTCAGCGTCGTTTCGTAGTGCTGCACGGCCCCTTTGCCGCCCCCTTCAATCCAGGAGTCCGGCGAAATCGTCGACTGCAGCAGCTCGGTCAGCGTGTTGAAGTCGGTGTTTCGGGGGCCGCCCGTCCGTCCGGCGACCGGCTGCGGTCCCAGACCCATCGCCCCCGGACCCATCTGAGCGAAGCCCTGGCCGCCGGCCATGGCCGCGCCCATGATTCCCTGCGGATTGGCGCCCATCGCCATGGGCGACATCCCGCCCGCCCCCGGCATCATCATCTGGTTGGCGCCGAAGTTCCAGGGCATTCCGTCGCGGACGTCCGGCACGGGAATCGGCACGACGAGGTCGGCGACCGAGTAGGTCCGGACTTCGAGTTCGCCCTGTTGACGAATCCGGCTGGTGATCTTCAGCACTTCGTCCTTGATCATGTAGCCCAGACCCTGGGGTTCCAGAATCAGGTTCAGGGCGCTGCGAACCGTGATCCCGTCGACGTCGATCGAGACCGGGTAGTTCGAGTTCACCCCTTCTTCTTCCAGTCCGGCGCTGTCGACCACGATGTTGATGTCGGCGAGCGTGCGGATTTTGGCGATGATATCGCCGAGGGGGACGTTGTCTTCGTGGAGCGAGATCCGCCGCCCGAGGCTCTCCTCGATCTTCCGCTCTTCGGAAGAGCGGGGGCGGTTGTCGACGCCGTAGCGTCCCTTGCGGCGATTCGTGATGTCCTTGAAGTCGTCGCCGAACTTGAGAGGATTGGCGTCCCCGACTTCGACGACGACCGCGGTTTCCACGTCCCAGAGCTGATTGTAGAAGGACTTTTCCTTGGCGTCCTTCAGGTTGTCGATTTCGTGAACGCGCCGTCCAAGCTGGGCCTTCATGACCAGGCTCACCGCGACGGGATCGCGAGGATTCAACAGGGCCGCCTTCTTGGCGACGACTTCGGCGTCGGCGAACCGGCGCTGCTTCATCAGTTCGTTGAATTCGTCGACCAGCTTGGCGAACTCCTGCTCGATGCGGATCTTGTTCGCGTTGTCGATCTCCACGACGTTCAGCGTTTCCGTATTCTTGCGGCTCTGTTCCAGGTTCGGCTGCTGACGGGTGATCTCCGACTGCAGCGAGGACCGGGTCTTGTTGAGCGACCGCAGCAGGACCGCGGACTGCTCTTCCGGCAGGCCGGCCCCTTCCACGCTCGCCATCGCCTGATCGACCAGGTCCAGAGCCTTTTCCGGATCCTTGTCCCGCAGACGTTCGGCCTTGAAGACGGCGTTCAGCGTTTCCGTCCGCAGACGGTCGAACTGCACCGAGTGCTGCTGTTCGGCGGCCCCGATGGCGTCCGGCGCCCCGCTCAGGACCGGTTCTTCCACTTCGTTGCGGACGCGCTGGATCCCCTTGTCGCCGCGGGGCGACAGATCCCGCAGGTAGTCCTGCAGTCGTTGCGCCTGGGCGCGGTTGAGCTGCTCGCCGGTCTGGTGGGCCGCCAGGAACGCGCTGTAGGCGCCTTCGCGGTTGCCGCGGTTCAGCTCGGCCAGCCCCTGGCTGTAGAGTTCGGCGGCTGACAGTCCGGCCGTCGTCACCGTCGCCACGGCGGGCTCAGCCCCCCACTGATCGTCGGCGGCCTGATGGCCGGCGGCGGCGATCGAGCCGGGTGCGGAGTCGGGAATCGACCGGGCGGCCGGTTCGGCAACTCCGGCAGCGGCCGCAAACGATTCGTCCTTCATGGCTCCGGCGGTATTCGACGGACGGGACATCTGAGCGATGTCGGCCAGAACGACTTCGGGGCGATCGTCGAACAGCTCGTAGGGGGCCTTCAGTTTCTCGGCGTCGCTCGCCAGACGGCGAGCTTCTTCGAGCTGGCCGGCGGCCAGGGCCTGGCGGGCCTGGCCCAGCAGGACCTTGGCCTGCTGCTTGGCGTCGGTTGCAGGGCGACCGCCGTTCTTCTGAGCGACGTTCTGGAAGGCCATCCGGGCGTCGATGTCCTGCAGGACGAGCTCCGGCTGATCTTCGAACAGCTTGTAGGCGACCTGGAACTCGGAGGCCTGAACGGCCTTGTCGCGAGCGGACTCCAGATTGCCGGCTTCGATGTCTTTTCGCGCCAGTTCGAGCAGAGCGGCGACCTTCTGCTTGTCCGAATCCGTGGCGGCTGCAACCGGCGCGGAGGAGGCGCCGTTGGACTTGGCCGCATACGTCACTCCGCCGGTCCGGCGGTCGACGTCGTTCAGCACCAGCTCGGGCCGATCTTCGAACAGGTCGAACGGCACGTCGAGCGCCTTCGCCTGCAATGCCTTCTGCCGGGCTTCTTCGAATCGCCCGGACTTGATATCCGCCCGCGCCAGTGCGACGAGCTGAGCGGCCTGTTCCTTGGGGGATCCGGTCGGGGCGATCGCCGAGCTCGATTCTTCGACCGCGGCGGTCTGTTGAACCGGGCCTGCGTCGCGAGCCCATTCCGGCCAGTCGGCTTCGCCGCCGGCGCCGGCCTGCAGTTTCGCCAGCAGAGCGGTTGGGGTCGCAGCCCCCTTGGCGAACGTCAGTTTCGCCTCGCGGGAGATCTGCTCCGCCTGTTTCGCCAGGCCCATTGCTTCGGACGTCTTTCCCTTCTGGTGGGCGTTCATCGCCTCCACCATCAGGCGTTCGACCCGCACGCGAGCGGCGTCGGTGACGTTCTTCGGCAACTTCCCGTCGGTTCCGCCCGGTGCGACGACCACGTCGTTCGCAACACCCTTGGCCGGAGCGGCCGGAGTGATCGCGAACGGGTCGGCGTCGGAGGACTGCCCGCGAGTCGTCACCCCGTTCTGCCGGTTGAGCCGGCCGAGGCAACGGGTCAGGTAATCCTGAGCCTGCTGACGCTCGGTGGTGGTCAGACCACTTCCGGCGGCAGCCGCGGACTGCAGATCCGTGAGGGCTTCGGTGTAGCGACCGCGCAGATACAGCTCCTTGCCGTGCTTCAGCAATTCGCGAGGCAAGCGCTGGACCTGTCGGGCCTCATTCGGATCGACGCCCCCCAGGAGCGTCTGATCCTCGTACTGCAGATTGGTCAGTCGCAGAACCGCGATGACCAGACATGTACCGCCGATCAAACCAATGATTCTACCCAAGGTCGATTCCTCCTTCCGGTCTTGGGATACTTCACCGCTCGAAATCGCATTCGTGATCCGGCGGGATGTCAGCGGCGGTGACCGCTGTCGCGGGGACCAGCGAAGGTCCCAAACCCGGACTACACGTCATTTCACGACGAGCCGCACGGGACGGACGGTCCCGGGCGGCCCGGCGTGAGAAATTCAGCCTGAGCCAGCAAACTCTGACAGGAGACGAGATTGGCGGGCGGGTCATAGTCCATACCGTCAAAGACGGTCAATATGTTTCGCCGCCACGATCGGCGGTCGCCCCGCGAATTTCCGGGAGCCGCATCGAAATCGGCAGGAGCTGCCGGCGGGACTCTTCCGGCCCGCTCGGAATTCCTCAAGTCGGGCTCGACGAGCCCCGGAATTCCCGCACTCGCTGGCAATTCGCGAGGTTGGCGGTCGCGACGGTCAGGCGCAGAGCGAATTGACGGCTCAGAGCGAGAAACGGCGGCGAAATTCCTCTGCGACGGACGTCCGTCGGCGTCGCAGTCGGTGTCGCAGATTGTGCCGCCCTGGCAAAGAGGCCGACGGACAAGGATGTCCGTCGTACTTTAAAAGATGGCGGCCGCTCGGCGGCGATTGCCGTTCTGGCGTTGCTTCTCCGCTCGTTGCCGAGTCAACGTCACATGTTCGTTTTGGCGTCGGTCGCCTCGCCCAGGACCCCGTTGAGGGCTGCGTTCAGCTCGCCGTCGTGCTGGTGGTCCTTCGAGTAGATCCGGAACACGCAAAAGCTGATCGGCAAGGCCCGGAACAGGTCGTCGTCGGACAGCTCCTGCGGCGTGCCGACGGCCGGGTCCAGCAGGAAATTCTGGCCGCCCGTCGGCAGCCTCCCGCTGGGCCGGTGATAGTGCCGGGCAACGTCGATTTTCAACGGGAGTTCCCGCAGGCCGGCCGGGAGTCGTTCCCGGACTCGCCGCAGAACCAGATCGGGCTCGGAGAAGATCGTCGTCCGCTCCGCCATTCCGGAATGGAAGTTGAGCGTCCGCTCGCAGGCCATTTTCCACGTCACTTCGCGGCAAAGCACCTGCCGCCAGCGCTCGCCGAGATCGCGCAAGGCGGGATCGGCGGCGTCGGCCCAGCGCTGAACGTCGACGAGGAACGACGATTCCGTCAGCCGCCGGTACTTACCGAGCTGGTCGAGCGGATTTCCCTGAAACAGATGGGGCATCGTCTCGGGAAACAGCTCCTCCAGCGACAGATCGACTGCCCGCACCGTGCGATGGAAGTAGACCGTGCGGAACAGGTTGGCCCGCGTTTCGATGAAGTTGATCAGCGTCGGCAGTCCGCGGACGTGAATCGTCAGCCCGGCGGGCGTGAAAAATGTGTAGTGCAGGATCCGCGACAGGTCGAAAGCCTTCGTGTTGTAGCCGGTCATGTAGGCGTCGCGGAGCACGAAATCCATGTTGTCGACGGTGTAGATTCCGCTGAAGAGCGACCGCAGCTTCCGCAGCCAGTCGGGATGTCCCTCCTCGTCGGCGCTTTCGCGTTTCGGCCGGCGGATCAGCCACGAAATCTGGCGCGGGTCGAGTTCTTCCAGAGGCTGCAGGTGCCCGCGCGGATTCCGGCGGACTTTCCGCAGCAGATCCCCCAGTTCCTGCTCGATGATCGCGGCCCCGACGTCCTCATGCGTGACGCCGAACTGGCTGAGATAGTGATCGTCGAAGAAATGGCCGAACGGACCATGCCCGACGTCGTGCAGCAGCGCCGCCATCCGCAACAGGCTCTCGACGCAGGCCCGCGAAGGGACATTCCGGCAGGAGTCGCACAGCGAGTCGTACCAGCGGTCGATGGCCTCGCTCGCCAGATGCATGGCCCCCAGAATGTGCTGAAACCGCATGTGTTCCGCTGAGGGAAACACCCACCAGGCCGTCTGCAACTGGTGAATCTGCCGCATCCGCTGGACCCACGGATGATCGATGATGTCCTGTTCGGCGACTTCTCCAATCGGGAGCCCGGACCGCGCAATGAACGGGATGTACCCGTGCACGGGATCGTGGGACAGGCTCTCGTTGAGATAGTCGCGTGGCATTCCGCCGGCTCCGTGCACCAAAAGTCTCTCCGTTCCGGCCCGCAGGTACGGACCGGCCGCGGGCATCCTAGCACAGAACCGCCCGCCTGCGGAGATCTCCCGGACCGATGGCCCGGAGAAGCGCTATCTCATTCCGGAAACACGAGATACGACACCCGTTGCGACGCTTTTCACGAACCGCCGGACCGGTCGTCGAATCCGGCGGCGATCCCAATTCCGGGAAGCTTGCGACATTGCAAACGAGACGGCTGCACGAGCCGTCGAAAGGAACGTTTAATACTGATACACACCGGAGCGGGGTCGCCGGCTCGCCACTCCGAGCCGCCCCCGCTCCCCGAGGAGCTTGCCATGCGATCCGTGATTGCAATTCTCGTTCTGAGCTTGTTCGTCCCGCCCGCACTGGCTCAGTCGCGGGGCTACAGTCGCGGTTCGATGATGCGGATGATGCAGCAGCGGCAACAGCAGTTGCAGGCGATGCAGAAGACCGCCGCGGAACAGCAGGCGAAATCTCTCGCCGCCCAGCAGGCCGCCGAGCAGAAACATCGCGATCTGCACAAGCAGGCCAGCGCTGCCCGCCGGGAGAAAGAGAAATCGTTGCGAGAGAAGGCGATCGCCCGGCGGAAACTTAGCGCGACGGCGTCCACAACGCGGGAAAACCCAATGGCGACTCCCGCCAAAGCTGCGGGGGGAAGCGTGATTCCGTCCCGGAAGCCGGTTGCGGCCGAGGGCACGAAGTCGCCGTAATATGACTCCACAAAAGGAGTTAAAATCTCATTGAGTTGGAACGGGAGTGCGTTGCTGAAGGACTTTAGGGGGGCGTCGAGTTCGATTGGGGGCGGGAACGGCCGCTGGCCGACACATCAAGATACGTCAATTTGTTCGCCGGGAACCCGTTGACGAACCGCCATACCGCGAACTAGACTTTACAGATCAACATCTGTTGAATTCTTGCCCGATGGCCGCATGGGCAAGAGACTCGGCAGCCTGTTGCCCCGCCGATCCGACGTTTGCCCCGCTCCGGAAGGAGTCCCTCCTCATGATGAACTTCTTTGGTCGCCCTCAGCGCTACTGTGATGGCCTCTCCCGCCGTTCGTTTCTCCAGGTCGGCGGTTTCACCTTCGGGTCGGCCGCCTGTCTGTCGATGACCGACATTCTGCGGGCGGAAGCGGCTGCCGGGACGCGATCCTCGCATAAGGCCGTGATCAATATCTTCCTCGGCGGCGGTCCGCCCCACCAGGATATGTGGGACATCAAGACCGACGCCCCGCGCGAAATCCGCGGCGAATTCGACCCGATCGCGACCAATGTCCCGGGCATCGAAATCTGCGAAGTCTTCAAGCGTCTGGCCGGCATGGCCGACAAGCTGGCCTTCATCCGTTCCGTCGTCGGGAACGATGGCGCGCACGACGCCTTCCAGTGTCTGTCGGGCTGGCGCCGTCAGGACAGCGCCTCCATCGGCGGCCGACCCTGCATCGGTTCGGCGATTGCGAAGCTCGAAGGCCCGGTCGATCCCGGAGTGCCGCCCTTCGTCGCCCTCGCCGACAAGACCCAGCACGGCCCGTGGTCCGAACCCGGTGCTCCCGGCTATCTCGGCGCGGCCTTTCAGGCCTTCAAGCCGCAGGGCGAAGGAATGGCGGATCTCCGCCTCAATCCCACGATCAATCTCGAACGACTCGAATACCGCAAGCAGCTCCTGGGCGATCTCGACAACCTCCGCCGGGATGTCGACGCCACCGGCATGCTCAGCGGGATGGACGCCTTCTCGCAGGCCGCCTTCGGAGTCCTCACTTCCAGCCGGCTGGTCGACGCCCTCGACCTCAGCAAGGAAGATCCCCGCATCCGCGAACGCTACGGCGACGGCAAGCCCTACAAGTACCAGTACGACGGCGCGCCCACCTGCAACGACCAGTTGCTGATGGCCCGCCGGCTGGTCGAAGTCGGCGTCCGCTGCGTGACTCTCTCCTTCGGCCGCTGGGACAGCCACGGGGCGAACTTCGATCTCGTCCGCGATCATGGCTCCAAGCTCGACCAGGCCGTCAGCGCCCTGATTGAAGACCTCGACAGCCGCGGCATGCTCGACGACGTCACCGTCGTCGTCTGGGGCGAGTTCGGCCGGACGCCGCGGATCAATCCGCAGGCCGGCCGGGACCACTGGCCGCAGGTCAGTTGCGCGTTGATGGCCGGCGGCGGCATGCGGACCGGCCAGGTGATCGGCTCGACCAACCGGCTGGGCGAATACGCCAAGGACCGCCCGGTCGACGTGCAGGAAGTCGTCGCGACGATCTACAAGAACCTCGGCATCGACCCCGGTTCGACCACGTTCCGCGACCCGACCGGCCGGCCGCAGTACCTCGTCGAACACCGGACGCCGATTGCCGAGCTGGTCTGAGACCGACTGCAGAAATCAGCATTGATCAGGCCCGCCGATGAAAGTCGGCGGGCCTGTTTTGTTTCATCGGGTGCGAACAACACGTAGGGCCGGTTTCACCGGCCGCATGGTTGCGATCGCCAAGAGGCCGGTGGAACCGGCCCTACACGCGCAGATCTTCGCCCGCACGACTGAGTTCGCTGGCGTATCGCTTGCGGATCGGGTCGACGATCTCTGCCACGAACTGATCGACCTGCTGCGGCGCCCGGCCGATGAACTTTGCCGGGTCGAGCGCCCCGGTCAGGTCGACCTTTGCAAACGCGGAATCGCCGGCCAGCCGCTCGATCAGATCATTCGGTTTGCCATGTTCTTTGACCTGGCGGCCCGCTTCCTGGCTGTGGACGCGGATTCGTTCGTGGAGGTCCTGGCGGTCGCCGCCGGCCCGCACGCCGGCCATCAGAATCTCTTCCGTCGCCATGAACGGCAATTCTTCCCGCAGGTGGTGCTCGATCACCCGCGGATAGACCACCAGCCCGTCGACGATGTTGCGGAACAGGATCAGAATTGCGTCGGTCGCCAGGAAGGCCTGCGGGATCGTCAGCCGGCGGTTGGCGCTGTCGTCCAGCGTCCGCTCCATCCACTGCGTCGAGGCGGTTTGAGCGGCGGACGACGTCAGGCTGGTCACAAACCGGGCCAGGCCGCACATCCGTTCCGAACGCATCGGGTTCCGCTTGTAGGCCATCGCCGAGGAGCCGATCTGGTGCTTCTCGAACGGCTCTTCCAGCTCCTTCCGGCTCTGCAGCAGCCGCATGTCCGAGCCGGTCTTGTGGGCGGATTGCGCGATCCCTCCCAGCGTATCGAGGACGTGGGAGTCGACCTTGCGCGTGTAGGTCTGCCCTGTCACCGCGTACTTGTCGGCAAACCCCAGCTTGCGGACCACCAGCCGGTCGAGTTCTTCGACCTTGGCGTGATCGCCATTGAACAGCGCCAGGAACGTCGCCTGCGTGCCGGTCGTCCCTTTCACGCCGCGCAGTTTGAGCGATGCGATCCGGTGTTCCAGTTCTTCCAGATCAATCACCAGGTCGTAGCACCAGAGCGTCGCCCGTTTGCCGACCGTCACCGGCTGGGCCGGCTGCAGATGGGTGAAGCCCAGGCACGGGAGATCGCGGTATTGCGAAGCGAAGGCCGCCAGCCGGTCGATGACACCCACCAGGCGCGAACGGAGCAGTTCCAGACCCTGCCGCAGCAGGATCAGGTCGGTATTGTCCGTGACGTAGCAGCTCGTCGCCCCGAGGTGGATGATGGGCCGGGCGGTCGGGCAGACGTCGCCGTACGCGTGGACGTGAGCCATCACGTCGTGCCGCAACTGTTTTTCGTAGCGGGCGGCGGCGGCGAAGTCGACGTCGTCGACGTGACTGCGGAGTTCGGCGACCTGCGCCTCGCTGATGTCGAGCCCCAGTTCGCGTTCCGCCTCGGCGAGGGCGACCCAGAGCCGGCGCCAGGTCGAGTGCTTGGTCTGGGGCGACCAGAGGCGGCTCATTTCGTCCGACGCATATCGGCCGATTAATGGGTTGTCGTAAACGTGGTGCTCCACGCGCAAAGTCCTGCTGTCGAAAGGGAAACGGGTACGCCAGACCTCGTCGCGAAGTCGGGCGGAATTGGCGGGGAAGGCTCTCCGGCAACTCCGGAGGGGGAGGTCGGAGTTCGCGGGAATCCCGAGCAAAGGTTTTCCCGCCCGGTTTCCGCCGGTATCATCCCCGGAAGATTGTAACGCCCTGCCGGGCGACCTGAAACCGCCCGGCGACTTCCCGAACCGTGGATCGACGTCATGCCTACCCCCCTGGAATCGCTGGTTGCCTGCGGAACGAAACTCTGGCTGGACAGCATCGATCCCGACCTCGTCCGGGAAAACCGCCAGTTCGGCGCGACCGGCGCCACCTCCAATCCGATCATCATTTCCGACCTGCTCAAGACCGGCCGGTTCGACGACCAGATCCGCAAGCTGGTCGCCGAGGGGCTGAGCGACGTCGATATTGCGTGGGAAATGACCGACCGGCTGGTCCGGCAGGCACAAGAGGTCTTCCACGACGTCTGGGTGAAGACCAAGGGGAACGACGGCTACGTCAGCTTCGAGCTCGACCCGCTCCTCGAAGCCGCCGACTGCCCGCTGACGGTCGCCGAAAAGGCGAAACAGTACGTCGCGCTCGGCAAGAAGTGGGCGGCGGGGCACGAGAACCGCATGATCAAGGTCCCGGCCACGCCGGGCGGACTGGCGGCGTTGGAAGAGCTGGCCGCGGCGGGAATCACCCTCAATGTGACGCTGCTCTTCACCCGTCGCCAGTACGAAGCGGCCCGCGACGCCGTCTGGCGCGGGGCTCAGCGTCGCAAGTCGCTGGACGGTTTCAAATCGGTCTACAGCATTTTTGTGAGCCGGATTGACGTCTATACCAAGCAGCAGGTTCCGACGTTGTCCGCTGCCGCTCAGGGACTGGTCGGCATCGTCAACGCGCAGCGGCTGTGGCAGGAGAATCAGCAGTTCTGGGCCGATAAAAAACTGCCTCTGCACCAGGAATTCATCTTCGCCAGCACCGGCACCAAGGACCCTGCCGACTCGCCGGACAAGTACGTTGCCGCGCTGGCCGGTGCGGACATCCAGACGAACCCGCCGGGGACGAACGCCGCGGTGCAGAAGCTGGCCGGCAAGGTCTTTACCCGCAAGGTAGACCAGCTTCCGTCGGCTGCGGTTCTGGCCGAGATCGACGAGAAGATCGACTTTGCGAAGCTGGAAGAAGTCCTGATGAGCGAAGGTCTGGCCAAGTTCGCCGACCCGTTCAAGAGCCTGCTGGCGACGATCGCCGGCAAGCGCTAGTCCGTCGTTCGCTGGCGACTGGTTGTTACATAGATGCAGGCGGGGGTACACTGACTGGCCCCTGCCTGCTTTTGTTTCTGAATTGCCCCCTGGAGTTCGTACTCGGACGATCTTATGCCGACGGCTGATGCCCTCGATTCCGCCCTCGACGTGCTCCGGCAGTACTGGGGTTACGACGAACTGCGGCCCTTTCAGCGGGAAGCGGTCGCCGCAGGTCTGAACGGTCGCGATTCGCTCGTCGTCCTGCCGACGGGGGGCGGGAAATCGCTCTGCTATCAGCTCCCCGCGGTCTGCCAGGAAGGGCTGGCGATTGTCGTCTCGCCGCTGATCGCCCTGATGAAGGATCAGGTCGACAGTCTCCGGGAATGCGGCATTCCCGCCGCAGCCGTCCACAGCGCACTCCCGCCCGCCGAACGCCGCGAGATCGCCGACGACATCCGGGCCAATCGGCTCAAACTGCTCTACGTCGCTCCCGAGCGGCTCTGCACCGAGCGGATGCTCGACTTTCTGGCGGAATGTCCGGTCTCGTTCATTGCGATCGACGAAGCCCACTGCATCAGCAACTGGGGTCACGACTTCCGCCCGGAATACCGCCTGCTGGGCCAGTTGCGCGACCGTTTTCCGGGCGTCGCATTGCACGCATACACGGCCACCGCGACGGAAGCCGTTCGACGGGATATCGCGAGTCAGCTCAACCTCCGCGATCCCGATGTCATCGTCGGGCTCTTCGATCGCCCGAATCTCAACTACCGTGTCGTTCCCCGCGGCGATCTCTGGAAGCAGGTGACCGATGTCGTCGAGCGTTACCGCGGCGAGTCGGGGGTGATCTACAGCATCTCCCGCCGGGAAGTCGACGAACTGGCCGAGCGCCTCAAGCGGGCCGGCTACCGGGCCGTCCCCTACCATGCCGGGTTGTCGGACGTCGACCGTCACCGCCATCAGGATGCGTTCCTCAATGACAAGGCGGACATCGTCGTGGCCACCGTGGCCTTCGGGATGGGGATCGACAAGACCAACGTCCGCTACGTGATCCACACCGCGGCTCCCAAGTCGGTCGAGAGCTATCAGCAGGAGTCGGGCCGAGCCGGTCGCGACGGCCTGCCCTCCGACTGCTGCCTGTTCTTCGGGACGCGGGACTTCGTCACCTGGCGCAAGATGCAGGATCAGTTGACCGGCCAGGCGGCCGAGCAGGCCCTCGTCAATCTCCGGGAAATCGAACGCTTCTGCACCGGCGCCACGTGCCGGCATCGCACACTGGTCGAGTATTTCGGTCAGACGTATGAGGGCCAAAACTGCGGGGCCTGCGACATCTGCACCGATCCGACGGCCCTGCTCGACGACGCCCTGATCGTCGGCCAGAAGATACTCTCGTGCGTGATCCGCGTGAAAGAAGGCTTCGGAGCCGACTATGTGGCTCAGGTTCTGACCGGGTCCAAGGACCAGCGGATTCTGGCCAACGGGCACGACCAGCTCAGCACGTACAATCTGCTGGGAAACTGCCGCAAGGCGGAGGTCCGCCAGTGGATCGACCAGCTCGCCGGCCAGGGGTTTCTGGAACCGACCGGCGAATTCCGGGTCCTGTGCGTCACGCCAGCCGGCCGGCAGCTTCTGAAGGGGGAAACGACTCCCCGGTTGTCAAAACGCAGCCAGGCGGCGCCGGCGAAAGCCAGCGGTTCCCGCCGGGCTGCCGTCGCCGACTTCGACGTGGCCCTGTTCGAGCGTCTGCGGACACTCCGCCGCGAACTGGCCGAGGCCCGCGGCGTGCCGCCGTTTGTCGTGTTCGGCGATGTGACGCTGCAGGATCTGGCCCGGCGGAAGCCCCGTTCACTCGAGGAATTCCTCGAAACCTATGGCGTCGGCGAGAAGAAATGCAACGAATACGGCGAGATCTTCCTGAAGGCCATCGCCGACGGCGAGGACTCCGCACCTGCGGCTCCCGCGGTTCGTGGGCCGGAGAGCCCCGGCGACGTCAAACCGCCCAGCTCGTCTCAGCTCGCCGCTGACGAGCTGTTTCGAGCGGGCCGTTCGATCGCCGAGGCGGCGGCCACGCTGGGCCGGGCGGAATCGACGACCCGCCAGTACCTGGTCGACTTCCTGGAACGGGACGGTCGCTGCGATCCTGAGCCGTGGGTTTCCCCGGAGATTTTCACCCAGGTCGACGGCGCGGCCCGGGAACTGGGAGATTTCCGTTTGAAGCCGATCTTCGACCATCTCGGCGGAGCCGTCTCGTACGATCAGCTCCACGTGGCGGTCGCCTGCCTGCGCAATGCGCTGAAGTCTGCGACCTCCGGCAACACTATGGGCGAGTAAGAACTCGTTCCAAGCGATTGCAGGGCGAGACCGCAAACGACCGGTGGAACCGGCCCTACGCAGGCTGTTCCAGCGGGTCTTTCTGCTCGGTCAGGATGCAGAGGCGGATGCCGAGTTCGTAGAGCGCCAGCAGGGGGAGCATCATCATGAGCATGCTCATGGGATCGGGCGTGGGAGTCAGGATCATCGACAGGACGGTGATCGCCAGGATCGCGATCTTGCGCTTCTCGCGGTAGTCCTTCACGCCGAAGATCGAAATCTTCTGCAGGAACAGCATGATCAGCGGCAATTGAAAGCTGATGCCGAACATCAGCGGCATCATGATCGCGAAGCTGATCCATTCGGAAATACGGATCTGCGCCAGCAGTCCCATGCGGACGTTGAAATCGAGCAGGAAGCCGAGGACGGTCGGGAGCACGGCGTAGTAGCAGAAGGTCACGCCTCCCAGGAACAGGACGATGCTCATCGGCAGGTACGTGTAGACGTATTTCTGCTCGTGCGGGTAGAGCCCCGCCGCCACGAACAGCCAGAGCTGGTAGAAGATCCAGGGACTGGCGATGACCAGCCCTCCCACCAGGGCCACCTTCAGGTAGGTCATGAAGGCTTCCTGCACGTTCAGCGTAATCGGACTGTCGATCCGTTTGACGGCGTCCCGCAGGTCGGCGAAGGAAGTCGACGATGCCTCCAGCTTCAGTGTTTTATCTTTCAGCTCGGCGGGTGCGGCGGGGTACTGCTCGGGGGCCAGATCGTGAAGCTGACTGGCGAGCGCGTCGGCCGGGATTTCGATCGTGATCATCTTCTGCAGCTTGGGATCGTTGAGGGCGTCGAATTCCTTCTGCTGCGTTTCGTTCATCCCCGCCGGGGCGAACTGCTGCTTCATCATGTCCCAGAACGAAAGCTGGGGCATATCTTCGGTCTGTTTGGCGCGGATGTTGGCCTTCCGCAGCGCGGTATCGATCGGCATGCGGATGAAGATCACGAGCGACTCGCCGTAATACAGAGTGCCGGCCATCGCGACGAACAGCCCGAGAATTGCGCGGATCAGATGGGTCCGGAGCGCTTCGAGGTGCTCGCCGAACGTCATCACGCTGTCGTCGAAGAGGTCTTTCGAGGGAGGCATGGCAGGTGATCCCGGTTCGCCGTCCAGAGGCTGGGCGGCAGGCGGAGCAGGCAGGAGTCGAAGCCGACGGCGGAAACCGTCGGGTCACACATGGTGATCCCCGGCCTCCGAAGAGGCAAGCCGGCCGGCTCGACAGAGTGAGATCAGGCCACAAGTCCCGCAGCCGATGAGGGTTCGGGAAATCTTGCGGTCTCCACAGACAGGCCCCGCAGGTCGCGGAGCAGGAGGGATCTGCGTGCGATGCATTCTAAGCGCGTTCGAGCGCCTGTCAATCCGCGTTCTCAGGCTGGAAACGATCCATGACCGTCGGAATCCACATTGACGCAATTCCAGGCCCTGCCGAGAATTCCTGAGCAGACACCGTGAGTTACGAATGCGACGCCGCTTGCAGCAGGAGGCCTTCGATGACGCGCCGAAACGGAACCGCCGCAACGACTCCGGAGACGCGCCCCCGCCGGAAAGCGGCCGCGAAAGTCGCCGCTCCGCCTCCCGTTGCTTCGCCGACGATCGGCAGTTACCTGATTCAGCGGATGCAGGATTACGGGATCGGGCACGTCTTCGGGATTCCCGGAGATTTCGTCCTGACCTTCTACGGGATGCTGCAGGACAGCCCGATCGAGGTCATCGGGACGACCCGCGAAGACAACGCCGGCTATGCCGCCGACGCTTACGCGCGGGTGCACGGGCTGAGCGCCGTTTGCGTGACCTATTGCGTGGGGGGCCTGAGCCTCTGCAACAGCATCGCGGGAGCGTATGCGGAGAAGTCGCCGGTCGTCGTGATCAGCGGCGCGCCGGGCGTTGAGGAGCGGCGGTCGAATCCGCTGCTGCACCACCGCGTCCGCGATTTCAATACGCAGCGGGAAGTCTTCGAGAAGATCACCGTTGCCAACGCCCTGCTCGACGACCCGCTGACCGCCTTCCGCGAAATCGACCGCTGCCTGGAGGCAGCCGTCCGCTTCAAGCGACCGGTCTACCTGGAGCTTCCGCGCGACCGCGTGTTTGCGAAATGTCCGTACGAGCACGTCCCGACGACGGTCCCGCAGGAGAGCGACAAGGACGCCCTCCGGGAAGCGCTCGCCGAGGCGGCGGAAATGATCAACGCCTGCGAACGCCCCGTGATCGTCGCCGGGGTCGAAATGCATCGCTTCGGGTTGGCGGCGGACGTGGTCAAGCTGGCCGAGAAACACAGCCTGCCGATGTGCGCGACCCTGCTGAGCAAGTCGGTCGTCAGCGAGAAGCACCCGCTGTTCGTCGGAATCTACGAGGGGGCGATGTGCCGCGAATCGGTCCGCAAATACGTCGAAGACAGTGACTGCCTGATCATGCTGGGGGCGCTGCTGACCGACATCGACATGGGGATCTTCACCGCACAGTTGAATCCGCTGAAGTCCATCTCCGTCACCAGCGAGTCGCTGCGGATCTCGCATCATCATTTCCACGACGTGCTCGTCGCCGACTTCGTGAAGGGGCTGCTGAAGCAGAAACTGTCGCCTCCCGTGCGGGCTCTCCCACCCCGTCCGAAGGCTGAGGGGAAGTTCGTCGTCCGGGCCGACGCTCCGGTAACGACGGCCCGGCTGTTCGCACGGATTAACGAGATGCTCGACGACAACATGGTCGTCGTCGCCGACGTCGGCGACTGCCTGTTCGGGGCGGCGGAGTTGACCACGCACAAACAGACGGAGTTCATCAGCCCGGCGTATTACACGTCGATGGGCTTTGCGATTCCCGCGTCGATCGGCGCCCAGGTCGGCCGGCCGGATCTCCGACCGATCGTCCTCGTCGGCGACGGCGCGTTCCAGATGACATGTCTTGAGCTGTCGACCGCGGTCCGGCAGGGATTCAACCCGATCGTGATCGTCCTCAACAACAAAGGCTACACGACGGAGCGGTTCATTCAGGACGGACCGTTCAACGACATTCTGAACTGGGAATACCACCGGATGCCCGATCTGCTCGGCGCCGGGTGGGGGTTCGAGGTCCAGACGGAGGGAGATCTCGATCAGTCGCTGAAGGCGGCGCTGGCCAACCAGGACGCCTTCAGCCTGCTCAACGTCCACCTGGATCCGATGGACGTCAGCCCGGCCCTGCGGCGACTGGGCGAGCGGCTGTCGAAGCGGATCTAGCAGCGAATAGGGAATAGCGAGTAGCCAGAGGAAGATGGCTTGTCGCTTATCGTGGATCGCTGATCGCCAGAGGGTCGGACGTGCCGGGTTCTGCGAAGCCCGAAGCCCGATTCCCGAAGCCCGCCTACAGGAAGAACACGAACGTCACGACGATGAAGATGGGGATCAGGATGCCGACGGAGTAGGCCATGTAGCCGAAGAAGCCGGGCATGCGGATGTTGTTCTCTTCCGCGATGGCTTTGACCATGAAATTCGGTCCGTTGCCGATGTAGGTATTCGCCCCCATAAAGACCGCTCCGCAAGAGATTGCGGCCAGGATTGCGGCGCCTTTCATTCCCTCTTGAGCCAGGTAGACCTTCATATACGCCCCTTCGTCGGGGACGCCGGCCGTGCCGCAGGCGGTCGCGGCGAACGCCAGATACGTCGGGGCGTTGTCCAGGAAGCTCGACAGCGTTCCCGAGGCCCAGAAGTACTGCATCGGCGTCGTCACGCCCAGCTCCTTGCCGTGGACGTTCAGCAGCGCCAGCGCGGGAATCATGGTGACAAAGATGCCGGCAAACAGCACGGCGACTTCGATGATCGGGCCGAACGAGAAGTTGTTCTTTTCGCGCAAGGCGCCGGAGGTCGCCAGGAAGCTTGCCGCCCCGGTCAGCGCCATCAGCGCTTCGGAAACCCCCCAGGGCCAGGGTTCGCCGCCGTTGCCGATTCCTTGCCCGGAGCAGTAGATGATCGCCACGATCGCCGCCAGGAAGGCGAAGTTGTGGAAACCTTCGAGGCCGAACGTGATCTGGGCGGCTTCCGGTCCATGACCGGGGTGGGGGTCGGTTTTCGAGGCGATCGTATCCCAGATGAAGAACGCCCCGAGCAGGATGCCGTTGACCAGCAGCCACTGGGGAAACAGCCGCAGGGTCCACTCGAACGGCACCCCTTTCAGGAAGCCCAGAAACAGCGGGGGATCGCCCAGCGGCGTCAGCAGGCCGCCGCAGTTCGACACGATGAAGATAAAGAACACGACGACGTGCGCGACGCGGCTGCGCCCCCGATTCGCCCGCAGCAGCGGCCGGATGAGCACCATCGAGGCCCCGGTCGTCCCGATCAGGCTGGCGATGGCGCCCCCCAGGGCGAGGAAGATGGCGTTGACGACGGGAGTCCCGCGGAAGGCGCCGCGGACGTAGATGCCGCCGCTGATCGCAAACAGCGACCCCAGCAGCAGCAGAAACGAGACATATTCTTTGGCGGCGTGCTCCATCGCGTGGATGCCGGAGCCGCCGAACGAGGCCAGATAGGCCGCGACCGGAACGCCCAGGACGCCGGCGATGATGCCCTTATTGCTGTTGTGCTCCCACCAGTGGGGGTTGGCCAGCGGAAAGACGGCGATGCAGAGGAGCAGGATCGAGAAGGGAATCACGGCGAACGGCGGGAGGAGGCTGCCGAGCTTCGGGCCGTGGTCGCCGTGACTGTCGTCGGTCGCGCCGTGGTCGTCGTGGGGCTGTTTCGCGTGGTCGTCATGCTCCGCCGCGACGGCTGCGGCAGACGGTTCGACGACTTCGGGGCTCTGCGCCCGACCAGTGGCGGGGACCGCTCCCACCAGCAGAATCGTCACTGCCCACAGGCCCAGAGCAGATCGTACAACCTGATACACGCCAGAATTCCCTTGAGCCATGGCCGCCATCGACCGCCTCTTCGGACAGAGTGCGCCCGCGATCTATCGTCCGCGATCTCAGTGCACCGCGAGCGATCTCCGGGACGACGGATCGCTTCGAGCGCTCTGGCCACGGGGAGACCGGCAGGACCCCTGTCTTCGGTCTCGTCCGCACGTGACCGGATCGGGGCAAATCATAGCAAAGTCCCGCCGCGGCTCCCGGCTGCGGCGGCGGAACTTCTGAAAAAGTTCGACGATTCAACGGGTTTGGACCGTCGTTCCGATCGCCTGTCCTGCAGAGTTCTCCCAGTTTAAAGTTCGTCAATACGCTTCACGCCCATTCAGAGTTCCGCCCTCGATCCTTGCGGTCGTTCAGGCGGACCGGCACGCTACTATCACTTCGGGCGAAAATCCCCGGCAGTTTGCTGCAATCGACGCTTGTTCTCCTGTTGATGGAGCCCCGCTATTTCCACATGCGCGACCTCCGCCTGCGGTCACGGATCCCACGCGCCGACAGCGGTTCCGGGACACCACGCCTCCGTCTTTCTAGAGCCGATCCTCTGCCTGATCGGGCTGCTCGCCGGTCTCGGGCTTGAATACCTGCCAGCGTGGCTGGGGGGCTCTGAGTCGCTCATCGCTTCGTCGAACCGGGTGGCTGTCGCCGTCTACATCCTGGCGTTCATCGCCGGGGGACGGGAGACGCTGCATCACACGCTTACCGACCTCAAGCACGGCGAGGTCAACATTGATCTGCTGATGCTGGCGGCCGCCGCGGGGGCCGCCGCGCTCGGAGACTGGCCGGAAGGGGCCGTGCTTCTGTTCCTGTTCTCGCTTTCACACGCGCTCGAAGACTTCATTCTGGGGCGGACCCGTCGCGCGATTGCGGGCCTGATGGAGCTAACGCCGGACGAAGCGACGCTGTTGCGCGACGGCCAGGAACAGCGGGTACCGGTCGAACAGCTCGTTGTCGGCGATCTCGTGGTCGTCCGCCCTTCGGAACGGATACCCGTCGACGGCGTCATCGACGAGGGCATGACGAGCGTCGATCAGTCGCCGATGACCGGCGAATCGATCCCGGTCGACAAATCACCCGGGGATGTCGTGTTTGGCGGGACGCTGAATCAGCAGGGGTTGATTCACGTCCGTGTCACCCGTATTGCGGGCGAGACTACGCTGGCGCGGATGGTGAAGCTTGTCGAGCAGGCTCAGACCGAACGGGCCGCCAGCCAGCGTTTCACCGAGTGGTTCGGCCCCCGCTACACCTGGCTTGTCCTGGGTGGATCGCTTGCCTATTTTCTGCTCCTCTGGCTGGCGCTGGGTTTCGCGCCCTACGACGCGTTCTACCGGTCGATGGCGGTGCTGGTGGTGGCCTCGCCCTGCGCCGTCGTGCTGTCGATCCCCGCGGCGATTCTGACGGCGATCACCAGCGCTGCGAGCGGCGGCGTTCTGTTCAAGGGGGGCGTCCATCTGGAGGACACCGCCCTGCTCAAGACGATGGCGTTTGACAAGACGGGGACGCTCACCCGCGGCCGGCCGGAACTGGTCGGCATCGCAACCGCCGCCGGCGTCTCCGAAGAGCAGTTGCTCAGGGCGGCCGTTGCCATCGAACAGCGTTCGGAACACCCGCTGGCGCGGGCCATCACTCAGGCGGCGGAGACGCGAGGCTATGCTGCGAAGCCCGCAGACGAGATCACGTCGGTCCCCGGCTTTGGCGTCACCGGGACCGTCGACGGACATCGGGTTCAGATCGGCAAAGCCCTGTGGTTCGAACAGAACGGCCCGGCGCTCCCCTCCGAACTGGCGCCACGATTGCGGGAATTCCGCACCGCCGGTCAGACCGTCATCGCCGTCGTCGAGGATCAGCGTTTCCTGGGGCTGCTGGCTGTCGCCGACACGCTGCGTCCCACGGCGGTCAGTGCGATCGGTGAACTGAAAGGGCTGGGCATCGCGCCGCTGCTGATGCTGACGGGTGACAGCATCGACGTTGCCCGCGACTTCGCGGGACATCTCGGGTTGGACTATCAGGCCGAACTGCTGCCGGAGGACAAGCTCAAGCACATCGAACGGCTTCGTGAGCGGCACGGCCCGGTCGGCATGATCGGCGATGGAATGAACGACGCTCCCGCGCTGGCGCTGGCGAATGTCGGTTTTTCGCTGGGAGGAGCCGGGACCGACGTCGCGCTGGAAACGGCGGACGTCGTGATCATGGCCGATGACCTGCGGCGGCTGCCGTATGCGGTGACGCTGGCGCGGCGGACCCAGCGGATCATCCGACAGAATCTCGCCATCGCGTTCGGCGTGATGGGGACGCTGCTGCTGGTCGGGCTGTTTTTTGAACTGCCGCTGCCGCTCGCCGTGCTGGGCCACGAAGGGAGCACGGTCCTGGTGATTCTTAACGGTTTGCGGCTGCTGGCTCATCCCCGGCCGGAGCCGCTGCTCCAGCCGGGTTGAGGGGATCGTCGATCAGTTGTGCAGGAGACCGGCCGATGCCCGCTGCTTGAGCCGGGCGACGAGGGTCAGTGCGGCAAAGCGCGTTGGCGCCCAATTCTCCGGAATCAGCGCCGACGCCGGCGGCTCGGCGCTCGCAACCGCCATCGGCGCCGGCTTAGCCGGAGGGAGGCCGGCCAGGATGGCCTGCAGATCTCCGGCCGATTTCACGCCGGTAATCCGTTTGCGGATGATCAGTTCCGGGGAGACGACGATCCCGGTCGGATAGGCTTCCACCTGGAACTTCGCGACGAGTGCCGGTTGAGCATCGGCGTCGAGCAGGCATGGAACGAAGCCGGCCGCGAGCAATTTGCGGACTTCGGGCGCAGTGAAGGCCTGGGCTTTCATCGACTGGCACGCGCCACACCAGGTGGCGGAGACGTGGACGTAGACCGACTTGCCAGTCTTCTGAGCCTCGGTCACTGCGGCCTTGTAGCTGGTTTCCCAGCGGATTTCGGCATCCTTTTCCGTCATCTCCGCGGCCAGGGCGTTTGTCACGCCCACCGCGATCCACAGGGCGAATGCTGCGGCGATTCCCCGCCCGCAGCGACGTCCATTGCTGCAAACCATTCACGAGCCTCCTGCCCGGCAGCGCACCTCGACCGTCCTCCGCTTGCGCATGCCCCAGCATTGCTCACGGAAATCCGCCCTGGCTGGCCCGCCTGGCTATCTCACGCAAATCGCCCGGTACCCACAGATCGCCGCGTCGGCTCCGACGGCATCCGACCTCCGGACGGCGGAAGCAAACTAACCGGCATAACCACCGCACGCCACCCCAAAGTGAAAATCGTCAGACGCCCGGTTATCTTGCGCTGTCGATGTCATTCGCCGCAGCGTTCCGAATCCTTCCATCTCATTGGGCTTTGGGCTTCGGGCTTCGCAGAAACACGAAGAAATCTGCCCCTCTGGCGATCCGCGATCGGCCTTCTTCCTCTGGCTATTCGCGACTCGATATTCCGTATTCGCTTCGGGCTTCGCATCCCTGTAGAAACTGTCAGTCGGGGCCTCATTTCAAGGTTTGCCGATTGATTGAAGATCTTCTCCGTTGCAGGCTATACTCCGGAGGAACCACCTAACCCTCCCTCCAACCGTGGCCGACAGATCAGGTTGCCGACGGGCAGCTTCGAACGAGGCCCCTCCCTGAGAGCGTGACATGGCTGCCGAAGCTGCAATGGAGAAAGAGTCCCCCGATAAAGTGGCCGCGCGAGGCCTCAAGGGGATCGTGGCCGCCGATACGACAATTTGCGATGTCGACGGCGATCTCGGCAAGCTGATCTATCGCGGATACAACATCCACGAGCTGGCCCAGAACAGCACGTTCGAGGAAGTGGCTTATCTGCTGTTCAAGGGTGAACTGCCGACCGCTCCGCAGCTCCAGGAATTCAGCAAGCACCTGACGAAACATCGGGCGCTGGAGCCCGAGCTGATGGCGTTTCTGAAGACGTTGCCCCGTTCAACGCCTCCCATGACTGCGCTGCGCTGCGCCGTGTCGATGTCCGGGGTCTACGACGACCTTGCGGAGACGGATACGCCGCAGGCCAATTTTGAAAAGTCGATCCGGCTGACCGCCGAAATGTGCACAATTGTCGCCGCCATCCGCCGGCTACGGGACGGACTTGAGCCGGTCGAGCCGCGGCAGGATCTCGGTCACTCGGCGAACTTCATGTACATGCTCAACGGCGTCGCCCCCTCCAAGGACGCCGAAAAGGCGATGGATCTGATCCTGATCCTGCACGCCGAGCACGGCCTGAACGCCAGCACGTTCGCCGCCCGCGTGATCGCAGCGACGCTCTCCGATCTCCATTCGGCGATCACGGGGGCGATCGGCGCATTGAAGGGTCCGCTGCACGGCGGCGCCAACACGGAAGTCCTCAAGACGCTGATGGAGGTCGGCAGCGTCGAGAACGTGAAGCCGTGGGTCGAAGGGGTCCGGGCCCGCAAGGGCAAGTTCATGGGCTTCGGGCACGCGGTCTATAAGGTCCAGGATCCGCGGGCCGTCCATCTGAAGGAGCTCTCCCGCCGGCTCGGCGTCGAAACCGGCGACACGCGCTGGTACGACATTTCGGCGGCGATGGAACAGGAAGTGGTCAGCGCCATCGGCCGGCAATGTAACGTCGACTTCTACTCGGCCGGCCTGCAGCACTATATGGGCATTCCGGGCGACCTGTTCACGTGCGTGTTCGGGGCCAGCCGCATCATCGGCTGGTGCGCCCACGTCCTCGAACAACTTGCCGACAACAAGATTATCCGCCCTTCGTCGAACTACGTCGGCGCCGCCGAACGGACCTATGTGCCGCTGGCACAGCGGTAGTGCGGCTGCGACTCGATGCCCAGTCTCCGAAACCCCGGCGCCGGCCGGGGTTTTTTGTTGGACTTTGCCCCCTGGCGGCTCGCACAATCCGGGAATCCGACTTCGTCCGGCTCCTCGAGAATCTCCGCATGAAATTCCGTGATTTTCGTCTGTTCCTGATCGCCGTCCTCGCGTGTCAGCATGTGGCCGGCGCGGGGGTGCTGTTCGTTGACAACCGCAGCGGGTCGGACGCCGCCGACGGGCGATTTCCCCGATCGATGTCGCCGCAATCGGGGCCGGTCCGGACCATTCGCCGGGTGCTGGAACTGGCCCAGCACGGGGAAACGATCGAGCTGACGAAGAACGCGCAGCCCTACTACGAAGCCTTGCCGCTGACGGGGATTCGCCACAGCGGGTCGGCGGAAAATCCGTTCATCATCCGCGGAAACGGCGCCATCCTCAGCGGGCTGCGGGCGCTCCCTTCGGCGGGCTGGGAGCCGGTCGGTCAGGACACCCGACTCTGGCAGCTCTCCTTCACGCGGAAGGGGTACTACGTGCTGCTGCGGGAGGGCGTCCTGGTTCCGGAGTTTCTGCCGCAGTCCTCGGCCGATGGCATCGACAGCTTGCCCGCAGGCCGCTGGATGTCGCGGCGCGGCGGTTTTTACTACCGGTCCGATTCGGCAGAGCCGCCCGCGAAGCAGACGTTTGCCCATGCAGGAGCGGAAACCGGCATCAGCCTGTATCGCACGTCCCACGTGTGGATTCAGAACCTGACGGTTCAGCACTTCCGCATCGACGGATTCCATGCCCACGATCTCTGCGACGGAATCCTGCTGGAGAATCTGGAACTTCGCCAGAATGGTCGGGCGGGAATCGCGGTGACGGGGACCTCGCAGGTCGACGTCAGCGGCAGTCGGATCTCGGAGAACGGGCGCTATTCCGCCTTCTCGATTTCCCCCGCCCGCCTCTACATCAACGACTCGGAGCTGGATGTCGAGCCGGTCGTGAGGAAGTCCCAGGATCTGGACTGACGGCTCAGTTCCCGGCGAGCGGGGTCAGGAACGCCTTGCCGTAGCCGCGGCCGAGTCCGTCGAGTTCGCGCTGGAAGACGACCCGCGGCGGGATCTGAGTGGCGTCGATCACGGCTTCAAGGCGTGCCACGGGTCCGCCTCCGTCGGAATAGCCCAGAACCTGGACGCGGTAGACGTCGCCGCGGGCGGTGATGTACGGGTCGATGGCGCGCAGAGTCGCCAGATCGGTCAATTTGTCCTCCACCAGCCAGCCGGTCGTCGCCCGTCGTTGAATCGAATCGGTCAGCGGTACGCCCTCGGCCGAGATCTGCTGCGATCCGACAATGGCGTCGGCCAGCTCTTCGGGCATGCCGGGTATGCCGATCAGGACTTCCCGGCGAGCCTGGTTGATGTTGATCCGCCCTTCGATGTAGGGATCGGCGGAAATGCCAAATTTGTCGAACAGTTCCAGCAGGATGGTGGAGAAGTCTCCACCGTCGGATTTCCACGGACTCGGCAGCGTCGTCTTGACGCCGTCGATGGTGGCTTCGACTTCGGCGTCGATCAGATCGTAGATCGTCAGGACCTTGTTCGCGCCCCCCTTGGACAGGTCCATTCCCCCACGGGTCACCTGGCCGTCGGCACCAATTCCCGTCAGGATTTGTGCAACGTCTTTCGGCTGTGGTGCTGGATTTTTCGGCTGTGGTGCTGGATCTTTCGGCTTTGGTGCTGGATCTTTCGGCTTTGGTGCTGGATCTTTCGGCTGTCCTCCTGTTGGTTTTGTGCCACCGCCGTCACCTCCATCCGGCTGCGTTTCATCCGGTTTCGGGCCGAAGATCCGGTAGGCGACGACGAACTTGGCGACGTCTTCGTCGAAGGCTTCTTCCAGCTCGTCGTACAGGTCCGTCAGGATTCCGGTGCTCAGGTCGATCCGGGGCGCGCCGTCCGCCTGCAGATTCGACTCCCGGCTGTGAACCGTAAAAAACGCCACCCAGCCCGGATCGAGGAGCCCGTCGGCATTGTCATAGGGAGGCGAGGCGTCGGCGTCGTTCTCGTTCGGATCGAGCAGGCCGTTGCGGTTCGCATCCTCGCCATACAGCAACTGCGGCGTCACCCCGCGGACCATCAACAATTCGTCGATCGACTCCAGCGGGCCGTTCTTGGCAGAGTACGGCGGCGACATGGTGGCGTAAGTGTCGTCGGTCTCGGCGCCGTGCAGCAGCACTTCGCTGTCCGCGTCGATCCAGTCCCGGATCGCGTCGGCAATGTCTTCCGTCATACCGGGAACGCCCATCAACAACGCACGGGCCTGGTCGTCGGTGAGCTTCAACTGCCCCAGAATATTGAGGTTCAGCTTGCCCGATTCGTCCATCATGCCGTAGCGGACCCGCAGGCCCGCGGCGTCCTGTTCGAGGGGGGCGATCAGGCTGAACCGCACCCGGGCGCGGGCGCGTTCCGAGTCGATCACGGTCACCCCGTGGAAGAGTTGAGGGTTGTGGAGCAGGTTCTCCAGTCCGGGTTCCGATCGATTCGCCAGCAGCGTCGCGGCGTACTCGACGCCGGAATCGGCCGCGGCCCGCGTCTGGGCGTCGAGCCCCTGGATCGACGAAGCTTCCAGCTCCGTCAGCATGGTCTGCGTGTACGTGTAGGCCGCCAGCGTCAAGAACAGGATCACCACGAAGACGACGATCAGCACGCTTCCGCGTCGCCCGGAACTCGGCCAGGAACGGTTTCGTGATGGAGTTCTCATAGCTGGCTTTCTCCTCCCGTCGGGTCGGCGGTCGGCAGGGCGATCACGAAACGAAACTGAGTGGTGCCGGCGGCCACCGCTGCGGCCGTGCCGCCGAGCATTGCCGCAGAAGTCGGTTCGAACTGGATGGAGACTTCGATGGCGCGCGGCAGCATGCCGAGCGTCGGCGTGTCCCACTCCTCGTACCAGGTCGTCCCGTCGAAATACCGGAACAGGACCGAGTTGGCTTCGGGAGCGAGCGCCTGCGGCAACGTCATGATTTCGCCGGCCCCTCCCGCCGCTTCGACGTCCAGCACGGCCATCCGGTCCCCTTCGGTGCGGATCAGTCCGATCAGGGGTTGGCCGTCGGCGTCGACCAGCGTGGAGCTTCCGCTCCCCTGAAAGTCATAGATGACGCTGCGGAGGTCGCTGACCCGCGTGGTGACGCTGGCGTCATCGACCAGAGGGCCGAAGGAGAGCTCCCGCCGCGGACGCGAGACGTGCAGTTCCAACCGGGTTGCGGTGCCGATCAGCCCGACGCTTCCCGCAAGTAACTGGTCGATCGGAGAGAGGACCGTCACTTCGGGGACTGGTTCTTCGGGATCGGGATCTTCCGGGTCGGGTTCGGGGTCCACTTCAAACAAGGCGCTGTCCGCATCTGCGGCTTCAACCGTGGGAGCGTAGGTCACGGAGCGGACATCGAGCTCCATCCGGCGGAGGATGGCCCGCGCCAGTTGCATTCGCTGCAGGTCATCTTTCCCCGTGCTGCTGAGCCGATAGGCTTGGTCCATCGCCGAGTAAACGGCGAGAATCAGCAGGACGCACAGTCCCGACGCCAGCACGACTTCCAGCAGCGACATTCCGCGGCGAAGCGACGGAACTTGTTTTGGGGCTGTAGGCATCATTGCGGCGGGGACTCCCCCGGAGCGCCACCGCCCATCCCGTCCGCGGCCGCCTCGGCCGCCAGAGTCGCGGCCTCCGTCAGCACCGCGGGGTCCCGCATCCACCGGCTGATGGCGAATTCCGTGTTGCCCAGGCTGTTGGAGGCCGAGCGCTGGACGCGAACGTCGATAAGCACCAGTTCCGGAAAGCTCCCCGGAGAAATCATGGCGCTCCAGGTCCAGGCGGAATCGTCCGGGAAGGGAATGTTCGCTTGCGACTGCAGGGGTTCGACGCCGCTGACCAGTTCGGCCAGCTTCGTTTCGCAGCGGATTACGGCTTGCGCTTTGAAACGGGCCTGCAGGGCGGCGCGTGTCCCGTTCCAGGTCAACTGCGCGAGGGCCGCCATGGCGCCGAAGAAAATGGCGAGCGCCAGGACGACTTCCAGCAGGGTCATACCCTGCCGCAGGCTGGACGGCGCCGTCCGTCTCCCGGAAGCTGGTCCGCTACTTCCCATTGGTGCGTAGCTCCTGCTGAATGGGACTGACCGTGACCGCCCCCGTTGCGCCGCGGAGCACCAGCGCGACGTTCCGCCCCGTCGGATCGCCGACGATCAGTTCTCCGTCCACCGCCGTACCGTCCGGCTGAAACAGCACCGGCTCCGACCAGGCGACTGCGGCGAGTTTGTCGGCGTCGGGGAACGACGCGAACAGGTCCGCGGGGAGGGACTGTCCGCCGGCGTCTTTCCCTCCCACAAACGTCAGCTTTTCGGGAAGCTCGCCCACGTAGCGGCGCGCGACGTTTCCCGAGAGGTCATCCTGGATCTCGCCCTCACCCTCGGCCGGCAGATCGAGCTCCGCTTCGTAGGGAAGCGACAGATACCTTCGGCCGTCCGGTTCCCAGCGGAACTGGTAGACAATGCCGCTTTCGATCGCCCGCGTCCGCGTGGCGGCGAACTGCAGGCGGACTTGCTCGGCCCCTTCCAGCAGAAACTGGGTGGCGTACAGCCGCTGAAACGACGGCCACGCAATCGTCGTAAACGCCACCAGTACGGCCAGTACCAGCAGCATCTCGACCAGCGTGAATGCGGAGCGAGCCTTCCGTCGGGCGGTCATCGCAAGCCCCCCCTGCCGATCAGGTCGTCCAGTTGTTGATGTCGTCGCCGGAGCCGTCTTCATTCTGCTTGTTGGGCCCCGCCGACCAGATGGCCGGCCTGGAAGAGTTCTGGGCCTTGGTATTGGGATATTCGTAGTACAGGTGCTGCCCCCACGCGTCCTTCGGGACCTGTTCCAGGTACGGGCTGATCGACCGGCCGTCGGCGTTCTGCCCCGGATTCATCAGCAGGTTGATGACGTCGTCGTTGCTTCCCGTGGGGAACTCCGCGCTGTTGTCGACGGCATACTGCTTACAGGCGTCTTCCATCCCTTTGATGCTGGTTTTGGTCGCCCGCACCAGCGCGTCCTTCTGGCGGCCGAGGAGCTGCGGGACGACCATTGCGGCGATCACGCCCAGAATGGCCAGCACCAGCAGGACTTCCGTCAGCGTGAAACCGCGGCGGCGCAGACGGGGGCGAGTGGACATCGGACGAATCACGGCGGCGCTCCTTGCAGAAAACTGTGGTCGAAAATGGGAACTGGACCTCACAGACCACCCGGCCCGGAGCCGTTTCCCTTCATTGATTGAACACCCGACTCCCGTCGGCTGGCCTACGCGAGCGACGAACTTTGGAAAATTGGCAGCATCAGCGCCACCACCACGAACAAAATGATCCCCGCCATGATCACCAGCATCGCCGGTTCCAACAAGCGCACCACCAGATCGAGCTGCCGGTTGGTATGCCGCTCCATCTTGTCGGCGACCTGCACCAGCACCTCTTCCAGGTTGTTGGCCTCTTCCCCCACGGCGATCATTTCCAGCACGTCCGGCGGGAATTGCTTGCAGTCCGCCAGCGGGACGGCGAGGGACTTGCCGGACGACACGTGCTCCGCGGCCTCGCCGATGGCTTCGCTGAGGACGCGATTGCCGGTGGCGTCTTTGGCGATCCGGAGGGAGTTCAGCAGCGGCACGCCGTTCTTGAGCAGCGTTCCGAGAACCCGGCAGAACCGGGCGATCGCCAGGCTGCGGACGACCTGCCCGATGCCCCAGAGCCGGATCTTCAATTCGTCGAGTCTGCGCCGGCCGGCATCGGACTCCAGCATCTTCTGGAGGCCGATGATGATTCCGGGGATCGCCAGCAGCGCCACCCAGCCGTAGGACTGCATGCCGCGGCTGATGGCCATGAGCGCCGTGGTGGCCCAGGGAAGGCTCCCCTGCTCTTCCATCCGTTCGAACATTGGTTCGAACTTGGGAACGAAGTAGATCAGCATCGCCACGACGATCAGCGAGCCGACGACCATCAGGAATGCGGGGTAGACCATCGCGCCGACGACTCGCCCTTTCAGCTCCTCCTGGTGCTCGGTGAAGGTGGCGATCCGGTGGAGTGTATCCTCCAGGAAGCTGCCTTCTTCACCGGCTCGCACCATGCTGATCGTCAGATCGGAAAAGACCGCCGGATGACGGCGCAGCGACTCTGCCAGCCGGGTGCCGTCCGCCACGTCGGCGCGGATTTCCTGCAGAATCAGTTTGAACGTCTGATGTCGCGTCTGGCGATCCAGCAGCTCCAGCGACCGCAGCAGCGGCACGCCCGAACGGAGCAGGTCGGAGAGCTGCGAATAGAAGGTCGCCAGCAGACTGGCGGGGACGCGCCGTCGGCGTCCTTCCTGATGCCGGCGCGCCGCGTCGGCCAGAGCGATCTGCAGCGGGAACAGATTTCGAGCGGCGAGTTGCCCGAGCGCCTCGCGCTCCGTCCCCGCAGTCAGCGTCCCGCTGACCTGCTGGCCGGAAAACTCCTTCGCGGTGTAGCGGAACTCGGGCATGTTCAGCCGACTGTCTGCGGGTACGGTTCAGAAAAGACGCGGGAAGCTCAGCCGATGTCGCCCTTGGTGATGCGCAGCACTTCGTCCAGGCTGGTCAACCCTTCCTGGACCCGCTGATAACCCGATTGCCGCAAAGTCACCATCCCCCGACTCAGGGCGTACTGCCGGATTTCCAGGGTGCTGGCATGCGCCACGCACAGCCGGCCGATCTCGGCGTCCTTGTGCAGCAATTCGAAGATCGCCATTCGTCCGGAGAAGCCAATGTCCCGGCACTCGCGACAGCCGACCGGCTCGTAGAGCATCACCTCCGGCTCCGTGCACGGATAGTCGTCGGGCAGGGCGTCGCGCGGCATCACCACCTTTTTTTTGCAGTGCTTGCAGAGGCGACGGACCAGCCGCTGCGCCAGCACCCCTTCGACGGAACTGGCCACCAGGAACGGTTCGACCCCCATATCGATCAGTCGCGTAAATGCGCCGGGGGCGTCGTTCGTATGCAGGGTGCTGAAGACGAGGTGGCCCGTGAGGGAGGCCTGAATGGCGCTCTCGGCGGTTTCCGCGTCGCGGATTTCGCCGATCAGCACGACGTCGGGGTCGTGACGCAGAATGCTCCGCAGCCCCGCGGCAAAGGTCAACCCGACCTTCGAATGGACCTGAATCTGGCTGATGCCGGGGTTCTGGTATTCGACGGGGTCTTCGACGGTGATGATCTTGATCGACGGATCTTTAATTTCGTTGAGCGCGCTGTAGAGCGTCGACGTTTTACCGCTGCCGGTCGGTCCGGTGACCAGCACGATGCCGTGCGGCATCGCAATCATTTCGTGAAATGTTTTCGCCATCGCCGGGGGCATCCCGACGTTGGCCAGGTTGAACTGCATCCGCCCCTTGTCGAGCAGACGCAGGCAGACCCCTTCGCCGTGGACCATCGGAATGATTGAGACGCGGACGTCGATCTCGCGTCCCGAAATCTTGAGCTTGATCCGGCCGTCCTGCGGCATCCGCTTTTCCGCAATGTTCAGACGCGACATGATCTTGAGACGCGTCACGATCGCGGCAAAAAACTGGGAGATCGACTGCGGCACCGGCTGGACGCGCAGCAGACCGTCGACGCGGTAGCGGACGGTCAGACCATACTCCTGCGGCTCGATGTGTACGTCGCTCGCCCCCTGGTCGAGGGCTTCCACGAGCAGCTCGTTGACCAGCTTGATGACCGAGGCCGCCTCGGCCATCTCCGCCAGGTCGCCGGAATCCTCGGAATTGTCCCCCAGGATTTCGACGCCGTCCGCCGTCCGCTGCGCGACCAGTTCGCCGAGCGTATCGCCGCCGACGCCGAGATAATCCTTGATCATCTCGACGACGTCGACCTTGCAGGCCAGCACCGGTTCGAGATGAAAACCGCTGATCGAACTCAGCTCTTCGAGCGATTCCAGATTGAACGGATCGCTGGTGGCGACGACCACGCTGCCATTCTGCCGCTGCAGCGGCAGCAGCGAATGTCGGAAGACCGCGCTGGTCGGAAACTGCATCAGCAGCTCCCGGTCGATGGCTTCCTTTTTAATCTCGACGAACCGCATTCCCAGTTCGTCGGCGAGCGCCCGCAGCGCCGCTTCTTCGGTGATGACTCCCAGATCGACCAGGGCGCGATCCAGCCGTCGGCCGCTCACGTCAGGCTGCGCCGACTTGAGCTGTTCGGGCGTCACCACCCCCCGGCGAATCAGGACTGTGCCAATATCCATCCGAAATGCATGCCCTGCTGAGAATTCAACTGGTGAAACTGCCGCCCGGACTCGCTGGCAGGCAGGTGACAGGCTTCCACAAAGAATACGACGCGAGGGGAACCGACGTCCAACGGCTTTCGCCAATCGGCGAAAATTCTCACGTTCGCCTCGCCGGCCCACTCAGCGGGAACCGCGACTCCCACCCCGACTCCCGCCAAATCCACCGAATCCGCTTCGTCCGCTGGAATCCCCGCCGCGACCTCCCCCGGAATCTCCTCCCCGACCGCCTCCCGAAAAGCCGCCGCCGGGAAATCCGCCGCCAGGAAAACCTCCAGGGAAGCCCCCTGGCGTCGCCTGCGGAGTCGAAGTTCCGCTCCCGGACGAGTTTGGCTGCCCGGATGTCGAACTGGCGTCGCTCCGGTCGCGGCTCGGCCGACTGCCGCCGCCGCTGACGGTGACCTTCGGGATGACCGACCCGAGCGTCCGCGAGAGGAGCATGGGATCGGCTTTTTCGAGGGGCACCACGCGGATCGTCCGTCGGGCGTCGCGTTCGCGCTCATCGATCGTCTGTACGAGATTCTCGATCTGGCGGAACATGGAGTCGTTGCAGGAGACGATCAGGTGATTCGTCTGTTCGTCCACCCCGACCGTCAGTTCAATCCCCCGCTGTTTTCCCTGCGGAGCGCCTCCCATCATCATGGCGAATGGATTTGCCCCTCGCTGATTCTGGGCCGGCTGCTCCGGCTCCAGCGCATCCTTATAGACTTCGCGGACGATCTTCGCGACTTCCGTCACGCTGGAGTATTCGACGGGAATGGAACGGGGCACGCGGGTTCGCAGGCTTTCGGGCAGCTCACTGGCGTCGATCAACTGCAGAACCTGCTCGATCTCCCCGACCTGATCGCTCGGCCCGGTTACGAACAGCGCATTCGACCGGATGTCGGTAATGATTTTCAGCGGCTGACCGCCGGCCAGCGTGCTGTCGAGTCCCGTTGCGTTCATCATGCCGCGGCCGAAGCTCGACAGGCCGCCGGTGAACGAGCCCATGAATCCCTCGCTCGAACTCGTCGACGCGGCGACCGAGCTCTGTGGAAAGAGCCGCTCCAGCAACTGGGCGGCTTCAGTGGCATCGGCGGACCGCAGGTAGAACACGGTCCACCGCGTCCGGTTGGGCAACGCCGCCGACAACTGGCTGATCATTTCTTCCAGCCGATCCAGCGCCTTCTCGTCGGCGGAAGTGATGATCAGGTCGTTCCCCATCACCGTGATTCCGATCGGCGACTTGGCCCCGGACTTGTCCGGGGCCGGTTCCTCGACGGGGGAGGCGTCGGTTTTCTCCGTTTCCGGTTTCCGGGCTTCGGGTTCAGGCTGATCGGCCGACAGTTTCTGGCTGGCGGGCAGAACCTGAAGCCGCCGTGGCGCGGACACGGAGGGTTGTCCGCCAACTTTCTCGCGACGCGGCTGCCGCTCGGATGAGTTCAGCGGCTCGCGGTCGGCGGGGGGAACCGAGACCTCGCTGGGAATCCGTCGGTCACGGATCGGATTTGGCACAGACGGAACCACCACGCGAATTGGATTCCGCCCCGACGTCCCCCAGGCCTGCTGGATCAGCGGCAGGAACTCTTCGGGATCGCGACCGTCAATGGGAACTCTGCGGACCGGTCCGCCGCCGCTGCGCGGGCCGGTCCCGGTTCCGCCATCCTCCCCCATCTGAGTCAGGATCGACTTGACCTGCTGCACCTGCTCGGGAGTTCCGCGGACCATCAGGCGACGACCGAAGACGTCCGGCTCAATCGAAGGAGCCCGCGAACCGTCGCCGCTGAACAGGCTCCGCAATGTGTTGGAGGCCTGGACCGGCTCCATCCGTGACAGCGGGATGACGGCGACGGACCCTTCCGATTCGCCGCCGAGCTGGGCGATCAGCTTTTCAATCTCGGCGTGTTCCGAGGCGGTGGCATTGACGTGAATTTTGCCGTACTTGTCGTCCTGGCCGACGATCAATCCGGGATACATTCCGCTGAGAGTCAGCGCGACCTGCGCCACGTCGCCGCCGTTGATCGTATAGCTCTTGAACAACACGGACTGACTGTCCTGAGGGACTCGGTTGCCGTGTTCATCGACGATGTCCACGTCGATCGACTTGACCACTTCCTCGACGACCTTCACAAGTTGCGAAGACGCGGTCACCAGCAGGCTGTTGGTCCGGATGTCGGCGGAAATCTGCAGCTTGTTCGCAAATTGCGATTGCGTGGTCGTCGGCGCGGGGGCCGGCGTCGGACCGCGGAAGGCTTCGCGCGGATCGAACCCGCCGCGATCCCCTCGATCGCGAGAGAAGAAATCGCTCCGGGAAGAAGAGGATCGCGACGAGGTTGCCGTCGTCGCAGCCGCGGTCGGCAGCAGCCCGAACAGCCGCCTGACACTTCGCTCCGCTTCGGTTGCGGACATGTACTTCAACGGAATCGCCTTGAAATCGGTCTCCCGATTGCCGGCTCCCGCTCCGCCCGACAGGAGGGCATGCACCCGCCGGACGTGGCTGGCGATGTCGGTGATCACCAGCGAATTGGTGTTTTTGAGGGCTGCGACCGTTCCCTGCGGCCCCAGCAATTCCTTGACTTCACTCTGAATCTTGTCGGCTTCCAGACCTTCGAGCGGCAGGACCAGCGTGACCATCTCGTTCCGGCCGCGCTGTTCCAGTTCCTCGACGGAAACGGTCGGGACCATGTTGGGCGGGATCTTGTTTTCCGTGTTGACGCAGGCCAGGAAGCGATCGCGACGAATCAGCACATACCCGCGCGGCAGCAGGTAGCCGTTCAGGATGTCCAGCGCCTCCGTCGGCGTGTAAGTCCGTTCGTCGTAGTAGTTGAACGTCCCGGGGGGGACGTCGTTGAGGTCCAGCGTCAGCCCGGAGACCTCGGCAAACATCTTCAGAACTTCAGTCCACGGCGCGTAGCGGAAGTTGAACGTCAGGGTCGCGGCCGATCCCGTTCCGGGGGCCGGATCACCGCCGAAGCTGGCCGAAGGTACGGCTCCGGCAGGAGCCTCGACAATCGGCGGCTTTCGAACAGGTGCTTTGGGGGTTGCAGGCGCTGCTCCCGGAGCCGCACTCTGTCCGGGAGCGGCGGGAGCCTGCCCCGCGCTGCGCATTTGAACAATCTTTGCCTTCTGCCTGTCCCAGACCTGCGTCTGTTCGGGAGTCAGGACTTCGAGAGCGGCCTGATTCATTTCCTCGACTTTGGCGGCCTGTTCGGCGGGATCTTGAATTCGGAACAGGTCCCGCATGCCACGGCGAATTTCGTCGATCTGTTCCTGCTGTTCTTCGGTCAACTGGAGCTGCCTGACGAACTCTTCGTCGCGGCCAAATCGCCCGAGGCTCATCAGCGGAGAGTCGAAGGTTGGAAATGGCGTCCCTCCCGGAACCCCGAAGCTGGGTCGACGATCCGCTCCAGGCGATTCCGGCTGAGCCAGAACCGGTTCGCCCGCCACCGCCAGCGATGCCAGAACAGCGCTGAACTGGAGGAGGCGGACGCCAAGTCGAGATTCCGATGTCAACATTTCGACCTGCACAAATGACGGAAGAAGAATCGCGCAATGAACAAAAGACTTCGGCGACCGGAGACCATCGCACTGCGGGGTTCCGCGGTCCCTCCCCATTAAACCCGGTCGTGCCCGGACCGGTTTCGGGAGAATCCCCTACAAATTGATTCGGGCGGAAATGGTTGCCGAAACAGGGTTTCCCCCCGGACAGGAAATAACGGCCAAACAAAGGGTTACGACGATTCCACGGCGAGAGGGAGATCAGACTTTTCCGGACACGTTCCTCCTGCGCCCTGTGACTGTTGCGATGGCGGGGCGCAATCGTCTCAAGGATTCCCGCCCGACAGCCGCTGGAACTCAGATCCAGTCAGGCGAGTTTTTCGCCGAAACTCCTGCTGGCGGCAGGTGTTGGATCTGTGGAGGTTCCTATGTCAGCGCCGTCGCACCTGTTCAAGTTCTTTCTGGCGGTCGCCGTCTGTCAGGCCTCGGCGGCGCAGCCCCCGGATTTCGGTCGTGGCGGCGAGGATCGCGGTGACCGAGGTGGCTTCGGACGCGATCGTGGCAGCCGGGGCGATGACCGCGGACGGGACGGCGGATCATTTCGCGGGTTTGGAAGTGGCGGCCCAGGCAGCTTTGGGGGCGGACCTCCAGGCGGCTTTGGAGGCGGTCCGCCGGGCGGTTTTGGCGGTGGCCCTCCGGGCGGATTCGGGGGCGGAGCGCCCGATCCCGGCCGGTTTTTCGGGTTCATGGACCGCAATCAGGACGGCAATATCGACTCGGAGGAATTCGAGCGTCTGCCGCCGCCGTTGCGGGACCGCCTGCAGCAGTCCGGGCTGAGCGCCGACAGCCCGATCTCCCGGGACGCTTTTTCCGGGGCGATGCAGAAGGCCATGGAGCAACGTCAGCAGGAGGGAGACTCCGGCCGAAGCGATCGCGGGGACCGCAGCCGATCCAGCAGTAGCGCCAGCCCCCCCCAGACTCCCAAGCCGCTGCCGTTCATCCGGGATCTCCCGGAGAAGTACCGGACGCTCGACAAGAATGGCGACCGACAGATCGGCATGTACGAATGGGACCGGGGCAATCTGGCCGAGTTCCGGAAATTCGATCTGAACGACGACGGATTCCTGACGCCGCCCGAGCTGACGTTCGCGCTGGTGGCAAAACCTTCCCAGCGGATTTCGGCCGCCGCGCTCAGCATCGGCGTGGGCCTGCTGTCGCCTCCCGCGGAAGAAGATGCGGCCCTTCGCGAGGATGCCCGGGAGACGTTCGGCCGCATGGACAACGACGGGAGCGGCGGGCTGGATACCGACGAATGGGGACGGAGCCTGAAAGTCCGCCCCCTGATCGAGCAGGCGGGCATCAAGGTCGCCTTCCCGATTCGGGAGTCGCAGTTCGTCGCGAGTTTCGTGGAAGCGAAGAAGTACCAGCCTTAGCAAACGGTCATCCGGCGCGCACCGATGCGCCGCGGACGCGATCGAGCGTCAGCAGGAAGATATCCCGCAGCGCGCGGATGGCTTCCATCCGGTTGATCTTCGACTGGCCCGCAATGCGGTCCTCGAAAACGATCGGCACCTCAACGAGCCGGCAGCCGACCCGCGCACAGCGGTAGAGCATTTCTTCCTGGAACGCATAGCCGCGCGAACGGAACTTGCTGAAGTCGATCTCGCGCAGCTTACTGATCCGGTAGCAGCGGAAGGCCCCGCTGCAGTCCCGGCTCTTCAGGCCCAGCAGCCAGCGCGAGTAGATGTTGATCCCGCGGCTCATGAAATGCCGCAGAAAGGGCCAGCCGGTGATTCCGCCGCCGGGGATATAGCGGGAGCCGATCGCGACATCAGCCTCGTTCATGGCTGCATACAGGGCCGGCAGATACCGCGGATGATGGCTGAAGTCGGCGTCCATGTTCAGCACGAAGTCGTAGCTCCGCTCCATGGCGGCCTGAAATCCGGCCAGCGTCGCCGCCCCCAGACCCTCTTTGCCACCCCGCCACAGGAGGTGCACCTGCGGGTCGGTTTCGCCGAGCTGCCGGACGACGTCGGAAGTGCCGTCAGGCGAATTGTCGTCAACCACCAGCAGATCCGCCTGCGGCAACGCCGCTCGAATCTCGGGGATCAGCCGGGAAATGTTCTCGCGTTCGTTGTAGGTGCAGAGCGTAATCACACAGCGAACAGACTCGGTCGACATTCCAGCCCTTCGACGGCAGTTGAAGTCGCTGCATCGCCAGTCAGACGGCGACCCGACGAACGCGTCGATTTTCGTCCGAAGCCTGCTGGGGACACAATCCCGAACTCGTCACCCAACACGACTTCACGGCCCGAAGACGCGGAATATTCGGGTTATGGCGTTCAACGCGGCAATGGCGGCAGTCGATCGACGCCGGCCGGCCGCGGATTTGCGGGAACCCGAGGAATCTCCGCCGGGGCCGGCGCCGGGGGCAGTTCCGCCTCGGGAACGATTCCCGGCAGGGGAGGGGGCTCCAGCCCCGGTCGGGCCGGCGGCGCGATCTCAATCACCTTCGGTCCGAGACCGGCTGCGGGAGCAGGGGCTGCGGGGAGCGCCGGCCCCGCCGCCGCGGGCGCTGGATTCACAAACGCCAGAAAATAGTCCCCCCCGCCCGCCAGGCGGTAACCGGCCTCCAGAATTTCGGCGGCCCGCGGGTCGTCGTTGAGATGCAGCATGACACCCAGCACCCACAGGCGATCGGGGTTGCGAATATCCTCATCGACCCAGCTCGTCAGCCGCGAAATCAGCGACAATCGAACGAGATCACTGTCCGGCCCCAGCAGTTCGGACAGCCGGGGCGCTGTCTGCGCGATCTGGCGGTCGACAAAGACTGCCCGTCGAAACTCCCGACTCGCCAGTTCCAGTTGATTCTGAGCCGCCAGCGCCACGCCGAGGCGAATGTGGTTGTCCGCCTGATCGTCCGCGGTTTCGACCGCCCGCCGATAACGCTCCGCCGCCAGCCCCCATTGCTGCTGACGCAGGCGCTCATCGCCCAGCAACCGCGCCTGCAGGCTCCGACGACGTCCTTCGGCGGTCGATGGCATGGCCGGCCGCTGGGTGGAATCGGGCCGCGGGTCTACTTGGGGCAACGGCTGCTGCCAGCGCTGCAGATTCTCTCGCCAGGCATCCGCCAGCAGCGGGTTCTCTGCGGCTGGAAGCCCCGCCAGTCCCGGATCGACTGTCGTCGGCACGTAGAGGCTGCCGGGATAACCGCCGGCAATGTAGGTGTATGAGTTCGCCCCGTAGCCCGGCACGCCGAACGCGACTGGACCGGCGGGGCCGTACCAGAAGTTGCTCGGCCCGGCCCCGAACCAGTAACCGCCGCTCAAGCCGAAACTGGAACCATAGTAGGAACCGTACGGCGCGTAAGGGGCATAGAGTCCCGGACCGTAGACCGGGTAGGCCCCACCGATAACGAACGACTGAGCGGGGCTGGCCGGGCCGTAGCCGCCGTAGTTCGGGCTGCCATAGTTTCGCTGGTAGCGATAGGCGCTCTCGCCGCCGCCGTAGGGATGTGGTCGGGTCGAACGCTGTGCCAGTGCGACGTCCGGCAGACTCGACAGCACCAGACAAAAGATCCCGAAGGCGCCAACTGGTCGCATGACTCGACTCCCGGCCCGGGGGGCTGTAGAACACCCCTGCATTGTCCGGCTCCCGTTCGTCCGTTTCAAGGAGCGGCTGCCGGCCGGGCGGCGAATCTCAGGATTCGACGACTTCGATTTTGTGTCGACGTCACGGAGCGGGAGCCATTGAGGCCAATGGGATGCCAGCTATCCCAGGCAACTCGCAATTCGCTCCGCCAGCTCGTCGACGGTCAGATCGCGGACGCGAAAGACCTTGCGGCTGTTCGTGGGCCCCGAGGCCAGGGAGATCTGGCTCCGTTTCAGTGCGAGGTCGTCCGCGAGCACTGCGATGATTGCGTCGTTGGCCTTTCCCTTTTCCGGCGCCTGCGTCACGGCGACTTTCAGCCGGCCGGCGTGTACGCCGACGATCCCGTTGCGCCTCGCTCCGGGCTGTGCATGCACCGGCAGCAGTACGCCGTCGCGATCGGCGGTCAGTTCGACGCCGCACATTTCAGCCTCACTCCCGCAGTTCAAGAGGCGTCCTGCAGTTCGTCGTTCGCCGTTGCGAGCGAACCGCGTCTCCCCCCCAGAAAGTGCGGCCGCCGGACGGTCGATTCATTCTGCATCAGCGGCAGCGCATGGTCGCGCCACAGCCGTTCGCTGAACTGCAGGTCCGGCAGCAGGCAGGGATGCTTGTACTGCTCGACGCTGCCACCCAGCCGGTTCTGCCGGCTGCGCGCGAACGTGTGCCAGGTCCCCGGCGGCAGCAACTGGCCGTCGAGAGGTTCCAGGCGGGCCGTTTTCCGCTTTTCGTGGTACTCGCAGTTCAACCGCTGCAGCTCCGTGTCGACGTCCCGCAGAATCGACTGCCACACCGCATCGTCCGGCATGTGGACCGACTCCAGATGCATTCGATACCGCGGCGGATCGCCCCAGACCGGCGAGACGGTAAAGTGGCCCAAGTCCACCTGCCGTCGCTGAGTAATCGTTTTCACGGCGGAGACAACCTGCGATTCGGAGAGTTTTTCGCCCGTGATGTTGGCGATATGCGCCCCCTTGTGCAGGAATTCCAGCAGGGGCGTCGTTTCGTGGTATCCGCTGCAGCGGACGACATCGCGGATATCGTACCGGTACAACCCCGAGACCGTGGTCAGCAGGATAAAGTAGTTCCGCCCCGCCTCCAGTTCGTGCGCTTCCAGAACCAGCGGATCCGGTTTCCCGTGTTCTTCCTCGGGGATGAACTCGAAGTAATGCGAGCCGATGTCCAGGATTCCGGCCGACGTTTCGTCCTGCAGCGGAATCGTCATGCGCCCTTCGCTGGCCGACAGTCCGTGGTCACGAACGGGGATATTGCCATACAGCGGGCGCATCGTTTCCAGATAGGCCCCGACGCTGCCGCCGGTCCAGACGCCGGCCAGCGTCAGTTCGGGCCAGATGTCGCGCGGATACAAATGCCCGGTCTGTTCGACGGCTCGTTCCAGTTCCTTCGCACGGACGCGGTCGCGGCGCGTCAGTCGCCGCCGGAGCCCCGGCGGTATCGCCTCCCCCAGATCGAAACGGCGATCCAGCGTCCCGTCGGCGATGTCGCGGATCAGCGTCTGTCGCTCCCGATCTGCCAGCCGGGCGATCTGAATGAGCGTGCTGGGATTGGCGGTCATCACCAGCCCGACATGACGGTTCATCGCCGCAATCCGCAGCGTCGCGTACTGTTTGGCCTCGGGCTCGGTGAGTTTCGTGATCTCCTGCGGGGCGGCGTACATCAGCCGCACGACGGGGCTCTGCATGGCGCCGACCAGCCCGCTGATGTTGCCGCAGGGGGTGCCGGCGGGAGTCCGGAACTGATCGTAGTCGCTTGCCAGTTGCAGGATGTCCTGCTGATGCAGTTTCCGGTGCGCGTCCATCGCGCAGATGCCCCACGACTGCCAGCCGTGGCGATAGGACTTCAGGAACTGATCCGTAATCGGGATGTACTTGCTTTCGGCCGTCGTCCCGCTGCTGAGCGTGAACATCAGCAGCCGGTTCTGCGGTCCCAGCAGAGCCGAGAATTCGCCGGTCTTCAGTCGCTCCACGTACGGCCGGACCGTTTCGAAGTCGCCAACCGGAATCCGGCGACGGAACTCGGCGGCCGTCAGCGAGCCGGTCAGTCCCCGTTCGCGGGAGAAGTCGCTGGCGGCGTTCAGCGTCAAAATCTGTGCCAGCGTCGCGGCCTGGGTCTCCCGGCAGCGACGCGTGCTGGCCAGAAACGCCTGCAGGTGGCGGCGGGTCCGATAACGGGGCAATGCCCCGCCGATTCCGCGGAGAGCTCGCAGCATGAGGTACCGTCCCTGGCCCAGGTTGTGCGCGTTGCGCCTCCCCGACGCCAGCGCAAACCACGAAGGATCCTTCCTTCGCCACGGTCTGCAGCGGCCGTTGCATGGCAGTGCGAATCCGCCCGTCCGCGGACCCGCACCAATGCAACAAAGCCCTGGCGGCAGGGAAACAGTTGGTTTCCGGACCACCAAGGCTTTGAGCGAATCAGCAGCAGAGGACGAACCGTCGGCTGCCGTGTGCGACGAGTCGTCCGCCTACTTCTTCTTGGCGGCCTTCTTCTTATCGTCCTTACCGCCCGGTTCTGCGGTCTTTTTCTTTTTCTTCTTGCCGACGACAAGCTTCACGATCCGCAATTTGGGCAGCCCGAACGGACCGGTTCCCTCGACCCACTTCTCATCGGTCTTCATCTGGGCGATCCGCTCGTGTCGCTGCAACACGTTGCGGGTACGGGCCAGACGCCCCTTCCGCTTCAGGCTCTTGTCGATCGTCACGTCAACTGCTCCCGCAATCCAAGGGCCGGTAAATCGAGGCGGCGTGCCCCGCGCCCGGCGCGTCAATTTGTCAAGATTCTGCGGCTGATCGCCCAGCCGGATATTCCAAATGCGGCAGGAAGTGTGTTCGCAAGTTCACAGATCCCGCAAAAACACCCGTCGCGGACGAATCCGCGACGGAACCCCAGATGCTAGATTCCCCCCGCGTCGTTTGCAAGACAACGGGCCGACATTCACTCAGCAACCGCGGCGCGGCGGATCGCACCCGTCGAAATTCGCCGAAAGCGAGCCTTAACACGTTCCCCCGAAAAGGCTTGTGGCGACACTGGCGTCTCAGACATCTTGCGGGTTCGGGTTCAGGCATGGGCCGGCAGGGGAACCGGACGTAGAATGCCCGCAGAGCGATTTCTCCCCAGCATCCTCCGCACAATCCCGCTGCGGTGCAGCGGACATGAAACAGGACCCGGCATGTCTGCGGACTCCGACGTTTTTCCCGAACGACCCGAAACTCGCCCGATCCCGATCACCGAGTGGGCTGCGGACAGCGAAGCCCGAGTTCCGCAAGTGCGGATTGCCCCCCACTTCTACGGCCTGTCGCTGGGATTGTTCGCCGCCACCTGCCTGACGACCTTCTTCGTGGGCGCCACCCTGTTTGGTCGAGATCCGAAGACGGACTTCGGCGGCTGGTTTCAGGCCGGACTCGAGTATTCAGCCGGAGTCATGACCATCCTGCTCTGCCACGAGCTCGGGCATTACCTTCAGTCGTTGCGCTATCGCATCCCCGCTCTTCCCCCGCTGTTTATTCCGATGCCGCTGATCCCCTTCGGGACAATGGGCGCCGTGATCGTCCAGCAGGCGGGAATCGGCAATCGGCGGCAGATCTTCGACGTCGCCATCTCCGGCCCCCTGGCGGGGCTCGTCGCAACGATTCCAATTCTCTACCTCGGGCTTTCGCAGGCCAAGTATATCGTCATCGAGCAATTCCAGGGGGTGGGAACGATGACCCTGGGCGACCCGCTCCTGTTGACCTGGATGGCGGAATGGATCCTTGGCCCGAAGCCGGAAGGGTTCGACGTGCAGCTCAATCCGCTGCTGCATGCCGGCTGGTTGGGGGTTTTCATCACCGCGCTGAATCTGTTCCCGATCGGTCAGCTCGACGGCGGACACATCCTCTACACGTTGATCGGTCGCCGGGCGCATGGAGTCGCACAGGCGATCGTCTTCGGAGCCGGAGGGTGGATCCTTTTCACGGGCAATTACTCCTATCTGCCGATGCTGGTGCTGATCTCGCTGTTCGGGATCCGACACCGCGCGACGGCCGATGACTCCGTCAGCATCGGCTGGTTCCGCGCCGTTCTGGGTTGGGCGACCCTCTCGTTCCTGATCATCGGATTTACGCCGAATCCCATCACGATGACCGGGCCGGACGAGGCCCCCGCCCAATCGGCGCCCGAGGCGGAACCCTTTCCCCGTCGGCCCCTGCGGCACGACGAAATCGAAGTCTGACCGCCTGCCAATGCAGCGAGGCCGGGGCGTCGCCAGTTGACGCCCCGGCCTCGTTCCTGAACTGTCGCAGAGCCTGGCGCTGCCAGCGGCCCGCCACGCGAATCGCGGGTTGCCGGTCGCACGCCCTGGCAGCCAGCCCCGGTTTCGCGGAAAACCAGGACTCACCGCCCGTCTCTGCGGCCGATTTTTTCCTGCAGGAGCAGCAGGAATCCGATCGGCATCCGCATCGCAGACCGTGTTCTCCCCCTGTGGAAAACACAGCCGGTCTCACCCACCAGCGGGAGACAGCATCCTCGGCGGTGCGCTGAGTGATTTCTGTCCCCGGAAACCACCCGTCCGCCGAACGTCGCAGGTCTCATCGCCGGCATACTCGTCCGGAAAAACTCGACGCGTCGCGCCACGGCGTCAGTGCGGCGGCGGTTGAGGCAGATGGGCCGGACCGGCCTCCGCCTGCTGCACAAAGTTTCGCCAGCGTCGCGTCATCGTTGACCTCCCGTCAGTGAGGTGGTGACCGGCCTTGTCTGCGAGAACAGCCGCTCTGGCATGACTGCAGGAATTCGTTTCGCTGCAGTGAGTTGCTGTCCCGGACACGCAGCAATTCTGCGCTCTGCCGCGATGCGAGACGGAATGCCGTCGCGCGAGCGACAATTTTCAGCCGTTCTGCAGGCATCGCCGCGGTGCGACAGTTGCGACGCCGAGAGTCTCGCCGAACGGGCTGTTTTACGTGGACGGCATAGGTTGCCGGGGCGGGCGCGGGGCGGCGCTGATTGCCAACGTCGGGTGGCACGCTCCAGAGGCATCGCGATGGGGGTGGACTTTACAAACTTGAAGACACGCCCTTCGAAGACTCAGGGACGTGCCACCCGGAATCGCTTTGTTGTCGAGAGATGTGGCTCGCTACGCCGGCGAAACCCGAAACCGCCACACACCGAGCCCGAAGAATACGGCCGCGAACAGCGCCAGTCCGCCGCAGCATTGCAGCACCCGCAGGCCGTCGACGCTTTCGTGAGCCAGAACCGCGTCGAAGGCCGACAGCGCCCAGGCGTGAGGCGTGGCCAGGCTGAGCGATTTCATCAGCGGGGGGAGCCATTCCCGTGGCAGAAAGCAGCCGCTGATGCCGCCGAGGATCAGCACCAGAGACGTTCCGTAGGCCGAGACCTGCTGGTCGGTCTTCACGACCGTCGCCAGGAGCAGGCCGAGAGACGTCGCCGCCAGCGACGTACTGATGATCGCGGGAATCAGCCAGACCGGCGCCGGCCCCCAGCTCATCCCGAACAGCACCCGGCCGCAGAAAAACAGCAGACCGCACTGCGCCAGCGACACCAGAAAGAACGGGATCGTCTTCCCGAGCAGCAGGTCGACCGTCGACAAGGGAGCCAGCCGCAGCCGGCGCAGCGTCCCCAGGTCCCGTTCCGCAATAAAGCTCCGGGCCATGATGTTGACCAGAAAAAAGACGAACATCACCGTGAACCCCGGCACCAGAATCCGGTAAACAGCTTGCCCCTGAACATCCCCGGACGGATTCACTTCTGGAGCGCCGGCTTCTTCCGTGCTCTTCGTGGTTCCGCTCTCTTCGTCTTCGTCCGGCGACTTCACCCACCGCCGGGCGATGGCGTTCTTGCTGGCCACGGTCGGCAGGATCGACCGCAGCGCCTCGGCGAAGATCAGGCGATCCAGCAACGCAGCGTCCGTGAGCGTCGCCGGCCGGCTGAGAATCTGCAGATCGAGGGCCGGCAGTCCCGCGGCCAGCGGTCCCCGGCGGCTGTTCAGAATGTCGCCGATGTCGAGCGCATCAACGCGCTCCGCAAAGTCGGCGCCGATCACCAGCCCGATCGTCGCCTGCCCCCGCTCAACGGACTGGCGGGCAGCCGGCAGATCCGACGCAGTGGTGACATCGATCGAGCGATTGTGCTCGAGATCCGTCACAAATTGCGCCGCCAGCGGGTCGTCAGTCTGCTTGACGACCATGATCGTCAGCCGGCGCGACTCGTTCGAACGGGTGAGAAACTGCCCGGTCGTCATTCCCAGAATGGCGATGAACGCCAGCGGCAGAAACAGCAGCAGAGCCACTGCCCGCCGGTCCCGGGAGAGCAGCTTCAGATCCTTCCGCGTCAGGTCCCAGGCGCCGCGCATCGTGCAGGTCTCCGTTCCGGATGGCAAAGACTACCGAGTCCCCGTCGGAACCGGTAGGTTGACCCATCGCGCGAACCGGACTCCCCGACGAGTCTCTCTGCCTGTGGAGGATTTCGCTGATGACGATTGCTGCCGTTGAGTTACCGTTGGTCCTCGCCCGCCCCGGCGACCCGTTTCCTGACATCGTCCTGGCAGTCATCGTCGGATCCGCCGTGATGATCGGCCTGACCGCCGTGGCCGTCGTCGGCTGGCGGAACAGCCGCATTCGCCGGCGGCTGGCCTGGCACTTCGGCGGCCCGCGCTACCGGCAGCTTCCCGTCGTCGGTCGTTCGTTCTCGGCGCTCGATCTCCCCAACGTGCGGCGGGCTATCGAAGCCTATGCGCAGCAGTTCGGGGGGACGCTGGAGGTCCTCTCGGTCAACGCCAAGCCGCTGCAAGCGACCGATCTGGCCCCTCAGGCCCCCTCCTACCGGCAGGTGGACATCGACGTCGATGTCCACGAGGACTGCCTCACCAATCCGCTCTACCTGCTCGCCGCCGGCGAGCAGCGCTACGCCATTCTGCTGTCCGGCGTTTACAACTACGGCGTTCCCGCTCCAACGCTCAACGTCATGGCCGCGACGCGAGAACTGGCGGGGGAGTGCCTCGATACGCTCCGCCGGCTGGTCCGGCAGCACAGTATCTATCGCGGCCGGGTGATCTCCATCGAGAGCAAACAGCACAGCGACGACGACTACTCGGATCACTCCGGCTGGGGGCAGGTCCGCTTTCACCGCTTGCCCGCGGTCTCCGGCGAGGCCATCATCCTGCCCCAGGCGACGATGACGATGATTCAGCGGAACACCGTCGGCTTCTTCCGCCACGCGCCGCGCCTCAAGCGGGAAGGGCACTCCGTCAAACGGGGACTGCTGTTCCACGGCCCGCCCGGCACCGGCAAGACCCGGACCGCCTGCTGGCTGACCCATTCGCTGAAAGACGTCACCGTCTTTCTGGTGACCGGCGAACAGCTCTGGAACATTAAGGAATCCTGTTCGCTGGCCCGCTCCCTTTCGCCGGCCATGCTGATCCTGGAAGACGTCGATCTGATCGCTACCCGCCGGGACCAGAGCTTTCAGACCACGGCGCTGCACCAGCTCATGAACGAGATGGACGGCCTCGATTCCGACGCGGAAGTCCTGTTTCTGCTAACGACCAATCAGCCCGACCAGATCGAGCCCGCTCTCGCCAATCGCCCTGGCCGGATCGACCAGGCGATCCACTTCCCCCTGCCCGATCACGACTGCCGGAAGCGGCTGATCGAGCTCTACCGCGGCCGTTCAACCCTGGCGATCGACGACTGGGAGACGGTGCTGCGGAAAACCGACGGCGCCAGCCCGGCGTTTATCAAGGAACTGGTCCGGAAGGCGGCGTTGATTGCGGTGGAACAGATCGAGGATGAGGAAGCTCCCACCATCCTCACCGACCGCCACTTTCTGGACGCCCTGCACGAAATGACGTCAGGAGACGGCGAACTGACGCGACGACTGGCGGGCTTTGCGCCGCGCGAGTAGTCGCAGCGGAAGCCAAGTCTCCAGGTTCCACGAAGATTCAACCACGAATGACACCAATGCGCACGAATAATTGAAGAAGGGAACCACGGAGGGCACGAAAGACACGGAGAAACGGAAACAAGAACGATTTCGTTCGGTCTTTTTCAGTGCCTTCCGTGTCCTCCGCGGTTGCCCTCTTGACTCGTTTTCTTCATTCGCGTCGATTCGTGACATTCGTGGTCCTGCCTTATTCCGGAATCCGGGACTCCCCCCGCGGATCCTCCCTCCGGCGTGACTTTGCGGGGGGCGTGTGTTATCACATTCCCCTTCGGGACGTCGTCTCCGCAAGGGGCGGTGCGCCCGCAGGTTCCGTCTATTTCTCGTGGTAAGGCAGTCGCGGCATTATGGAAGCCGGTATCGTCGGTTTGCCCAACGTGGGCAAAAGCACCTTGTTCAACGCACTCACCAGCTCCAAATCCGCCCAGAGCGCGAATTACCCGTTCTGCACCATCGAGCCGAATGAAGGGGTCGTCAGCGTCCCCGACGACCGGCTCCGGCGGATCAGCCAGATCATCGTCCCCAAAGTGCTGGTTCCCGCCGCGATCAAGCTGGTCGATATCGCCGGCATTGTGAAAGGAGCCAGCGAAGGACAGGGGCTGGGGAACAAGTTTCTCAGCCACATTCGCGAAGTCGACGCCATCCTGCAGGTGGTCCGCTGCTTCGACGATCCCGACGTGATCCACGTTTCCGGATCGGTCAACCCGGTCTCGGACATTGAAGTCATCGAAATCGAGCTGATGCTCGCCGACATGCAGACCCTCGACAATTCTCTCCCGAAAGCCGAACGCTCCGCCCGGACCGGCGACAAGGAAGCCAAGCTCCGCGTCGACGTCATCAAGAAGTGCATGGCGCACCTGCAGACGGACGAACCCCTCCGGAAAATGACCTTCGAGGGAGACGAAGCTAAAATCGTCTCCAGCTTCGGACTGATGACCGCCAAGCCGATTCTCTACGTCGCCAACGTCGACGAAACCGACCTCGAAGGCCAGGGCCCGCTGGTGCAGCAGGTGCGGGAGTTCGCCGCGAAGGTCGGGGCCTCAGTCGTCCCCGTCTGTGCGAAGCTCGAAGCCGAAATCGCCGAGCTCGATGAAACCGACCGGGCCGAAATGCTGGCGTCCGTCGGCCTGAAAGAACCGGCGCTGGCGTCCCTGGCCCGCGAGGCTTACCGGGTGCTGGGCTACCACAGCTACTTTACCGCCGGGGAGAAAGAAGTCCGCGCCTGGACGATTCCGATCGGCGCCACCGCGCCGCAGGCCGCCGGGGTGATCCACACCGACTTCGAACGGGGCTTCATCCGGGCCGAGGTCTACACGCTCGACGACCTGGAAAAGTACCGCAGCGAAAAGGAGATCCGCGCCGCCGGCAAGCTCCGAGTCGAAGGCAAGACTTACGTCATGCAGGACGGGGATATCTGCCACTTCCTGTTCAATGTGTAGAAGAAGTGGCTAGTGGGCAGTGGTTGGTGGCTAGTGAAGACAAGAGAAGAGCCGGGCGGTGATTGCCGCCCGGCTCTCTTTTCTGACTTTCAACTCTCAACTCCACCGCTATTCCCCTCGTTCCCAGGCTCCGCCTGGGAATGCCGTCTTCGGACGCTCCGCGTCCTCCTAGCTGGTGCCTCGTTGGCGGTGGGATGGCAGACGAGGCGGAGCCTCGGGAGAGGGCGTTCCCAGGCGGGAGCCTGGGAACGAGGGACAGACAAGAGCCGGGCGGTGGTTGTCGCCCGGCTCTCTTTCTTTCACTTGGCTCTTGGCACTGAGCCCTTGGCTCTCTCACTCCCACTCGATCGTGCTTGGCGGCTTCGAGCTGACGTCGTAGACCACCCGGTTAACGCCGCGGACTTCGTTGATAATCCGCGTCGACATCCGGCCGATCACGTCGTACGGAATGTGGTACCAGTCGGCGGTCATGAAGTCGTCGGTCTGGACGGCCCGCACGGCGACCACGTCTTCGTAGGTCCGGCCGTCCCCCATCACGCCGACCGACTGCACTGGCAGCAGCACGGCGAAGGCCTGCTGCACGTCCCGGTAGAGCCCGCTCTTACGCAGCTCTTCGAGTACGATCGCATCGGCCTCGCGAAGCGTGTCGAGCCGGCTTTCGCTGACAGCTCCCAGGCATCGCACGGCGAGGCCCGGCCCCGGGAACGGATGCCGCCAGATCAGCTCTTCCGGCAGCCCCAGTTCGAGCCCCATCCGGCGGACTTCGTCCTTGAACAGATCGCGGAGCGGCTCAATCAGCTCGAAGCCCAGTTGCTCGGGCAGCCCCCCCACGTTGTGGTGGGCCTTGATCGTCGCCGCCGGGCCGTCGCCATTGGCCCCGGATTCGATGACGTCCGGGTAGAGCGTCCCCTGCGCCAGGAAATGCGCATTCTCGATCGACTCGGCCTCTTTGCGGAAGACGTCAATGAAGACCCGGCCGATGATTTTCCGTTTCTGCTGCGGTTCGCTCACCCCCGCCAGCTCATCGAGGAACTGCTTGCGGGCGTCGACGACGTGCAGATCGGTGCGGAAATGGTTCTGGAAGCGGTCGCGGACCCGGTCCGACTCCCCTTTGCGGAGCATGCCGTTGTCGACGAAGATACACGAGAGCTGCGTGCCGATGGCCTTGTAGAGAATCGCCGCGGTCACGGATGAATCGACGCCCCCCGACAGGCCGCAGATGACGCGGCGGTTGCCGACGCGCTCGCGGATCGTCTGGACTTCCCGTTCGATCAGCGAGCTGATCTTCCAGGTGCCTCGACAGCCGCAGACGTTCTTGACGAAGTTGGCCAGGAGCTGGCCGCCATGTTCGGAGTGAGTGACTTCCGGGTGGAACTGCAGCCCGTAGATCGGCTTGCGGAGGTGCTTCACGGCTGCATTCGGACAAGTATCGGTGCGGGCCAGCGAAACGAAGTTCGCCGCCAGGTCTTCAACCTGATCCCCGTGACTCATCCAGACCGTCGTCTCGGGAGGGAGTCCGTCGAAGAGCTGCCCGGCTTCCGTGACGCGGCAGACCGTCCGACCGAATTCCCGCGTCGTGCCAGGCAGCACCGAGCCCCCTTCGGCTTCGCAGATGAGGTGCAGGCCGTAGCAGATGCCGAGAATCGGAATTCCGAGTTCGAAGATGGCAGGATCGACCTTCGGCGCCTGCTTGCCGTAAACGCTGGCCGGCCCACCCGACAGGATCAGTCCCTTCGGATTGAGCTCGCGAATTCTGTCGCAGGACAGATCGTGCCGGACGAGCTGGCAGAAGACGTTCTGGTCGCGGACTCGGCGGGCAATGAGCTGGGCCGTCTGGCCGCCAAAGTCCAGGACGAGCACCAGCTCTTCCTGAGTGGGATCGACAAAGCCGCGGTACTGATTGCCGGGGGCGGACGGGTTCGTCACTGTCGTTTTCCAATGACCGGAAACAAAACGGCCGGTCCGCGGGCGACCGGTGGGGGAAACTGCCAGTGTATCCGCGCCGACGCCGACTGCCAAATCTGCCGCTGGCGTCCGATTCGCTGGAAAGCCTGTCCACCGGTAGGAATCGGCTGATTCGTTTCCACCGCCAGACTTCCGGTTCCCGGAGGGCAAGTTCCCTTCCGCTCGATTGGGAATGCGGTGTATAGTCGACTTGGGTGAAGAATCTTCATCGATTCTTCTGAGCGGGTCTCGCGAGTCTCCGTGCGTCAAACCGGCCGTGACGCGCGGAACTGCCAGGTCCGAAGTTTCGTCAACGGCGGTGGTATCTGTCCAGACGACATGAGCATCACAAAACGTACTCCCCGTATGCGACTGAAGTACGCCCCGCAGGCGTACCTGTTTATTTCAGAGGCGCTGCGCGTGGCTCAGGATGAACTGGGGCGGATCGGCTCGGGCGAGTCTGACGATGACTCTGCTCACATCTCCGGTCCCGAATTGCTCGACGGCGTCCGGATTCTCGGTCTCAAGCAGTTCGGCATGATGGCTCCGGTCGTGTTTCGCTCCTGGGGCGTGACCAGCACCGACGACTTCGGACGGATCGTGTTCGAACTCATCGAACGCGGCGACATGCGCAAAACCGAACGCGATCAGCTCGCGGACTTCTGCGGCGTCTATGACTTCGAGGACGCCTTCCAGCGCAACTATCAGCTCGACGTCTCCAAGGCCTTCAAGTCGTGACGGAATCGACGCCGGAGTCGAATCGTCCGGCGAGCAGTGCTCCCGTCTGGCTGCGAGCGATTCTGGCTGTGTGCGTGATCGGCTGGATCGCGTGGCTCGCCGGCCTGGCGGTGGAGACGGCCAACCCCGTAGCGCTCAACCGAGCGCAGATTCTCGCCGCCGATGTCGTGGTCGAAGGACGCTGGCTCGATTTTCCGCGAGGGCGCCTCGGGGTGGATCGCGTCTGGAAACGTCCGATGATTCCGCGCGAGATCACGATTCGAGAACTCCCTTTCCAGGGCGTTCCGCAAGAAGGTCCGGTTCTGCTGCCGTTGACGCGGATCGGCAAGGCCGACTTTCGGTTGACGGGCGGAGTCCTCCCGAATCCGCCGGCCTTTGACGGCCCGGACCTGCGCGAAGGTTCCAAGGTTCGTCCAATCGGCTACCCTGCGACAATCTCTGCCGTTCGCGAGCTGGAACAGATCCTGAATCCGTGATGACGGCTGGCCCTATCGACCCTCGGCGATCTGCTTTCCACCAGATTCTGAGATGGCGTTCGGCCCGACGACTTGCGAAAATAGCGAGGTTGGGCGACTGGCGAGGATGTTGAATTCGTCGGCGTGTTTCATTATCGCCGGTCGCAGTGAATCCAACGCAGTTGCAGGCAGACTGAGGCTTCATGATTCTCAAGCAACGCACCTTCCGCGGAATTCTTGCGATCGGCGCCGCACTGGCGGGGCTGGTCGGTCTGGAGACTTCCGGGGTCCCGCGAGACGTTGCCGCCGCCGGCTGGTGCGTCTCCGCAGCCATCGGCGCCTGGTATGCCGGATCCGCCTGGACGGCGGCCATCGTAACGGTCTTCGCCATCACCAGGGCGGTTGCCGTCGATATCAACGATCCCTGGAACGGTCTGACCGCAACGCTCGGGGCGCTCGTGCTCGCGATCCTGTCCGGGCAGGTTTCCGTGGCTTTGCGGCGCGAACGCGAACTCGCCCGCTGCGACCCGCTGACGCACCTCCCGAATCGGCAGGCACTGGAGGAGCAGCTCGATGCGGAAATCGCCCGCTCGATGCGCTTCCAGCGTCCCTTCACGCTGGTCCTGATCGACTGTGACGGCTTCAAAACCTTGAACGACCACTACGGACATCACGCCGGCGACGAACTGCTACGGCGGCTGGCGGATGCGTTTCGACGTTCGGTCCGGATCTACGACCTCGTCAGCCGCCTGGCGGGAGACGAATTCGTGCTGATTCTCTCCGAGGCCGGACGCTCCGAGGCTGAAATGGTCCTCGAACGGGTCTGGGCCACCATTCGTCTCGAACTGGCGGACGACTTTCCGGGCGTGACGGTCAGCGCAGGAGCGGTGACCTTTCCCCCCGGAGATCACGATCCAGCGAACTGCCTGCAACGCGTCGATTCCGCGATGTACTCCGCCAAGCGTTCGGGCAAGAACCGCACCGTCTTTCGAGAAGCACCGGCGTCGGGCGGCAAGACCAGCGACTTCGGCATGCCGGTGCAGTAGCGGACCATCCTCCGTTCAACTGAGCTGCAGCACGACGAACTTCAGATAGCGGAATTCCGGAAGCGCCAGCGGCCACGGGTGATCCGACGGCTGGCTCCGGACGGTAATCACCCGCCCCTGCCGCCGGGCGTCGGAGACCGCCTCTTCGCACAGACCGATGAAGTGGGCTTCGCTGATGTGGCTGGAACACGAAGCCGCCGCCAGCAGACCGCCGTTCGCAGTCACGCGAATCGCTGCCGAGAACAGCTTCTGGTAGGCCGACGTCGCCCGCGTGACGCTCTCCTGCGACGGCGCAAACGAAGGAGGATCGACTACGACCACATCCCACCGCCGTTTCTCCATTCGCACCTTTTCGAGGTACTCGAACGCATCCGCGGCAACCGCCTCGTGAGCGCCGGCAGGAAGCTCATTCAGCGCCCAGTGGTCCTCGGCGGCTTTGACGGCGGGAGCCGCCAGATCGACCGAGGTGACCTGCGAGGCCCCGCCAACGCCGGCGGCGATCGAAAAGCCACCCGTGTATGAAAACAAGTTCAGAACCGACTGCCCGCGAACCAGCCCCCGCAGAAAATCCCGATTGTCGCGCTGGTCGAGAAAGAAGCCGGTCTTCTGGCCCGCAACGACGTCGGCGGTAAACCGCATTCCATTCTCCAGAAATGGGACGACAGGGCTTCGCATCTCCCCCGCCAGCACGCGCGCGGCCGCCGAGCGTTCCCGCCGCCGACCAACCACGGCGTCGACCCCTGTCTGATCGCGAAGCCACCCCGCCAGTTCCTCCGCATTCCAGAAGCCCTCCGGCCCCGGGCCGTCGAATTTCTGAACGAGGACGCGATCGTAACGGTCGATCGCCAGCCCGGGCAGCCCATCCCCTTCGCCGTGCGCCAATCGATACCCGGTCGTATCGGGGCGAATGAATCGCTCGCGCAAGGCCAGGGCCCGCGTCAGTCGACGTTCGGCCCAGCGATCGTCCAGAGGTTTGCCATCGGTCGAGCAGATTCGCAGCGCCAGCGGGCTCTTCGGATCGTAAAGTCCCCGAGCGATCTCCTGGCCTTTGCGGTGATCGAGCAGTATGGCCGATGTTCCCGCAGGGGCCGGCGGGAGCTGCCGAAGCGCCTCCGCGTAGACCCAGGGATGCCCTCGTTTGATCGTCCGGACCAGATCCCGGCTGAGCCGCAGGGCGACCGGGGCGGTCGCGGGGTGCCGCAGGAGAGACATGGACCTCTTTCGCGAATTGAAGAATCAACGTCGAAATCGACGTACAGGAAACGCGGCGGAACTCAATTCATGTCGATGTCAGTCATGTCCTGCAACTGGTCGAGGTCAACAGCGCCGCGCGGATGCTGTTCCTGCCATTGCTGGAGCCCTTCCCGCAACTGGTCGGGCCTCACGACTCCGGCCGTGCCAATCTGCTTGATCGTCGTCGCCGCCACCAGATTTCCCATCAATGCCGTTTCGACGGTCGTCGCTCCCGCCGCCGAGGCCAGAACCATCCCCGCCGTGGCCGTATCCCCAGCGCCGGTCGGATCAAGCATCCCCTGGAGGCGAATGCCCGGCACCAGCTTACCGGTGGGATCGGAGACCAGAATTCCCTTTTCCCCAAACGTGATAAAGACCGGTGCGCCGGTTTCACTCCGCAGCCGGGGCAACACCGCCTTGAGGTCCGTCAGTCGGACTTCATCGCCGGCGATCGGTCGAAACCGCCCGACCGCCTCGAATTCGTTGGGTTTGACGATGATATTGCGAAAGTGCCGCGTATTCCGGCGGCTGTCCGCCCAGAAGACCACCTTCGGAAAGGCCAGCGCCAGGCGAGAGAGCTCTTCTCGCAGCCGCGGAGTGATGACTCCGGTGTCGGGATGATCGGACTGATCCATAATGATGACCGCATCAACCGCGGGCAGGATTTCAAGCAGATTTCGACTGAGCCGGTCGATCGCTTCTTCGGGAATTGGAATCCGATTGCGGATGTCATACCGGGGATGCCGACCGGTCCAACCGTCGCTGCTCAGATCGAGGGGCCGGATGACTGCAGGCGTGCGGTAGTCCGGGAAGCGCAGCAGGCCCTCCGTCGTACACCGGAGTTTGCGGAGGTTCTGGCAGAGCTCGTAGCCTTCGCCGTCGTCGCCGATCACGCCGAACACGTGCAGATCGCACGCACCCAGCGAGGCCAGGTTGTTCACCACCGTCCCCGCCGCGCTGGGGCTCGTGCGAATGCCGACGACCTGATGGACCACCCGGCCGCTGTTCTCGCTCCGTTCGACCAGCGTCGGATCCAGATGCAGCAGCTTGTCGAGTGAGAAATCGCCGACGACCACCACTCGCAGACGCGAGAAATTCGCAATCAGTTCATCAAGTCGCGGCAATTGCATTCCGACATTCCCCGTTGCATGCTCTACGCCCGCCTCAGACCCAGACGTCGCGCCGCTCTACCAGCCCAGCCAGGCCAGCAGCGACTCCAGGTCGCGGTAGTCGCCAACCACGGCATCGGCGCCCGCCGACAGCAGCCGGGGCACTTTCCAGCCTTCCAGCGCCCCGCTGCGATGGCGTTCGTCGCTGGCGATCCCGACGGCGAGACCGCCGAGCGACTTCAGACTCTCGATTTCGACCGCTCCATCTCCGATCCCCGCCAGCTCTTCGCCCCGGAGTCCGTGCTCGGCCTTCAATCGCTCCATGACCGCGAGCTTCGAAAACGCATGCGGATTCTCGTCCGAAGGACCGTGAATGCGACCCTCAAAGAATTCGTCAATCTGCAGCAGTGCCGACTCCCGACGGACGGCGATCTCCTCCGTCCCGCTCGCCAGAGTCATTGGCACTCCCCGATCGCGGAAAGCTTCCAGCAACTGGCGCGCCCCAGGAACCAGGTAGTCGTCCGGGCGCCCGGCCCCGGAACGAATCGCTTCGCACCGGGTTTCGCTCTGCAGAGTCAGACGGCGAACAAACTCGGCCGTATAAGCTTCCGCCGACTGAGGAACCCCGCCGCGCTGCCGGACCTGGTCGGCCAGAAACATCATCTGGTAAACGGTCGGCCGGCCGTTGTGGTTGAGAATGGCCTCGCGAATCGTCGGCTCCAGCTCGTCCGCCGTTTCGGTCGTGCCGGGTAGCGGCAGGAGCTCGTCGAGCATTTGCGGAATCATGATGTCGGCCCAGCCGGCCCGCAGCAGGCTCAGCGTGCCGTCAAAGTCAAACACGATGCAGCGCGGTCGTCGTTCCGGGGGAGCAGGCCGAATATGGATCGCGGGAGCAGGCAACTGTCGATGCCGCGGCGGGGCCTCGGAATGGCGGGCGGCGAGGGCGGGGTTCATACGGACGCAATCCTGTCCTTGCGGGCGAAACCGCAAGCAGTATAAGACGTTCCGACGGGACTTCCCAGCCTGCTCGATCCTGTGGAACCTGCAATGCCCATCGAGGCGTCGGGCTCTTGCCGATGCCTCCACCCCGGGAAAATTCGCTATCGATTCTCGGGCGTGTCCGGGAACTCAAAGACCGTCAACACCGGTCGATGATCCGAAGCGACCGTCTGGTCGATCACTTGCTGCTCCCGGATTTTCCAGCCGGGAGCGTTCCGGTACAGGATGTAGTCGATCCGGGAGGACGGGTTGACCGCCGGGAACGTGAATCCGCCCTTCTCCGGGCCGCTGTCAGTCCAGGAACCCAGAAGCCGGCGCAGCGTCTTTGAATCTGGCGCCGCGTTCATGTCGCCCGCCAGAATCATCGGCTGCCGCGGCAGCCTGGACATGACCTTTCCCAGCGAATGGGCCTGATCCATGCGAACCCCTTCCAAGGCGTGGTCGAGGTGCGTCGACAGAAACTGAATCTGCGGTCCGATTCCGCCAATTCGAATCCGGGCAACGGCCACACAACGGGCCTCGTGCCCCGCAATCGTCGTCAGCGGATAAGCCTGAAACTCTTCGATCGGCGCCTTCGACAGGATGCAATTGCCGAAGTCCCCCTCGTCGTACGTGATGGCCTTTCCGAAGCCGACGTACATGCCGAGCTGAGTTCCGAGCGCAGCCGCCTGGTCCTCGCGATACGTCCGCCGCGTCCGGACGTCGACCTCCTGCAGCGACACAATGTCCGGTCGAGCCGCCCTCAGCACCTCCGCAATCCGCCCGAGATTCAATTCCTGATCGGTCCCCAGCCCGTGATGAATATTATACGTCACCACTCGCAAGGTCCGGACCGGAGCCTGCGCGGCAAGGTCGCCGATCAAAAACGTCACCAGCGGAGCGGCCAGCAGTAAACGCAACATGAATCGCCCTCTCGCGCCATCCGATCGACGTGAATTCGGCAGGAAACGCCGTCATCAATTTCGCAGAGTCTACGGCAACCCTGCAATCTCCAAACGGCAACGGCCTCGAAATTCCTCCGAAGTCAGACTTGCCGGAAAACGACGCGCAGCCTTGAATAGATTCAGACCCGTCGGCGTTCGGCTCACGAGCAGCCGCGCCGATCACGGCAGGATGCTGGAGCGCCATGCGGATACTCAGCTACAACATTCATAAGGGAATCGGCGGACGCGACCGTCGCTATCGCCTGGAGCGAATCGTCGGTGTCATCCAGCACGAAGCCCCCGACTTCATCTGCCTCCAGGAAGTCGACCGGAACGTCGCTCGCTCGCGGCACCACAACCAGCCCGAACTCCTCGCCGAGCAGTTGAACGCCGTCAACAAACTCTATCAGCTCAACGTCAAGCTGAAAGAAGGGGGGTACGGAAACCTGATGCTCAGCCGCTGGCCGTTCCTCGAACAGCATCAGATTTCGCTGACCCTCCGATCGCGGAAGCCGCGCGGCGGTCAACTGGCGATCGTCGAAACCCCCGAAGGGCCGGTCCGGATCGTCAACTGGCACCTCGGCCTCGCCGAAGTCGAGCGCCACTGGCAGGTCCGACGGTTCCTCGAACACCACCTGTTTCGACAGTCCGCAGCCCTCCCGACGTTGATCATCGGCGACAGCAACGACTGGCGGAACACGCTCGCCAACGGACCGTTCGCCGTCCACGGCTTTCACCACGTCACCGCGCCGGCCTCACGCTTTCGCTCATTCCCGGCGTACCTGCCAATGGGTTCGCTCGACAAAGCCTTCTGCTGCAGGAAGGTCCAGATCGAACATGCCCGTGTCGCGCAGACCAAGCTGACTCGCGACGCGTCGGATCATCTGCCGCTGATCATCGATTTCTCAGTGAAGAAAGCCGAATAGGCCAAGTCTTCGGCGATCGGTTCCAGGACTGCGTCCTGAAGAATTCCAACGCCAACATCCCGTCCTGCCAAAGACTCGGTGCCCCCACCCGTCAGCTCTTCAATTCCACCGGCAACTGATCGATCTTCGCCGCCAGGATGAAATCGTTCTCGGACAAGCCGCCGATCGCGTGCGTCCAGATCTCGATCGCCACGTTCCGGTAACCGACAAGGTGCAGATCGGGGTGATGCCCCTCGCTCTCGGCCACTTCCGTAACGCGGTTGAAGAACGCCATCCCCGCCCGGAAATGCTTGACCGTCCACTCCCGCCGGATCCGCTCGCCATTGTGCACGATCGACCAGCCGGGAACGCTCGCCAGCAATCCGCCCGCCTCCTCCGGCGTCAGCTTCGGAACGCCCCCTTCGCACGGAACGCAACGTTTCGCAGTCAGTTCACACGCCGACATGACAGCCTCCCTTCGACACAACCGACGAATTCTCTTTCCGCATTCCCAGGCTCCGCGTGGAAATGCCGTCTTTGGACGCTCAGCGTCCTTCTGGTTGGCGGTCAGACGGCAGACGAGGTGGAGCCTCGGAAGAAGGCGTTCCCAGGCGGGAGCCTGGGGACGAGGACCAATCTTCCTACCGGAAGTATTCTACCGCGTTGCGGAAGACTTGCATGCCCGCCCCTTCACCCTTCATTCCAAGTCGCGTCCAGTGCGGATGTTGCGTCGCAAACAGAAATCGCTCCGGGTGCGGCATCAGCCCCAGCACCCGCCCCGACGGATCCCCCAGCCCCGCAATGTCCCCGACCGCGCCGTTCGGATTGGCCGCCCAGCGCTCGTTGACCGGATGCGACGCCCCGTCGGTCCCCGCCCACGGAATATACTGCAACGCAACCTGCCCCGAACTCCGCCACTGTTCGATCAACGCCGGATCGGACACCACCAGCCGACCTTCCGCATGCGCGATGGGAACATCAATCTCCGTCATCCCCCGCAGGAACACATTGTTCGCAGCCGCTACCCGCAACCGCACCCAGCGTGCCGTGTACTTGCCGTTGTTGTTCCAGGTCAGCGTGGCCGTCGCCTGCTCGCGCCCCCCCGTGCTCCAGCCTGCCGCGCCCCCCGGCAGCACTCCCGCCTTCAACAACGTCTGAAACCCGTTGCAGATCCCCAGCGCCAGCTTGTCCGCCTGCAGAAATCGCTGGACCGCGTCCCCCAGACGGGTCCGCAGCTCGGATCCAAAAATCACTCCGGCCCCGATATCGTCCCCGTAACTGAACCCCCCCGGAACGCACAGCACCTGAAACTCGTCGAGCAGCGTCGGCTGCTCGAGCAGTCGAAACAGATGCACCCGCTCCGGACGCCCTCCGCAGTTCTCGAAGGCGAACGCAGTCTCGGGGTCGCAGTTGGTGCCGGGAGCACGAAGGACGCAGACGCGGGGGGCGGGCATGAAACCACTCGTCTAAAAAGGACTCAAATCTCTGCGAAATTCACGACTTCGTTCGCTGCAGCAAATCCCGGAATCGACCGTACGCATCGTCCCAGGCAAACGTGTCCTGCGGCTCGTAACGCTTCACGGCGGACGACGCCCGGACCACGCTCCGGATCTCGGCCAGCGAACCGATCTCGCCCGCCGTCCGCGCCTGTACCAGCACGTTACCCAGCGCAGTCGCTTCAATCGGCCCGGTCACAACCGGCCGGCCGCACGCGTTCGCCGTAAACTGATTCAGCAGCTCGTTCTGCGTGCCGCCGCCGACAATGTGGATCACCTCCACCCGCTCGCCCGACAGCTCTTCCAGCCAGTTCAACACCTGCCGGTACTTCAGCGCCAGACTCTCCAGGCAGCACCGGATGATCTGCCCCTCGCTGTCCGGCGCCTCCTGCCCGCTTGCCTGCGCCCAACTGCAGATCGCCGAAGGCATATCCTCCGGCGCCAGAAACTCCCGGGCATCCGGATCGACGAAACACCGGAACGCATGCGCGTCGCGCGCAATCTGCGTCAGCAACCCATAATCGTACGACGCCCCGCCCCGCTCGAACGACCGTCGGCACTGCTGCACCAGCCAGAGCCCCATAATGTTCTTCAGCAGCCGGTATGTCCCGTCGATCCCGCCTTCGTTCGTGACATTCAACTCCAGCGCGCGCTGCGACAGCACCGCGTGCTGCACTTCCAGCCCCATCAGCGACCACGTGCCGCTGCTGATGTATGCCCAGTTGGCCGAACCTGTGTGATCGGTCGGAACCGCCGCAATCGCCGCGCCGGTGTCGTGCGTCGCCGGCGCCACCACGTCGAGCCGCGGCAAACCCGCCCGCCGGGCCACGCTCTCCCGCAATCGCCCCAGCTTCGTTCCCGGCGGAACAACCTCCGGAAACATGTCCGTCGGCAGCTCCAGCCGCCGCAGCATGTCGTACGACCAGTTGCGCTCCACCGGATGAAAACACTGCGAAGTCGTCGCGTTCGTAAACTCGACCACCTTGCTCCCGCACAGCAGCCAGTGGAAGAAGTCGGGCATCATCAGAAACTTGTCGGCGAGCGCCAGCAACGGCCCATTCGTCCGCTGCATCGCCACAAGCTGATACAGCGAATTGATCTCCATGAACTGCAACCCGGTCTGGGCGAAAATCTCCGACCGCGGCGCCCGCGAAAACGCATAATCCAGCATCCCGCTGGTCCGGACGTCGCGATAGTGATACGGCTGCCCCAGGATCTCCCCCGTCTTCGACAGCAGCACATAGTCGACCCCCCAGGTGTCGACCCCCACCGACACGATCGACTGACCGAACCGCGACGCCGCCTTCGCCAGCCCGATCTGGATCTCCGACCACAGCCGGATCACATCCCACCGCAGCGTTTCCGCAACGTGTACCGGCCCGTTCGAAAACCGGTGAATCTCCTCCAGACGGATCGTTTGGCCGTTAAACAGTCCCGCCATGAGCCGGCCGCTCTCGGCGCCGAGATCGATCGCCAGATAGCACGATTCCGCCATAAATCCAGTCTTTCGCCGAAAATGCCGCCCGGATGCCCCTCTCGCCGTACTCCGGATGATACCCCGTCCGCAGGACGGGAAAAAGGAAGGGAAACGGCCGGGCGGACGGCACAATCATTCAGGCCGTCCCGTTGTAACAGACGGCCGCGATCCGTCGACTGAGCAGCGCAGCGTTCCCCGCGGCGATACCAGGCGGATCATGAGCGCGCATCTCAAGCGTCGCGTGCGTCACGCCATCGATGGAAATCCCGAAGGCACGGCGTCACGGAGTGGCGGACATACGAACTCGTGCCGCTTGAGGCCATTTGTCGCAGCCTCCAATGACAGCCGCAGGCCCCTCGTTCGCCATCTCCAGCACGCATTCGGCGGAAAAGCCGAGCTTTTAAGAGATCCTGGAATTCGATCCGCCGGGAGCTTCCCAATCGATTCCGCCTGGAGTCAGCCGGCCCCCCCCGTCCCGCGCGGCAGAGACCGCTAACTCCCGTAAACCGATCTCCCGGACTTCGGCGTTTTGTTCAACCGGTTGTGGCTGTGCAGCGCCTCCACGACAAACTCCGCCACCGCCGCCAGCAGCCCTTCTTCAGTCTCCCCCGTCTGCAACTCCGGAGCCAGTTCCCGAGCCGCCGTCTCGATCTGACCGCGGAATCCCCGGAAGCCGTCGACAGCCTTCAGCACTTCCCCCGGCGTCATCCGGTCATGCAGCTCCAGCGTCCGCCCCCCTTCGAACTGCTCCACGAAGTTCCGGAACTGCTTCGTGGTGAACCGCTGGTCGAAGACGTTCTTGATCGCTTCCTGAATCAGCCGCTCCAGCAGCCGATCCTCCTGTCCCGGCTCCTCGCTCATCAGCAGTTCCAGCTTGCCGCGCGTGCTCGCCGCAAGCTGACTCAAATCGCTCACCCGGCAGACCGCCGTCGCCGCCCCGGCCAGAATCGCCCGACGTTCGGCGCTGGAGACCATGTTTTCGTAGTTCGCCACCGACATCCGCACGCTGACCCCCGAGGCAGGGTTCACGTGGGGACTCGTCCGGGCCAGACGCGACGTTTCTTCGACCACTTCCGCCATGAATCCCGGCACGACGACGTGCGCTCCGTCCCGGTCGCCCCACGCGTTCTGGGCGGTAATCTCCATCCCCAGTTCCCGCGTCAGCGGATAGTGCGTCCGGATCACGCTGCCAATTCGATCCTTCAAGGGCGTCACGATCCGCCCGCGGTTGGTGTAATCCTCCGGATTGGCGCTGAACACCAGGCACAGATCCAGCGGCAGCCGGACCGTGAATCCGCGGATCTGTACGTCCCGTTCTTCCAGCACGTTGAACAGCCCCACCTGAATCTTCGGGCTCAGATCGGGCAGCTCGTTCATGCAGAAGATGCCCCGATGGCTCCGGGGAATCAGACCGAAATGCATCACGTCTTCACTCGCCAGGTGCCGCCCTTCGGCGTGCTTGACCAGATCGACTTCGCCGATCAGATCGGCGATTGTCACATCCGGCGTCGCCAGCTTTTCGTGATACCGCTGGTCGCGGCCGATCCATTCGACGGGAGCGTCGTCTCCCTTCACCGCCACCAGATCGCGGGCGTACCGCGACAGCGGCGCCAGCGGATCGTCCTGAATCTCGGAGCCGACGACAACAGGAATGGCCTCGTCGAGCAGAGTGACCAGCATCCGCAGCATGCGGGTCTTCCCCTGGCCCCGCAGGCCCAGAAACAGCATGTCGTGCTGCGATAGAATTGCGTGCTCGATCTGCGGCAGTACGGTCTCGTCGTACCCCAGAATGCCGGGAAACAGCGTTTCCCCCCGCCGGAGCTTGCCGATCAGATTCCGCCGCAGCTCCTGCTTGACGCTGACAGACTGATAGCCGCTCTGACGCAGTTCACCAAGAGTCCGGGGTCGGTCCGACATCGGGGGAAGGCTCCGGGGAAAACGAGGAACATCACTCCCCAGATTCTAGTCCCCAGCCGCCGATTGGCTACCTCGCCACGGTTTCAGGAAGCAGCCGGAGTTTCAACACAGAGACGCGGAGCAGACTGAGGACGGACGAAGCGTGGACGTTGAGTAACGCCGAGTGCGAAAGTCTCTGCCGAACTCATGTGCCCGATGCAATCCCCCATACATCGGGCCCGATTTTCTATCCCCATTCCTCGACGTGTCTGCGGACTCCTCTGTGCCTCTGCGAGAAATCTTCTCGGCCTTGGCTTCTCCGCGTCCTCCGCGTCTCGTATGTTGAATCCATCTACCCCGTGTGGTGTCATGGGACACGCGGCGGGGGCCGCTTCGGAGCGTAGCGACGAAGCGGCCCCCGCCGCGGCCGCCGACAGATCGATCGCGTCTGGGGCCTCAGAGCCCGCCGCGGAGCTGGATCGTCGTCGGCATGGTCGTACCAGCCCGAACAGCCGTTTGAGCCGGAAGCGTTCTCGAAACTCTCCGAGCTCGCATTTACGAGATTGGGAACACGCCATCGACCCCCGCATCCACATCGGCATCGACGTCTCCAAGGCACGACTCGATGTCGCCATGTCCGACTCCTCTTCCCTCCTGGCCGTCGACAACGACCTCAAGGGCTTCCTGAAACTCCTCAAGCAGCTCCCCCCACCCGACCGCTGCCAGGTCGTCATGGAGGCCACCGGCACCTATCACTTCGACGCCTTCCTCTGTCTCAACGATCACGGGTATCACGTCGCCGTCGTGCCCCCCATCCGCGTCCGCGCCTTTGCCACAGGGGCCGGATGGATCGCCAAAACCGACGCCATCGACGCACGCGTCCTCGTTCGTTACTCCAAGGTCGCCGAACTCCAGATCACCGAAAAACCCTCCGATTTCCAGCTCAAACTCCACGCACTCGTCACTCGCCGACGGCAGCTCGTCGACCTCCACGTCCAGGAGTCCAATCACTTCGAAGCCGCTCGCGACAAGGCCGTCAAAGACGACATCGAGCAAACCCGAAACATGCTCAAAATACGCATCACTGCCATCGAAAAACAGATCGACGATCTCTGCGACTCCGACCCCGATGCCAAACGCCGCGTCGAACTCATGACCTCCGTCCCAGGCATCGCCAAACGGACAGCCGCCGTGCTCCTCGGAGAACTCCCCGAACTCGGCGACGCCAACCGCCAGCAGGTCGGAGCACTCGTCGGCGTCGCCCCCTACAACCGCGACAGCGGCAAGTCCTCCAAACTCAGATCCATCCGCGGCGGCAGAGCCTCCGTCCGTTCCGCTCTCTACATGGCGGCACTCACCGCCTCACGCTGCAACCCCGTCATCAGACCGTTCTATCGCAGACTCAAAGACGCCGGTAAGCCAAGCAAGGTCTGCCTCACCGCCTGCATCCGCAAACTCCTGACCATCCTCAACGCGATGATCAAATCCGACACCGCCTGGAACCACGGACTCCAGAATGCGTAAATCTCACAAATCCACCTTGACCAACAACACAGCCGCTCCGCGGTAAATCTCTTCTCAACCTTGATTTACGTAAAGAACTCGGCCGAATCGCGGTAGAACTGCGGATCCAGCGTCTTCAGTTTGCCGGTCGCGTCCGCCAGCGCCACGTCGACGATCGACGTCCCCTGCAGAGCGATCATCCGACCAAACTTCTTCTCCAGCACCAGCCGGCCGGCGCCAACGCCCAGACGGGTGCCGAGCACGCGGTCGAAGGCCGTCGGCGTCCCGCCGCGCTGCAGGTGCCCCAGCACCACGCACCGGGTTTCGATCCCGGTTTTCTTCTCGATGATCTCGGCGACCAGGTTCCCTACGCCCCCCAGGCTGACGTGGCCGAATTCGTCGATCTTGGCGTTCGTGGTCACCAGCCCCTCTTCGGGAGTCACGACTGCTCCTTCGCTGACGACCACGATGCCATACATTTTACCCGCGGCCCGCCGGGCCAGCAGCACGTCGCACATCTGCTTCAGATTGACTTCAACCTCGGGGACGAGAACGTAGTCCGCCGCCGCGGCCATTCCGGTTTCGCACGCAATCCAGCCCGCATGCCGCCCCATCGTCTCGACAACGATGATCCGCCGATGCGACTCCGCAGTCGTCCGCAGCCGGTCGATCGCCTCGATACAGATGTTGATCGCGGTATCGAACCCGAACGTCACGTCGGTGCAGCTCAGATCGTTGTCGATCGTCTTCGGACAGCCGACCGTGTTCAGCTTGTGGTCGGCATACAGCCGGCTGGCCACTCCCAGCGTGTCGTCGCCGCCGATCGCGACCAGTGCGTCGAGCCCCAGCGTCTTGTACGTTTCCAGCAGTTGCTGAACGTCCTCGGCCTTCTTGTACGGATTCGTCCGCGACGAACCGAGAATCGTTCCACCCTTGTGAATGATGTCGTCGGTGTTCGCGATCGTCAGTTCGGTCGTGATCCCCTGGATCGCGCCGCGCCACCCCTGCAGCAGACCCACCACCTGGCCGCCTGCATTGCAAACCGTGCGAACCACGCCGCGAATGACTGGGTTCAGGCCGGGGCAGTCGCCGCCGCCGGTCAGAATGCCGACTTTCATGTCTTGCTCACCAAATGTTGTTCAACGAACGTCGTGTCCATCCGGCCCTCGACGAAGGCCGCCTGGTTCAAGATTTTCTTCAGCAGCGGAATCGAAGTCTTCACGCCTTCCAGCACGAATTCGTCCAGACAACGCTTCAGGCAGGCGATCGCCTCCTCCCGCGTCGGCTTGTAGACGATCAGCTTGCCGATCATGGAATCATAGTACGGCGGAATGAAATATCCCTCGTGGACGTGCGAATCAAACCGCACCCCATGCCCGCCCGGCACTCGCAATTTTGTAATCCGTCCCGGGCAGCCGCGGAAATCATTCTCCGGATCCTCCGCATTGATCCGAACTTCGATCGCCGCTCCGTTGCACGGAATGTTCCGCTGCTTCCAGGGAAGCGGTTCCCCCGCGGCGACCCGGATCTGCTGCTGGATCAGATCGATCCCGGTGACCAGCTCGCTGACCGGGTGCTCGACCTGAATCCGCGCATTCACTTCGATGAAGTAGAAGTTGTGGTCTTTGTCGACGATGAACTCAACCGTTCCCGCGTTGGTATACCCCGCCGACTTCACCAGCCGCACCGCCGACTTGCAGATCTCCTCCCGCACCGCCTGCGGCAGGTTCGGAGCCGGCGATTCCTCGATCAGCTTCTGGTGCCGTCGCTGCGTCGAGCAATCCCGCTCCCACAGGTGCACCACTTCGCCATGCAGGTCGGCGATGATCTGGACTTCGACGTGTCGAGGATTCTCGACGTACTTCTCGATGTAAACGCCGGCGTTATTGAACGCCTTCTCCGCTTCCATCGCCGCCTGCTTGAGCCCGGTCTTCAGCGAAATGTCATTGCGGGCAACCCGCATCCCCTTGCCGCCTCCGCCGGCAGTCGCCTTGATCAGCACCGGATAACCGATCCGGTTGGCGATCTGCAGCGCCTCGGCCTCAGTCGCCACCAGTCCGTCGCTCCCCGGAACCAGCGGCACTTTCGCCGCCTTGGCGATTTCCTTTGCCGTGACCTTGTCCCCCAGCTTGGACATCGCGTCCACGGACGGACCGATGAACTCGATGTTGCAGCTCCGGCAGACCTCGGCAAAGTGCTCGTTCTCAGCCAGGAAGCCGTAGCCCGGATGGATCGCCTGAACGTTGCCGATCTCGGCCGCGCTGATGATGTTCTTGATCAGCAGATAGCTGCCCGCCGCCTGCGCGGGCCCGATGCAGATCGACTCGTCCGCCATGCGGAGATAGTCGGCGCCCCGGTCCGCCTCGCTGAAGACGGCGACCGTTTCGATCCCCATCTCGCGACAGGCGCGGAGGATCCGCAGGGCGATTTCGCCCCGATTGGCGACAAGGATGCGTTGAAACATGGCTGGTGGTTGCTTCGCGCGGGCGGAACGGACGGCTGACCGCTTCTTGGCCATGGGGCTGTCGCCTTACGGCTTGACGCGGAAGAGAGGCTGACCGTACTCGACGGCGTCGCCATTCTTAACAAGGATGGCAGTCACGGTGCCGCTCACTTCAGCGGGAATCTGGTTGAAAACCTTCATGGCCTCAATCAGACAGACAATCGTATCCGGCGAGACCTTCGTCCCCACCTGCAGGAACGCAGGCTCGTCCGGCGAGGGAGACGCATAGAAGGTTCCGACCGTCGGACTCTTGATCTCGACCCCCGCCGGTTCGACCGCCGCCGGGGCCGACGCCGGCGCAACGGGCGCTGGCGCCGCCGCCGGGGCGGCGACCACCGGAGCCGCCGCCTGCGGAACGGCCGTCAGCACCGGTTCGGCGCGACCGCCGCGGCGCAGCCGCCATTGCTCTTCGCCATGCCGGAGGCTCACCTCCGTCAAACCGTGCTTCTCCATCATCTCGACAAGCTGCCGCAGCTTCTCAAGATCGAACGGATCTCGCGATGCAGAATCCTTGGATGACATTCCGAAACCTTCCGAGTATCGGCCCGGCTCGGGCCGAGATCACCGACTGAGTTCGCTGATTGGATGCAGGAAGCTAGGCCAGGGAATCCAGCCCCTTCGGGACGGAAGACAGCACCTCGCACCCGTCGCGGGTGACCAGAATGTCGTCTTCAATCCGGACGCCGCCGATCCCTGGCAGATAGATCCCCGGTTCCACTGTCACCACCATCCCCGGACGAAACACATCTCGGGAGATGGGACTCATCCGTGGCTCTTCGTGAATCTGAAGTCCGATGCCGTGTCCCAGTCCGTGGCCGAAAAACTTGCCGAATCCAGCGTCTTCGATCACCTTCCGGGCGATTGCGTCAACTTCGACAGCAGGCCGACCGGGGCGGATTCCCGCGATCGCTGCCTCCTGCGCATTCAACACAACTCTATACACCTTATCCAGTTTGGGCGGGAGTTTACCGGTGGGTATAACCCTCGTCAAGTCACTGTGATACCCCCGCGGACTCACCGCCCCCCAGTCAAACAGCACGAATCCCGCCTCGGAAAGGTGTACTCCGCTGGGTCGTCCGTGAGGCAGCGCGGACCGGGGCCCGACCCCCACGATCGGCTCGAAGGCCGCCCGCAGCGCACCGAACCGGCGCATCGCATGCTCCAGTTCGTTGGCCGCCTCGCGCTCGGTCATCTCCGGTTTCAGCAAGGCTCGCAGCAGTTGAAATCCCTGCTCCGCCTGCCGGACCGCAATGCGGATTTCCTGGATTTCCTCGGCATCCTTGATCTGCCGAAGATCTTCCACCAGTGAGACTTGCGGCGAGAGCGGCAGTCCCGCGAGCTTCTCGGCGAGATGGTCGCGAACGGCGACGGTCATGGAAGCCGACTCGATGCCGAGGTCTTTCAGCCCCAGTTTCGGCAGTTCCCGAGTGAGAACCTCCCCCATCTGCGTTTTGGAGGTCCGGATATGAACCTCCAGCCCTGGACATTCATCCTGAAGCTGTGTCTCAAAACGACTGTCGCTGAACAGCACCGTCTTCCGCGGCCCGATCAGCAGGTAACTCGAGTCACCTGTAAATCCCGTGAGGTACGTCACATTGATCGGGTTGGTGACCAGCAACGCGTCGAGCTTGGCGGCTCGAACGCCCTGCAACAGCTTCGACCGGCGGGCGGCTGGGCGGTCTACGGGCATCATGCTCCAGTACGGACAGGTCGAGATCGGGCAGCAGGGCTGCTAGTTGGCCGGATGAGTTTCAGGCGTTGCTTCGGGCGCCAGCGGCTGAGCTCCCAGCCACCGCCCCAGTTTACCGAACCGCCCCTGATGCAGCAGGACCAGATACGACGGGACCAGAATCGGCCGCACCACAAAGGTGTCGAGCAGCACGCCAAATGCCAGCGCAAATCCAAGCTGGGACATCCCTTTCAGGCTGCCGGCCATCAGCGAGGCAAACGTCCCGGCCATAATGATCCCGCAGCTCGAAATGATCCGCCCCGTCAGGGACAGGGCATGCACGACTCCCTGCACCGGCCCCAGTCGGCGCTGCTCCTCCTCGATCCGCGTCATCAGGAAGATGTTGTAGTCTTCGCCGACGGCGATCAGGATCGTGAACAGGAACATTGGAACCTTCCAGTCCAGCCCCGCGAATTCGGTCGGATCCATCGCCCAGTAGAACAGGTACGTGGCTCCCAGCGCCACCAGGTAGCTGAACAGCACGCTGACGATCAAGTAGGCGCAGATGGCCGGCTTTCGCAGCAGAACGACAAGAATCAGAAACACGCCGCCGATCACCAGCGAGTCGATCCGGATCTGATCGCCGTCGGTCACAATCTTGAGATCGCGAATGCTGGCCGTCGGGCCGATGATCGACAACGCGGTCTTCCCCTGCAGCTCTTCGGGAAGCAGCGATCGGATCTCGTTTTCCAGACGGGTCAGTTGAGCGATACTGTCCCGCGCAAACGGATCGTTTTCGGCCGTGATGTCGAGCCGCGTCACATGGCCGTCCATTCCTTCGGTCGAACTGACGTAGTGCCTGATCGCCCGGTCCCGCGCCAGCTTCGCTTTGACGCCGGTCCCCCAGCTATCAAGCCCCTTGTCTCCCCCCAGAGGATGCGACGCGCTCCGAATATCGGCGAACTGCAGCTCCCCCTTGCGCGATCGCAGCGCTTCAGTCAGCGTCTCAATCGCCGGCAGCCCCGCCCCCTCTCCGTCGATCTGCGCGAAATCGACCGAGTCGTTCTTCAGCAGCACGGTGATTGTGCCGGTGGCCCCGGCGGCAAAGTGCTCCCTGACCGCCTTCGTCCCGACAACGCACGGCGAATTCGACGGCAGGTCCGACAGCAGCCCGTAGCTGAGATGCGTATAGAAAATTGCTCCGACAATCGCAAACGGAGCCATCGCCGCCATCGTCCCCAGCCAGATCCACCCCGGCCGCTTCAACAACGCTCGTCCGACGACTTCCCAGGTATTCTGCAGCCAGTCCAGTTGCCCGAAGTGAGCAGACAGCGGCGTCGACGGAATCCAGCCGGCATCCCCCGACACCCGTTCCTTCCGCATCTGGGGCCAGAACGCCCAGCGCCCCGTCATGCGGAGCATCGCGGGAGTAAAGGTCATCGATGCCAGCAGCACCACGGCCAATCCGAACGCGATCGCAATCCCCGCCTCGCGAAACTTGCCGAACTGCGCAAACACCATCATCCCGATGCCGCAGATCACCGTCCCGGCGCTGGCGGTGATGGCGTGCCCCACTTTGGCGACGGCATTTGAAACCGCCTCCTCTAGACTCGCCCCCTCGTCCAGTTCTTCCTTGTAGCGCGCGATCAGGAACAGGCAATAGTCGACTCCCGCCCCGTACAGCAAAACCGTGACGTACGACTCCACCCCCTGAAACAGCGTGATCAGCCCCCGCTCCGCCCCCAGAATCAGCAGGCTCATCGTCAATTTGACCGAGACGACCACGGTCACCAGCGGAATCAACGCCAGCAACGGCGCGCGATAAATGATGATCAACAGCACCACCACCAGCACCACCGTCAGGTGCTCGGTCGCCCGCGCGCTGTCCTTCTGCGCGACCAGCATGTCACGACCGACCGTCGCCGTGCCGCTCAGAGAAATATCCAGCCCCGCCGGAATATGCCGCCGGAACTCCAGATCGTCCTGCAGAAGCTGCTCGATCTTACGAACCGTCTCGCCGTTCTTGGCGTCGAGAAACTCGGTCGTCAGCCCCACAATCACCAGCGTCGCTTGATTGTCCGCGCTCTTCAGCAGGTCGCCCAGATTCTTGTCTCGAAACGTGGTGACGCTCGTGATGATCGACGGGGCCGGTCGCTTCTCGCTCCCCTTCTCCGCCGCTGGCTCATCGTCATCGGCTTGCGCCAGCCCTCCTCCTTCTTCGGCGATCCGCAATATGCGCTCGCGAAGTTCGAAGTCGTTGGGCTTGCTCCCGTCGTCAACTCCGTCGTCAACGAAGTCCCAGTCCTTCTCCTGCAGACCGCCCGACTGGCTCGTCCGGCGAACGACGATCACCACGCTGCTGGCCAGCAGATCGTTCGGAAACGCCCTGGAAAACAGCTTCTCGCCGATCAGGCTCGGGCTGTCGGACGGCAGAAATGCGAATTCCCCCGTCTTGACCACGGATTCCAGCGGCGGCGCCTGCCACGCAACCAGAACCAGCACGACCACCCACGCCAGCCAGACCGGCAGCCAGTGGCGCACCAACAACTGGCCGACTCGGGAAAACATCAGGCGGAAAACCTTCCAGGCAGGAACGGTGCCGCTGAAACAGCCCCGCCCGGCTTAAGGAGTATCGTGCAACAGGAATTCGGTTTGGAAACCGCTAACGTACTGCTGTTGCCGGAAAGCGTCAAACGACCTCGCAGATGTCCACGGCGCTTCCCAAGCTGTGGTCAAGTAGACTTGGGGGTAAGTCTGCAGGAGTCTCGTTTGTCCGCAAGGAGGTTTTTCGGTACACGCCGACCCTCGACAGGACTTGCGTCAGGGTTTGACGCAAGCCGCTGATCTGCGAGGGCGCTGCGGAAGACACTACGTCTTATCGGCCATTCTGACGACCGTGGTTTGCGCCATCCTTCAGAACCACTGCGACTCTTCGGCCATCAGCGGATTTCTGCACGAACAGCCAGTTGATTTCTGGCATTGACTAGGGTTCCGTCGGACTCGGCTGACCGCCAGCGGTCGGTGGAAGGCCCGGATCAAGATCGACGTCGATACATTAGCCCGCATTATTCATCAATCAGTTCATCGTTTCGACGTCGGCTCGCTCGGAGAGCAAGTGGCCGCTGCGACGAACCGGGTGATGAATAATGCGGGTTAGTAACGTCAAAGTCACATCCAAAATCTCATCGGGCGGACACTCCCAGATCTCGCGATGCGGACATTTGTACCTCGCGATCTGGGCGATTCCCAATGCGCGACAGGCTACGGCAAGGCACGAACGGCAGACTTACTCTGCATGCGACGTTCGACGCGATCATCACCCGCACCTGCTATCTGGGCGAAACCGAAGTCACCATCGCTCAGTTCCGCAAATCCGCTGAGGCAACCGGATACGTCGCCGACGCCGAACGCTTCGGCGGCGATCTCTGCATACCCAAAGGAACCCGTCGCAAGGACAAAGATCTCAACTGGCGTTCGCACGGATTACGGTCGTCCCGCAGCTTCTTCACGATCTACTCAGGGCTGTGACGATTGCCATCTCGCTTCGCCGTCGATTCGTCTCCTTGCCGATTTCCTCGGCTCGAAGGCTCTCCTTTCTTCTGGTGCATTTCCACCAAGGCAGACCAAACGCGTGACCGAGGTTTGGCCATTGCTCTCAGATGAGAGCGATTATCATCCCCGGTTCGACGAATCGCACTGTCAAAGACATCCAGCGCAATGCCTTGCGTGTTGGGCCTGGTCGGCGGCAGCGGTTCTGCTTGCGTTTCGAAGTCCGCATGAGAGTCGGAAAACCGCAAATTGCGACCTGATGACCACAGTGGAGGCAGGCGTTGTGACGTCGCCTCGCGGGTCTCCTCTGCAAGCAATACGTGTCGCATCACGACTACCAGCTCTCCCTGATGCCGGCGAGACCGAATCGCCGGATGCTGGTCCTCAACCTCGGCTTCGGGACCGATTCGGAAGCCTTTCAGTCGGAGGCAGCCGAGTGGCCTGGCAGCACATTGCGGTCACTTACGATCCCGCCGGAACGGTCCGCTTCTATCGCAACGGCGAAGCTTTCGGCGGCCGCACGTCGGCCGCGCGACGGGCGATCCCGCCTGGACCGCTGACCTGCGGGAACGTCGCTCGTCGTCAACGGGCTGTTGCTGCTTCAATGGAGTCGCGCCTGAATGGCGCGGATGACGTCGTACAGCTCTTGAGGCGGCGTCGGGCCGGTGAAGAGCTTCAATGGGGCCGCGCCTGAATGGCGCGGATGACACCTTCGGCCAATACCTCGGCGCAAACATCCGATCCGCGCTTCAATGGGGCCGCGCCTGAATGGCGCGGATGACCTGACCGCCATGCCGCACGACCGCCCCGCCACCCTCGGACGCTTCAATGGGGCCGCGCCTGAATGGCGCGGATGACCTCGCCGCCTTCGGCTGCCAGCCGTCGGGATCGTACGAGCTTCAATGGGGCCGCGCCTGAATGGCGCGGATGACATGCGATCGCCGCGGCCCTGGCGTTGCGTGACGCCTGGCTTCAATGGGGCCGCGCCTGAATGGCGCGGATGACAAGTCATGGCGGAAATGGATGCCGATCTCGCCCGCCGGCTTCAATGGGGCCGCGCCTGAATGGCGCGGATGACTTGCCAGAGACACAGGGACAACCGGGACAAGTTGAGCAGCTTCAATGGGGCCGCGCCTGAATGGCGCGGATGACACGTCTCGATACCGGCGATGGAGTCCATCGCCTCCCGCTTCAATGGGGCCGCGCCTGAATGGCGCGGATGACCTGAATGAACGTCGCCGGGAGAGTGTTGTCCGCGTCGAGGCTTCAATGGGGCCGCGCCTGAATGGCGCGGATGACATCAATCGCGTCCGCGAGATCTTCGACCAGCTCGAAAAGCTTCAATGGGGCCGCGCCTGAATGGCGCGGATGACCACGCTGCAGGAGCCGCTCGCGCTGCTCAGCCGTCGCGCTTCAATGGGGCCGCGCCTGAATGGCGCGGATGACGTCCGGACCTGACGGCGGGACGCCGCCGGCAGGCGTGGCTTCAATGGGGCCGCGCCTGAATGGCGCGGATGACCGGCCGGATCGGCGACCATCGCATCGAACACGGCGTTGCTTCAATGGGGCCGCGCCTGAATGGCGCGGATGACGATTGTTGCGTTCGCGAAGCGGGCGTGGGATGAGCGCGCTTCAATGGGGCCGCGCCTGAATGGCGCGGATGACCAGGTCCGAATTACTGGGACAACACCGGGAACTGGGCTGCTTCAATGGGGCCGCGCCTGAATGGCGCGGATGACACGCAATGGTAGCTGCTGAATGACCCGCGAAACCCCGGAGCTTCAATGGGGCCGCGCCTGAATGGCGCGGATGACCAGGACGGCGATCATCTTCGCCACGTCCTGCGGCTCGCTTCAATGGGGCCGCGCCTGAATGGCGCGGATGACATTTCTGACCACGTGCCCGGCAGCAGCAGTCTCGACGCTTCAATGGGGCCGCGCCTGAATGGCGCGGATGACTGATTGCCGGCCAGTCCGCACCCATCGACCACTTCAGCTTCAATGGGGCCGCGCCTGAATGGCGCGGATGACTCCTGCTTATCGCTGGATGTTTGTTGAATTTGACCTCGCTTCAATGGGGCCGCGCCTGAATGGCGCGGATGACAGTCGCGGAACCTGCTGTGGTCCGCCAGCGACAGGACCGCTTCAATGGGGCCGCGCCTGAATGGCGCGGATGACAAGCTCGGGAGGAAACTGTTCGGTCCGGGCTGGGTGCAGCTTCAATGGGGCCGCGCCTGAATGGCGCGGATGACTTTCGTAGCATTCGACAAACCGCGAGGCGACGTACTCGCTTCAATGGGGCCGCGCCTGAATGGCGCGGATGACCGCGGGGCGGCTAAGGCCGACCCGCGAATGGGCGAGGGCTTCAATGGGGCCGCGCCTGAATGGCGCGGATGACCAATTGGAGTCAGTCGTCCGTGTTCGTCCATTTCGACGCTTCAATGGGGCCGCGCCTGAATGGCGCGGATGACCGCTGAAACCGCTTGCGTGTCGCCGTCGATGCAGAAGCTTCAATGGGGCCGCGCCTGAATGGCGCGGATGACGTCGGACCATACCAGACGGTTTCGCAAGGCTTTCATTGCTTCAATGGGGCCGCGCCTGAATGGCGCGGATGACTCGGCGGGTGGTACATCGCTCCTGCCGGCATAGCGGCTTCAATGGGGCCGCGCCTGAATGGCGCGGATGACCAGTGGCTGGAGGGTCAGCTTGTGGCCGTCCCCGGCATGCTTCAATGGGGCCGCGCCTGAATGGCGCGGATGACGACGTAAGCGATCGACACGATCGCCTGGACGGGCGGCCGGCTTCAATGGGGCCGCGCCTGAATGGCGCGGATGACAGGTCACGTTGGGCGGAGACCGCGCGATTGCCTGCAGGCTTCAATGGGGCCGCGCCTGAATGGCGCGGATGACTGCGGATCGGCGTCTGCTGCCTGGAGGGTGAAGGCTACGCTTCAATGGGGCCGCGCCTGAATGGCGCGGATGACCCCGAAAAGAAGCATGGATGGCAGTCGGCGGATTCAAGCTTCAATGGGGCCGCGCCTGAATGGCGCGGATGACCCAGCGCCGCCGGTTCCCCCGGTTCCCCCGTCACCACGCTTCAATGGGGCCGCGCCTGAATGGCGCGGATGACCCGTCGCCCGCTGATCGATCACGCTGGGATCAAAGGGCTTCAATGGGGCCGCGCCTGAATGGCGCGGATGACTGAACGCAGAGCCTGCCCATGTGGCGGCATTCGTCTCGGCTTCAATGGGGCCGCGCCTGAATGGCGCGGATGACTTCCCTTGCGTGAGTGAGTCAGACACACTCAAACATAGCTTCAATGGGGCCGCGCCTGAATGGCGCGGATGACGTACGATGGCACGGAGGTCAACACGGACGCTGCGTCGGCGCTTCAATGGGGCCGCGCCTGAATGGCGCGGATGACAAGCTGGCACGTTGTCACCTCCCGTTAGTACCACTTGCTTCAATGGGGCCGCGCCTGAATGGCGCGGATGACGTGTCCCTGTCGCGATTGAACGGCCCGTCGTCATCCTCGCTTCAATGGGGCCGCGCCTGAATGGCGCGGATGACACGGCCGTCATTCCGATTACGAATCTTTCCACGGTCGCTTCAATGGGGCCGCGCCTGAATGGCGCGGATGACCTGCTCCTGCATCGGGCCTACCAGGGATCCAGCAAGCTTCAATGGGGCCGCGCCTGAATGGCGCGGATGACTCCGCTGAGCAGGGCCGTGAACCGCTGAGCGTTAATGAGGCTTCAATGGGGCCGCGCCTGAATGGCGCGGATGACAATGACGAACTGCCTGGTCGACACTGGGACGTCGACTCGGCTTCAATGGGGCCGCGCCTGAATGGCGCGGATGACATGTGGATCACGGTCGTGATGAGCGCGACGGAGTGGGAGCTTCAATGGGGCCGCGCCTGAATGGCGCGGATGACGAGCTACCGAACCGACGGTGCAACTGGTAGCGTGTTCGCTTCAATGGGGCCGCGCCTGAATGGCGCGGATGACACGGTTCCGACGAGTATAAGGCGTTCCTTGCTGGCATGCTTCAATGGGGCCGCGCCTGAATGGCGCGGATGACTTGTGGACGAGCACAAGAAATTCATCGACGGGATCGTCGCTTCAATGGGGCCGCGCCTGAATGGCGCGGATGACTCCCATTTCTTGTTCGGGTTCGTCCGGCGGATCACCCGCTTCAATGGGGCCGCGCCTGAATGGCGCGGATGACAATATGCCGAGCGTCAGAGAGTAGCAATCGAACCAGTGGCTTCAATGGGGCCGCGCCTGAATGGCGCGGATGACAATCTTCCGCCGGCTGCGGGACAAGGCCGGCCTGCCGGCTTCAATGGGGCCGCGCCTGAATGGCGCGGATGACGAGACCAGACAGACAGGCCGGCGACTTGGATTGTCGAGCTTCAATGGGGCCGCGCCTGAATGGCGCGGATGACACGACAGGGCTGATTTGGGATAACGGAAAGGACTTTGCTTCAATGGGGCCGCGCCTGAATGGCGCGGATGACAGCACATTTGGAGCCCCGGATACTGGCCTGATGCGTTGCTTCAATGGGGCCGCGCCTGAATGGCGCGGATGACTCCACAATTCCCGTTCATTCAGCAGCATCGCCTGCGGCTTCAATGGGGCCGCGCCTGAATGGCGCGGATGACACCACGGAGCCTGCTCGCGAGTGTCGATGAGGACTTCGCTTCAATGGGGCCGCGCCTGAATGGCGCGGATGACCAGTCGGGCTAGTGCCAGTCGTAATCTTCCCAGACACGCTTCAATGGGGCCGCGCCTGAATGGCGCGGATGACTCGGCGAGGCGATGGCAATCGTCGCGGACCCCGCCGCTTCAATGGGGCCGCGCCTGAATGGCGCGGATGACTTGCCGATGAGCTGCATGATTGATCCATGCGAGGCCGGGCTTCAATGGGGCCGCGCCTGAATGGCGCGGATGACTCGGACTGTCTCCATGAAGCCAAAGGGCGGGCAGCCGCTTCAATGGGGCCGCGCCTGAATGGCGCGGATGACTTCGTCGCGGTACGTTTCGACGGTTCCCATGACCGTCGCTTCAATGGGGCCGCGCCTGAATGGCGCGGATGACGCGTGTCTATATCGCCGCCTGCGGTTTTTCGTCGCGCGCGCTTCAATGGGGCCGCGCCTGAATGGCGCGGATGACAGGCTAATGAGCGGTTTCTGCAGGCGATTGACCAGCAGCTTCAATGGGGCCGCGCCTGAATGGCGCGGATGACTCGTTCACCATACCTTTCGACACGTTTCTGAAACCGTGCTTCAATGGGGCCGCGCCTGAATGGCGCGGATGACCCGTCGAAGGCGAGCAGTGGCCGGAAGGCGGCGAGGCTTCAATGGGGCCGCGCCTGAATGGCGCGGATGACCTGGTGGCCGGTGTTCTGTGCGAGCATGGCGGACATCTTGCTTCAATGGGGCCGCGCCTGAATGGCGCGGATGACTTCCGCCCCGGCCGTTCCTTCCGACCGGACCGCTGCCGGCTTCAATGGGGCCGCGCCTGAATGGCGCGGATGACTCGTGGCGGATTACCATATCGGCGGGTGGCTGCACGCTTCAATGGGGCCGCGCCTGAATGGCGCGGATGACGATTGGTAGTAAGTTGCGAGCGGGTAATGCGGCTTTGCTTCAATGGGGCCGCGCCTGAATGGCGCGGATGACTCGTTCGGAACTCCGTGGCGGGCCAGTTCCGGCATGTGCTTCAATGGGGCCGCGCCTGAATGGCGCGGATGACTCCGGTCGGATCGCGTCTTCCGTGATCGCGTCGCCCTGCTTCAATGGGGCCGCGCCTGAATGGCGCGGATGACAAGCAGATCATTGCAGAGCGACTGGGGATTGCGCGGCTTCAATGGGGCCGCGCCTGAATGGCGCGGATGACCGGTCGGTTTCGACGCAGTACGCTGGTGGCGTCCAGACGCTTCAATGGGGCCGCGCCTGAATGGCGCGGATGACTGGCTCCGCTGAACGTCAGGGTTGCGGCCTGCGGGCTGCTTCAATGGGGCCGCGCCTGAATGGCGCGGATGACTGAATGCCAAGAACCGTTTCGCCAGGACAACATCGTCGCTTCAATGGGGCCGCGCCTGAATGGCGCGGATGACGGTTTGGCGACGTGCTGGACAGATTCGAATTGATCTTGGCTTCAATGGGGCCGCGCCTGAATGGCGCGGATGACCATCCTAGACGCATCTGACGGCCTCACACGCAATACCTGCTTCAATGGGGCCGCGCCTGAATGGCGCGGATGACCCGACAGTGAGAGCATGCCGCGTATCATCAATCGCCTTGCTTCAATGGGGCCGCGCCTGAATGGCGCGGATGACACGGTCGCCAGTTGCCTCTGGTAGCAAATATTTGATGGGCTTCAATGGGGCCGCGCCTGAATGGCGCGGATGACTTCTCGACGGTGTTGGCGGCGTGGTTCCCCTGCCAGAGCTTCAATGGGGCCGCGCCTGAATGGCGCGGATGACATGTATGCCCAGCCGGGCGGAATGCGGTCTGCCGCTGCTTCAATGGGGCCGCGCCTGAATGGCGCGGATGACAAGTACATGGAGGACAAAGCGAAGGCGTTGCAGGACGCTTCAATGGGGCCGCGCCTGAATGGCGCGGATGACGCCCAGTTCTTCCCGCTTCACGAATTCACCGACCTGTTGCTTCAATGGGGCCGCGCCTGAATGGCGCGGATGACGACGCGATGGCTGCCGCACTCACGACCATGAGTCAGGCTTCAATGGGGCCGCGCCTGAATGGCGCGGATGACCTCGACAATCTCCGGCTGCCGATCTTCGCACTGGCGATGGCTTCAATGGGGCCGCGCCTGAATGGCGCGGATGACAGGCGTTTCGGCGGCTTGTAACCGGACTTGCTTGAAGCTTCAATGGGGCCGCGCCTGAATGGCGCGGATGACCACCGCACCAGCAGCCGAAACTACCTGCTGCACCTGCGCTTCAATGGGGCCGCGCCTGAATGGCGCGGATGACTCGGTAATACCAAGCGAAACATCCACCAGCTAATACTTGCTTCAATGGGGCCGCGCCTGAATGGCGCGGATGACCGGATGCACGTGCTCTCGTCAAGCACGAACGCATCCCAGCTTCAATGGGGCCGCGCCTGAATGGCGCGGATGACGGGGATGACGGTGTCGTATTCGTCCGCGACGCCGGCGCTTCAATGGGGCCGCGCCTGAATGGCGCGGATGACGACGAAGCGCAGCCGCGGGATCCCGTCCGGACCGTCAGCTTCAATGGGGCCGCGCCTGAATGGCGCGGATGACCGGCCCGAAGTCCGGTATCCGCGAACCGTTCACCCGAGCTTCAATGGGGCCGCGCCTGAATGGCGCGGATGACGAGCAGCGGAGCATGCCGAGACCGATCGGCTTGTCGTGCTTCAATGGGGCCGCGCCTGAATGGCGCGGATGACGAGCTGACCATCGGTGCCAGTGTCTCCGTCGAGTGGCTTCAATGGGGCCGCGCCTGAATGGCGCGGATGACTGGTGCTATCGCGACGCGAGAATGCTCTTGCGATGCGCTTCAATGGGGCCGCGCCTGAATGGCGCGGATGACATGGCGGTTCTGGAAACTCTGTAGCAGGGAGGTGCCGCTTCAATGGGGCCGCGCCTGAATGGCGCGGATGACCGGCAGATGGCCGATCCCTTCTTTGTAATCGGTCTGGCTTCAATGGGGCCGCGCCTGAATGGCGCGGATGACTACCTGCGGAACATCAGAACGATCGAAGAGGCCAGAGCGGCTTCAATGGGGCCGCGCCTGAATGGCGCGGATGACCAGCAGACGTTCCAGCTCTTTGCCCTCACACAGCCCGCAGCTTCAATGGGGCCGCGCCTGAATGGCGCGGATGACGCAGCGCGTTTCTGTGGCTGAACGTGGTCAGACTGGCGCTTCAATGGGGCCGCGCCTGAATGGCGCGGATGACCTTCCAGCCCGCCGCCTTGGCTTCCGCGGTGTTCTCTAGCTTCAATGGGGCCGCGCCTGAATGGCGCGGATGACTTGTGGGACAGCATCCAGTCAGCGTTTGACGCCAGCGCTTCAATGGGGCCGCGCCTGAATGGCGCGGATGACACGTGTCGCAAGAGCCGACGCTGCTCGATGCGTTGTGGCTTCAATGGGGCCGCGCCTGAATGGCGCGGATGACTCGGTTCCGCGAAGTGGAGGCCGAACGTGTCACCCATGCTTCAATGGGGCCGCGCCTGAATGGCGCGGATGACCGCCCGCACATGCCGCGGCAGCTCCAGGCAGACCGTGACGCTTCAATGGGGCCGCGCCTGAATGGCGCGGATGACGAGCCACTCAAGATCGACATGGGGATTCCGTTCAATACCGAGCTTCAATGGGGCCGCGCCTGAATGGCGCGGATGACCGACGCCACGGAATCCGAGTCGCGCGAGAGCACGGCGGGCTTCAATGGGGCCGCGCCTGAATGGCGCGGATGACGTGGCCACGCTTCGTGTAGAGGTTGCCGTCGATTTGCTTCAATGGGGCCGCGCCTGAATGGCGCGGATGACGCGTTTCGTTTCCGTCCTAAACAACGTCTCCTGTTGCGCTTCAATGGGGCCGCGCCTGAATGGCGCGGATGACTCGGCTTCGCTACCCTTCAACACAAGTTTCGCCGCCTGCTTCAATGGGGCCGCGCCTGAATGGCGCGGATGACCCGCCGAACCAGTCGAACTTTCGACCTGCATCGCCGGCTTCAATGGGGCCGCGCCTGAATGGCGCGGATGACTGGGCGGGACGATCCGGGCATCGTTGCCGGCGTGCTCGCTTCAATGGGGCCGCGCCTGAATGGCGCGGATGACAACGCGGATCCGCTCGCCGACCCCGACGACGACCTCGGGCTTCAATGGGGCCGCGCCTGAATGGCGCGGATGACGCACCCCGGCTGATGGTTCGGCGTCGGAGGAGAGGTTGCTTCAATGGGGCCGCGCCTGAATGGCGCGGATGACCGGAGGAAGACGTGGCGAAACTCTGGGGCGGCTACAACAAGCTTCAATGGGGCCGCGCCTGAATGGCGCGGATGACGCAATTTCTTCAGTCGCCGCCCGACCCGCTCCTCCAGGCTTCAATGGGGCCGCGCCTGAATGGCGCGGATGACGCGATCGTTGCGAGACCCGCGATCAACCAATCGAGTGCTTCAATGGGGCCGCGCCTGAATGGCGCGGATGACGCGGTGTCCCTGCTCCTGCTGCGTCGAAAGGAGGCCGCGCTTCAATGGGGCCGCGCCTGAATGGCGCGGATGACTCGGTGCGCGCCGTGACGAAGACGACGTAATTGTGTCCGTGCTTCAATGGGGCCGCGCCTGAATGGCGCGGATGACGAGCCCTCCGAAGACGACCATCACATGGGCACACCAGCTTCAATGGGGCCGCGCCTGAATGGCGCGGATGACTTTTCTTGATAGTTGAAACGTCTTTAGCTGCTTCTCGCTTCAATGGGGCCGCGCCTGAATGGCGCGGATGACCCGATCCAGAGCACAGACGTTGCTTCGGGACTTATCGCTTCAATGGGGCCGCGCCTGAATGGCGCGGATGACCGGCGGATACCGATCTTGCGAAGGATATTGCCGCAGTGCTTCAATGGGGCCGCGCCTGAATGGCGCGGATGACTGTTTCATCCGCTGGAATACTGGCTCACACCGGCCGCGCTTCAATGGGGCCGCGCCTGAATGGCGCGGATGACAGGACGCAGGCGAATTAGAAACCTGGAGGGATCATGCGCTTCAATGGGGCCGCGCCTGAATGGCGCGGATGACCGCCCGCTTCCCAAACTCCTTGCCACCAACGGCTTCGAATCCAGTTTGCGAGCGGTAACGAAACTGACATCTCACAAAGTCTCTCCTCAACAGGTCTGTTCACAGAACTCGATGCATCTCAGTCACTTACGCCTGCGAGAGGTCACGGGGGTTTGTCGGGCACCGGACCGCTCGAATTCGCTTCAATCGCAACAAAACCTCCTCAAACGATCACCGCAGCTCGCTCCGGCGTCAGCCAGCGCGGCTGACCCCAGAAATCCACGCACTCGTCGCCGCGCGAACCCGCCGGCCCCAGGTTCACCACCATAACTCGATCCTCGTCCAGATTCAAAATCTCCCACAGCCCGTCCTTCAACGTCTGCAACTGAATCGGCGACAGCTCGCACCGGAACACCGAATACTGCAGCGACTGCCCGAACCCGCACAGCTTCCGGTACGTCTTCCGCAATCGCTTCGCGTCCGCCACGTCGTACGACACGATAAACACGTTCTTCATACCTGTCTCACTTCATCTTCAGCCTGCCCCTCGGCCTCTTCGCCACCTCCACTTCCCTGGTCTACCCCTCACACCTACCGCGTGCAGAAACCGGGGTACTCGGGCAGATCGCCCTGCAGCACCCGCGATAACAACCTCGCCTGCACTTCCAGCACCCGCCGATAACTCAACTTGTACCGGAAGATCGGGTGCGTGATCTCGTGTTCCATCCGCCGTTCGTACGCCGCCAGGACCGCCTTCCTCCCGGTGTCCGTCAGCGCCACCGACCCCGCCCGCGATACGAACTGATTCGCCGACACCTCCCCGTTATTGACCAGCGTCAGCACCACCGAATCGCCGATCAGCGGCCGGAATTCCTCCGCCAGGTCCAGCGCCAGCGACGGCCTCCCGTACCGCGGCTGATGCAGAAACCCCAGCATCGGGTCGAACCCCACCGACTGCAGCGTCACCGTCAAGTCCTTCATCAACAACGCATACACGAACGACAACAGCGCGTTGATCGGATCGGTCGGCGGCCGCCGGTTCCGCCCCTCCAGCGTGAAGTTCTGCGGCCCCTTGAACAGCTTCGCAAAACCCGCGAAGTACACCTTCGCCGACATCCCTTCAATCCCCATCAGCGACTCCGCACTCGTCGCCCGCTCCGCCTTCCCGATCCATTCCGCCAGCCGATCCAGGTCCGGCTTCAGCGACTCCGGACCGTGCCGCCGGAGCATCGTCCGCTGATTCCGGATCTTCGCGGCGATGAACGCCCGGCAGATCGGCAGCGACTTCGCCGGATCGCCGGCCGCGGCGAACTGGGCCATCCGCAACTCGACGTTCTTGTGCGTCAGCCCGGTCGTCATCGCGTGGAACCAGCCGCCGTACGAAAAATGGCAGATCGAAATCCCCCGCGAAACGATCTCACGCAGCACCGGGGCTGACATCTGTGCGTTGCCGAACACCGACACCTGCGACACGTTAATCAGCGGCACCGGCGTCGAACTCCCGTCCTTCGAGCGGACAATGAGCCGCTCCCCGTCCTTCCCCAGCGTCGCCCCCTGTTCCTGCACATACAGCGGCCGCGCATCATCCCGCGCAGGCAACAGTTTCCGAACCTCCCCCACCGGCCGCGCCCCAATGCGGTCTTTCTTCGCATTCTCCTCTTCCGGCTCTCGCCTGGCCGTCCGCTCTCCGCTTTCTGCTTTCCGCTCTGTTTCTGCCTCTCGACTCTCATCTCTCAACTCTCGACTCTCCCGCAGCCAGTTCGTCTCATCCGGCAGGCAGATCCCCACCAGCGAGCAGCGCGGGCACTTCGGGCTGTCGACCAGCGGCGGCGGCAGTTTCCGCGCCTCGGCCATCCGCCGGAGATCCCCCACGAGCTGTCGCGTCCGCATGATCAGCACGTCGTCGAACGGCACCACCACCCGCCGACGGGACTCGATGAAATACAGCTCGCCGTAGTCGCAGGCGTAGCCGTTGTCGCGGAGAATCAGCCCCTGGGCGCAGAGCTGCACCCGCTCGGGCTCCCACGCCTGGTGCGGACTATCGGGAACGGTCCCCCGCTTGTAATCGACCGGCACCGCCCGCCGGCCTTCCAGCTCGACGATGTCCAGCTTGGCGAGCAGTCCTTCGCGGTACGACGACAACATCAGCGCCCGCGACGTCTGGGGCGGCGGATCGTCCTCATCGCCGAGCTCGTCGGGGGAGGGGACCGGCTTGCACGACGGCCGGTCGACGTTGCGATGCCCGAACGTCCCTTCGCGGGTCACCAGGTTGTCTTCAAACTCCCCCTGCACCCATTCGAGATACGCCAGACGCGGGCAGTAGGCGAATTCGTTGAGCATCCGGGCCGGAACCAGCTCGGCGTCGGACGCGACGGCGTTGGTCCCTTCGCCGGTCAGAATCCCTTCGAGGTCGAAGGGGGCGGGCGCCGAGCCGGGTTTCGGGCCTTGGGAATCGGGAATCGCGGTCGGCGTGTGTTCGAGATCGAGAGCGGCAGGCGTCATCACGGAGTTCCTCCAGCAAAGGGGAGAGCATCCTCCGTGACAACGCCGCGCAGCTCGACACTACGGAAAAAGGGTTTTCACCAGATTGTGAAAGAGCGGCGTCATACCGCTGGGGAGCGGAAATCAGTCGGTGGCGGCGAAGAGGCCGAGACCGTAGTGGCGACCCGCACCGACCGTGATCGGGCCGGGAACAGGCTGCTGGAATGTTATTCGCAGATGCACGGCCGTCTGGTGCAGCAGGTGATCCGGGCGGAAATAGCCGACACGCCGCTTGCCACCAGGAGCATTGTCATCATGAACGTACTTGCGAGCGTCATACGATTTCGGGAAGAGGCTGAATGTGCTCCACTCGAACTCGCAGGGTTGCTCTATTCCGGATTGGGCCAATGCCTTGAGGATCAATTTGCGAGTTTTGTCCGGCTTGTGATCGTCATGTCCCGGAAGGATGACCGGTGTAAAACTCGCCCAGGTTCGCGAATCCCGGATGTAGGCGTCGCGAACACCGTCCTTGTGGCCATCAGGAATCAACTGGAGGTGCGTGCCGGCCGGGAGTCTGGTGTCGTTCTCCGGTTCCAGCATCTGACCGTCAAGGTACTGCGCTAAATGATCAAGCCATGCCTCATCGCCGAGAGGCGCAACGATCATCACGCGCCGAACAGCAGGGTCCGCGTGTTGGTGGCCGATTGACGGAAGAGGAATGTACGACAACTGCGAATGAGGACCGTCGGCCGCCTTGTCTTCGGGAGACTGATGCCCGGCAACGTAAGCCTGAACCCACTCCGTGGGTTGCCTTTCTCGCAAATTGCGCGGCGGATTGTGCCTCATCATCTCGATCGCAATGTGCCGGACCATTCCCGCAACATGAATAAGTTTGGCGTGAGGATAGGCAACCGTGTCGTCGTTGTCATCGATGAGCTTAAACACGGCGTGAGGGCGCACGACACCGGAAGCATATGGCCACGGCTGGTAAACCGGACCGCCTGATTCGAGGAGCGTTGAATCGCTTGATTCAAAGCGGCCGAGATATTGTCGGAAACACGTGGTTAAGGACTCCATGCTTCCGGCCTTTGGAACACGAATCTCAATGCCCGGCGCATCCGGGTGTTCTCGCGGAACAAAATGCGAACGCGACTCGGACGGTTCAGGCAGGCGTTCCTGTATGACCCCGTGGCCGATCGCAAGATCGATTCCCCACCCAAAGGCTCTAATATGGCGAACAGCGTCAAGAAGAACCCGTGCATGATTCTGCGTCATGATCTCAGAAGAATCATACTGCCAGGCAAACTCGATCAAGCGGTCGCCATTGAGCAGCGTTGGCCGAAGAAATTTCTGCGTGCGACTACGTCCTTCGGCGTTGTTCAGGACGTAAGTAAGTATCACCATCCCCGCTTTCGACGCCGGGACGATGACTACGGGCGGTGGGAGCGCTTCAAGCCACTTGAGTGCTTCAACGACCTGAGCGGGTATTGAATCGCCCCTCGCGTTTCCCGCAACGATCGCTTGAAACAGGCGAAAGCAAGAAGGGGGCCAGTTGGGCTGCTCGCCATTGGCGGCGAGGCCGTGGAAACGGTCGTCGAGCAAGCGAACCGACAAAAGAAGGATCACGCGTTGTCCTCCTCTTTGGCTGGCTTTACTTTCTTCCGCGCCGCCTTCGCGGCTTTCGCATCGAACACGATATCAATGCGATCTGGGCCGATACCAAAATCGGCGGCAGCCATGCTGGCATACTTCAACGCAGCCGTAGCATCGATCACGAATGCCGCCTCCGTTCCGTCGGCGTTAATCGCATTGCGTTCCATGGGCTTCTCCGGAACACCGACTAATTGACAGCCCTGCCGTAGGTTCAATACCTTTCCATCAAGGTAGGTAATCGCAACTAAGCTCAGGCCAAGGATGTATCGTTGGAGCTTCAGGGTTTCCTCATCCGATGTCGATTGGATGTCCCGTAACGTACAGAGATTCAGAGACGCCTCACGGCAAATGCCACCAATTGCCTCAACTCCCCCGAGTTGGAACGTGGATGGGGCACCATCCATACCGACCTCAGATAATCGGACGTCGCCCTTGTCTGTGGTCACTCCGGCAGCCTCAAAATCCATGGCCGGATTGAACTGCGAGGATCGACGGTACTCGCGAACGTCGTATGCGCGGATAATTGAATTGATGAGTCGCGGAATTTTCACGCCTGTGGCCTGCGAATCCCACATGCCGAAGATGAGCGATGTCGGAGCAAGTTTTGCGAGCGGCTTAGAGTCGGGCTTGTCGCGCTTCTTTCGGGCAAGAATTGCGGCACTGACGTCGGCTGCGATGGAGGTGTAGCGAAGCATGGCATCGGCAATACGATGGCCTGCATCAATGAGCAGATCCAGTTCACGTACCTCGTCGTCGATCTTGGCCTTCACTTTCACTGTCGGGACGAGCTTGACTTGGTTTCCCTCGTCGTCGACCAAACGTGCAAATGCCGGCTCGATTCGATTCGCTTGCGAGGGAATGCTGTCAATGACGCAAACGGAATGGAGCTTGCCTTCTTCGACACGCTCAGAAGTCATGAATGTATGCGTCTTCTTGAACCTCTCGAACCGCTTTCCGAGAGACGTAGTGTCTCCAAAGTGATCAATGTTGTAGACAGGCGGATCCTTCTCTTTTGGGTTGGCGTAAGTTGGTGGGAAAACGATCGGGTCGCCGACCGGCTTGAGCCATTGCTTGAGCACGATGGCTGCCGGACCGGTGTCTTTGAGAAGGTGATCGTAAGAATCAAGTAATTCAGACATTGGGTTTCCTTGCGGGTTGTGCGTGACCGAAAAGCTTGAAACGACCTTGCGAATCACGCGCTTTGATTGGGAATTCAAAATACTGACCAACGAAGGACGGAAGCATACCGAGTGCAGCCATCGGAGCGACAAGCACCGGCAGAGGCTCGATCCAAGTGCAGTAGCGATTGCGGTTCCACACCTCGATCATCTCTGGACGAAATCTCTGAAAGCCGACGAGGCACAGCACATCAATCGCTGGCGAGAAAGCTAACGTGCCGTGAGTAAAGTGCCCCATATCAAGTGCGTTATTGCGTGAAAGGCGACTGTCGAACGAAAATGCTGCGGGTGAGTCAATCGGGACAGCCTTGCGTAACCAGTCGTCTGGATACTGTTTGACGACGTTGGCGAAATGCTCTCGCGTTGAAGGCGTGTACAACTTTGTGGTTTCGTCTGGCTTGCCCTTGACTTTCTTCTTCTTCCTCTTGTGGTGTCCGAGCAAAAGGTCGGTTACGCGCTGGCCTGCGGTCCAGAGTTTGAGCTTCTGTCCCTGGGCTTCGTTGTCCGTCCACCAGTTAAGCAGCAAATGAAACGGAGGGCCAAGCTTCATCGGAAAAACACGCCCGCGGTAATGATCGTCGCTGTCGTCTGTGTCTTCTTCCTTGCCATCATCGGCACTCGCTGACTGATATGACGAGTCCACGTCGACCGTACAACTGAAGAACTTGTCGAGGAAATCCTCGGCAAAAGTGCTAATGCAGTATTTCGAGCCATCGAACCAGCCCAGTGCGTTTGCGTCAATACGGCTAGCCAACTCCAGTAATCCACAGCATGCAAAAAACTGGCCGGGGTTGGTCAAGTCGATTGGAATCTGGATATTGGCGTTCTCCCTGTCGCTCATTATTCGCCTCGCTCCGTTTCGTCGCTTTCGGTGCTGTTAACATTCGCACTCGCCAAGGCGTCGGCGCATCGCAGCAGGTTTTCAAGCCACGCCAGACGCCACCAGCCGTACCTCCGCTGAAGCCGCGCGAAACGGCGAATGGCCTCCGTATGAATTTCATTCGAACGAGCTTCGCAATCGGGATCAAAACCGCCTTTTGGAAAATGCGGCCGTCCGCGACCGTGATGGACGGCGATCAGGTGCGCGGCCAGATCGAAGACGTCCTGATTGACTGGATCGCCGGAAGTATCGAGCAGGTTCCCACCGTTGAATGCGTCGGTGAACTCGCGGAGCGAGGCGAATTCGTGGCGATAGCCCCGTGAGTCACGTTTCATTTCGCCGCCGGACTTGCCCATCGGTTCATCCGGTCTGGCGAAATCTCCCTGGAGAACGAGCAGGCGCTGCCATCGTTCTCGGGCTTTTCCGTGGTCGTGCCAATCGGCAGCAAATTGGGAGGCCTGTACGATCGCACTGGGAATCGCCAAGCGGGAAACGATGTCGTCTACGACCTTGCGGACGGTAGACACATGCTGTTTGAGAGTTTGCGGTTTCTGGCCTGTTTCGGGTCGCTCTCGTCGCGGAACGTAGCTGACAAGACGGACAGTCTTCTCGTCATCGGATTCAAGTTCGAGAGCGTAGCGAGCGAGTCCCGTCGGATTAACCGCTCCAGGGATGAGCGGGGTCGTTTCCGGCTCGCCTCCTTCGAGTTTTACGAGCTTCTCGCGATAGCGTCCCCCCCCTACGTCGGCAACGTCGATTGCGTCCGTCTGATCATTGAGAATCGACGGGGCTTCTTCAGGCGGCTTCGCTTCGTCGCCTCTATTGAGCTTTGGTTCGGTGAAATCGAGTAAACCAACTCCACGACGAATGCCGCCGAAGGACGCAGGAACAATGATTTCCGCTCCCCGCAAGAACGCATCGGCATCGGCGGTCTTGCGTGACAAGCGATTGACGACTTCGCCCAACGGGAGGATTTCCATTCCCGCACGATCGATGATCACCGGCCGTTTTCCGATCTCTTCTTGCTGCATTTCGGAAAATCCATCCCACCGTGCCTTGAGCCAACTGGCTACATCGCCAGTGTTCGCACCGAGCGATTCGTGAGTGAGGATGCGGTGGGTGTCGAACCATTCTTCAATGTCGTAATCACCCAGGTCGGCAAAGCCGTCGAGATCGAGTTCGGCCCGCCAGGCGATCTCCGTTCGTGGTGGTTCCCACTCGGCAATGCCACGCAGCCATGGACCGACATCGGGGCGGCCCGGCATGCGGTCCGTGATGCTGGTCATGCTCCACGCATCGAGAAGAACATCGGTCAGGTCGACCGTTGCTAGTTTTGGAGAGGACGCCCGTTCGATCTGCTCCCGCTGGAGCGAATTCTTGAATACTTTCAACGCCTTGGGGCTGACGTCCATACCATTCGTGAGTAGATTCGACGTGGCCGAACACGCCTTGTCGAACTCTGACTTGTCGGCAGGTTCCTTCCTTCTGACCAGCACTACCGTTGCCTTGCCGTTACCGCGACGATTCACCCGGCCCAGGCGCTGAATCCAGGAATCCAGCGGCGCCTCGTCACCCACGAGATGGTCTGCGTTGAGATCGAAGCCGACTTCGCCGGCGCTGGTAGAGATGAGGAAGCAACTCCCAAGTGAAGGATCATTATCGGGTTTGAGAAACCGTTGCATCACCCGGCGTTCGTGGTCGCCTTCGCCAAGAGGTTTCTCAAGATCGACGAGTTCATCGCGCTCCAACCCGCGCATCGTGCCGGTGAGGACTGCAACCGAATTCGCGTATGGTGTGCTCTTGATCCTTTTGGACTTCTGGCCGGCCTCATCAATGACTTCGACAACCTGCCCGCGAATCGCGATGGCAATACTCTTTGCATCATCCGGCTTTCGAACAAAAACAACGATGCGTTTGCCACGAAGCGAGTTGTCTTCTGCCAAAGCGACGGCTTCGCGGGCGATTCTATCGGTCAATTTTTCCTTCTGGCCAAGTGTCGTAATCGTCAGGACCTTCGTGGCCTCGTACCGGTTAAAAACCGTATCGTCGACAAAGTCCTCGGTTCGGCGCTCAAAATCACCTTCGAGTCGAAACACGTTGACTGTTGGATCGGATGAGGTCGTCGCAGACATGCGAATAACTCGCATCGGCGAGCCTTGTAATCGCTTGTCGCGACTTTTCTGGAATGGGCCATCATCGCCAATGGCGCAGGCAAGCTTCTCGAAAGGTTTGGACAGATGAGCCTCGTCCAGAACCAGCAGAGAATCCTGCCCGAGCAAGCCCGCTTCGAGCGGTCGGCGTTTGTAACTGGAGCGATAGCCGGAGAACAGCAGCGCCGAGCCGATGAGATCGACCGTACCGATGATGATTGCGGGCCTGGAAGGATCGCGCGACCATTCGCGATTGTCGGCGAGTTGGCCGCGAAGTGTGGAGATGGCGGGTGGTTCGCCGCCAAAGTTCGTGTTTTTCCAGTTCCTGACCAGCATCTCTGCAAGGTCGGTGGCCTGATCGACGACGGTTCTCCGATCGACGACGTAGATCAGCCGCGTGGGAATCCTCAGGTTGTTTGCCCAGGCGATGAGCCAGATCGCCATCACCATCGTCTTACCGAGTCCTGTTGGCAGATCACAGACGGCCGGGAATTTTTCGACGGCGAACCAGTGCCGATACAACCTCCGCTGCCACGACAACGGTGAATGACCGGTGAGCGCCTTGAAGGCGCCATCGAAATCAACCTGCTGGCTGGGTTTGGTCATCTTGCGGCCCGTCGTCGAACGAACAGATGCGGAATGGATGCTCATGCGTGCGTTGCAATCACCGTACAGTGATCTGAAGTGGTGTCAAGCATTTTTCAAGAATTCTGTCATCTCCCCAAACCCCTCTTAACGCAATGAAAGAGATTGAACGCCGGGAGAGTCGCTGTATGCTGGCACGCTGGAAGTTGATTTCCGGGACGAAGGCGTCGGCCTTGCGCCCCCGGCCCCATTGAAGAATTGCTTTGAGCGGGGTTTCCTGCGGCTTCCGAAACCCACTTCCGCCCCATCCAGGGGCGGCCCCATTGAAGAGTGACGACGCAACGGGTTGAGGAGCCGGCGGATCGGCGTGCGCGGCAGATCGACTTTGCTGCCGACCGGCAGCAGGACCGCCCAGGTCCGTGCCTGGCCGTCGACCGTCATCAGCACTTCCCCCCCGCCCGGAGGAAGTTCGACCGGCGGATCGCAGCAGACGGCGTCGGGAGTGATCTGGCCCGGCCGCAAACAGCGCCCCGCAAACCGCAGCATCAATCGCACTTCGGCCGAAGAATTCGTCGACAAAACCGCCATCCCGGAGCCCCCGTTTCGTTCGAGCGTCCATATCTTCATCCCCCGATGTATTTCTCTGCGATACCCGATCCCCGATTCCCGATACCCGCCTCTGTGAATTCCGCGCAACAAAGTCCCTCTTATTGAAGAGAGCGCCGCAGCGCGAACAATGAGCCAATCCCTCCCCCCATCCCCCGACCACCACCGCCCCGCCCGGACACCACCACCGCTGACGATGATGTTGTGACTGCCGATGCCGACAACGATGTTCCCGCCACCCAAAAACCCAAAATCCCCCCTCCTGGAAATTTTCGAGCCCACGCGACTCACCTCGCCTCAGATTCGCAACCCACTACTGCAAAATATGTTGCGTAACATCCAGGCCCCAGGAACCGTTCATCCCTTCCCCCTCCCGCGCTTCACCCGCTCGGGCCGTTCCGGCTCATACAGCCCGCTCGCCTCCACCAGCATCCGCCCCACCTGCTCCCGCAGTTCCGCCGGTTCGAGCACCTCCGCCTGCGGGCCGAAGCTCAGCACCCATGACGTGAATTCCTCGAACGTCCCCAGTTCGTACGTCGCAATCACGGAGCCGTCGCGCTGGCGATTGAGGGTCTGGCTCGGATGAAACGTCTTTTCCTCCAGCAGCCGGACGACCGGGGCGGCGAAGCGGATCCGAACCGTTCGCGGCGGCCCGTCCCCCGCAAAGATGCCAAACGCATGCTGCAGAAACTTCGCCGGTTCGAAGTCGCCGGGCCGCTCGAACTGCAGACCCTGCACTTCGACGTCGGAGACCCGGTCAACTTTGAACGTACGGATTTCGCCGTGGTCCCTCGACCAGGCGATGAGGTACAGGGCCGCCCGGTAGTGGACCATCGCGTACGGGTGGATATCGAAATACGTCACCGGCTCCGTGCTGCGAAGCGACTGGTACGTCAGAACCGTGAGTTTCCGATCCTCAATGGCCATCATCAGCCGGTCAATCAGCTCGGCCCGGCCGGTGTAGTCAGTCAAGCGATGCGACTGCAGGTAGAACCGCGTCGCCAGTTTCGTGATGTGCCGAAGGGCGGCGTCCCCCAGGGCCGACTTGATCTTGCTGAAGGCGCTCTGCGCCCCGGACCAGAAGAGCGTCCCGGCCAGACCTTCGAGATACTGGCGGCCGAGGTAGAGGGCCGCGGCTTCCTCGAGAGTGAAATTGAGGCTTGGCAGCCCGCCGGCATCGGTCATCCGCCAGTGCTTGCGACCGAACTCGCCGACGGTTTCATCGATGGGGAAGGCGAGCAGTCGCAGGAGTTTGAGATCGCGGAGGATGGTTTTCTGGGAAACGCCGGCGTCGGCGGCCAGCTCCTTGAGCGTCGCTCCGTGCCGTCGTGCGGAGAGCGAGCGGAGGAGCGTCCACTGGCGGATGAGTTGTGCGGAGTCGGACATCGTGACCGGGTTCCCGAGTGCGATGCAATACGCAGGGCCGCAGAATAGCGTGCCCGGGGGTACAGAACGTGTCCGACGGTAGTCGCGTACACCACCCCGACGCAAGCAAATGTTGCGAAGCGGGCGTGCCGATTCGTCATGCCGATGCAGTCAAAGTCGGCCCAAGACGGCTCGAATCGCTAAATCCCGGCCGTTTCTGCGTCATATATTCATGAGGAGATCTGTAGCCGTCGGAATTCGGTGCTGGAAGGCGGCGACAGGACCGGGCGGAGCAGCGTTCCATGTCCAGCGACGGCTCCTCGACGCTGACCGCTCCCGAAGCGCCATCCAGCTCCGAGTTCACATGCTCGGTGCTGCAGGGAGTCGATCTCCCGGACGATCTTCGCCGTCATCGGCTGGTGGCTGGCCGCCGGTTCTACGCGGTGCCGCTTGAGTTGTGGAAGGGCTTCAAAGGGGCGGTGAAGATTACCCAGTTGGACCAGGAGATTGCATCTGTCGACAGGGCGCTCTCTGAGTTTGCGGAATCCGTTGATGGCTGCGTCGGCTTTGCCGACGGAGTACCGATCGTCGACGGGCTTGTGCGTCCGCCCGCCCCTTGGATGACCAGTTACCCGCGGTGCAAGGCTATCTGGAGGAGTGTCGGCGGGCGAAAATCCGAGTTGATGATGTGGTCCCCATCGCGAAACGGCGATTCACGCTGCAAAGAATCGCACAGCACGGCTATCTCGGCTGGCTGTTGACGAACCCAGACTTTCTGAACGAGCTCCGTGAGTTCTGGCAGAAATTCTCTGACCTTGGTCAGGATGGTCGAGCCGTTCCTGTCGGCATTGCGCTGCGGGCGCAGGCCGGTAGTTACTCCCCGAACGCGATGCGTGATCCCGAATCCGATCCTGTCGCTCAGATTGTCGACGCATTCTGCCGTCGCTGTCGAACGTGCGGCGCCGCATGGCTGACGGCTCGCTGCCAGTCGGGCAGCCCGGTGGGAGACGGACGGCTGTCCGGATCCGCCGCTCCGCACTTACTTCGTCCCACCAGCCGCCGGATCCGTCCGCCGTGGCGGCTCCGAGCCCCGCTGAGGCTGCGCCGAGACCGCGTTGCGGGCCGCAGCCGCGCTGGAAGAAGGGCCTGTAGCCATCCACCTGAAAGGACAATTTCATCATGCGTCGGCCTAGTGCCGACAAGCAGAAGATCCAGTGTCGCTTTTACTCGTACGTCGTTGCGCTCCGTAACGACATCTATTACGC